>JAJRQF010000113.1 GCA_024280375.1 Alphaproteobacteria bacterium | reverse complement strand
CGTTACGTTGATCGCAATTATAGGTTTATCGGTTGTAATCCACGTTTTGGATCACAATCCACTTGCCCTCAATATGAGGATTAATTCTGCCAGTAACAAGACCCTTATATTAAAGGTTGTTAATTTTGGCTTATTTTGTCGTGATTTACCGCAGTTTTTATCAGTTTACGACCCAAAACCTTCAAATTACTTATAGGTTTCGCAGCACAGGTGCTGCTTTTTGACCTAAAACACGCCAGGTGCCAATTAACCCAAACCCGACGGTTAACACAAGCGCTATGACAACGGTTCCAATGGCAACTTCGGGTAGGAAAATTGCGGTGAAACCCATGATTTTCGAAATAACAAACCAGCTGGCAAGCGCGCCGGTAAGAATAGCAAAAATTGCGGTTGCCATTCCCAGTAGCAAATATTCAAGGGTAAAAGCATAAATCAGCATTTTGCGGGTGGCACCGAGAGTTTTTAACACAATCGAATCGTGAACACGGGCAGTATTGCCTGCGGCAAGCGCGCCCCCAAGCACCAGAACAGAGGCAACAAGTGCGAGGGCAGCGGCGGCGCGAATGGCGGTTGCCAATTGGCCGATCAATCCGTTGATGGTGTTAAGGGCATCGCGAACCCTGACGGTGGTGACAGTTGGAAACCTGTTGGTGACAATTCGAAGAATTTCTGCATCGCGTTTGCCGGTTTCTTCTTTGGTTTGATTGGCATCTTTCAACTGCATGGTGGCCAAATGGGCGTGTGGTGCGCCGGCAAAGGTGTTGGGGGAAAATACCATGACAAAGTTGATCGCCAGACTTTGCCATTCCACATTACGCAGATTGGCAATGCGGGCGGTAATATTCCGCCCCAGAACATTTACGGTTACCCGGTCGCCAACTTTCAAATAAAGCTCGCCCGCTTCTTCAGCCGAAAATGACACCAGTGGTTCGCCGCTGTAATTTTCATCCCACCATTTACCATCTGCAATCGACGAATTTACTGGCAGATTTGATGAATAGGTTAAGCCTCGATCACCACGCAAAACCCACCGGCCGCTTTCTTTGACCTCGGCTTTTTCGGCCGGGGTTTCATTGAGGGTGATAATTCGGCCGCGTAACATTGGAACGGTTTGAATCTCTGCCTCGGGCACATTGGTTTTCATAAACTGGCGGAATGCATCAAGTTCGGTATTTTGAATATCAACAAAGAAAAAATCAGGGGCTTTTTCCGGAATATTGCCGGAAATCTGTTGGCGAAGATTGCCGTCGATCAGGGCAAGGGCAACCAGCAGGGCAAGGCCCAGTCCAAGCGATAAAACCACCGATTGGGTAAGCGAGCCGGGGCGGTGGATATTGCCAAGAGCCATGCGCAGGCCGGGAGATTTTACCCGTGGTGCCCGTTTGGCAAGCCATTGAATGAGCATGGCAACCAACCGCAACATGACAAATGCAAACAAAATGGCGCCAACAAATACCATTGCGATCATCCGTTGTTCGGCAAAAAAGATCGCAAGACCAGCCAATGCCAATATCAGTGAAAGCATGATCAGAATATAGATCGGGCGTGGCCAAATGCTGTTGCCGCGTTCATTTTCACGGAAAAGCGCGGTTGCCGGAATGTCGCGGGCCTGCGCCAGCGGCCAGATCGCAAATGCAAGCGATGCCAGCAATCCGTAAATCGCCCCAAGTGCCAAAGCATCTGGGAAAAATGTTGCACTGCTGCCAACCGGAATAATGCCCGCAAGGGCGATCTTGGCAATAAAGGGCATGGTGGCCCCGATGATCAGGCCAATAAATATGCCGACAAAGGCAAGCAGCATGATTTGTAAAAGATATACGGCGAACACAAACTTTGCCGGTGCGCCGAGAGATTTAAATGAGGCGATGACCTGACGTTTGCCATCGAGATAGGCGCGAATTGCATTGGCGACGCCAACTCCGCCGACGATTAGGGCGGTTAGGCCAACAAGAGTAAGAAACTGTGAAAATCGCTCTATGCTGCGTGAAAGAGCAGGTGCCGCATTAGAGCGCGAGCGAATGCGCCAGCCGGCATCGGGGAATTCTTTACCGGCATTATCAATAATGCGGGTAAGGTTTTTGTCTGATGGATTGTCCAGTAATAGCCGATATGACCAGCCAATCAGACTGCCCGGTTGTACCAGACCGCTTTGCATTAAAGCCGCGTGACTGATGAGGATTTTTGGACCAAAGCCAACACCATCGCCAACCCGGTCGGGTTCGTTATCGATAGTGCCGATTATAGTGATTTCACGCGATCCAAGCTTGATTTTGTCACCGATTTTCAGGCCCAGCCGATCGAGCAATAAAGGGTCGACGATGGCCTGATCATCATTTGATGCAAGTGCTTTTGACGCATCAACCGGGTTTGAAACCAGTGACCCATGCAATGGATAGGCTTTATCCACGGCCTTAACCTCAACCAAAACCTGGTCAGAGCCATCGGGTAATCTTGCCATAGCGCGCAATTTGCCGATGGTTGAGGTCGCACCAAAGCTCTTGATAAAGGCAATTTCATCCGGGCGGAACTGGCGCTGATTTAGGGAAAAGGCAATGTCGCCGCCCAAAATTCCCTTACCTTCTGCCGCGATGCCGCTGGTGATCGAACGGGCGACCGAGTTTACGCCTGATATGGCACCCACCCCAAGCGCAATACAGGCAAGAAAAATGTAAAAGCCACGAAGCCCGGCGCGCAATTCACGCAATGCAAAGCGCAAGGCAAGCGACAGGTTTGCGCCGTTGGAATTGGCAAAAGTCTTATTGTTTGCGGCACTCATTGGGCAGCCTGAGATTTTGCCGTGGGTTTTATCTGTGTTGCGAGCGAAGCGTTTTCAATCTCGCCCGAGCGCACCTGCAATACCCGCTCGCAGCGAGAGGCCAGACCACTATCGTGGGTAACCAGCACCAGGGTCATGCCGCGCTGTTTTTGTTCCTGAAACAACAGATCGGCGATTTGCCCACCGGTGGTTTCATCCAGATTGCCGGTTGGTTCATCTGCGATCAGAATTTTGGGCTGTGGGGCAAGCGCTCTTGCCATTGCCACACGCTGTTGCTCGCCACCCGACATTTGCGCCGGGTAATGGGAAAGGCGCTCGCCAAGTCCAACGGCATTCAATTCAAATTCTGCGCGTTCAAACGCATCGTTTCTTCCGGCAAGTTCTAGTGGTACGGCAACATTTTCAAGCGCGGTCATATTGGGAATGAGATGGAAGGATTGAAATACGATGCCGATATTCTTGCCGCGAAAGGCTGCCAGATCATCTTCATTGAGATTGGAGAAATCTTCGCCTGCAAGCGAAATTGAGCCCGCATCAATTCGCTCAAGCCCCGCCATCACCATCAATAGAGTTGATTTGCCAGACCCGGAAGGCCCGACAATGCCAACCGATTGCCCCTCTTCAATTGCAAGGCTGACGCCTTTCAACACGTGCACTTTTGAGGCACCATTGCCAAGGGTCAGGTGAACTTGATCAAGTTTAATAACGGGATTGTTTGCTTGCATATTTATCTATCTCGGCGCATCTAAATTGAAATGCACCCTTTAGAGGGACATTCATCACCATATGGTCATGGTCACACAGGATTCAATTCGGGAATAGCCACATTGTTGTTAAGAAATGTAAAGTTACACCTAATTTCAATCGGGTTCGCACAGATTATTGGATTGTTTTTTGTTTTGGCAGCATTTGCCGGAACGCCGAAAATTGTGGTGCTGGGCGATAGTCTGGTGGCGGGTTATCAATTGCCGCCGGGGGAAGGATTTCCCGAACAATTGCAACTGGCCCTTACTGCCCGCAAAATTGATGTGCAAATTATCGGGGCCGGTGTTTCGGGTGATACAACAAGCGGCGGGCTGGCGCGGCTCGACTGGTCGGTGTCGGAGGGTGTTGACGGGGTCATTCTTGAACTTGGGGCGAATGATGCAATGCGCGGCCTGCCCTTTGCATTGGCCAGAAAAAACCTCGATGCGATGATTACCCGCCTGAAAGCGCGGAAAATTGCGGTGTTTTTGGCTGGAATGCGCGCACCGCCCAATATGGGTGAGGATTATCAAAATGGCTTTGATGCGATCTATCCGGCATTGGCAAAAAAGCACAATGTTGTGCTTTATCCGTTTTTTCTGGACGGGGTTGCAGCCAATCCGGCGCTAAATTTGAGTGATGGAATTCACCCCAATAAAAAGGGTGTCGCCATGATGATTGAGCGAATTTTACCCCATGTGGAGCGGTTTATTGAGGGTCTTAATTAGACCGCTGAGCCATCCAATTTGGCGAGTAGCGCGTTGGATGCCTTAAATACCATTTGATAGACCTGCTCAAATCCATCTGCGGCTTCCATATAATAGGGGTCTGGAACTTCTTCGTCCTGGCCAAGCGCATGGTCCATGAGCATCACTATTCTAGCGCTGGCATCATTTGGCTTGATCGCTTCCACGTTTCGAACATTGGAGTGATCCATGCAGATGATCAGGTCGAAATTATAAAAATCATCGGGCGAGATTTGGCGGCAGCGCTGGGCGGAAATATCGGTTCCATGGTTGATTGCGGTTTCAATCATGCGGGCATCAGGCGGGTTGCCAATGTGCCATGAACCGGTGGCGGCTGATTCAATATGGAATTTATCTGCCTTGCCTGCCTGCTCAACAACATGGCGAAATACCCCTTCGGCCAGTGGAGAGCGGCAGATATTTCCCAAACACACAAATAATATTGCAGTCTTTGAATTTGCTGCGGTCGTAGGCATTTGATTTCCAATCTTTGATTTTACAATCTATTGTATGATTGAGGCTGATTAGAAATTCAATGAATAACAATGAGCCTGACAAATTCGATTGGAGTGGAAATGGCGAAAAGACTGGATGATAGTCAAATTCAAGAAATGCTTAGTGAGCTTCCAGACTGGCAAATTGTTGAAGGGCGCAGCGCGATTTTCAGGCAGTTTAAGTTCAAGAACTTCAATGAGGCCTTTGGTTTTATGACCCGTGCAGCACTTGTTGCTGAAAAAATGAACCACCATCCCGAATGGTCGAACGTCTATAGCACAGTGAATGTGACGCTTGCGACCCATGATGCGGGCGGCATTACTGATCTGGATTTTACGCTGGCAAAGGCAATGGATACGTTCGCCGCATAAAAGGAGAGTGTGATGTGTAAAAAATTTGGGCTTGCACTGACAATCCTTGTCGGGTTCATTTTTGTGGCTAATCCGGCTTACCCGGAACGGGTTCATCCTGTAATTGTTAGTTCAGAGCAAAAGAGCGGTACGTTTGACCAGGACCGTTTGTTTGAATTGCTTGCCCTTGCCACCAGTGAGGCGCGTGGTCGTGAACTAGAAAACGAAATCTGGCAAAATTGGATGCGCGCGCCGAATGAAGAAATTCAAATTTTGCTGAAAAATGCATTGGAGGCGCGGCGCTGGTATGATTTTGAGAAGGCCCGCAAACTGCTCAATCAGATTGTTGAAAAGGCGCCCAATTATGCGGAAGGCTGGAACCAGCGGGCGTTCATTCTGTTTCTGCAGGAAAAATTTGACGAGGCTTTGAGCGATGCGGAAAACGCGCTTGAACTGGAGCCCCGGCATTTTGGTGCGATGGCGGGGCAGGCGCAAATTTTAATGCGGCAGGGACGGTTTGTAACAGCGCAAAAAATTCTCAAACAAGCGGTTAAAATCCACCCGTATTTGCGCGAACGCTCGATGATTGTCAAAACTCAAGAGCAGGATTTATAACCCTGCTCTTAGGTAATTTCGATGAAGCTGTGGCGCTATTTTGGTGCCATGCGAATAGCACCATCGAGGCGGATTGCTTCGCCGTTGAGCATCCCATTTTCGCAGATATGCTGAACCAGGCTTGCATATTCTGATGGTTCGCCAAGTCGGGCCGGGAAAGGCACGCTTGAGCCAAGTTTTTGCATGGCTTCCTGCGGCAGGCCTTCCACCATCGGGGTGCGAAACAGGCCCGGCAAAATTGTGCAAACACGAATGCCATCGCGGGAAAGATCGCGGGCGATGGGCAGCGTCATGCCTAAAACACCGCCTTTGGAGGCGGAATAAGCCGCCTGGCCAATTTGCCCGTCGGTTGCGGCAACCGAGGCCGTATTGACGATGACACCGCGCTCGCCATCTTCGGTAATTGGGTCGGCGTCCAACATACCCACCGCGCATTGGGTGATCATATTAAATGTGCCGATCAAATTGACCTTCAATACGGTTGAAAAAGATGCAAGATCGTGGCCGCGCACGGCTCCGGTTTCCCGGTCGCGCGATACGGTTTTGCGGGCAACAGCGATACCGGCGCAATTGACCAGAATATTCTCCTGACCAAAGGCGGCGCGGGCTTTTGCAAGCCCATCAGCAACACTTGTCTCATCGCTGACGTCCACATGGGCAAATATACCGCCAATGTCGTCGGCGACTTTTTGGCCGCGGTCGGCATTCATATCAAAGATTGAGACTTTAACACCCATTTTGGCCAATTGGCGTGCGCTTGCCTCGCCAAGGCCGGAAGCACCGCCGGTAACAACGGCGGAAATATCAGATCCGAGTTTCACATTATTCTCCTGAATGGTTCAAATTTTTGCTGAAATAAACCTATCGATTTTCAGGTGCAGAACAAGAGATACTTGAATTCACTGCACTATATATCCATATTTTAAGAGGGAGGTTCCATGTCCAGCAATTCTGATGAAGTGAAATTTGGTGAAATTCAGCCGCCAGAAGGCCGCTCTTTTCAAGATGCACGCGAGCGTTCTGTGCGTGATAAATTTTGGAATAAGGCGCGCAAAGCGGCCAATAAAATACCGATGATGGATGATGTGGTTGCCGCATATTTTTGTGCAATGGACCCCAATACGCCGACAAAGGTGCGGGGCACTTTGCTCGGCGCTTTGGCCTATTTTATTATGCCGATTGATATGATCCCGGATTTTTTGGCGCTGGTTGGCTTTGGCGATGATATAGCTGTTTTAAGTCTGGCGATTTCGACCGTCAGCGCCCATATCACCGACGCTCATAAGCAGGCTGCAAAAAATGCGCTCGAAGATCCTGCAAACGCAGATTTGCGTGCTGAAAATGAGCAGGCCTAAATTTGTATCAGCACCTTGCCTTTGACATCACGGGCGGTAATTTTTTCAATTGCCGCGGCTGTTTCAGCTAATGGAAAAATACTGTCCATATGCGGTTTCAATGTGCCATCGGCGAGCCATGCCAGCAATTGGCTGATATTTTCCTGATTGCCTTTTTTGTCGTGCGCGGTGAATGCGCCCCAGAACACCCCACGGATATCTGCCGATTTTAGCAATGGCAAGTTAAGCGGAATTTTTGGAATTTCCCCAATGGCAAATCCGATCACCAAAAACCGACCCAAATAGCCAATGGCTCGAAACGCTGATTCGGAAAGTGGGCCACCTACGGGATCGTAAATTACATCAACACCTTTGCCATCGGTAAGTTCTTTCAATCGGTTTTTTAAATCTTCCTTTGAATAATTTACCACCTCGTCGGCACCGCATTCCCGGCAAAATTCGAGCTTATCATCGGTGGAGGCGCAGGCAATCACCTTTGCTCCCATCAGTTTTCCAAGTTCGACGGCTGCTTGCCCGACGCCACCGGAAGCACCCAAAACAGCGAGTGTTTCGCCGGGCTTTAGGTCGCCGCGATCTTTCAGGGCATGATAACTTGTGCCATAGGTGACCATGATTGAGGCCGCCTGTTCATCGCTAACCCCTTCGGGGATGTGAGACAGGGCAGCCGGTCGAATGGTAATATATTCCCGGGCGCAACCGCTGGTATTATAGCCGCAGACCCTGTCGCCGGGCTTAAAAGCACTTACCTCTGCGCCGATACTTTCAATTGTGCCGGCCATCTCAGCGGCGGGCGAAAATGGCCGCGGTGGCTTGAACTGATAGAGGTCTTCAATAATCAGGCTGTCGAAGAAATTAAGTGCTGCAATGTTGATTTTCACCAACACATCTTTGGGGCCGGGAACGGGTTTATCGATGTCTTCCAATTTTAAAGTCGAGGGTGGGCCGGCTGTATGAGACAATATTGCTTTCATAAATTTCTTTCAGTTGAATTGAATTTTCGACAGGGGCGGATGTGGAAATTGGACATTTCTTGCGTTAGCCATTATTCAACCACGGAAAATCGGCGTGATCAATTGGAGAATTAATGTGCGAGCGCGAGGCTATTTTGGCATTGGGGTAGAGGGCATATCAAAACCAATGAATTTTGGTAATTTGTCGCGCTCGGCATTTGGCTTTGGTGCAAGCTTTGTGTTCACAGTGTCGCCTGGAAAATATATCGGCAAACCACCATCTGATACCACCCGCAGTCAGGATCATATGCCCTGGTACACTTTTGATACGGTCGCAGACATGCGTTTGCCGGATGATTGCCGTCTGGTCGGTATTGAGCTGGTGGATGATGCGATTGATTTGCCGAGTTTTCGACACCCGTTGAGGGCCGCATATATACTTGGGCCGGAAGGTGGTTCGCTTTCGCCCGATATGATGGAACTATGTGAATTCATTGTGAAAATTCCAACCCGCTTCTGCGTGAACGTGGCAACGGCAGGGGCGATTATTATGTATGACCGGGTGCAATCCCTTGGGCGATTTGCCGAACGTCCGGTAAGGGCCGGTGGACCAGTTGAGCCTATGGCCGATCACAATGACGGAAAGCCAACCTATGCCGGTGGCAAACGCATTGAGGGCACCAAATTGCGCAATCGTAAAATCTGAATTTGGACATGCTGGCTACAATAAATATACGATATATGTCAAAATGTTGCCGTTTTTGATGTTACAATAATTAGAGAATCAGCTAGCAAATTATGTGTCATTTTATCGGGTATGATTGATTTTTAGCAATTCTGTTCATAATATAGTAACCGATATTAAGGCACAATTGCAGGTAAGCACTGCTTTGGCTGGATTTGGGTAAAGAAACGCAAATGGAGCGTTTTGGTGCAAATGGTAACCGGTATGACTGGTGGGAAAATATGCAGTTCGAAAAAATGATCAAACCAGTATTGGCTGGTATCGTAACATGTGCATTGGCCGCAAGCGTGGCAGTGGCGCAAACGCCAACAAAGATTAGCCAGTTTAACGCCTGGGGAGCCTATAGCTACAAAGACAGCGGCAACCGGGTGTGTTATGTTTTGTCTGTTCCAACAAAAAAGGAACCGGCGGATCGTGACCATGGCGACATATTCTTTTTAGTGAGTCAGAAGCCTGGACAAAATGTGTCCTATGAACCTCAGGTCGAGGTTGGCTATCCCTTCAAGGAAGGCTCCAATGTGATTGTCGATATTGATGGCAAAACCTTCTCGATGTTCACCAAGGGCCGCAATGCCTGGGTGGAAAATGCTGCGCAGGAACCGGCATTGGTACGCGCAATGCGGGCCGGTCGTTCGATGAATGTTTCAGGTAAGTCGCGCCGTGGAACCGGTACATCCTATACCTATTCGCTTTCCGGTATTACGGCTGCCTTGAAAGAAATTGGGAAGTGCAAATAAACTGTCATTGACACTCTTTGCGCATTTGAATTTCAATTAATTTGCCTGAATGGCGCTTGGTATACCGTTATCTGAAATTGCCCGGGTATTTAAACAATTGTATATTTTGCACAGACTTGCCATATGGTGGCATCAGCGGACGGGATATTCCTGTACGCATTAGGCTGGCTATTATAAATGTCCGTATCTCTTGATCTTCGATCTAACAATTCTGAGACGCCCATGGTGCGTTCCAATTATGCTGCCACGGATAAACCCAATCTCATTGGCATGGATAGGGCAGAATTGTCGGCGGCGTTTGAGCAGGCCGGTATTCCACAAAAACAATTGCGCATGCGGGTAAGCCAGATCTGGCAGTGGATTTATGTTCGCGGGTTAATTGATTTTTCCCAGATGAGTAATATCAGCAAGGACTTGCGCGCAATATTGGCCGAGCACTTTACTGTATCGCGGCCTGAAATTGTTGAGGAACAGGTTTCTACCGACGGAACCCGGAAATGGTTGTTTCGTTTTCCTCCTCGCGGAGCCGGCAAGCCAGTTGAAGTGGAAACGGTTTATATTCCTGAAGAAAATCGCGGTACGCTGTGTATTTCCAGTCAGGTAGGTTGCACACTTAACTGCACCTTTTGTCATACCGGTACTCAAAAACTGGTGAGAAACCTGACCGCAGAAGAAATATTGATGCAGCTGATTGTGGCACGCGACCGATTGGGAGATTTCGCAGCGGTTAATGCGCCGGCTCAAAAAAACTCCGACAATGATGGGGCAACCCGCAAGGTCACTAATATTGTCATGATGGGCATGGGTGAGCCGTTATATAATTTTGAGAATGTTAAAAAAGCATTGCTGATCGCGATTGATGGCGACGGTCTGGCGCTTTCGCGCAGGCGCGTCACACTTTCAACATCCGGTGTGGTGCCGGAAATTGTTCGTACCGGAGAAGAAATCGGTGTGATGCTGGCCATATCATTGCACGCAACAAGGGATGAATTGCGCAACGAACTTGTGCCGATAAACAAAAAATACCCGTTGAGTGAACTTATGGATGCGTGCCGCAACTATAAGGGGCTTTCCAATGCGCGCCGTATTACTTTTGAATATGTCATGCTGAAGGGCATCAATGATAGTTTGAATGATGCAAAGCAATTGGTTTCATTGCTGAAAGGTATTCCAGCAAAGATCAATTTAATACCGTTTAATCCCTGGCCAGGTTCCGGCTATGAGTGTTCAGACTGGGAGCAGATTGAGAAATTCTCAGATTTCATCAATCAGTGTGGCTATGCATCTCCCATTCGTACACCGCGTGGGCGCGATATTCTGGCAGCATGCGGTCAATTGAAATCTGAATCGGAACGATTGCGGATTAAGGAGCGAAGGGCATTGGAAAAACAAGGATCAAGTGAATCTGAGAATGAATTGCAAAGGTAATTTGCATGCGGAGATTCTGAGAATTATACTTGATTCAGGGAATTTTAACCCGGCAATGTTAGGTTGTATCAAATAATGTTGTTTTTTAAGTCTAACTGTTGACCAAGTCTACGTTGAAATTGTAATGTTTGCATTGATTCTGACCAATTGTTCTTGACTTGCAATATGACGGGCGTTAGTTGGACCTTACTTCAAGTAAGATTTGTGGGCACAAAATTTCAGGAGTTTTTGATGAATAAGTTGAAAGTTGCAGTTGCGGCAACCCTTTTTAATGGGCTGATTGCTGCAAGTGGTATATCGGGTGAGTTGACCAAATATGCGTGTGCTGCAGGTCCAGTTTCTTCATCAGGCGTAATTGGAAAAATCATCCAGTCTTCTGGTGATGTGCTTTATTCTGGTGCCCAAGGCTATACCGAAGCTAAAGCTGGCGCGAAACTTGTTTCAGGTTCTCAGATTTCAGTCGGCGATGGCGGTTCGGCCAAGATTTCAGTTGGCTCAAATTGTAATTTGCCCATTTCGTCAAATTCGATTGCAACTATTATTCAAAAAAACGGCGAGGGTGATGTGTATGTGAGCATTGCCAATCAGTTGAATACATCGTCCGAGCTCGTGCAAGAAGGCACTTCTACACAGGCTTTTGGTTTAGGTGGCGGTTTAGGCCTTTTACCTGGTCTAGTAATGGGCGGCATTGTTGGCGGTGTTGCGATTGGAACGGTTGTTATTGCTGTTAGCAATCCAGCCAGCCCGTAATTGACTTGATTGCCTTGATTGATTGAGGCAATGTTTAATAGGAATTTGTTGCAATTTATTTGCCCGCTTGAGCAAATGTCGGCGCTGAAAATTTTGCGCGTTGGAGACACACCCAGCAGCAAGTGGGTGCACTTTGATTGATCTGCATTCCCATATACTTTTCGGCATTGATGATGGAGCCAAAGATATTGAAATGTCTTTGGCCATGGCGCGTTTGGCGGTTGCCGATGGCACCACTCATATAGCCTGCACACCGCATTTCATGCCGGGTGTTTATGAAAATAATGTGCCAGCAATAACCAAACTTATTGCGACGCTTGAAATTGCATTTCTCGAAAAAAATATCAATCTTACATTAATCCGCGGTGGTGATATTCACATCGCGCCCGATATTGCCGAGAAACTCTCAAATGGCTCTTTGCCGACCCTTGGAAAAAGCAAATATTTTCTGTTTGAACCGCCCCACCATGTGGTGCCGCCGGGGGTTATGCAATTATGCAAGGGCATAATGAATGCTGGATATATGCCGGTGCTTACCCATCCTGAACGGCTGACATGGATCGAAAAAAATTATAAACTAATCTGTGCTCTGGATGAGTTAGGGGTTGTTGTGCAAATAACCGCTGGTTCAATTACTGGAACCTTTGGCAAACGGTCTCAATATTGGTCGGAACGTATGCTGGATGAGGGGCGAGTGGATATTATTGCCAGTGATGCGCATAATATCAGGTCGCGACCACCGGGCCTTTCACGCGCACGAGATGTTGTTGCAAAAAGATTGGGTGAGGCGGCAGCAACATTGATGGTAAAAGTCAACCCTGATTGTATATTACAAAATCTGCCCGTTTCGCCAAAACCCGAAAGACATGTGATCGAACCGAAGTCTGAAAAGAAGGGCTTTCTTGCAAGAATGGGATTTGAGTGAGGACTAAAGCATATCGCGTTCATTGGTATTCACACAATATGCTTTATCTATCTGTTTTCGCATGTCTTATTTCCCAAAACCGGTGCCCACTTTTAGGAGACAAGCTTTAGGGTCCTGACCCTAGGCAGTGAGCCGGGTAATAATATATACACTCGCGTGGCTCAATAATCCTTTGTATGATATGAATATACCTATAATTGTATTATAGGTAAGTCGGGCTCTGTTTCTTAGACATAAGCTGGGTTTAATAAATAGATAAACGGCTTCCCGCTATGTGTTGGGTGTCATTTTGCGAACTGGATGCGAGAAAGCAGATGGATTGGGGAATTCACAAATTGGCAATGATTTTTGCGCTGTTGATGTTTTCAACTGCGTTTCTTTCAGGCTGCAATAATACCACCGGAGCGCTTAAGGTATCCGATACGGCGTCTGCAAATACAGGTTCAGGCGCAGGAAACCTGAGGGTTGTTGCGGTATTACCACCACCACAAAATACCAGACAGGGTGCAGATCAGCTAATTTCCGAAAATGACCTTTTGGAGGTCGACGTATTTCAGGTTGATGATCTTGATCGAACCGTGCGGGTCGATTCAAACGGGCGTATTTCAATGCCGCTTATTGGCGTATTGCAGGCGGCAGGCAAAACCATTCCGGCAGTTGAAGCTGAATTGGAGCGCAAATATGGGGCAAATTATTTGCAGTCGCCAGAAATTACTGTGTTTATGAAAGAGTCTGCTGGCCAGCGTATGACCCTGGATGGCCAGTTTTCAAAGCCGGGTATTTATCCGACGACTTCGAGCACCAGTCTGGTGCAGGCAGTAGCGCAGGCGGGTGGATTTACCAAATTGGCTGATGAATCAAAAATTTATGTATTTCGCCAGTTCGGTGAAACCAAACTTGTGGCCAAATACAGCATGAAAGAAATTCGCAATGGCAAAAAACCTGATCCTAGGCTTTTTGGCGGAGATGTGGTGGTAGCTTTTACATCGAGCTCCAAGGTTGCCATCAATAATTTAAAAAGTGCTCTTGGACTGGCGTCTTCTGCTGCACGCATTGCTGTACCGTTCTAAAGCTTGTCTCCTAAAAGTGGGCACCGGTTTTAGGAATAAAGACATGCGAAAACAAAAAAGCTTGTCTCCTAAAAGTGGGCACCGGTTTTAGGAATAAAGACATGCGACAGCAAACAAAGCTTGTCTCCTAAAAGTGGGCATCGGTTTTAGGAATAAAGACATGCGACAACAAACAAAGCTTGTCTCCTAAAAGTGGGCACCGGTTTTGGGAATAAAGACATGCGTAAACAGATAGATAAAGCATATTTAGTAAATGCCAATGAACGCGATATGTTTTGAAAAACGCAAGCACCAGTGAGGTTGCGCAATTTAACTGTCCGAATTGCGATTATAGACATCTTCCAGGCGAATAATGTCGTCCTCGCCAAGATAATCACCGGTTTGAACCTCAATCAGCACCACCGGTTCTTTTCCGTGGTTTGCCAACCGGTGCACGGCGCCAAGCGGCACATAGACTGACTGATTTGGCTCTAGAGTTCGTACATCATCATCAATTGTTACTTCTGGATTGCCGCTAACAACCACCCAATGTTCTGAACGAAGCCGATGTTTTTGTAGTGATAAAACACCGCCAGGAGTGACCACTATTCGTTTTACCTGATATTGATCATCCATATCAAGACGCTCGTAATTTCCCCAAGGCCGGAAAATTTTCAGAGCCTCATTGGCTTCAACCCGTCCGTTATCCTGCAAGTTGGTGACAAGTTTTTTGACATTTTCAGCCTGAGATTTTGATGTCACAAGCACCGCATCGCTGGTGGTGATAACCGCCACGTCATCGATGCCGACAAGGGTTGTTAATTTGCCGACCGAATGCACTATATTGTTGCGGCCATCGACAATCTCTGCATCGCCAATAACGACATTGCCTGCATCGGACTTGTTTGAAACTTCCCATACGGCTTCCCATGATCCGACATCTGACCATTGATAGTCGACAGTAAATACCGCCGCCTTTTTGGTTTGCTCCATAATCGCATAATCAACAGAAATTGAGGGCGAGCGTTCAAATGCATCTTTCTCCAGGCGCAGAAAATCAAGATCAGATTCAGCTTTCTGGTGAGCTTCCTGAACGGCTTTTAATATTTCGGGGGCAAGAATCATCATCTCGTCAATGAAGGATTGCGCTTTGAATAGAAAGTTACCGCTGTTCCACAAATAGCCATCCTGAATATATTTTTCTGCGGTTTTTTGATCTGGCTTTTCGACGAATTTTTCAACCTTGTAACAATCGTGATTGCTTATTTGGCCGCCAGGTAAAATGTAGCCATACCCGGTTGCAGGCTTGGTTGGCTGAATACCAAATGTGATCAGGTGGCCAGTGTCAGCATCTTTTGTTGCCTGAGAAACTGCTTTTGAAAATGCAGCAATATCGGGAATTTGGTGGTCCGCCGCCAGGACTAAAACAATGGCTTCGGGGTTACGGGCAATTGCGCACAAACAGCCAGCTGTAATTGCGGCGCAGGAATTACGGCGGGCGGGCTCAAGTAATATGTCGGCGGAAACGCCGATATTCAGCAAATCTTCGGCGATCAAAAACCGGTGGCTCTCGGCGCAGACAAATATTGGTCTGGGATCAAATATTTCCGACTGGCATCTTAGTGCGGTTTCCTGAATAAGTGAATGCTCGCTCCCAAAATTCAAAAATTGTTTTGGTTTGGAGTCTCTTGATAATGGCCAAAGGCGAGTGCCTGAACCGCCACTTAATATGACTGGGATAATTGGCATTTTGAAACCTTCAATAATTGATGAATGCATGTGAGTTTTAGCATTGAATAGTGGATTTTACTGAAATTGTCATTAACAAGATGGGTTGCCCCGCCCAGTAATCTATCGTACCGAAACAATTGAATTTCTGATATTGAGTTTAGCGGACAAGACCGGGAGCCGAAGTGCAATTATGAAGAATAAACCTAACAGCAATTTTTCTTTTTCTGCGTTCTTTGTTTTGATAGCCACTATTCTCATCGTCGGGGTGGTTGCCGTCATGATATTTGGATTTTCCATCATTCCGGTTTTCTCGCAGACCCGCGAAAGCCCTACCCCGCAAGTAAACATCCAAGCGCCTGCGGCGGCGGCAGCTGCTACGCCGCAGTCTGCCAAGGAAAAACTCTCACAGAAGAATATTGATGGTTGGAATATTGAGCTTGAGCGTATGTCAAAAGCTCTGGCGCGAGAAGGGATTCGCGATAAAGATTTTGAGCAGATTCACCTAGACGCGCAAAATATTCAAATCAGTGGGAAAAAACTGATTGACGAAATTTCACCGAAACTAAAGTCATTGCGCGAGCGGTTTTCCGAATTGGGTCCGCCACCGGCAGACGGGCAGCCTGATGAAAGTGAGGCTATTGCCAAGAAACGCAAAACACTTTCCAAAGAACTTGCCGATGCTGATGGGACTGTAAAAGCAATCCAATTGATCATTGTTAAAGCGCGGCAGATTCGTGATCAGATTGTTGAAGCGCGGCGGTCACGATTTGTAAACTCGGTTACATCAAAAAGCTATTCGGTTCTTGACCCAAATCTCTGGCAACCGTTTCGCAAGGATCTTGGGTTTTTCGGCAGGGGATTTCAAATTCTGCTCACCAATATATTCACTGCCAATACTAAAATATTGACTGAATCTCCCAATAGAATCGGGGTCTTTATTGGTAGCCTGCTGATTTTGATTATTCTTTTGGTTCTGGCTCGAAAATCGCTGGTTAGAGCGAAAACAAAGCTGGGCAATATCGAGACCGACCGTTCGTTGCGTGCCATGAATGCGCTAATTTATATCATTGAGTTTGGTGTTTTGCCGGCTGTATTTGTTATGGCGATTTTAGCCATATTGAATGGTTTTGAATTGCTAACCGGCAATACGGTGTTCTTTGTCAATGGTGTTGCATTTGCAATGGCGGTGGCGATTATGTCGCGGGCCATTGCGTTTGCATTTATCCGCCCAAGCAGCCCACAAATGCGCATTGTTGGATTGAGTGACAATGCGGCATCTCGAGTTTTTAAAGTAATCTCGCTGGCAATTGCTGTCTTTGTCATATCCTGGTTTACCTATGACGCGGGGCGCGCCATGGTTGCGTCACTTGAGTTCGGCATTGTTGTGAAAGCGCTGTTTTCACTGACAATCGCGATTTTGACAGGTGTCGTACTTCGTCTGATCAATCTTGATCGCGAAGAAGAAGATCAGCAGAGTTCTGGTGTTGGATTGAGCATATTGCTCAATTGGACTGTACTTCGTGCGGCGGTTACGTTTGGTGTATTTGTAATTCTGGTTGCTCTCTTAATGGGCTATATTGCGCTGGCAGAGTTTGCGGCTTATCAAATTATCTTGTCCTCGGGTATATTGGCCATGCTGTGGCTGGTGCTGAAAATCATAGATGAGGTGGTTGTTGGCTGTTTTCAATCCGATCATCGGATCAACAATCGAATTAGCAGCTATCTCGGCTGGAAGCGCAAATTCACCGAGCAAATTGGCGTGGTTCTCATCGGATTAGTGCGCATGAGTGTAATTTTGATATCTGTTCTTGGCCTGCTTATTCCCTGGGGGTTTCGTGCGCGCGATTGGGTTGAATGGATTTCTGCGGCATTTTTTGGCTTCAAAATTGGCGACATCACAATTTCGTTGTCGGTAATCTTGTCGGCCATGGTGGTGTTTTTTATCGGGCTCATTATTACCAGATCCATGCGCCGATGGTTGTCGATGCGGTTTTTGCCGACCACCAGATTGGATGCAGGCATTCAAAATTCCATATCAACGGTGTTTGGTTATATAGGCTTTACGATCGCTGCTGCGGTAACCGTTTCTTATGCGGGCTTTGACCTCACGAGCCTTGCATTTGTTGCCGGTGCTTTGTCGGTCGGTATTGGTTTTGGCTTGCAGAGTGTTGTCAGCAATTTTGTTTCCGGACTGATATTGCTTGTAGAGCGGCCGATTAAAGCTGGCGACTGGGTGGTGACATCCGGTGGCGAAGGAACCGTTCGTAAAATCAGTGTTCGTTCCACCGAAATTGAAACTTTTGATCGCTCGACTGTTATATTGCCGAACTCAACCCTGATTACGGATTCTGTTGTGAACTGGAACCATAAAAGCAGCATGGGTCGGATTAAACTACCCGTCGGTGTTGGCTATGATTCTGACCCCGAACGGGTTCGTGAAATTCTGTTTGAGTGCTCAAAATCCCATGACGGAATATTAAACGAACCAGCGCCAATTGTATATTTCATGGAATTTGGTGCCAGCTCGCTTGATTTTGAATTGCGTTGCTATCTTGCCGATGTTGGTAACGGGATGAGTGTAAAAAGCGACCTGCGCTATGCTATTTTTGCCGCTTTGAACAAGGAAGGGATTTCCATTCCGTTTCCTCAGCGCGATGTTCACATTAAGGGCTATGAACAGATTTCTGAAAATGTTGCCGCAGTTACTGCACCAAATGAAAAGTTCCAGGCTGAAAAGGCCAAAACAAAGCCTGCCAAAATTGAACGAGATGACGAATAGGAGTTTTATCTGACTGTTAGATGATACGTTTCAACCGGCTGAGCATTGATTTGGCTAGCGCTTTGGTATTGTCATATCGTTCAAGTGCATCTGCCACTTTGTCAATCTGGCCGGATTTACCTGTATCAATCAATAGGGTCCCTAAATCTACCCGCTCGCGCCAAAGATGGTCGATCATTTTGTGATTGGCTGATGCAAGTGAATCCGCATTTGTAAAACTCTTTTGAGAAAGCCAGTTTGTTGACGCATTCAGCATTAGTTGCACGCCGGGGGAGTAGGTATCATAGTCCTCGTCAAAGGCAGTTTTCCAGGTGAAATATTCGCCTTTGTTTTTGAAACAAACCAGGCTCGCAATAATTTTGTCGTCCAACTTCATCGTATGAATTTCGCTACGTTTTGATTTTGCCAGAGTTGAGACGGCCTGCCTGGAAAATGCTGCGATTTGTTTCAGCGAATACAGCGCTGTGCCGCTTCGACCTTTCCAGCCGCCTGCCTCTAAGGTCAGGAAGCCCTCGAGGGCATCAAGCACCTCGTCACTAGTTTTGGCTGTTTCGAATTTGATAGTACCCTGGTCGCTTAATCGACGTAGCAGGCGGGCGTATTCTTTTTGCCTTTTCTTGCCAATCGACTGTCTTATGTAGGTTTGAGGGTCGATGGAACTGCTATCGATTGCGCAAAGCTGGGCGCGTTGATAGGTGAGTGCGGTTTTGTGTTCTAGGCCTAGGTTTTCAGCTGCGTTTTTCAATACTTCAACGGTTGGGCCGTTCAGGCGTTGTTGGTCAAATGCCATCGTTGCCGGAATTTCCAGCAACGGATCGCCCAACAGGCGAAGTAAAGTTTCGGCAGTTTCTGACGCGTGATATTTGCGCAGTAAAGGTGTTCCAAGCGGGGCAAAATGATGGGCAAAACTACGCAAAATACGATGGCGCGGAATGCCAGCTTTTCTTGCCACCAGCGGCATCATAAATTGAAGCGTTTGGGCGCCGGGACTGCCCTCGAACAGGCACGCCAGCATAACGCCTTTATCTTCAATACGGTGAATTCCCGCCTGAAGAAATTGAGGCTCAAAGAAAATATTGCTTTCAAGTGAATGGCTTGCCAACTCTGCAATCTCATCTGCAAGAAGATCATAATCTTTCAGAGCCAAAAAACTTAGATTCCAGCTGGAGCTGGTCAGGTTTGAGACGGATTGCTTAATTGGGACCAATGATTTGGGTTTGGTTACTTCCGGCCAAAACGGCGCATAGTCGGTAAGTTGTTGCCCGGATTTGGTCAATAAATCTTCCAGAATGCTCATTTATTTAACCCCCTGGGTGCTGGGTGTACTGGGTTTTGATGGTATGATGAACATATGGATGCCGAGCCTGCGCAGTGTGGTTGCATAAAGTGCGATGGCTTCAAAAATCAAGGCAATTGTGGTGGCGCTCGCAGCTCCCGCCAGTCCATATTTCGGTATCAGGGTGAAATTCAATACGATATTGATGATTAATGTGATGGCGTAAACCAGCGCGCAGGCCTTTTGCTCGCCAGACATCGTCAATACGCTTTCAGCAGGACCGACAGAGGCGCGTGCAATCAGGCCGATTACTAATATGAACAGGAGCGGATAGCCCTCGGTGAATGTTGATCCAAATAGCATCAACAAATATTTGCCAGTGATCAACAATAGTATGCACATTGCCAATGAAGGCCAAAATGTCCATTTGATTGTATCGCTGATAAAAGCCTCATATTTGGACTGGTCTCCGGCTGTATTGTATTGCGAATAGCGGTGTGCCGCCCCGGCTTTTACGGCAAAATAGACAAAATGAACCAGCGCCAGGGTTTTCACAGATGCAAAATATACGGCAGTTTTTTCTGGAGCCATGAAGTGGCCGACAACCAGAATATCCACATTGGTCAAAAGGTTGAAAAATCCCTCCACCAGGAATATTGGAATGGCAATGGCAATCCACGTCATTGTGTTGGTCGAAGAGGGGCCTGCGGGCAATTCTGTTTTCAGGTTTGTGTTTAAGGCAAGTAATTGTCCGACTGAGGCCAGCCAGGTGGCGATAATCGTAGCCGACAATGCAGTTGCCGCATTAATTTCAAAACCAATGAGTACGGCGATTGCCATAAAAAACAGGATTAGAACAGGCCGCAACAAAAAGGTTGGCGATAAGGCAATTGATGGCCAGTTGAAGGCGCGTGCGATACCATCCTGCACTTCGGACAGTGCCAGCATAGGAAGGCAAATTGCGCCCAGATAGAATGGCAATATGTAGTAGTTTTGAATGATGTCTTCGAATAGGTAGACGCCCGCAACACCAAATACTGCCAAGAGGGTGGCAGCTGTTACAGACCACGCACGGCTGGTAAACAATAGACCACGCAGGGCTGTGAAATCTTTTGTTGATTGATATTCCGGGATTAATCGCACCACGGCGCTTTGAAATCCAAGGCAGGATATTCCGCCCAATATTACAGCTGTTACCCAAACAACAACGAAAATACCATATTCATAGTTGCCCATCCAGCGGGCCAGCAATACTTGAGACAGATAGGCGATTAAAGCGCTGAATACTCGAATTGTGAATGCGAACAGGGCCGTTCGTTGCGACATTGCCCGGTCATCTTTACCTTCGATGATTGTGTCGGCCCGCTTAAAAAACGGGTCAATCAGGTGGGCGTACCGCTCGCGAATGCTGCGGGGAATAGCCTTTTCCACCTTGTCTAGCACCGGATGAGACACTTGCCGGTTCCCCTGAAATTAAATTATGTCGCCCTTGATAATGGATATAAGCACATAGCGCTTAATATTCCGTTTGGGGGCGTCCAGTAGAGTTTCGGTGAAAATGTGCCTAAAGTATTGATGTTATTGAATTATTATAGGTAAATTATATGGTTTATAAGGATTGGGTAACCATGTCAGCCAGAAAACCCGCCGCTATTCAAAAAAGTCCGTTCGGCTGAGGACGTGGCACGACCCAATACGGAATTGCGATGTGGAAAACGACCAAACCGCTCAATGATGTCCCGATGCAGAATTGCAAATTTAAGATTATCCGGCAAATTGATCGCATGAAACAGAAATACGCACTGACGTTGGTCATGGATAGATTCTGAATGCATTAACGGCATCAAAAAAAACTGTCGCAATTGCTGCTCTACCCGTTGGTCAAAACCCTTTTCCAGTGCAGATTTTGCGATTCTAAGGCAAAGTTGATCTTGCGCGAATGCGCGCGCATCGTTTCGAAATAGGTTGCGGGAAAATTGGTCCAACACAATAATTAAGGCAAGGGCGCTGTCTGGTTCGCCCTCCCAGCTTTTCAGTTCATTGGCGGCGGCTTTTTCCAGTAAAGATCCAAATTGCTTTTTAAGGCTTGCATCAAATTCATCACTTTTTGAAAACCAGGCTTCTGGCCCGGCTTTCAGCCAGAATTCCAATACGTCATTTGAGCTGCTCATATTGACCTAATTGTCGCGCAATTCGCGGCGTAGAATTTTACCAACATTGGTTTTCGGCAATTCATCGCGGAATTCTATATATCTGGGGCGTTTGTAATTGGTAAGATTTTCAGCACACCATTTACGCACATCATCTTCAGTCAGGTTTTTGTCGTTCTTCACCACGAACAGTTTCACGATTTCGCCTGATTTTTCATCAGGAACACCAACTGCAGCAGCCTCGAGAATTCCGTCATGGGCAGCAGCAACCTCTTCGATTTCATTCGGGTATACGTTGAAGCCCGATACCAGGATCATATCTTTCTTGCGATCGACAATCTTGGTTTCACCGGCCTCATTCATGAAACCCATGTCGCCCGATTTAAAGAACCCATCGCCGCTCATAACGTTAGCTGTTTCATCTGGGAGGTTCCAATAGCCTGCCATTACCTGCGGGCCTCGGATGCAAATTTCCCCAACTTCGCCAAGCGGTACATCATTGCCATCATCATCGCGAATGGCAATGTCGGTTGAAGGCATTGGATAGCCAATTGTGCCGGAAAATTTTGCAACATCAAACCGGTTTGTGGTTGCCACTGGTGATGTTTCAGATAGGCCATAGCCCTCTGAAATATTACTGCCAGTAAGTTCTTTCCAACGTTCTGCTACTGGTTGTTGAACAGCCATTCCGCCGCCAAGTGTCAATACCAGGTTGCTGAAATCGAGTTGACGGAAATTCTCGTCATTCAACAGGGCGTTGAATAAAGTATTTAGACCCGGAAATACGTGGAACTTCCATTTGCCCAGCTCTTTAACAAAGCCGGGAATATCACGTGGATTTGGAATAAGTACGTTGGTTGCACCAAGATCCATTCCCATAATTGCATTCACGGTAAGGGCAAAAATATGATAAAGTGGCAGGGCGCAAATATAGACCAGTTCATCGCCAGGGCCTTTGCCGTCATTCAGCGACTGCAACCAAAGATTGATTTGGGCAGCGTTCGACAGCACATTGGCATTAGTGAGTGCGGCGCCTTTTGAAACGCCCGTTGTGCCGCCGGTATACTGTAAAAACGCATAGTCATTGTGAAAGGATTCAACCGGTACAAGTCCGTTTGTGGCTCCCTCTGCCATGGCATTGTTGAATGTGGTGTGGCCGGGAATTGACCAGGCGGGCACCATTTTCTTAACATGCTTGACCACGAGATTGACAATCGTACCTTTCAATCCGCCC
Organism: Alphaproteobacteria bacterium; assembly: GCA_024280375.1. Lineage (GTDB taxonomy): Bacteria > Pseudomonadota > Alphaproteobacteria > Rhizobiales > Rhizobiaceae > SZUA-100. Next base: position 15,875 of record JAJRQF010000113.1, on the reverse strand, counting down.
AGCAAATCACCCATTTGAGTAACAATTACATGTTCGGTTGGAACCTTGCCGCTCACTTTTTCAAAAGTGGTCGCAAAATTCTCCAGTACAAAAATGGCTTTTGCACCACTGTCTTTCAACTGGTGCTCAAGCTCGCGCGGCGTGTAAAGTGGATTGACATTCACGACCACCAGGCCGGCCCGTAAAATACCCGCTAGCACGACGGGATATTGCAGAATATTGGGTAGCATGATAGCGACACGATCGCCTTTTACCAGGCCTTTTGATTGCAAAAAGGCGGCGATATTTGTCGATTTTTCAAAAACTTCGCTATAGGTCAAGTTCTTGCCCATGCAGGAAAATGCGACCCGGCTGGAGTATTTATTGCACGCTTCTTCAATAAGGCCGGCAACTGATAAATGTTTTAGATCGGAAATTTCATGCGGAACATTTTCGGGATAAGATTTAAGCCACGGTCGCTGAAGGTCAGATTTTTTCTTTGTCGTTGATTTCGCCATTATTTCCTCCCGGCAATGGATAAACTAATAGGTCGCACGCATTCATTTATCTTTATTTTGTGCGGCAACCAGTCTCAGCTTTTACGATAGACTGGAATTGGCCATAAACCAACCGGTAATTGAAAAGCCGGTTTCGCCTCTATTTTGTGGAATGGCCGGGAATTGCCAGTGGGTTATGTTCCATCGCCTGTCTGTCTGGCGTATCTGGTGCGACTTTGCCAATAAAGGCATTGAACAATCGCTCAACGAATTCCGGTGCAAGGTTTTTTGTAATAAGCACCATACGTGTTCGGTGATCATCATCAGGCCATTCCGCAAGAGTTGCCGGTGGATGAAACAGGTGTTGTACCGCATGAATAACAACTGGCTTTTCCGGGTTTTCAGCTGTTTGAATAATGCCTTTTAACCGCAATAGTTTCGGGCCATGGGCGGAACGCAGCAGATCGAGAAAAGCTTGAATGGCCGAGGCCTCAATTGGAATGTCGTGGGTTAGGGTGAACGCCCGGATGGATGCATCATGACGGTTTACATCGTGATGGTGATGATCGTGTGAGCTCTCATTGATTGCTTCATCGCGGAGCCAGCGGGCTACATCAACCGTTTTGCTTGCCGGATCATAGAGCCCGCAATTGAACAGTTTTTCAAATAGTGTGCCGGTTGTTTTCTGTTGTGAATTCAGATCAATGACGGGTGCTGCCGGGTTCAATCTTGTAATGCGATGCAGCAGTAATTCTGTCTCTGTGTGATCTGGTTGCAACTGGCTTTTGGTAAGCACAAGCCGATCTGCCATGGCGGTCTGTTTGACGGCCTCTTCGTGCGCCTCAAGTGTGTTGCTGCCGTTAACAGCATCGACCACGGTGATTACGCCATCAAGCCGCATGTGCTCACTCAATACGGGATGGGACATGATTGTGTGTAATATCGGTGCCGGGTCAGCAAGGCCGGTTGTTTCAACAACTATCCTGCTTATTTGAACATCGGGATCATCGAGGCGTTTTAACAACCGCAATAATGTATCAACAAGTTCGCCTCGAACGGTGCAGCACAGGCAGCCATCCGATAACTCGATAATTCCTTCATCGGCGGTTTCCACCAGCAGGTGGTCGATGCCGATATCACCAAATTCGTTGATGATAATGGCCGTATTGGCCATTTGTGTTTCCTGCAATAAATTATTCAGTAATGTTGTTTTTCCGCTGCCCAAAAAGCCTGTGATTACGCTGAGCGGTATAGGGTTTGCTTGCGTCATTGATTTATTGCGGATGCGCGATAGGTAGGCAGCGGAATAGAACCGCGCAGTTTGCTTTTGTTGAAAGGTGGAAGATCGTCAATGCGGGCCATCTGGAATTCTGGCCTTTTTGTTGGAATAGGAACATAGGGTGGCGGTGTGTGGCCATCGACGGTTTTGATACCCGTTGGGCTTGGGCCAAATGCGTTTCCAAGGATTACCACAACCGGTTCAACTGGTTTGCGTGGGGTGAAATAAACCAGGTTTTCGGTCTCTCGCTTGATCGCTTCGGCCTTCCAGCGGGCTCTTCTTTGTTTTCTTGATTCCTTTTTTGCGCGCTTTTTTCGTTTGCAAATCTCATCACGTATATTGTTTGCAACATAACGCGATGTGCCATAGGGGCGCAGATTTTCAATGGATCCTGCACTTTTGCCGGTTTTTCCTTCAAACCCTGCATTCAGCAGTTTTGCCGTGCGAATTCCACGTTCGTGGGAGCTTGCTGCGCCAAGTACGATGGCAATCAGCCGCTTACCGGACCGGCTTGCACTGGCAGCAATGTTATATCCCGATGCGCAAATATAGCCGGTTTTTATGCCATCTGCGCCCTTAAAACGGCCAAGCAGGCGGTTGTAAGATTTTAGTCGTTTATTGCCAAAACGCAGCAGAGGAACTTTCAGCAGGTGGGCATATTGCGGGTAATTGCGAAAAAGCGCCCGTGCCAGTAATGCCAAATCTCGAGCCGTGGTATATTGCAGGGGATCGTGCAGGCCATGGGGGTTTACAAAATTTGTCCCGTTCATTCCAAGTTTGCGGGCGGTCTTGTTCATGCGTGCTGCAAATGACTTTTCGCTGCCTGAAAGGGATTCGGCGATTGCCACCGCAATGTCATTGGCGGATTTTACCAAAATTATCTTGAGAGCGTTTTCAATGTTCAAAATAGTGCCGACCGGAAACCCCATTTTGCTTGGCGGTTTTGAAAGTGCGTATTTTGAAACCCGCACCGGTGAACTCATGGTAATTTCACCCGATTTTATCGCGTCAAATACCACATAGGCGGTCATCATTTTGGTCAAAGATGCGGGGTGCCATCGATCAAAGGCCTGTCTATGGGATAGCACCTTCCCAGAAACCGCTTCCAGCAAAATATGCGGGCGCGCTTGTGATATGCCGGATTGCAGAGACACTGAAATCAGCAATATTATTGCTGCCATTGATACCAAACGATGCCGCACTAAAATTGCCCTTTTGCTGTGTTATCCGGTTTGATGTGTTTGCTTATGATCGAGGTTACGGCTTTTCTCAAGGTATTCGTGTGACTGCATTTCAATCAATCGTGAGGCGGTGCGCGCAAACTCGAAATGCTCGACCCCGGATGTCGCGGTATAGAGCATTTCAGGTGTTGTTTCGGCGGTACACAGCAGGTTGATGTGGTTGTCATACAGGGTATCGATTAGAATAATAAAGCGCTTGGCCTCGTTGCGCATATGAAGCCCCATTTGAGGGATTTGGTCAATGAAAATTGAGTGATATCGGTTGGCAATCGTAATATAATCGGCGGCACCCAAAGGCCTAGCGCATAATTCATCAAATGTGAACCGCGCCGCGCCGCGAGATGCTTGAGGTACGATCAGTTCCCGGCCTTTGACTAATAGTTTTTCGCGGCCTCCCAACACGGTTCCGGTCAATTCCTGCCACAAGAAATTTAAATCAGTAGCGCCCGTTGGCGATGTGGAAAGGATGTATACAGTTGCCCGGGCGAGCTTTTCAAGCCTGAAATCTGCGCGGGCATCCAGCCAGAAAGTATTCACATTGCTTTTCAGTAATTCAATAAAAGAGAGGAAGAATTGACGGTTCAATCCGTGCGGGTACAGTGCTTCAACGGCCACATTAGAGGTTGCCACGACGATGACACCTTGTTCAAACAGTTTGGTAAACAGTCTTGAAAGTATCATCGCGTCTGCGACATCGGTTACAGAAAATTCATCAAAACACAATAATTCCGCATTTGCAGCAATTGCCCGTGCAACCGGCGGCAGCGGGTCTTTTTCTGTTGTTTCTCCACGCTTCAGTTTTTGGCGGTGGGCATGAATTTGTTCATGCGTATCCTGCATAAAATCGTGGAAATGGACGCGGCGTTTTTTAATGCCGCTCACCTGGTCAAAAAACATGTCCATGAGCATGGTTTTTCCGCGCCCGACTGAGCCCCATATATAGAGGCCTTTGTTTTTTGCAATGGTTGTGCGTTTGTTGGAGAAAAGCCAGCCAAGTGCGCTTTGTTTTGATGCCAGTTGTGAATTTTGCAGCGACAAAAGTAGGGTATCGAGTTTTTGAACTAAAATTCGCTGGGCAGGATCATCGTCAAATTCACCCGCATCAATTCTCTTTTGATAGGCATTTGCAAGGCCGGTTCCATCGGGAACAGAAATGCCAGGGGATAGATGTTCAATGGCCATTTTGGGTCTGGACTCAATTAAGAATATGGCTGGGTTGGATTGAGACCCTAATCAATAGTCAATTGAATTGACAGCCTGAAGATTTTAGCGTGAGAATGAAATAGCTCCACCGGCGGCGGTAGAACCATCATATCGCGTGCTGGCGGAACGATAAAGCCTGGCGGCGGTTCCACCGCTTGAATCGACCAATATAACCTGTTTTCCCTTCACATCCCAAGCCTGTACATCGGCAAGGGCTGCTGCTGCACAGCCACGAGATGCGGCGCGATACCCGCCAGACCATTTGGTCAGGGCAAGGAATATCTGACATTGGGAGCCTCCAGTGTTTACCTGCCAGGCGCCAATCAGGGCTTCTCGTGTTACCTCTTTACCACCATCTGCGGGAGGCGGAGCGGCGGCAACTTTGACGTCTGGCTCCAGCGTAGTATCTGTTCCATCTGGATTTATCGCAACCGGGTTATCGGGTTGGGCGGGATCAAGCTCTTTTGATTCAACGACCCCAACCGGGGCGGGTGTAAGGGGCGCTGGTTGAGAGCTGCTTCCGCCGAACCTGGAAGTTTGCGTGCAGCTTGAAATCAGGGTGCCTGACATTGCCAGCAGTATGAGTGTAATCAGCGATTTTGATGCAGACATTTCCGCCCTCAATTTTTGAACCAATATTCGCGCGCCTTTTGGCACATGTTAGCGGCCATTATACGACTTTATGGTAAACCAAGCCTAAATATATAATGAAATCAAATATTTTCAATTCAATTACAGCGATCATTGTAATTTTCCAATCTATTGCTTCTTGGACATTAAGTCGAGTAAATCATCCGCTGCGGGTTGCGAAAGTGGGTTGTTATCACCATTAATTTGCGTGTCTTGCTCTAATACCTTCTCAAGAACCCAGCGTATTTCTGTTGATGTATCTATAATTGTCGATAATAGAATTTGCTTGGCCTGCACGGATTTTGGATGAAAGTATACTGAATCGCCGATATCAATTCGTGCATCAATGCAGGTGAATATCCAGTTTTCGCCGTTGGATGATGTCAATTGTACGGCGACACCGTTGTTTATGATTTTTGTACTTAAGCTTGGGTGTAAATGAAACCGGATTGATATTGTGTTCAATCGGTCAGAATTTTGTTCTGCCTTATTTTCTGTAAACTGGTCTGTTCCATTTACGATATTGCCGCCTTCGCACAATTGAATTGTTCGTTGGTGAATGATGCCAAAACGTTTTTCATATCCATTATGAGATGCGATTACCTCAGCACCTTGATCGTTGGATGTCCGGTGTATTTTAACATCGTCTATACCGGTTGATATGGGGGGGGAAATTAGCGCACTGTCGTTTGAGGTTGGGATATAGTTTTTTTGGAATTGGCACGTTGATGTGTCGTTGATAATAGCAGTGGAATGGGCCGCTGTGGAGCGGGCCGCCTGGCTTAATTTGAACTGGTGATGGGCTGGAGTGCCACAATTGACAATTATTTTATTCGTACCTGATGACATTTCAAAGGAGAGGCATGCGGCATGGGCGCGGTGTGAATATATATCAGTTGGGGAATGGCCGGTATCGAAGATGATCTTGGTTCTTCCGGATTGCATTTTTTGATACCCGGAAAGTGCCGCATTTTCAGGTGGTTTTCCAGAATGCCCACCGGCTTTTAAAACTGAGGCCAGAAGCTTTTTATCTTTTAATCCACTGCCATTGAAATGCGCGACGCTGCCATCTGGATGGGCAAAGAACTTGAGCATTGGTAATATTCGATCCAGCGCGTTAGTGAGTTGGATTGGTGGATTTTCCTGTCGCTGAAGATAAAGGTGGTGGAGGGGCAGCAGCACCGATGCGGCTGAAATTCCAATGTCTGGGTTGCGTGATATATGCCCGCCATCGGCATAAAATTGCGTTACCAGCTCTAACCCCAGTGAATTGGCGGCGGATGCAATTTGTTTTTTCTGGTTGGTGGGGCTTTGCCCCTGCATACACAGGGAGGTATAGGCAATCGCGGTTTTTGCCAACAATCTTGGAAGTCCAGCAGGGCCCGAGTTTACCGATAAAATCAGATATCTGGTCTGGGCCGCGATATTCTGCAGAAAGTTCAGGTAAAATGTTTGATCTGAATTTTCGATGATCAAACGCGCATGGGCCAACCATGAAATTACCCGGTTTGCTGTTACCTCTACGGTCCAGGCGATATATGTTGTGTCGTTACAATAATTTTCCAACCAGTCGCGAACCAGTGTTTGGGCATTTGATTTGGCAATTGGGCTACCAACCTGATGCAAATGCCGAAGCCACGTAAAACCGTGCAGGTCCGAGATCCATTCGGGCGATGCATTTGCTATGTCGAAGGGTGAGGAACCCTCTATTTTGTGTAATTCGCCATTGAAATCGAACCGACCTGCATAATATTCGCGGGCTTCTTCAATGTCACCTGGATTGAGATATAGTGGGATTGCAACCAGATCTTCGGGCGAGGGAACACCGGTGCTCCACTGCACCAGAGAGCTGGTGCGCCAAAGGTTCGACATTTGCCGCAAGGGTTGAAAGCTTGCCATAGGCAAATTCCTGAAGAAGATGAATTCTATTTCGAATCATACAATACAGGTAAACGATGGCGTTGTATTGACGTGCTGATGATTCATTTACGCCGCAGACGCGCGGCAAAAAGCCGTCGAGACCAGCCATACGTACATCAGAATTTGGAAAATGGATCGGTAGTGTTCGCAAGGTGCCTTGTCCAGTGATTGCATCATTTAGACCGGGAGCCTCGCTGGCTAGAATTGGATCGGGTTCGATATCATCGCGGGATTTCAAAATTCTGGCGTATAGGTCTTCGCCTTCTTCACGGTCTAATGAGCAGTTTGAAAAGAGTATTAGCCCGCCCGGTTTGAGAAACTCAATTGCCTTGTTCCACAGATCAAACTGAAGTTTGGCAAGGGTGGTAATGTCCTCGCTGGTTTTGGTCCATAAAATATCCGGGTGGCGTCGAATGGTGCCGGTCGATGAGCAGGGAGCATCCAGCAGAACCGCATCAAACAACTTTTCAGGCTGCCATTGAAGTATATCTGCGTTGATGATGTTTGCGGAAAGCTTTAGTCGCTCGAGGTTTTCTTGTAGCCGCTGCAAGCGTGATTGGGATTTTTCAATTGCCGTGACTTCGGCACCCGCGTGGACAAGTTGTGCGGTTTTACCGCCGGGGGCCGCACATAGATCAGCCACACTTAAACCGGAAATATTGCCCAGTAAAGTTGCAGGCATTGCAGCGGCTGCATCTTGAACCCACCACTCGCCGTCATCATAACCATCCATATTGGGAATTGGGCCCTTGGGAATTAATCGAACTGATCCGTTTGGCAATACTATGCCAGAGAATTTTTCAGCCCATAATTCCGGCGATGACTTAACCGTTAAATCGAGTGCTGCTTCATGGCATAGAATTTCTGCAATTGGCCCGGCTCGACTTTTACCAAACGATTTTCTAAGTCGCTTGAAAAGCCACGGCGGCATACACAATTGCCCAATATTTTGCGATTGCAGAATTTCTGTTTTCTCCGTTGATAACCGGCGCAAAACTGCATTGGCGAGGCTGGAAAAACGGGCAGTTCGCCGGTCTTCTCCAATGGCTGTTACCGCAAGATCTACTGCTGCCCGGTCTGGCACATCAAGAAATAGTATTTGCGCAGCGGCGACTGAAAGCGAATGAGTTAGATGGGTGGCATTTTTGGGGGTTTTGCGGTCCAGCACCTTGGACAGGGCGTCATCAATCTGACCTTTCCGGCGCAAGCAGGTCATCAGGATTGCGCGAATGAGGGCGCGGTCCTTGGCAATCAGGGCGATATAGGCATAGTCGCCGTGACTTGCGTCAATCAAAGCGTCGAGATTTTTTTTCTCGTCCAAAACACTACCCAATAGTTTTGCAGCTATTTTTCGGGCAACCAGCCCAACCCTGTCCTTACCTTGCAGCTGTTTGTTTTTGGGCAGATTATTTTTTCGGTTCTGCTTCAAGGCAGGTCCTTTAAATTTTTCGAGCAATTGGTTTGCCGCTGATAACGCAGAACCCGGCTATTACCAACTAAATTCAGCTATCCGTTTTGCTGTTATGCGCGCGGATGGGCGTTTTGATAAACTTCCAGCAATCGATCGTTGTCGACAGCGGTGTAAATTTGGGTGGTTGAAAGGCTGGCATGGCCAAGAAGTTCCTGGATGGTGCGAAGATCTCCGCCACCATTGAGCAGATGGGTTGCGAAGGAATGGCGAAGTGCATGGGGGGTGGCGCTATCCGGTAATCCGAATGCCTGTCGCAGCAGCCGCATTGAGCGTTGTAGAACAGCTGGCTGCAATTTTCCGCCTCGTGCGCCACGAAACAACGGCTGATCAAAAATCAAATGGTAAGGGCAAAGCTTTGTGTATTCAGCAACAGTTTGATCGATCAGGGCAAATGTTGGAACAATGCGGCTTCTTCCACCTTTGCCCTTTATGCGCAGGGAGGTTGATTTGCCTAGTGGAAAATCACCGGGAACGAGCGCCAACGCTTCTGATATTCGCAACCCACATCCATATAGCAGCGTTAGGACTGCTGCATCACGCGCTGCAATCCATGGTTCATCGTTGAGCTGCTCAACCGCACTGGTCATTTTCAATGCATCTTTTATGGGTAATGGCTTTGGCAATGTTTGCGGTTGTCTTGGCGCGCGCATCGCGGTTATTCCAGCACTGGAGGCAAGGTTGTCTTTTTCCAGAAACCGGATGAATGATCGTATGCCAGCCAGGCCGCGGCCAATGGTTCTGGCGCCCGCACCATTTTTCCTTCGGGTGGATAAAAACCCGCGAATATCAACTGGCTTTAGGTTGGCGACATGTTTCAATGCGGGTGGGTGCCCTAAATAGCCGGTCAGAAATGTCAGGAATTGACGTAAATCGCGCTCATAGGCATCCAGGGTTTTTTCGGCCAGGCGGCGTTCATTTTTTAGGTTGGACAGCCAGAGTTTGCGAGCATCCAGTAAATCAGTTGCCGCTATTATCAGCAATTCAGAATTGCGATCTGGATTTGATGATGGTTTTGCAAGTTTGGGTTGGGACAAGATTGGCTCTAATGCTCGCCTGCGCATAGCTTGTGGTTGGCCAGCGCTTGAATGACGTAGCAGCTTTCGACAGTTTCGCCTCTGCATCCCGATACAATTCGTTTCAACTCTTTTTCAAGTTTCCGCAGCTGTTTGATTTTGCTTTGAACGGAATGAAGATGCAGTGTGGCAATTTCATCGGCAAATGCACATGGTTCATTCGGTCGTTCACTGAGTTCCAGCAATTCGCGAATTGCATCGATTGTTAGCCCCAGATCGCGCGCATGCTTGATAAAGGACAGCCTTTGCAGTTCAGATTCCGAATATCTGCGCTGGTTACCGCTTGAGCGTTCAGGTGCTGAAATCAGCCCCATTTGCTCATAATATCGAATAGTTGGCACCTTCACATTGGTGCGTAGCGACATTTCTCCAATAGAAATCATAACGTCCTCTTGAACCTATAGAAACTAGTGTCCCGCTTCTAAAGTTCGTATCATTATCCAGTGCCGCTTTTCGAACTTTTGAATCGAAAGGACACTAGCCACATATTTAATTTTAGTGTGGTTTCTGGATTTGAAGTTCCTTTATGAGCGAGCTGCAAAATGATAGGAACTTCAATTCCACCACACTAGAGAGTTTATATTAGTACAAATGAATGTTCAACAGGAGGTTAATTGTCAAATTGAATTGAAGATTGGGGGTCGCTCAACATCTTGAGTATTCAAGCGGCTGAAAGTTTCCAACTGGTTTTCTCACCTGATGGTGAACCGGAAAGGTCGGAAACAACGTGGGATTTTGCAGCCTCGCCTTCTGCCAGCAAATGAACATAAATACGCGGTGCATATCGCGCATGAGCGGCATTTAAATGAGTAATAAGCGATGAATAGTTTCCCACCCATAGGGGAGAGCGATTGTTACCATTGATAACAACAAATACGGCCTCAGAATAAAGCGAAATCTGACCTTTTTGTATGGATGAAAAAACATAACGATGTTTGGATGCGCCAACAATATAGACAAAACGGCTTAGGCCAGCACTTTCAGCAACCGAGGCTACAAGTTCCGGGCCGGGACTGGAAAAATGATTGTCGCGGGAAGGTTCGCGGGCTGAAAAGTGAGGTGTTGTTTCTTCACCATTGGTAAGCAGGTTGAATGCAGCGATAAAATCGGAAGTTTCTGTAGCCTGGCCTAATAACATTTGATTCTCCTAGTTGAGAACAAAGTTAGAACGAATTTGTGAACATTTCAAGAACAAAATTACGAAAAGCGCCAGATAATTGTATATTGATTCAATCACCCATCGAATTTTAGGCGTTCTTTCAATGCCTTAGGTATTGGAGGTGGTGAATTATCTTTTGCAGCTTTTTCATAAATCTCCATGCAGCTTGATTCAATTTTACTCTGCAGTTCAATTTGGAATTCTTCGGTGCTGAGGCCGGGCATAATTGGTTTGAGAATGTTCACACGAATTGTGCCCGGGTAGCGCATGAAACTGCGTCTTGGCCAGTACAGGCCGGAGTTTAACGCGATAGGCAATACTGGGCAGTTGAGCTCTTTGTACATGTGGGCGACGCCATATTTATAGGCGGGTTCCGCACCCGGTGTTCGCCTTGTTCCCTCCGGGTAGATCAAAATTTGGCGACCTTGTTCAATTTCTTTTGCGGCGCGTTTGGTCATTTCCTTCATTGCTTTGCTACGCTTGCCCCGGTTAATCGGGATCATCCGGGTTTTTGCCACATACCAGCCAAAGAGTGGGATCCACATTAGTTCTCGCTTTAAAATATAGGCGGGATCGTCAAACAGCGGCAGGATTGCATAAAACTCCCACATGGATTGGTGCTTGACCGCAATGATGCAGCCGCCTTCGGGAATATTTTCTAAACCAGTAACTTCAAACCGGGTCCCAACAATCCATTTGTGCCACCAGTTACTGGTGGTGCACCAGTTTTTGACGATTTTCAATGCTCCCCTGCGAGGCAGAAAAAAGTAAATCGGAGTTTGAATGATCATTTGCAAAATCAGATTTGCATAGAACACAATGTTAAAAATTAGAGAGCGAATGATGAGCAATTTTTGTACTCCGGCGAATTGAAAGCGAATGCGCAGGAAATACGCGGTCTTTAGTGCGGGGTCTATGGGAAAATTGCCATTGTATGTGGTTTTTGGGCGTAATTTAGCGTTGGCAATCGGGTTTCCCAAGAATATCAACGCTCAGATGGCCGAATTCTATCTCATTATAAACTTGTGAGGCTGGAGCGGATTGTATTCATTGTATTTTTTGAAACCAGCGGCCTTATTTGTGTTGCAACGTATTTTGAATATTCAGACAACAGTAACCTCAAGGAGCCGCGGTCCTTGTGCCAGTTGGTGCTATTGAAATCTGCCGCTACCACCGCGTGGGGGATTAAGATCGTATTTGGCAGCAATCTTTTGGTCTCAAGCATGCTGCGGGGCATGTGATAGTTGCTCGTTACCAATATCAGGCTTTCAAAATTGTGCGAAGTCGTCCATTTTTTGGTCTCGGCGGCATTGCTGATCGTATCAGAAGCCATTTTGTCGATATCAATACAGCAGTCAAGCAAGCGCTGATCAATATGAAATTTTGACTTCAGGGTATTGATTGATGTTTTCGAGTGAACACCACTGATCAATAGGCGGGTTCCGCGCCCACTTTCTAACAATTTAACAGCTTCAGAAATTCGCGATATTCCACCGGTAAAAACCACGATTGCGGCTGATTTTGGAGGGGATTTGGCAATAGAATAACTGGAGACTGCATCTGCGAATTTTAAAAACCCGCCAATCAAAAACCCACCCGTGACAATTGTAATCAGCGTAAGTGTGATGATGGCAAACTTGAATATGCCACCGATTGCAGAAAACAGGCTGCGGTGCTTTGTTGGTTGTGGGCTGCTTGTCGTATCGATCAATTTATGGGCGCTCTGATCAAGTGTTGTCATTGGCCTGGGATCTAACCATATTGTAGGATCAATATATATGTCAATTGTGGCCTGCTATTGGCCTAAACATAGTACTAACCGGCTTAGGCCTGCCTGGTTAACTGGTTTTGATTTATTTGTTGTCCAAGGTGCTGATATGGCGAAGGACCGTCCTTCTGGATGTCATTGCGGTTAAAAAGGAAATCAGGATAACAATGATAGCGGTCCCTGCATAACCAATCAATCCAACGGAGAAGGTACCAAACAGCGCTGTTACCTGATCGCCTTCCGGTGTTGCAATATTTTGACCGGTCCAGATACCAATTATAATAAAGGTGAAAATGGCCATTACGCCGCCAATTGCACCGCCTTTTAGTCCTAAAGCCAAAAAGTGCCGCTGAAATTGCTCGGCTACATAATTATCCCTTGCGCCGACAAAATGCAGAACTTCAACAATATGCTGATTAGATGACATCGCACCCCTGGTGGCAAATACCACGGTTAAAATGGTTGCCGACATAACCAGAGCCATAATTGAGAGACCAATAAATACAGTGGCACCGGCCATTGTATTCAGCCTGTCGGCCCAGGCCTGATGATCATCGAGGCTGGCACCGGGTATTGCAGAAATCAACTGCCGCCTCAGTTCATCAAAATCAGCTCGCTCCCCCTGCTTAAGCTTTACACTCAATAATCTTGGTATCGGCAATTCATCAAGGCTAAGGCCCGTACCGAGCCAAGGTTCCAGCAGCCGCGCGGTTGCTTCTTCATTAATAATAGATACGCTTTCGATACCTTTCATTCCGCTGGCAATTTGCTGCGCGGTTTTAAGTGCATTTTCCATGTCAAAGCCGTCGGCAGGGCGAATTTGAATGGTTACTTCGCGGGCAATGTCATTTTTCCAGGATGATGCAGTGTCGCTGACAAGGCTTACGGCGCCAAAGGTCAGGCATAGTAGAAAGGTCATTATTCCGATTACCAGGGTAAGCGCGTTTGCTGCAATGGATTCCCGCGGAACTATTGAATTGGATATGGAAGTTGCGACCCGCGAGGGGCTCAACCCCATGGTCGATTTTCGTCGCGTTTTTCTGCCTGGTAAAGCGGCGGGTTGGCCTTTTGCCGCACTTGCTCGTGCAGGCGTTGCAGAAATGTTGCCCGAAGATGTTTGACGGCGGATCAGGGGTTTTCGATCAGTCATAAATTTGCAGCAAACCTTCGTTGATAACCAGACGTTTTGCCTGAAATTGATCCATAAGGCCCAAATCATGGGTGGCGATAACAACTGATGTGCCGGATCGGTTTAATTCTGCAAAAAGCCTTAAAAGCCGTCGCGCCAATGTCGGGTCTAGATTGCCGGTTGGTTCGTCGGCCAGCAATAATTTTGGTTGATTGATCAATGCGCGGGCGATGGCGGCGCGTTGTTTTTCACCGCCTGAAAGGACCGGTGGCAATACGTGCAGGCGGTCGCTCAAGCCGACCCAATCGAGCAGGTCAATAACGTCGCGTTTATAGCTTGCTTCCTCCCTGCCCTGAACGCGCAAGGGCAGGGCCACATTTTCAAAGGTGGTCAGGTGATCAAGCAGGCGAAAGTCTTGAAATACGATACCAATATCCTGGCGAATATCCTGCAAATCTGCCCGCTTCAAACTGGCCGCATCCTTGCCAAATACGTTTATCAAACCTCTGGTAGGGCTGAGCGAAAGAAAAAGCAGGCGCAACAGGCTGGATTTACCGGCACCTGAGGGGCCGGTTAAAAACTGGAAAGAACCCGGCGCGATATGGAAGGTCAAATCGCGTAATATTTCCGAACCCATGCCGTAGCGAAGGCCGACATTTTCGAATTTTATCACTTACATTTCCCAAACATAGAAATTTTGCTGATCCGTTGCGAAAGTTAGAAGCCTATTGGTGTTGTGCATATAGGTGTTTGAACAATTTACCAACAAGGATAAATTATGCGCAATCAATTAACCATTTTTTTCTATTATTTTGTGGCTATCTTTAGATTAATTGGTTCGATTTGATGAAAATATCCTGTCCGCATTGTAGCACAGAACATGATTTGCCGACGGCAGCGATCCCGACGGATAGCGGCAATGTAATGTTGGATGATAAGCTTGGCGGCGCGCAAAATTACATCGCATGCGACAATTGTAAATCCCGGATAGTGTTAGATGGTGTTCAAAATCGGCCGACTGCCGAGCCCAGCCGACCTGCCCGCCGGATTATCGTTGTTCCTTCAAAAGCGGTTAAACAGGCGGTGATTGTTGCGCTTGAAAAAGAGTTTAAACCGACTGGAATTGCCGGTATTAATAACGCCTTGCCTAACCCTCAAGCTATGGTGTCTGATATTGGCAATGAAACAAATTCCGTTAATGGGCGGGCAGTTGAACCTCTTGATATAAAAACAGAAGGTCCGGAAATTAACCTACCGGACAACATCAACTCATTTCGGCAAAAATGGCTAAATATTGCAGCTGTTATTGGCGCGATCCTAATATTTGGTGGCGGGTTGATGGTGCGCGACCGGGTTGTTTCAGTATTGCCAAGTGTATCCAGTCTTTACAAACTTGCCGGGCTAAATATCAACTCTCGTGGTTTGGAATTTTATTCTGTAACGTCAAAAACCGAGGCAAAAAACGGTGGAAATATACTGATCATCGAAGGTATGATTCGCAATGTTTCAAAAAGCACCGTTAAAGTTCCGGCGGTACGCCTGTTAATGCGTGCTGTCGATAAACAGGAAATTTATGCGTGGTTTTATGAACCGGAGAAAATGCAGCTGGAAGCGGGCGAAACAATGAAATTTGTTACTCATATGTTTGGCCCTCCTTTGGGTGTGCGTGATATTCATCTAAAATTCACCGAGCGACGCAGCCAACAAGCAAAGCTAGGACCTGTTGGTAAATAGGATTTGGAGCGCGGTATGAAGAAAAATTGTTCAGAAACAGGAGGAAAAACGCTGGCAGGGCAACCCCTTTCAAGGTTTTTCGACGTAATAATGGGCAATTTTGTTCATATCCAGCGGACGCGGCCAATATCATGCCTGAATGTGTTGACAACTGCTTGTGGTGGGTGGCACCACGGCACAGTTCCCGCCTGTTCAGGCGTGATATTATGCTCGCGCCGCGCCCGAAACCTATTTTTCAACAGGTCCTGACCAATGCCAATTGTTAGAGGTAAACAGATCGATGTTTTGTATAACGCAAAACAGATCGACGAACAAAACTTGAGAATGGCCGCCGAAATTGCTGCTCAACATTATGACAATCTGATTGTTATCGCGGTTTTGAAGGGGTCGTTTATTTTTGCAGCCGATCTCATTCGGGCGTTGCACGAGGTTGCGGTTGAACCGGAGGTGGAGTTTATTTCGCTCGCCAGTTACGGGGCAGGCACGGAAGCTGGGGAAGTGCGGATTTTGCGGGATATCGAGAGTGAAGTTAAGGACCGTGAGGTTTTGTTGATCGACGATATTCTTGAATCTGGCAATACATTGAAATTTGCCCGGGAACTGATGTTGGAGCGTGGGGCCCGCAAAGTGGAGGTTGCGGTATTGCTGGATAAGACCTCGCGCCGCAAAGCTGACATTTTTGCAAATTATGTAGGCTTTAGCTGCCCGGACTACTTTGTCGTTGGTTACGGCATGGATGTTGGCCATGCTTTTCGCGAATTGCCTTTTGTCGGAATTGTTAAGGGCGATGTG
>JAJRQF010000112.1 GCA_024280375.1 Alphaproteobacteria bacterium | reverse complement strand
TCCACTTCTTGGCTGCAGCTTCATCTGCAAATGCCGATCCTGTTCCGGCAATTATGGCAATAGCCGCAACTGCGGATAACAAATACTTTCGCATTTCATCTCCTCCCAATGCTTTCTTCTCCCAGGTAAATCTGGAACTTGGATAGTCGGGTGAGAAAACCTCGTTTGTCAAACTAATATTTTAGTAGATAGAGGTATTTTCCATAAGACATTGAAATAAAAGAATTATAATAACCAATAATTTTACTGAATTTATCAGACATGCAGACAAATCCAATTACCCGTTGCAATGAATTTCTTCGCAACTGTGGGAACTTTGAAGAATGTTGCTTATATGCCCTTAGGGCAGATAGCTCCAATAAACCGCACAAGTGCGGTCGGCCGGTCAGGCCGCGCAGTCGAAGATGTGAGCAAAGCGAACTATCGTGAGATATTAAAAATGGCGCCCTGAAACAAATACCCCCAACACCCTCCAAACCGCACAAGTGCGGTCGGCCGATCAGGCCGCCCCATCGGAGATGTGAGCAAAGCGAACTATCGTGAGATACTTAATATGGCGCCCTGAAACAAATACCCCCAACACCCTCCAAACCGCACAAGTGCGGCCGGCCGGTCAGGCCGCCCCATCGGAGATGTGAGCAAAGCGAACTATCGTGAGATATTAAAAATGGTGCACCCGACAGGATTCGAACCTGTGACCCCCTGATTCGTAGTCAGGTACTCTATCCAGCTGAGCTACGGGTGCACATTTTCACCGCCACCATTGCAGCTGATTGGATATTCAGCCCGGCGGTTGGATGCTAATTAAGGCCAAGTGCCGGGAATTGCAAGCACCATTATTGCGACAATTGAATTGAAGTTTATTTTCTTAACCAACGGTTACAATGCAGTAATAATTTTCCCGCAGAAAAATTAAAATGCGCGCAAATTTTGACGCCAATTCAAATCATGCAACATGTATGCGAACAAAAAATCAGGATGCTGTTTTCAGCGACCGCACCTTTTCAAGTTCAACCGGTTGGTCTGGCAGCCAGATTTCAAATGTCGCGCCCGGTCCACTGGATTGAGAAAGCGAGATTTCTCCCCCATGAGCATGAATGATTTCAGCCGCAATCGCCAGCCCCAACCCGGTTCCTCCAGCCCGTGTTGAACCCGAAAAAGCTTCAAACAGGTTTTGTTTTGCCCTTTCAGGAACACCAGGCCCGGTATCTGAAATACAAATTAATACCGTGCTTGCATTTCGCTCGGCTGAAATTGTCAATCGACTGATATGGGTATCATCGTGATCATGCTCCATTGCCTGCAATCCATTCCGGCTGAGATTTAACAAAACACGGAACAATTGTTCACCGTCCACATCAATCTCCAGATCTTCAGGCACTGAATTGATAAAAGAAACATTAGTTATGCGGTCGAGCGCCAGCATTTCCGAGACATCATCAACGACCCTTTTAAGCAAGATCAGGCGCCGTTCAGGCGCCGCCTCAACCGCCTTGCCATAGGACAAAACAGATTGCGTATAGGATATGGCGCGATCAATGGTGCGAATGAGCTTTGGTGCCAGTCTTTGCACTGTCGGGTCAGGCAGCGCCACCAGCCGGTCAGAAAACAATTGAGCTGAGGACAGAATATTTCTCAAATCATGATTGATTTTTGAGACCGCAAGGCCAAGGTTGGCCAAGTGTTTCTGGCTTTGCAATGTTGATTGCAATTCACGTTGCATACCGGCCAGCTGGCTTTCTGCCATTCCGATTTCGTCATTTCGAGAAGATGGTATGATTATCCGCTCAAGGCTTTCTGGATCATCAGAAAAATCCATCATATTCTGGGTCATTTTCTGGATCGGGCGAATAAGCAGCCAGCGAATTGAGAAAAACACCATGAATGCCGTAATCAGTGATATCGCCAGCGACAGCAGCATCACATTGCGGGCATAGGTAAGCATCGCCGCCTTCAACGGCCCATCCTTCATAACCACTTCAATATTGCCCTCGCGGTGTTTCAACTTGGCCACCACCCGAATGGCGCGGTCACCGCCCGAAATCAGCGTATCAAAGGCATCAAGAATAGAACTGAAAGGCCCGGTCATGGCATCGTCATCAAGATAAATATGCCGTGCCACATCAGACGGCATCGTGTCACTGGCAATCAGCTTGGCAATACCGGAACTGCGCAGGGCAATGGCTTCCGCCTGCGTCGCTTTCAGCAGATCATCTTGAATATTTCTTGGCAGGTTAACCGACTGACCATCTTCAAAAACCAGACTTACCGCCTCGGCCGTATGAATGTGTTCCCGCAACCAGATAAGCCGAAAATTAGCAATCGATGGCACAAAAATCAAAACTTCAGCGATCATCACAAAAAGTATGGTCAATAAAAGCAGTTTTCCCGAAAGACCGCTCGGCAACCAGCCGGTCGATGGCATGAGGCCGTGGCCTTTTGCATCAACTTCAATACGACCCAGCGCGCGGGTTATTTCGGTATCCGGCTTGTTCAACACTACTTTCCCTCAAAAACAGTTCGCTATTCTTACCCTAATTTTTGCAGAAATCCGATCAACTTTCGGATCATTGGTTTTCGGGTCACAGGTATATAATAGGACGTTGCGGCCCGTTTGCCTATCTCTGTCATTGTTGGGTAGGGCGAAACATAGCCCGCAATGTCACTAACTTTCATTTTTTGAGATATTGCCAGTGCCCACATATTGATCATTTCGCCCGCATTGTGGCCAACAATCGAAACCCCTTCGATCTTGCCATTCTTGCGGGTAATGACCTTTATCAAGCCGTTGGTTTTAAGTTCAGCCCGCGCCCGGTCGTTCTCCAGATAAGGCCAGCGCAGAACCCGAATGTCCCTAAATTTTTCTTTTGCCGCATCAGCACTCATGCCCACATGGGCAATTTCCGGATCAGTAAATGTGCTCCACGGGATGATATTATTGTTCATTTTAGCAGGCAAACGAAACAGCAGTGCCCGAATAACCAGCCCGGCCTGATAGCCGGCCACATGGGTAAACTGCAATCCACCGGTCACATCACCGATGGCATAGACGCGTTTATTTGAGGTTCGCATTTTCGCTGAAACCTTGATACCGCGACGGTCAAATTCAATTTTTGCTTTTTCAAGCCCCAGATTATTGACATTCGCCATCCGCCCGGTGGCGACCAGCAAATGGGTGCCATCAATGTGGGTTTTACCCGCCTCATTTTCAATCAATACCCGAATGCCGGATTTGCCACGCTTTTCAACCCCAACAACCTTGGTGCCTTCGTGAATAACCACCCCGTCGGCGCGAATATTATCCAGCGCAATGGCGGTAAGCTCCGGGTCATCCTTGCCCAGCGCTATCAATCCTTCTACAACTGTTACCTTAGCACCCAGCCGGCAATGGGCTTGCGCCATCTCCATGCCAATCGGGCCGCCGCCAATGATAATCAAATGCCCAGGTTTGCGGGTCTCATCAAAGATGGTCTCATTGGTGAGGTAAGGGACTTCATCCAGCCCCGGAATTGGCGGCACAAAGGCAGATGACCCGGTGGATACAACAAAGCGCCGGGCTTTAATTTCATATTCTCCGGCAATCACCGTTGTTGCATCTTTAAACGCACCGGCCTCTTCAATAACTTTCACCCCAAGAGCGGTAAAACGCTCAACAGAATCATTCGGCGCGATACCCGCAATAACCGAATGAACATGTTCATTTACCCGGCGAAAATCGACTTTCGGCTCATCAGCAATTACCCCGAATTTATCCGCCTCTCGTATTGCCTGCGCCTGCTTTGCAGCAGCAATAAGCGCTTTTGAAGGGACACAGCCATAATTGAGGCAGTCGCCACCCATCTTGCCTTTTTCAATCAGCACGACAGATACACCAAATGCGGCCGCCGCCGCCGCAACACTCAATCCGCCCGATCCAGCACCAATTACACAGATATCCGGGGTAAGAATTTCGCTCATATATTCCTCAAATTTTTATGGAGGGGTGGATAAATATTTGTGGCCAGTGAAATTACTATGCCTACAATTTGTTTTTCTTTAGTCGTTTGATCACAATCGGCAATATCGAGACAAGCGCCAAGACACCAAGTGCCGCAATAAGTGTGGGCGATACGGTAAAGCCCTTCCCGCCTATGGTGGAACCAAGCCCCTGCCCCAGATAGGCATAGGCAAATGTGCCAGGAATAATGCCAATAAATGTGGCAATGGCATAGGGCGCGAGTTTCATGCCAAACAGCGCCGGTGCCAGATTAATCAGCCAAAATGGAAAGATTGGCGCAAGCCTCAAGGTCAAGAGATAATTAAATGCATCTTTTTGAAATCCTACAGAAAGTTTCGCCATGCGTTTGCCTGCCTTTTTTTGCAACAGGTCGCCAAAAGATGTGCGGGCAGCCAAAAATATTATTGATGCGCCGAGAGTAGCAGCAAACACCGTAGTCAGGCCACCGGCAAACCAGCCAAATAAAAATCCGCTAATAATTGTAATCAAGCTGGCCCCGGGAAATGATACCGCAACAGCAACTGTATAAATGACAAAGTAGGTAGCAAGCGAAAGGGCGTAATTTCCCTCCACTCTGGCCATTAACTTGTCCCGGTTTTCTGTAATAAAATCGAGCGAGAAATACTGGTTTAGACCGGCGAGATATCCACCCGCCAAAATTGCGACGATTACAATGACCGGCACCCATCTTTTTAACGACGAGGATGCTGTTTTATTGGGAGTTTCAATATTACTCATCGATAAATTTCCGTCATTTTTTCCAGCCTGCTCGACAATAGAACCATTAAGTAACATTTCAGTGCTCCAAAACAGTTTGACTATTTTTGAAAGATGAGGTGTCTACTTCGCCACTTCCAATGAATTTATCTCGCATTACCGCACGAGCGCTTGAGATCACTCCCACGAATTCTCACAATTTAGTGAAGATAGGCTTATCGCGCGCATAAAGTGATCAATTTTCAATCCGTCCCAAATCCAAAGAAAGACGATTTCTCAACTGTTGCCCGCCTGTTGCCCAATTGTTAGCAATGTTGCAAAAAGTTGGCAAAATGTTGCCAAATGTTGCCAAATATTGCCAAATGTTGCCAAATGTAGATTGACTTAAAAACAAGGACTGCCTATAAGCCTCGAACGTTTGGGTGCTTGTATCCGACGCTGGTTTTCTGTGTTTGAATGGCAGCGGTTTTATCAGGCTAATGGTGCTCAACTCCTGTTTCTTTTGCAATTTAAAAAGAGGTCCGCCAATAGAGCGGAATTAAGAAGATGAAGCGCACTTATCAGCCGAGTAAACTGGTTCGCAAACGCCGCCATGGCTATCGTTCCCGCATGGCAACAGCCGCCGGACGCCGGGTTCTGGTACGCCGCCGCACCCATGGCCGTAAAAAGCTGTCTGCCTGAGTGCTGCCGTTTTCACGAAACCAACCCTCCGGGCCGACATCATGGATAACCGGAACACGGTTCAACTGGAACGGTTAAGGAAGCGCAGTGACTTTGTCGCTGCGCGTAGTGGTGCGCGCGATCATACGCACTCTTTCACTTTGCAGGCAAAAAAACGTGCTGCCGGTGAAAACAACTCCGTTAATGAGAAACTAGCCCGCATCGGCTTCACGGTTACCAAAAAAACCGGAAATTCAGTTGTTAGAAACCGCATTAAACGGCGGCTAAGGGAAGTAGTCCGCCTTAACGCACTATCTTGTGTTCAAGGCGGCAATGATTATGTACTAATTGCACGCAATGCAGCTTTACATTCATCCTTTCCATCACTGGTAAAAGATTTTTACAAAAGCGTCGAACGCATATCAAGTAAAACAGCGCCCGATAAAAAGTCGGATATCAAAATGCAAAACCGCAAGCAGGGTAACAAATAACGGCAGGTTTCAGACAATCTGCATCCACACTTTCTACCGGATTACAATTTCATGGATAATAACAAGAATTTTTTTCTTGCAATGGCGCTCTCGCTGGCAGTTCTGATTGGTTGGCAATATTTTGTAATTGCCCCCCGCATGGAGCAGGAGCGTCGCGCTGCAGAAATTGAGGCAACCCGTCAGGCAGAATTGGCCAAAAAAGCAGCACCTGTAGCACCTTCGACAGGAAACACCGCCATTCCCCAGGCCGGGACAACGGCCAAATCCAACACCAATGGAGCAATTCCTGGCGTTGCGGCTCAAAGCGAACCTAATACCGCCAATGACAGAAAAGCTGCTCTCGGCGTTGATCCTCGTGTGGAAATTGATGCCGACAGATTGTCCGGTTCAATCAATCTGGTTGGCGGGCGCATTGATGATTTGCGGCTGAAGAACTACCACGAAACCATCGATAAAAAGAGCCCGACAATCATTCTGTTTTCGCCGAAAGCAGCCCCGGAAGGCGCTTATTTTGCGGAATTTGGATGGGTTGGCAACAAGGATAGCGGTGAGGTTCCCCAGTCCAACACCAAATGGGAAGCGCAATCCAGCGCAAAGCTGACCACCAACAATCCGGTTAAACTGACGTGGAATAACAATAAAGGCCTGACCTTTACCCGAACAATTGCGGTCGACAAAGACTATCTGTTCACCATCACCGATGCGGTTGATAATTCCTCTGCAGCCAGTGTTTCCCTGCAACCATATGGTCGTATCGCACGGTTTGGAAAGCCCAAAATTGCCGGGATATATGTGTTGCATGAAGGCCTCATTGGCGATGTCGGCGAGGAAGGCCTCAAAGAAATCGACTATGATGAAATCGAAGACGAGCTTGTTACAACACTCCAACCGGCAACAACCGGCTGGCTTGGCATTACCGATAAATACTGGGCAACGGCTTTAATTCCAAGCGGCACGTTCTCATCGCGGTTTGCTTTCTTCAATAAGGACCGCAAGCAATATCAGGCGGACTATATCAGTGATCCGGTTTCCGTTGAGGCTGGAAAATCTGCCGAAGTAACCAATCGATTGTTTGCCGGCGCCAAACAGGTCGCAATCCTTGAACATTACGAACAGGATCTGCAGATCAAGAATTTCTCCAACATGATTGACTGGGGCTGGTTTTATTTCATCACCAAACCGATGTTCAAATTGCTTGATTATATATTCAATCTACTTGGAAACTTCGGCGTTGCCATTCTCATCGTCACCGTATTGCTGAAACTGTTGTTCTTCCCGCTTGCCAATAAATCCTATGTTTCAATGGCAAACATGAAAAAAATGCAGCCGCAAATGACCGAGATCCGTGAACGCTATGCGGAAGACAAGGCAAAGCAGCAGCAGGAAATGATGGCGCTTTACAAGAAAGAGAAAATCAATCCGGCGGCCGGTTGTTGGCCGATGCTTATCCAGATCCCGGTATTCTTTTCGCTCTACAAAGTTCTCTATGTGACGATCGAAATGCGCCATGCACCATTTTTTGGCTGGATACAGGATTTGGCAGCCCCCGACCCAACATCTATGTTTAACCTGTTTGGTTTGCTACCGTTTGACGTACCGCAATTCATGATGATCGGCGTTTGGCCATTGGCAATGGGCATCACCATGTTCCTGCAAATGCGCATGAACCCGACACCGCCGGACCCGACACAGGCAATGATTTTCACATGGATGCCAATTGTATTCACCTTCATGCTGGCAAGCTTCCCGGCTGGACTGGTGATTTACTGGGCGTGGAACAACCTGTTGACCATTCTCCAACAGGGTACGATTATGAGACGTCAGGGCGTAAAAATTGAATTGTTCGACAATATAAGAGACCTGTTTGTTCGGAAACCAAAAGAGGAGTAGGCAATTTTACTGCCCACTCCCCAACAGATTGTTCATAGATAATGACCGACAAAGACGACGCACGGATTGCTGCCGGTAGATCGCTATTTGCACACCTTTGGATATTCGTTCGCGGTGTCCCGGCAATGAAGTTCCTGCCCCCTGAAGGGCCAAACGAGGTGGCTTTTGCCGGGCGCTCCAATGTTGGAAAATCCTCATTGATCAATGCGCTGGTTGGCCAAAAGAGCCTGGCTCGCACGTCCAATACACCCGGCCGCACCCAGGAACTAAACTATTTTATTCCCGATGGAGACTGGTCTGAAACCCTGCCCCCTGGCGCCATTGTAGATATGCCGGGATATGGTTTTGCCAAGGCGCCAAAATCGCAGGTAGAGCAATGGACAAAGCTGATCTTTGCCTATCTTCGCGGACGCTCTACCCTGCGCCGGGTATTTGTGCTGGTCGATGCCCGCCACGGCCTGAAACCCAATGATGAAAAAGTATTTGATCTGCTTGATGAGGCAGCCGTTCCTTATCAGATCGTGCTGACAAAATCCGACAAGGTAAAACCTCCGGCGATGGAAAAGCTGAAGGTCAAAACCCTTGAGCAAATCAAAAAGCGCCCGGCAGCCCACCCGGAACTGATGGCCACATCATCGGAAAAGAAATCCGGTCTGGATGAACTGCGCGCCGAAATCGCCACCTTGATGCATGTTTAAAATGGGCGCGTTCCCTAACCCTCATGGTGAGCCTGTCGACTACCTCTCCATCGTCATCCACTCTTTCAATGTCATCCTCGGGCTTGACCCGAGGACCCATTCCGTGAACGCTCCAACGATATAAAACCTACGTGTTGCCGTGAAAAGTAAACAATTCTGCGCTCGTTCAAATTCCCAAAGTTCGATATAGATCATACCATTCGGGATTCATGGTCTCTATCAGTTCGATCTTCCATTTTCGGTAATATTGCTTGATATTTCTCTCACGCTGGATAGCGACTAATGCCTGATCGTGTTCCTCATACCAAACCAGTCTTTTAACGCGGTATTCTTTGGTAAATTTACTGCCACGACCTTCACGGTGATCAAATATACGGTCTTCAAGACCGCCTGTCATTCCGGTGTAAATCGTTCCGCCTTTGCGACTTGCGAGCATGTAAACATAATATGACATTTGTGATTGAGATCACGGTATGGGTCCTCGGGTCAAGCCCGAGGATGACAACCGAATGGGAAAGTAGAATACCAAACAAAATCCTTTACCCTAACCATCATCATCGAGCGAATAACCCGCACCGCGCACGGTTCTGATCGGGTTTATACCGCCATGCTTGCTCATGGCTTTTCGAAGCCTGCCAATATGCACATCAACGGTTCTGGTATCCACATCGCTATCGCGCCCCCACACGCGGGTGAGCAATTGATCACGGCTCCACACACGGCCGGGCTTTTCCATGAAAGTCGAAAGCAAACGAAATTCAATCGGCCCAAGCTTTAGGGCTTTGCCATTACGGGTGACTTTGTACTTTTCACTATCCAGCACAATATCGCCGTACTGGATAATTTCATCACTGCTGGCGGGCCGCACCCGGCGTAATATGCCACGAATGCGCGCCATTAATTCATTCACCGAATAGGGCTTCACCACATAATCATCGGCCCCGGTTTCAATACCGCGCACCCGGTCATCTTCCTCATTACGCGCGGTCAGCATGATAATTGGGATATTCTTGGTGGCCTTGCGGGCCTTTAACCTGCGGCAAACTTCCAGCCCTGAGACATTCGGCAACATCCAGTCAAGCACGATCAAATCAGGCTGCTCTTCCTCAACCAGCAAAAGTGCCTCTTCGCCATCTTCGGCAATAGCCATTCGAAGTCCTTCAGCCGAAATATTATAGGAAAGAACCTCACGTTGCGCCGGCTCATCCTCAACGATCAACACTAAGGGTGCGCTGGCATTTACCCCTGAGCCCGGTGCCAAATCAGCCATCATTGCTCTCCCCGTTGACGGTATTCAATTCAACAGAAGAATAGCTGGTATTATCACCCTTCGGCCGTTCATCGTCCGGCATTTTACCGCAAACCAGAAAATGCACCTGCTCGGCCATGCTGGTCACATGATCGCCCATACGCTCAACATTTTTGGCGATAAACAACAGATGCATACAAGGAGTGATATTACGCGGATCTTCCATCATATGGGTGAGGAGTTCGCGAAACAATGCGTTATGCATCTGATCAACCTCCTGATCGCGCAACCGCACATCATCAGCCGTATCAATATCGCGCGAGACATAGGCATCCAGCACATCCTTGATCATTTCCTGAACCAAATTACCCATGCGTTTGATTGTTGCCGATGAATTGCCGATGGCCTTGGAGTTGGCCAACACACTTGTGCGCTTACAGATATTCTTGGCATAATCGCCTATACGTTCCAGATTACCCGCAAGTTTCAACACCACCAGCACGGCACGAAGGTCTTGCGCACGCGGCTGGCGCAGGGCCAATATGCGCACCACAGCGGCATCGACCTCAAATTCGATCTCGTCAACCCGCTTATCAAGTGCGATCACCTCTTTGCCCAAAACCGTATCGCGGCGGGTTAAAACTGTGGTGGCATCAGAAATCTGAGTTTCAACCAACCCGCCCATTTCGGCAATCAGACTTTCAATCTGCAGCAGGTCGCTGTCAAAAGATTTTACTATATGTTCGCTGTCCATAATATCCTCTAGCAGATTTAGCCAAACCGGCCAGTAATATAATCCTGGGTACGGCGATCGACAGGATTTGTAAATATTTGCTCAGTATCGCCAACCTCTACCAGATACCCCAGATGAAAAAACGCCGTATATTGAGAAATACGCGCCGCCTGCTGCATCGAATGAGTTACAATAATGATTGTAAAATTTTGACGCAACTCATCAATCAACTCTTCAATCACCGCCGTTGCAATCGGGTCAAGCGCCGATGCCGGCTCATCCATCAGGATCACCTCCGGCTT
The DNA here is from genome assembly GCA_024280375.1 of Alphaproteobacteria bacterium. Taxonomy (GTDB): domain Bacteria; phylum Pseudomonadota; class Alphaproteobacteria; order Rhizobiales; family Rhizobiaceae; genus SZUA-100. The sequence goes on along the minus strand of JAJRQF010000112.1, from coordinate 32,065 downwards.
GGTGGCAATTGCTCGCGCAATGCAAAGGCGCTGTTGCTGGCCACCGGAAAGCCCGGTGCCGGAATCTTTTAAGCGATCCTTTACCTCGTCAAACAGTCCGGCCTTTTGCAGGCTGGTAACGACAATTTCCTCAAGCTCGGTTTTGTTATCGGCCAAACCATGAATGCGCGGCCCATAGGCAACATTATCAAAGATCGACTTGGGAAATGGATTGGGCTTTTGAAACACCATGCCAACCCGGGCACGCAATTCAACCACATCAATATTCTTGTCGTAAATATCCACCCCATCCAGCTCGATCTGACCAGAAACCCGGGCAATATCAATAATGTCATTCATTCGGTTCAGGCAACGCAGATAGGTGGACTTACCACATCCCGATGGCCCGATGAGTGATACAACATGGTTGGCCGGAACATCGAGATTGATGTCAAAAAGCGCTTGTTTCTCTCCGTAGTGAACATTCACATCGCGAGTTTTAACTTTCACCTGCAGCTCTTTTGGCAGTTGAAAATTCATCGCGTTAACAGGTTCTTTTGGGGTTTCAACATTCATATTCATGGCTTTTTCACTCATCTCTTTGCCTTGCCGCCTACCATTTTCGTTCAAATTTTTGACGCAGGTAAATGGCGACCAAATTCATCATCACCAGAAAACCGATCAGCACCAGAATGGCCGCCGAGGTTCGCGATACAAATCCGCGTTCGGGACTGTCTCCCCATGCAAAAATCTGGGTCGGCAATGCGGTTGCAGGTTCCATCAGACCAAGATTTTCAATGCTTGGAATAAAGGCATTCATGCCGATCAAAAGCAGCGGTGCGGTCTCGCCCAGCGCTTGCGCCAATCCGATAATTGTGCCGGTTAAAATTCCGGGCATTGCAAGCGGCAAAACATGATGCAGCACAACCTCATGGCGCGACGCACCAACGCCCAAAGCAGCCTCGCGGATTGAAGGCGGCACGGCTTTCAGGGCGGCCCTAGTTGAGACGATAATTGTTGGCAGGGTCATCAGCGCCAGCGCCATGCCACCAACCAATGGCACCGAGCGCGGAAGACCAAAAAAATTGATGAAAACCGCCAGCGCCAGCAGACCAAACACCACGGAAGGTACGGCTGCCAGATTGTTGATATTGACCTCGACAAAATCGGTGAAGCGGTTTTTGGGAGCAAATTCTTCCAGATAAATTGCCGCCGCTATACCCACCGGAAAACTAATCAGGAAACAAACCAGCAGCGCTAGAAGCGATCCGGTAAAGGCGCCCGCAAGACCAGCAAGTTCTGGGAAACGACTGTCAGCATTGACAAACAGCTCCCAACTGAACGGTGATGAAAGCATATCCCTGGCCACCAGTGTATCAAACCAGACCAGCACTTTTTCTGATTTGAAGCGCGGGTTGAGCATTTTTTCGCCATTCCCGTCATTTTTGCCGCTATTTTTACCGGGCGCGTCAATCCGGCGCGGAATAACCCCCTTTTGCAATTGATCAAACGGATCAGACAAGGGCAGGTTGAGGCTAACGGTTTGGCCGATCAGTTCCGGATGCGAAACCACATAATCGCGTACTATATATTGCGCCCCGGAGCTTAGAATTTTCGAAAGATTACGCTTATCCTTGCGGTTTTTTACCTCTGGAAAATAGGCATTAAAAGCCTGTTTGGTCATCTTGCGGTATTTGGTTTTGCCGGGGTTTTCCCTATCAATTTTTTGCGGATCAAGGAAAATTTCCACCTTAACTTTGGTGGTATAAAACGCCACATAGCCCGTATAGGTGAGCGAGGCGATCAAAATCGCCAGCAACATCAAGGCGGTAATAACAGCACCTAAACCAAAAATCCGCAGCAGGCGGTCGCGGCCATAGCGTCTTTTAATACGCCGACGTGCATTATCAGACGCCCAATCATGGCGCGGGTTTGCAAGTTTATCACGCTCAGCAATCTGGTGGTCGAGAATATCAGTCATATTGCTCCCGATATTTTCGAACGATCCGCAGCGCAAAAACATTGAGCGCCAGCGTCAACAAGAACAGGGTTAAACCAAGGGCAAATGCGGCCAAAGTTTTGGGGTTATCAAATTCACTGTCACCAATCAGCAGGGTGACGATCTGCACGGTCACTGTGGTCACAGGGGCCAGCGGATTAAAGGTCAGTGTGGCAATAATTCCGGCCGCCATAACCACAATCATGGTCTCGCCAATCGCCCGGCTGACGGCCAGCAAAATACCGCTTGCGATGCCGGGCAACGCCGCAGGCAGAAGCACGTCAATAATGGTTTCGCTTTTTGTCGCCCCCAGCCCATAAGCCCCTTCACGCAGTGAACGCGGCACGGCGGAAATCGCATCATCAGAAAAGGACGAAATGAACGGGATCAACATAATGCCCATCACCGCTCCCGCAGCAAGTGCGCTATTGGGGGCAATTTCCACCCCCAGCATGGCGCCAAAATTGCGCATGGCAGGTGCCACGATCAATACCGCAAAGAAGCCATATACCACGGTTGGAATGCCCGCCAGAATTTCCAGCAGCGGCTTGACGATTGCCCGCATTTTTCTGCTCGCATATTCGGAAAGGTAAATTGCCGCCATCAGACCAATTGGAATAGCCACCAGCATGGCAATCAGGGCAATCAAAAATGTACCGACATAAACAGGGATAGCACCAAATGCACCGCCGCCGGTTACCTGCCCTTCGCGGATGGGAATTTGCGGCTCCCAATTCAGGCCAAAGATAAATTCAAAAAACGGTATGCGGTCAAAAAAACGCAGCGATTCAATCGTCAGCGATACAACAATGCCAAATGTGGTCAGTATCGCCAGCACAGAGGCGGCAATCATCAATAGATCAAGCAAATGCTCCACCCTCTCACGGGCTCGAAAAAGCCGGGCGATTTTTGACCGGGTTGCAATTAAAACAATAAGCCCGATTGCAATACAGGTAGCCACCATTGCCCAATTGGCAATCTCACGCCAGTGGTTCAGCCGATCTGCCGCCTCAATAACAATTGGCTTTGGGTCGCCAAAAATCGCCCCTTGAGCCACCGATTTAATTTCACTTTTAAGCAGGCTAAGTTCCGCAATAGAAAGGCCCGTAATGGCTTTAGGGTCGAGGCTTTGCAACAAAAGCGCATCAATGACCGGGCGTTGCAGGAAAACCCAGATAAGTGAGAGCAACAGGGTTGGAATGCCCACAAGCGCCGCCACATATAATCCGTGATAGAGCGGCCGCGAGTGTAATTGGCTGCGCTTGCCACCAGCCACAACAAATGCTTTTTGCCGGCCCAGATAAAATCCAAGCACCGACAAGGTCAGCAATATTATCAGCAGTGATCCAAACATGATCTCAACAATCGCAAGGGGCTATTTTATGAAACAGCGGCCGCCCGTTTAGCCAGCCGCCGGAAGTCAATTCAAATTACATGGTCTTTGCATCAAGGGCTGCTGCCTGCGATGCAGCAAGCTCGTCATCCGGCAACACCACCAAACCACGCTCGGAAAGATATCCATCTTCACCCATGGCATCGTCGCTCACATAGGCTTCAATAAATTCCTGCATGCCTTTGATTACCTTGCGATGGGCATTCTTGATGTAGAAATACAAAGGCCGAGAGATGCCGTAAGAACCATCACCAATTGTATCCATTGTTGGCTCGACACTGGCAATTTTAACCGCTTGCAGCGTATCCATATTTTCAAACAGGAAGGAATATCCAAATATGCCAACCGCATTCGGGTCCGCATTTAATCGCTGAACAATCAGATTATCGTTTTCACCGGCTTCAATAAACGGGCCGTCCTGGCGCATTGCAGTGCACTCTAAATTGATCATTTCTTTGAACGCACTTTTGTCCATACCGGCTTTGGCTTTTTGCCAGAAATCCAGTTTATCGCCTTTGCAAACCTTGTGAAAAACCAGCTCAATAAAAGCATCTCTGGTGCCAGATGTTGGCGGTGGCCCATAGGTAATTATCGCGATCGGCGGCAGTGAAGCATCTATATCGCTCCACTTTTTGTAAGGGTTATCAATCAGTTTGCCATCAATCGGCACCTTAGAAGCGAGCGCTTTATAGATCTGCACTTTGGTAAGATCGAGCGTATCGCCCTTGCGTGAATTGGCAATCGACAACCCGTCATAACCGATCAGCACTTCGCTAACATCGGAAACGCCGTTCTTGTCGCAAAGTTGTTTTTCGGAACTTTTCATAGCACGCGATGCGCCGGTAATATCGGGATATTGTTCGCCGATACCCGAGCAGAATATTTTCATTCCGCCGCCCGTACCAGTTGATTCAACCGTTGGTGCAGTTCCACCCGAACGGGCAAACTCTTCTGCAACGGCCTGCGTATAAGGAAAGACTGTGGAGGAACCCACAATCTTGATTTCGCGCGCCTGGGCAATATTTGCAGCCAGCGCAACAAAAGCTGCGGTTAAAATTGTTCGATTAATTATCTTCATTGACATAGCAAAAACATCCTCTTGCTGTCCTATCTGTAGCTTACCCGAATTGGTAAGATAGCCCCATTATAGGCCGCCTACATTTCGCTTATGTGACAGCGATGTAACAGTTAGATGACTGCGGAAAAATATTTGGTGCGCTGCTTATGAAGCTGCGCTCTAACCGGCTCTTTGCGGCAACAGCACCGAAAATGTGCTGCCCTCGCCTTCCAAACTGGCAATATTGAGCCGCCCGCGATGTCGGTTGATAATGTGTTTTACAATTGCCAATCCAAGCCCAGTGCCGCCTTTTTCACGCGAGCGATGATCGTCAACCCGGTAAAATCGCTCGGTCAACCGCACCACATGCTCGGCTGCTATGCCTTCGCCAAAATCCTGAACCGCAACCCCGACACATGGTCGGTTAAACCCGGTCGCCCGTTCATAATGCTCAATTGCAACCCGCACCCGGCCGCTTGCGCCACCATATTTGACCGCATTTTCTATCAGGTTTTGAAAAACCTGTACCAGCTGGTCCTCATCGCCGGGAATAATCGCCGGCATCGCCGGCAATTTGAGCTCAATAACAACTGCCGCGCCATCGGCCAAAGGCTGTAGCTGGGCGATTACCCGCTCAATAACAGCAGTCAAATCGACCTCGTCCATCGGGCGCACATGCTCGTTGACTTCGACTTTTGACAGTGAAAGCAAATCACCAATTAAACGGTTCATCCGCTTTGCTTCGCGGCCCATAATGTCCAAAAAACGCTCGCGCGTGGCCGCATCATTTTTGGCCGGTCCTTTGAGAGTTTCGATAAATCCGCTTAAGGCGGTCAGCGGCGAGCGCAATTCATGGCTGACATTGGCAACAAAATCGCTGCGCATTTGTTCAGCCTCAATAACATGAGAAACATCGCGAAAACTCACCACCGCTCCATCGGGAAAATTTTCGGAATCTTTCAGTCTTTGAGCCCGCACCCTATAGGTGGTGCGAACCGGAACCGGCATGGAAAAACTACCCTCGGCCAAGCATTCCTTGCCAAGAGCCGCACCAACACAGCGCAAACATTCAGGGTTGCGGATGACACGGACAAAATCCTGATCGACCAGATTTTCGCCAAACAGTATTGAGGCCGCCCGATTAACCAGCACAATTTGTCGGGCAGAATTTACCACAATCACCGGCTCGGCCAGCGTATTCAATATGCTTTGAAATTCGCTTGTTCCTGTCATAATCGATCAATTATTCATTTCAGGCACCGGCGTTACCGGCATTTTATCACTAAACCAGCCCACAAGATTATCCACCACCAGCGCACCCATTGCATTGCGTGTGGCAATTGAGGCCGACCCCACATGTGGCAAAAGAACCGCATTTGGCAGCGCCAAAAGCGCATCTGGCACATTGGGTTCATCGTCAAACACATCCAGCCCGGCGGCCAGAATTGTGCCATCCTCGAGCGCCTTTATCAGTTGCGGTTGATTGATCACACTGCCGCGCCCGATATTGATAATCACCCCATTTGGGCCAAGCGCCTGCATCACCGCCTCATCAACACTTTTTTCAGTCTCAGGCGTACCCGGTGCCACAATCATCAATGTGTCGACAGCCTTGGCCAGCCCGACAAGCGTATCGTGATATTCATAGGCTATATCCTGTTTTGTGCGGCCGAAATAGGCAATGTTCAGACCAAAGCTTTCCGCCCTTTTGGCAATGGATTTCCCAATCCGACCAAGTCCGTATATGCCAAGGCGCCGCCCCTGCAAAGTGGCACGGGTCAGTGGATATGGGCCGTTATTTTTCCATTTTCCGGCACGCAAATAGACCTCGGACGCGGGCAATTCACGTACCGTATTGATCAACAACCCAATGGCCGTATCGGCAACCTCTTCGTTCAAAACATTGGGCGTGTGCGACACCATAATGCCGCGCTCAACCGCACAGCCCACGTCAACCGCATCATAGCCAACGCCAAAATTGGAAATCATTTCCAATGCAGGTAATGCCTCAATACCGGCCCGGCTGATGCCGCTCATCGTCGCTACACCGCGAATTTTTTCGCGCGCACCAGCTTCCATCTCATGGGCTTTGCCCGCATCACATAGATGAACCGTAAACATCGACTGAAGGCGCGCAAGCGTTGCCGCGTGCAGCTTACCCGGCGCCAGAATTTCAATCTCTTTCAATGTGGATATTCCTCAATTAATTAGGCTATGGGCTCATTTGGCTGATTGGCGGATCAGAAGTTTCGGTTTGATCATTACATTTGGCGCAGGCTCCAAAACCCCGCCAATACGTTCAAACAGGGCGCGCGCCGCCTGTCGGCCAATTTCCAGATGCCCATCCGATACGGTGGTCAAAGGTGGTGCAGAAATTGCCGCCTCTTCAATATCATCATAGCCGGTAACAGCAATATCAACCCCCGGTTCCAGCCCGTGCATACGAAGCCCGTTCATTACCCCAATGGCAACCGTATCGCTGCAGCACGCAATCGCCGTTGGCCGATTTTTTGCCTGCAAAATTTCGTCCACCACATCATAGCCGGCCTTGCGGCCATAGGGCGTTTCGATATCAATCAAATTGCTTAAATCAATACCCGCCTCATCAAATGCAGCCTGATAGCCAGCCCGCCGGTCGCGCCCGGTCGAGGTTTTTCTGGTGCCGCCAATAATCGCAATATTACGGTGGCCAAGTTCAATCAAATGACGGGTAACAAGCTTAAAACCTGTTTTATCATCGCCCAAGAAGGTCGGCACATTCGCCCCCTCAACCGAGCGCGCCACCATGGTTACCGGCAACCCATTGGCTTCAATCAACGCCACATCTTCCGCCGTGGTGCCAATCGAGGGCGACATGATTACCCCATCGGCACCAAACTGCATCAGGGTCGAAATAAAGTTGTTTTGCAGGGTTAAATTATCTTCGTGATTGCACAGCAAAAAGGTCTGTCGTGTATTACCAAGCTCGTCTTCGATTGAGCGCAAAATCTCGGCAAAAAACGGATTGATAATATCGCGCACAATGACGCCAACAATATCGGATCGCGAAGTACGCAATGCAGCCGCACGCCTGTTATATACATAGCCCAATTCGCTGGCCCGAGACTTGATTTTCTCACGCGTGATTTCAGCCACCAGCGGACTATCGCGTAGTGCCAGCGAAACGGTTGCCGTAGAAATCCCCAGATCCTCAGCAATGGTCGAAAGTGTAATTTTGAGTACCAACTGGAACTTCCCCTCATTGTTCCGTTACTGCCCGTAACACCACTTTGGCATGCAAATAGCAAATTTCAAAGTGGTGCGAGTGTTTTCATCACCAATTGGCTATTATCCCCGTTTAACTATAGCTGTTTCTTGAATTATTTCATTCCAATTACGGCATTAGATGCACTACTGTGCTCCTAACATTGATCTGGTGAAATTATAACCGAGGAAAATATGCGTATTTGGATAAAGAACCCAATAGCGATTTTGGCCGATGGCGAGGCCGATGGCGGTTTTGTTGTGGAGAACGGAAAGATTATGGAATTGATCGCCGCGGGAAACGAACCCGTGGTCGATCAAACCTATGATGCAAGCCAGCACGTTGTCATTCCGGGCCTCATCAATACCCATCATCACTTTTTCCAAACCCTCACCCGCGCCCATCCTGCCGCCATCAACAAGGAACTTTTTCCCTGGTTGAAGGCGCTTTATCCGATATGGGCAAGAAGCGTTAAACCCGATGCGTTTCGCCTCGCCACACGGCTGGCATTGACCGAATTGATGATGTCGGGCTGCTCTACCGTATCCGACCACCAATATCTGTTCCCCAAGGGCCTTGAAAACGCCATGGATATTCAGGTGGAAGAGGCCGAACGGCTCGGCATGCGCATGACTGTTACCCGTGGCTCGATGTCGATGAGCGAGAAAGATGGTGGCCTGCCGCCAGATTCCATCGTCCAGACCGATGATGAAATTCTGGCCGATTGCGAACGCATTTTAGGCAAATATCACGACCGCTCAGAAGGTTCGATGTTGCAGGTGGCACTTGCCCCCTGCGCCCCGTTCACGGTTTCCAAACGCCTGATGCGCGAAACCATGGATCTGGCCCACAGGCATGATTGCACCTGCCATACGCATCTGGGTGAAACCTATGATGAGGACGCCTATTGTCTGGAGCATTTCGGCATGCGGCCAATTGATTATATGGAAGAACTTGGCTGGATGAACGATAGGGTCTGGCTTGCCCACGGCATTCATTTTAACGATGAGGAAGTTCAGCGCCTTGGCAAAGCAGGCGTTGGCGTTTGCCATTGCCCGACCTCAAATATGACCCTTGCCTCTGGCCAGTGCCGCACCAAAGAACTGGAAGCCGCCGGTTCCCCCGTTGGTCTTGGTGTCGATGGTTCCGCCTCCAACGACAATTCAAACCTGATGGAAGGCGTGCGCCACGCGCTGATGATCAACCGCCTCACCTATGATGCCGCATCTGTCACCCATCTCGATGCTTTGCGCTGGGCAACCGAAGGCTCGGCCAAATGCCTCAACCGCACAGATATTGGCAAAATCGCCGTCGGCATGCAGGCCGATATTGCCATGTACAAATTGGACGAATTGCGCTTTTCAGGCGCAGGCGACCCAATCGCGGCCCTGGTTCTTTGCGGTGCGCACAGCGCCGACCGGGTGATGATTGCAGGTAAATGGCAGGTCGAAGATGCAATGCCCAAGGGCGTGGATGTGGGCCAACTGCGCTATGAACATGGCGAAGCGGCAAAAGCATTTCTTGAGGCACTTTAATGGGCACCATTGCCATATTACCGCTTGGCGCAACCGAACAACATGGCCCTCACCTGCCGTTTGAAACCGACACGATCATTGCAGAAAATATCGCCAATCGGGTTATCGCCAAGCTGCCAAAAGAAATGAATGTTCTGCTGCTAGATGTGGAGCCTGTTGGCTATTCGCCCGAGCATATGGGTTTTTCCGGCACAAAAACGCTTGCCTTTGATGAGGCGATCAATCGCTGGATTGCCATTGGTGAGGTGATGCACAAACGCGGTATCCAAAAATTTCTCATGCTCAATGCCCATGGGGGTAATTCACCGCTGATGACCATTGTTGCGCAAGAATTGCGGGTACGGTTTGATATGCTGGCCGTCGCCACAAGCTGGACGCGTTTTATCAAACAAAGCCCGCTTATTGATGCAAACGAACAGGCCATTGGCATTCATGGCGGCGATATTGAAACCTCTGTTATGCTGGCGCTTCGCCCTGATCTGGTAAGCATGGATAAGGCGCAAAACTTCCCTTCGCTTCAGCAAAAACTGATTGAGAATTATAAGCACCTGCGCGCCTATGGACCCCATGCCTTTGGCTGGAAAATGGGCGATCTCAACCGCGAAGGTGTCACCGGCAATGCAAGTGCTGCCACGGCTGAAAAAGGCGAAGCACTGCTTGATCTGGCCGTCAACGGGCTGGTGGAATTGCTGATTGAGGTGGATGGGTTTGAGGGGTTTGGTTAGTCCCAAACCCACCCTCTCCATCGTCATCCTTTGCATAGGGGCAATTGCTGTCCGGTTTAAGCCCAAACAACCTCCAGTCGTCATCCTCGGGCGCCGTCCCGAGGATCCAGTGAAATAAAGGTTTACCGAATGGCAATTTAGGAAATTCAGCAGTTTGCGGGAAAAGAATTTCACCTAAATACATCCCCTAAAACCACCAACACTCTAGATCCTCGGCCCTCGTGGGTTTGCCGAAGGGGCCGAGGATGACGATGTGGAGAGTTTTGAATGTAAGTCCCGACAGTCAATTGGTTCAAAAAATCCATACACAAAAACCCCACACTCTCTTTCGTCATCCCGGCCAAGCAAAGCGCGAGCCGGGACCCATCATAATCCTCAACAAATTGAACACTACAATGGGTCTCGGATATTGCTTACGCAATTCCGGGATGACGTATTTATAATGGTGAGAAAGGGCAAGTAGCCATTTGCAATTCCAACCAAACAAAACCCAAAATATTACTGGCTCAATCTCTTTATCGCACTATATTAGGGCCTAATTCATTATTGAGATTTTAGCCCCCATGAAAAAACCCATACCCGTCACCGTTCTCACCGGCTATCTTGGTTCCGGCAAGACCACACTGCTAAACCGCATCTTGTCCGAGAGCCACGGCAAAAAATATGCGGTGATCGTCAATGAATTTGGCGAGATTGGCATTGATAATGATTTGATTGTTTCATCGGATGAAGAAATCTACGAGATGAACAATGGCTGCGTCTGCTGCACGGTGCGCGGCGATCTTATCCGGGTAATTTCCAATCTGATGAAGCGTCGCGGCCGATTTGATGCAATTCTGGTCGAGACCACCGGCCTTGCAGACCCCGCCCCGGTTGCCCAAACTTTTTTCATGGATGAGGACGTGCGCCAATGGGCCCAATTGGATGCGGTTGTCGCCCTTGTTGATGCCAAGCACCTGATGTTGCGCTTAAATGATGCGCCAGAGGCCGAAGACCAGATAGCATTCGCCGATGTGGTGCTGCTCAACAAGGTTGATCTGGTCACCGATGACGAGCGCAAAATTGTTGAGGCGGCCATCCGCACCATCAACCCGCACGCGACCGTCTATCCGACCGAGCGGGCCAATATAGACTTAAACCATATTCTTGATCGCGGTGCTTTTGATTTAACCCGCATATTGGAAAATGACCCGGATTTTCTCAAAGGCTCAGACCATTCCCCAGACCACACCCACGATCACGATCACACCTGCAGCCCCGATTGTGACCACCATGATCATGGCCACGGTCACGGCCACGGCGAAAACATCCATGACACAGATATTACCAGCGTTTCACTAAGGGGCGCGACGCTGAACCCGGATCTGTTCTTCCCGTGGATCAACAAGATTACCCAGATCGACGGGCCGGATATTCTTCGTCTCAAGGGCATTATTGCCTTTAAAGATGACCCGGAACGCTATGTCATTCAGGGCATTCACATGATTGTCGAGGGCGACCACCAGCGCCCCTGGCACGATGACGAGCCACGCGAAAGCCGGCTTGTATTTATTGGCCGCAATCTTGACCGCGAAAAACTCGAACGAACATTTAAAGCTTGTTACGCCTGATGCCGGAAATTGCTGAAAACCAGTTTGATACCTATGTGGAGTTTGCCGGGTTTATCAACGGCAAACCTGCGTTTGCCACGGCGGATGGGTCGCTTAAAATTGATCAATCCATTATCACCACCCATGATGGGCTACTCTCAGCCAGCCTTTCGCAAGATTGCAAACAACTTGTTACCGGTGGTGAAGATGGCAAGGTAATGGCCACTGATGGCGATGGAAATACCAAACTTCTGGCCGAACTGTCGCATAAATGGATTGACCAGATTGCCACCGGCCCCATGGGACTTGTGGGTTTTGCATCCGGGCGCACGGCCTATGTGGTCAATAATGATGGCACAATCAAAGAATTTACCCATACCCGCTCGATTGAAGGCCTGTGCTTTGCCCCCAAAGGCAAGCGGCTGGCGATTGCACGCTATAATGGAGTTTCCCTGTTCTGGACCGGCATGGACGCAGACCCGGTGGAACTGGAATGGGCCGGGGCCCATACCGACGTTACAATTTCGCCCAATGGCAAATTCATCGTCACCACTATGCAGGAAAACGCCCTGCATGGCTGGCGGATAGATAATGCCGCCACCGGCGATGGCAAACATATGCGCATGACCGGCTATCCGGCCAAGGTGAAATCCATCTCCTGGTCGGCAAAGGGGAAATGGCTGGCAAGCTCCGGCGCAGAAGCGGCAATCTGTTGGCCGTTTTCAGCCAAGGACGGGCCAATGGGCAAATCGCCCAAGGAACTTGGCACAAGAGGCAATTCCATGGTGACATGCGTCTGCTGCCATCCGGTCAAAGACGTGGTCGCGATCGGTTATGCCGACGGGATGATTTTGGCGGTCAAAATTGATGATGCAAGCGAGGCTGTTTTGCGCAAAATCGGCAAGGCTCCAATCAGCACCATGAACTGGGATCAAAAAGGCATGCGGCTGGCCTTTGGCAGCGAAGAGGGCGAAGCCGGAATAATTACGTTGTAAGCTAATAAATATCCAAATTATGTTGCACTCACCAGTTCGCGAAGAGCGAACCGCCGCCAATGCGGCGCGCTCGCGCAGGCCGTGCGAAGCACGAATTGCCGTGAGCGAGAAACCAATAAACCGTTCCACATTCAAATGTGAAACACTCTAACTATCTTCCTCAGGGTCCTCATCTTCCAGCGCCCGCCATGCGGCACCCTCAAGGTCGTCATATTGACCCGATTTCAGCGACCACAAAAACGCCGCAAGCCCAAGACCACCTAAAAACAGGGCAACCGGAATGATGAATAATAAATTGCTCATGCGCCCTGCTCCGGCTTTAGGGTTGATTGCTGGGGAGCCCGGCCGCTAGACTTTCGAGACTTTAATGTCCGGGGCGCAATTTCACGCGCGCCACCACCGGGATTAGCAAATTTCAACCGCAGCGCATTAAGCGTTACCAAAATGGAAGAAGATGACATCGCAAGGGCCGCAATCAACGGTGTTGCATAGCCAAAAACAGCCAATGGAACGGCGATCATATTATAGGCAATCGCCAGCCCGAAATTTTGCTGAATAAGGGTTTTGGCCATTCGGGAAACCCCGACCGCCCGTGGCACAGCATCAAGACTATCGCGCAGGAAAATCATATCGGACGCGTTGCGCCCCACATCGGCAGCGCTCGCAGGCGCAATTGAAACATGCGCACTGGCAAGGGCCGGAGCATCATTAATGCCATCACCCACCATCAAGGTTTTGTGCCCCTGGCTTGCCAGTGATTGCAGCCTTTCAGCTTTCTGCGCCGGTGTAACCCCAAAGGAATAGACGACATCGCCAAGTTCGGAAGCAATTTTAGCAACATTGGCCTCTTGGTCGCCGGAAAGAATTTCGGCTTCAATCCCCATAGTCTTTAAAGCGTTGATTGAAGATGCCGCCGCCGGGCGCAATTGATCCTGAAATTCAAATAGTTCAAGCAATTTGCCCGCGCGCGAAAGCACAACACCAGCCTTTGCCTTATCAGCATTGGACAAGGCCCAGTCGGAACGGCCCAAGCGATATTCATCGCCCCCAAATTTGGCGATAATACCGCTGCCCGGAACCTCATTCACATCGTCCAGTTTTACTAAATCAATGCCATTATCATGGCCCTGCTCGACCAATGCCCTTGAATAGGGATGGTGTGAAAAGGATGCCATAGAAACAGCGATTTGCATGATTTTAGCATCATATTCCCGCTCACCGTTCAATTGCGGCATTCCAGATGTGAGCGTCCCGGTTTTGTCGAAAACCGCATAATCAACGTCGGCCAGCTTCTCCAGCGCCACGCCATCCTTGACCATGATACCGTCTGAAAACAATTTGCCGGCGGCCACAACCTGAACAATCGGCACCGCCAGACCAAGCGCGCACGGGCAGGTGATAATCAGCACAGCAACCGCCGCATAGGCGGCCTCATGCCAGCCGAAACCCATAACCATCCAGCCGATGAAGGTGAACAGCGCCAGCAAATGAACCGCGGGCGCATAAATCGCCGCCGCCCGGTCCGCAATCCGCCGATACTTTTGTTTGCCAGTTTCCGCCGCTTCCATCATCGTTTGGATTTCGGCAATAAACGAATTGCTGGATGTGGCAATAGCCTCAATTTCAACCGGGCCAGAAAGGTTCATCACCCCGGCGCGAAGGTGGCCCCCCACAGAAACGGTGAGCGGAGCGCTCTCGCCATTAACAATCGAGCAATCAAAATCGCTTGTGCCACTGATAATACGCCCATCAACCGGAATACGCTCGCCCAGCGGAACGGTAATTTTCATACCCGGTTCAATTGCCTCAAGCCGCACATAATCCTTTGCGCCATCCTTGCCGGTAACAATCGCGCCACGCGGCATCATTTGCAAAAGGGTTTTAACCGCACCACGTGCCCGCGCCCGCATAATATGATCGAGCGTGCGCCCGATCAGCAGAAAAAACAACAAGGTGACGGATGCATCAAAATAGGCATTTTCACCGTGGTTGGCAGTCTCATAAATGCTCATCAACAGGGCGAGAACAACCGCCAAAGATATAGGCACATCCATATTCAACCGCCCGGCTTTCAGGGCCTTAAAGGCGGGGCGAAAAAACGGTCGCCCGGCAATGCCAACCGCCGGAATGGCGAGCAATGCCGAAATCCAGTGAAACAAATCACGCGTCGCATCTTCCGCACCCGACCAGACCGATACCGATAGCAACATGATATTGGCCGCCGCAAAACCGGCAACGCCAAGCGCAATCATCAACTCTCGTAATACAGGATCTTTATCCGAAGGCTGGTCTTGCGCCAGATGGGCCGAATAGCCCAGCTGTTTCAAGGTTGAAAATAGCAATTTCGGATCTATATTTTCACGTTTCCACTTAACACTTAGCCAACCGGTGGATAAATTTAGCCGCACGCTATCAATCTTGTCCAGGGCAGAAAGCCCCTTCTCGATGGTACGGATACAGCCGCCACAATGAACATCATCGACAACCACATCGCTTTGCATCATGCCGCCGCCAAGTTCACGGCTGATTTCCAGCATTTCATCCAGCGATGGAATACCCGCCTGCGGTCGTATTTGCGCAGCGTCTACTGGCGTTGATGGTTCACAACAGCTCATGGCCTACTTCACCTTGTTAGTGACCGGCGAAAACAAACCCTTTTTATCGACAAGAATATTATAGGTCATGTGCCAGCGAGTGGATTTCTCTCCCTCAGTAGTAATTTCTGCCTTTATCTCGGCAGTCCAGGCACCTTTACGTAGCTTGTCACCCCAGACAAACTTACCTTCTCCCATTGATGCCAAAACATATTTCTGGTCGAGAGCTTCGGTGGCAGGTCTACGGAAAGTAACGCTAACCATGTCCGCATTGACAAATTGCCCGTCCGGTTTGCGCAAAACAAATTGCAGCCCATTTGATCCGGATGAAAGAGTTCCTTGCCACTTTAATGCCGCCTGCGCACGAGATTCGGCCAATTTAGTATTGAAATGCTGGCTTTCAACATAACTGTTTTTAACCACCAAGCCGGTCCAACTGGTATTGGCCAATATCGCCATTGTCAGATTAACGGCGATAATCACCCCAAAAAACGCAACCATAATCATCAGCATGTGACGGCCGGTAAACTCTTTTGGTTTGTCCATATCCTTGCCCATCATGTTATCTATCTTTTCTTGGCGCCTCAAATTTGGCTGTATAAAAGGAATTCTCTTCGCCATCGATTTCGTTCACAACAAATTTAAAATTCGAGTGCGCCTTGTCAATCTGGTCTTTTGGTACACTTAGGAAGATTTTGGTCGACTGCAACTGGTCCGGAGCCACACTTATGGTGAAACTGTCACCCATTTTTTCATTTGAGCCGGCAAATGAAATCTCAGCCCCATTCAGTCCTTCTACCTTTACGCCAAATTTTCTCGGCCGGGCAATCATATTAAGAACCTTGATCTCATAGCCATTGCGAATTGAGCCATCGCTGAGTTTCACAAATACCGGATTACGGTCGTGCAACACATTTATATCCAGCCGACTGCGTGTCACCAGCACCGCAAGCATTGCAAAAGCAATCGACATTAATACGGCCGAATAAACCATCGTGCGCGGGCGGGCGATCGAACGCAATGTTGTATGCGCAACTTTATCAACCCTGACGTCCGGCACAACAGATGCCATTTTGGCCTTTTTCTTCGAGGCCATATCAACTATATTGATCATGGTAATCGGATTGATGTCAGCCGGATTACTCGTTCCACCAGTTGCAAGCGCCAGATTTTCATTATAATCGCGCAAGGTCGCGTATGATATCAAGCCATGTTCACGACCAAGCTTCTGCATTACCCCATCACAGGCATCAATGCACAATGCACAGGTAATACATTCAAGCTGCTGGCCTTCACGAATATCAATTCCCATCGGGCACACGGCAACACAGGCGTTGCAATCCACGCAATCACCAACTGTATCACCGGCGGCAATGGCCCGTTTTGCATGGCGGTTACGCGGCTCACCGCGCCAGTTATTATAGGTAACCGTCAGCGAATCCTCATCCAGCATAGCCGCCTGAATGCGCGGCCACGGGCACATATAGGTGCAAACCTGCTCGCGCATAAAACCGCCAAATGTGTAGGTCATGAAGGTTAAAACAGCGACTGTTCCATAGGCCACAATTGGAAGATCGAATGTCCAAAAATCGACCAATAGCGTTGGCGCATCGGCGAAATAGAAAATCCAGGCACCGCCGGTAGAAAATGCAATAAACAACCAGACCGCATGTTTGGCGACCCGTTTGAATATTTTTTCACGGCTCCAGGAAGCATTATCCAGTTTGATGCGAGCATTTCGGTCGCCTTCAAAATAACGCTCAACCACGAGAAACAGATCGACCCATACGGTTTGTGGGCAGGCATAACCACACCAGGCCCGGCCAACGGTAGATGTCACCAGAAAAAGCCCAATTCCCGCCATAACCAGCAGGCCCGCCACATAGTAAAATTCCTGCGGCCAAATTTCGATAAAGAAAAAATAAAACCGGCGATTGGCAAGATCAATCAACACCGCCTGATCGGGGGCAAATTCGCCACGATCCCACCGCAACCACGGTGTTAAATAGTAAATACCCAGGGTAATCCCCATTACCCACCATTTTAGCGATCGAAAAGTTCCATAGGCACGTTTTGGGAATACTTTTTTGCGCGCAACGTAAAGTTCGCGCTGCTCTTTCGAGTTTACAGCTTCCGCTTCAATTTTCTCAATTGTCCCGGTTGCTCCGGCATTTTCGGCCATAACCAATGTTCCCGTATCGTAAAAACCGCAACAACTAAATCACTTCAATTCGCTACTGAAACTAACATATCGAATTGACCCAAATTTGGGTCAAGACCCTAAAACGGGGTGCAGCAGGCACCACCGTTTCATTGATTTGGCCGGAACGCTGAAACCGTCCAGATTAAGCAAAGCGGCCTATTGGCCACCACCCAGATTATGCACATATATTGCAAGCTGTTTTACCGCCACATCGCCAAGGCGGCTGTTCCATGCGGGCATCTCACCATGTTTTGGCGCATTCACCTGTGCGATAATTGCTTGGCGATTTCCGGCATATAACCACAGCGCATCCGCAAGATTTGGTGCGCCAAATTCACTGTTTCCTTTGCCATCGACACCATGGCAGGCACTGCAATTCTCAGCGAATAAAGGTGCACCCTCTTTTTCTTTTTCCGCATCATATTCAAAATCAGAAATTTTAAGAACGTGTTCGGCAATACTGGCTATTTGGTTACGATCCAATAACTCATCCTTGCCAAATGCCGGCATTTCCGAAGTTCTGGTATCATCGTCCTGTTCATATCGGGCGCCATGAGCAATGGTTTGATAAATCGCATCAAGATCACCACCCCAAAGCCAATCATCATCATTCAGATTGGGAAAGCCCGGAGCGCCCTGTGCGCCAGATCCATGGCATTGAACGCAGTTCACCTTGAACAAAGAGCTACCGGCGGAAAGAGCAAAGCGTTTCAACTCGGTATCACCGACAATTTCTTCAACGCTGGCCTCTTCAATTTTGGCAATCAGCCCGGCTCTGGAAGCCTTGGCAGCGGCCAGTTCTTTCATAAGCTCGCCACGGGTGGTTATGCCAGATATCCCCTTTGTTGCTTCGGTCAACAACGGAATTGCCGGATAGTAAATCACATAGCCAATAGAAAACAATATGCACAAATACATGGTGTACAACCACCAACGCGGCAAGGGATTATTCAGCTCGGTAATACCGTCCCACTCATGGCCCGTTGTTTCAACACCAGAGATTTCATCAATCTTTTTCTCAGCCATCTAGTTCATCCTCTTTCAACGGGATATTGGCCACATCTTCATAAACTTTCTTCGATCCCGGCCGAAACGCAAACAGCACAACCCCGATGAAAATCAAGAACATGTAGAGCAGCCCCCAGCTATCCGCCATATGTCGCAATGTATTGTAATCCATGATGACCCCTATCGAAGAGTTGGGTTGGCTTGATATGCATTAAGATCGACAAGCGTTCCAAGCATTTGCAGATATGCAACCAACGCATCCATTTCACTGATGACCTTGTTCTCACCATCGAATGAACGGACGCTGACTTTTTCTCCATACCGTTCGATCAAGCCATCCGCGTCGTCAGAATCAGGATCGACCTGCGCTTTAAGATCACGCACGGCATTGGCAATCATATCATCGGTATATGGCACACCAACCGCACTGTTGGCTTCCAGATGGCTTTTGATGGTTTTAATCTCAAGCGGCGTTGTTTTCAAAAATGCATATGTCGGCATAATTGATTCAGGCACCACATCACGCGGCTGGGTTAAATGACCCACATGCCATTCGTCCGAATAGCGACCGCCCACACGCGCCAAATCGGGTCCGGTTCGTTTCGAACCCCATTGGAACGGGTGGTCATACATGCTTTCAGCCGCCAGCGAATAATGACCATAGCGCTCAACTTCATCACGAAAAGGCCTGATCATCTGGCTGTGGCAAAGATAGCAACCCTCACGCACATAGATATTGCGGCCCGCCAGTTCCAAAGGCGTATAGGGCCGCATGCCTTCCACTTTTTCAATTGTGTTTTGAAGATAGAACAGTGGAGCGATTTCCACTATCCCACCAATCGAAACCACAATCAGCGAGAAGATAAACAACAGCGTCGGACTGCGTTCAATAAATCCGTGTTTGTCTAATATTGACATCTTTATCTCCTCACTCTGCAGGAACAGCCTGGGCAGGTGCACCCATAGGTGCCTCTTCCCGGATATCTCCGCGAATGGTTTTGTAAATATTGTAGACCATGATCAAAGCACCGCTCAGATACATCAGCCCACCAAGGGTGCGAAGCACGTAATATGGGTGAAGTGCCGCAACCGTTTCAGCGAATGAGTAAACCAGATAACCCTGGCTATCATATTCGCGCCACATCAAACCTTGTGTGATGCCGGAAACCCACATAACCGAGGCATAAACCACAATGCCAAGTGTCGCCAGCCAAAGGTGCCAGTTTACCAATCGCAGCGAATATAACCGCTCACGTTTCCACAATACAGGGACAAGGTAATAGAGTGACGCAAATGTAATCATGCCATTCCAGCCCAATGCACCTGAATGCACATGACCAATTGTCCAGTCAGTATAATGCGACAGTGAGTTCACCGATTTAATTGCCATTAACGGGCCTTCGAAGGTCGACATGCCGTAAAATGCGATGGAGATCATCATCATGCGAATTATAGGATCGGTCCGCAATTTGTCCCATGCCCCTGACAAGGTCATCAGACCGTTGATCATGCCGCCCCATGAGGGCATCCAAAGCATAATGGAGAACACCATACCAAGGGTCTGCGCCCAATCGGGCAGAGCCGTGTAATGCAGATGGTGAGGGCCGGCCCAGATATACAGGAAAATCAGGCCCCAAAAATGCACAATGGACAATCGATAGGAATAAACCGGACGCTGGATCTGCTTCGGCACGAAATAGTACATCATGCCAAGGAAGCCGGCCGTCAGGAAGAAGCCAACCGCATTATGCCCATACCACCACTGGGTAAGCGCGTCCTGCACACCGGAAAACAGCGAGAAGCTTTTTGCTCCGAGGAATGAAGCGGGCACTGCCAGATTGTTCACGATGTGAAGCATCGCAACGGTGATGATAAAGGAAAGATAGAACCAGTTCGCCACATAAATATGTGGCTCCTTCCGGCGCACAATCGTCCCCATAAATACGACCAGATATGCAACCCAGACAATTGTCAGCCAGATATCAACATACCATTCCGGCTCAGCATATTCGCGCGATTGGGTAGAACCCAGCAAATAACCTGTTGCTGCCATGATGATAAACAGCTGATAGCCCCAAAATACAAACCAGGCGAGATCACCGCCAAACAGCCGTGCGCGCGAGGTGCGCTGCACAACAAAAAAACTGGTGGCAATCAACGCATTACCGCCAAAGGCAAATATTACAGCCGAGGTATGCAAAGGCCGCATACGGCCAAAATTGAACCAGGGTTCTATATTGGCAATTGGGAACGCCAATTGCGTTGCAATGATCACACCGACCAAAAATCCCACAATACCCCAAAACAGGGTAGCGATTACCCCATAACGAATTACCCCATCCATATAGCCGGATGTATCGGGCGGTGGCGCGTTTGAAGCAACAACTTCCACCTTGCGCATCAATAAAATTGTACTGCCCAGCAGCACAAAAAACAAAACCCATGCATGTGCCTGGAATAGATCATCCTTGGCAAAAGCTGCGCCCAATAGAGCCAGCAATGCGCCGACACCCAAAATGAGTGTTTCGGTCAAAAATTTCATGGGTTCCCCCCGTTGGTCGTTTTGTTCAATTAATCACATTCAAAATATTGCATGTATAAATGCAGTAGGCGCAAGAACTTTCATTTTCATTGATATAGATCAATTACACGACTTTATTCAAGCTAATTCTCTTTTGCCATTACACCCGATTTTGGGCTTTGATCTGGATCAATGCATGGTAGGTTTTGCACCCTAATCTGCCATCAGCACAACACATGCTTTGACGGGCTGTTACTAATGGTCGATACAGAAATTAAGCCAATACTTTCAAAATGCGAGTTGAATAAACTGGTTCAAGGCATGGAACAGCATTGCCGCGAGCAACTTGCGCTATGCAAATCACTGGAAGATATTGCCGATTCGCTTCCCGATGACGTGGATCCACAAAAATGCCTGCACGCTGCACGCTCGCTTTACCCGGCAGTGAAATCCGCCCACGATTTTGAAGAATACGAATTGTTCCCCGTATTGGATGAACTGAAGAAACACGATGCGGCGCTGGAATCCAGCCTTGAGCGATTACGTTATGAACATTGGGAAGATGAAAGTTACTCGCAAGAGCTCACCGATGTATTGCTGGATTGGGCCAAGGGAGACAAAACCCAAAATCCTGAAACGACCGGTTATATGTTACGCGGTTTCTTCGAAGGTATTCGACGCCATATAGCGTTTGAGGGCGAGCATATTATTCCCAAAGTGCGGCAACTGGCCGACGGTTAATACGGACGTTTCTAAGCATCACCACAAGCCCGAATATGGTCGACTTGGCCCGGCATTGTCCAAGTTATTATAGAAGTCATTATCCTGGTCAATATCCCCGCCAATATCCGGGCAGAATCTGGCACTTGCTGCCGGATAGATTTGGTACTGCACGTTAAAAAAAATTGGACTGATAATGGCTTCTCAATTGAAACAATTCAGTATATGACCATTTGGTCAATTTTTGATCGCGGAGAGAAACATGGAAGAACTTTATCACATCATTGGTGGCGAGCGGGTTAAGGGCACGTCCGGCCGTTTTGCCGACATCTACAACCCGGCAATCGGTGAGGTGGAAAAGAAAGTTCCACTTGCCAATGCAGAAGAACTGAATGCAGCCATTGCCAATGCAAAAGCAGCGCAACCTGCTTGGGGCGCAACCAATCCGCAAAAACGCGGACGGGTTATGATGAAATTTGTTGACCTGTTGAACCGCGATATGGAGAAGCTTGCTGAAGCTCTTTCCCGCGAGCACGGCAAAACAATTCCCGATGCCAAAGGCGATATTATTCGCGGTCTCGAAGTTGCAGAATTTTGCATCGGTGCACCGCAAATGCTGAAAGGCGAATATTCTGAAGGTGCCGGTCCCGGCATTGATATGTATTCCATTCGCCAGCCCGTGGGTGTTGCCGCTGGCATCACACCGTTTAATTTCCCCGCAATGATCCCGATGTGGAAATTCTGCCCGGCAATTGTTTGCGGCAATGCCTTTATCCTCAAACCATCCGAGCGTGATCCATCTGTGCCGCTTATGCTGGCTGAACTGATGCTTGAAGCAGGTCTTCCTGCCGGCATTCTCAATGTGGTGAACGGCGACAAAGAGGCCGTTGATGGCCTTCTCGACCACCCGGATATTGCCGGTATTGGCTTTGTTGGTTCAACCGCAATCGCTGAATATGTCTATTCACGCGGCTGCGCCAATGGCAAACGGGTTCAGTGCTTTGGTGGTGCCAAAAACCATATGATCGTTATGCCAGATGCAGATATGGACCAGGTGGTCGATGCATTGATCGGTTCAAGCTATGGCGCTGCCGGTGAACGCTGCATGGCAATTTCCGTCGCAGTACCAGTTGGCAAGGAAACCGCCGACCGGTTGGTTGAAAAACTCACCCCGCGCGTTGAAGCCCTCAAAATCGCCCCCTACACTGCCGGTGATGATGCAGACTTTGGCCCATTGGTCACCAAGGAAGCACTTGCCCGCGTTAAAGGCTTTGTAGATACCGGCGTTGAAGAGGGTGCTACCCTTGTGGTTGATGGACGCGAATTCTCCATGCAGGGCTATGAGAACGGCTATTTCATGGGCGGTTGCCTGTTTGATAATGTCACCAAGGATATGGAAATCTACAAGCAGGAAATCTTCGGACCGGTTCTAACCATTGCCCGTACCGAAAATTACGAAGAAGCTCTTGATCTCGCCATGACCCACGAATACGGCAATGGCGTTGCCATGTTTACCCGTGACGGCGATACTGCCCGTGATTTCGCCAGCCGCATAAATATCGGCATGGTCGGCGTGAACGTGCCAATTCCCGTGCCACTTGCCTACTACACCTTTGGCGGCTGGAAACGTTCCGGGTTTGGCGATCTCAACCAGCACGGGCCAGATGCATTCCGCTTCTATACCCGCACCAAAACGGTTACCTCACGTTGGCCTTCTGGTATCAAGGAAGGCGCGGATTTCTCAATCCCGACAATGTGATAAACCAGGGTCTGGACTCAATTAGGAATGCGGCTGTGCAGTTAGACAATTTTGATCTCACAAAGCGAAAATGATCGATTTGGGCGACCCCCAATGAGGAGTTTTCAACGCTGTGAGGCTAAATTGTCGAGCTGCCCCAAGGGTTGGAGGTAAAATGGCCCACTTCAGCGTCGAATAGCTTCGTCGATGGGCAACATCGCCTTTCATTTTTCTCCTTAAATTGAACCATTTTACCTCCAACACAGCTCGTATTCTTAATTGGGTTCAGCCCCAAGGAACAACAGGGCCAATCGAGAAATCGACTGGCCCTTTTCATTATGGCACATTTATTTTCCGAACAAGACTTTCAGCATGCCGCTAAAATCGTCTACGATTTTATGACGCCAACCCTTCAGCATGTTTGGCCGCTATTAAGCCAAAGAACCGGCTGCGAGACCTGGGTAAAGCATGAAAATCAAACACCCACCGGCGCGTTCAAATTGCGCGGCGGGCTGGTCTATATGCGGATTAGAAATGACGGCAGAGCAACCGGCGGCATTGTTTCTGCAACCAGGGGAAACCACGGCCAAAGCCTGGCAACGGCTGGAAGGCGCGAACGCGTGCCCGTCACAATCGTTGTGCCAAAGGGCAACAGTATTGAAAAAAATGCAGCCATGCGGGCGCAGGGCGCTGAACTAATCGAAGCCGGAGAAGATTTTGACGCGGCCGCGGGTATTGCCCGCGATCTCGCCAGCGAACGCGGCCTAGATATGATGCCATCATTTATGCGCGAATTAACAATGGGCGTCTCAACCTATGGCCGCGAACTCTTTACCGCGGTGCGCAATGCGGGAGGTCCGCTAGATACGGTTTATGTACCGATCGGCCTTGGCTCCGGAATTTGCTCTTTGATCACCCAGCGCGATCTGCTTGGCCTTAAAACCAAAATTGTTGGCGTGGTTTCCACCAATGCAAATGCCTATTCGCTTTCATTTCGCTCAGGCCAGAGCGTCATTACCAATTCAGCCAACACATTTGCCGATGGCATGGCAGTACGCACACCGGATGCGGCCGCTTTAGAGATAGTTCTCGAAGGCGCGGAACGCATTGTCGAAGTTAGTGATGATGAAATTGCCGATGCCATACGCGCCTATTATACTGATACCCACAATCTGGCGGAAGGTGCGGGTGCCGCAAGTCTTGCGGCATTATTGCAGGAAAAAGACAGGGTAAAAGGCAAGCGGGTTGGCGTTATCCTCACGGGTGGCAACATCGATCAAAAGCTGTTCAGCTCAATCCTTGCGGGCAACACACCTTCCGTGTGAAACCCGGCGCAACCTATTCTAAACTCCAGAAAATCTACCAAGCCGGCTCATATCGGGAATACGAAAATGCCGGTTATGTTCAATTTCTACAACGCCGGATTTGCGCAACTTGGTTAGCTGTCGGCTAACAGTCTCAACTGTCAGCCCCAGATAGTCGGCCATATCAGCGCGGGTTAAGGGCAAATCAAAGCTCACATCCTGTTGCTCATTTTGATCCGCTTCCGGGTCGATATGTTTGGCAATCATATAAACGAAACTCGCAACTTTTTCCGCGGCCGTTTTACGACCAAGAGTGAGCATCCAATCCCGTGCCTCATCCAGCTCGGTCAAGGTCTGCTCAAGCATCCGTTGTTTTAAATCACCTGAATCTTTCAACATCGCTTCGAGACTGGATTTCGGGAACATGCACAACTGAACGGTGGATGCGGCCTCGGCGCTGACATGGCTTTCCTTATGAAAAGGGCGGCCCAGAAAATCCGGGGCAAACTGCAGACCAACAATCTGCTCGCGGCCATCCATCATGGTTTTAGTCAGCTTCACCACACCGGAAAGCACATTAGAATAGGTTTGAAATTCTTCACTATCGCCAACCAACTCGGTTCCGGCGGAAAATTCCTTGCGGTTTGCCACCCGATTCAACTTGGATAATTGTTCAGCATTTAAAGCACTGCGAATACCACGATGCCGCGCTTCGCACGATCGGCAAAGAGCTGGCACATCAGAATTGTGGATGTCTTTTTTGTCTTCAGACACTAAGCGGCCTATCTGAATACCGATTGCTATGCGGTATTCCTGAATTGGAATTTCAATACTTCTAGCAAATCAAAGCCCTATTGTCGTGTCCAAATACGCTTGAACCCGATTATTACTGCTTAATTACCCGAGGCTTTTATTATGCGCCCTCATTCATATCGTCGATATGTGCCTGAACAATCTCATCAAAACTGCTCTCACAGGTAAACCCGAGAGAAATGGCGCGTGACGCATCAAATTCTCTTGGCCAATTACCGACAATGGTCGTGACCGCCTCGTCCGGCTCTTCCCTAATTAAATCAACCACCTGTTGGCCGGCAATTCTGCCAAGCGCATCAATCATTTCGCCAACCGTTGCGGCTATTCCCGGCAAGGTAAGATTACGGCGCGGCCCGACTTTCTCGCCATCAATTTCGGCCGCATGAATACAAAACCCAGCCGCTGATTTAGGGCTGGCCATCCAGTGCTTCACATCTTTGGAAACCGGTAAAATCGCCTCTTTGCCAGCCAATGGCTCACGAATAATGTTGGAGAAGAAACTGGAAGCCGCCAGATTGGGCTTTCCTGGTCGCACAACGATAGTTGGAAAACGCAATCCTATACCATCAAAAATGCCTTTTCTGGTATAATCCGCCAGCAGCAACTCGCCAATCGCCTTTTGCGTACCATATGAGGTTAGAGGCGTTAGATGAAAATCATCGCGGATCGGATCATCAAATGGCGCACCGAAAACGGCAATCGACGATGCATAAACCACCCTTGGCATATAATTTTGTTGGCGGATCGCATCAAACAGATATTGCACTGCCGCAAGATTAATCCGGTAACCCTTGTCAAAGTCTGTTTCAGCTTCGCCCGAGACAATAGCAGCCAGATGAAAAATCACGTCGGGTTTATCGGCCACCAGCTTGGCAGCTTGATCAGGTTCTGAAAATTCTCCCGAGACAGTGGTGATCTTAATATCAGTTGCGTTTTCAAATGAAGCCTCGACCACATCAAAAGCCAATATATCAGAAATTTTTCGGCCCCTAAGGGTGCCTTTTTCCAACATTGCCTCGACCAGTTTGCGGCCAATCATGCCAGCAGCACCAATTACCAGAACCTTCATAATTTCATCCTTTTAACTCGCCCAGCGATTTCTTTTGCCGTGCGTTTTCATCAAAATTATCAGCTTTCAACCATGCCTCATATGCAAGTTTGAGTTTTGGCCATTCACTATCAATGATCGAAAACCAGGCCGTATCCCGGTTTTTTCCCTTGGCCACCAGAGCTTGCCTGAAGGTGCCCTCAAAAGTAAACCCAAACCGTTCAGCCGCCCGGCAAGATGCCTGATTGGCCGCATTGCACTTCCACTCAAACCGGCGATAACCCAATTCGTCAAACACACGGCATCCAAACAAATAAAGCGCCTCCGTCGTTATCGGGGTTTTTTGGGCAATTGGCGCATAGCAAATATGCCCAACTTCAATCACCCCATGATCGGCATCTATCCGCATGAGACTTGCAACACCAACCGCCTTACCGGATTTTCGATCAATCAAGGCATGAAACATCGGGTCTTTACTAAGATACATCGAGCGGGCAAACGCGAAGAATGCTTCCCGAGACGCAAAAGGGCCATAGAGCAAATAGGCCCAGATTTCACCCTTTTGATCGGCTGAATAGGCCTGCCAAAGATCATCGAAATATCGCTCGTCGACAATCGGGTCGAGTTCGCCAAATTGGCCGATAATGGGTTTTAGTGGTGGCAACGCGCACGGTTGCCAATTCGACAAATCCTTCATAATTTTTACCTTTTACTTATCTGAAAAACCTGGCGGCCAAGCGATTGAATTTCTTAACAAGATCAGACAAGCTGAAGAAAATCAATTGCAGGATGGTGTGAATGTTTAAAACAATTTCCGGATTCGACAAAATAGGCGAAGAAAACGCTTTTACCGTCCTGGCAAGGGCGGCCGAACTAACCGCTGAAGGTCGAAATATCATCAATCTCGGTATCGGCCAGCCAGATTTTCCAACCCCGCCGCATATTGTTGAAGCCGCCATCAAAGCATTGAAGGACGGCCATCATGGCTACACGCCGGCAACCGGGATACTGCCCTTGCGAGAAGCCGTTGCCCGCCGCACATTGCAAACAACCGGCGTTGAAATCTCGCCAGAGCGCGTGGTGATCGTACCGGGCGGCAAGGTCACTATGTTTGCCGCTATTTTAATGTTTGGCGCGCCGGGCGTTGAGATCATGTATCCCGACCCGGGCTTTCCTATTTATCGCTCGATGATCGAATTTACCGGGGCAACTCCAGTGCCCATTCCGGTACGCGAAGAAAATGGTTTTGCCTTTTCCGGCGAAGAGACATTGGCGCTGGTCAACCAAAAAACCAGCCTGATCATTCTTAATTCCCCGGCCAACCCAACCGGCGGAATTACTCCACGTGCGGAAATAGAGAAACTTATCAAGGGGTTGGAAAAATTTCCTGATACTGCGATTCTCTCAGACGAGATTTATGACTCAATGACCTATGATGGTGAAGAACACACATCGCTGCTGACATTCCCGGAAATTCGCGACCGACTGATTGTTCTCAACGGTTGGTCAAAAACCTGGGCGATGACCGGGTGGCGGCTGGGCTGGTCTGTCTGGCCGGATGGATTGTTTGAAAATATGCGCAAACTTGCGGTCAATGCATGGTCTTGCGTCAATGCACCGGCACAATTTGCCGGCATCGCCGCCATTGATGGCCCGCAGGATGATGTGGCAAATATGATGGCGGCGTTTGACCGTCGCCGCCAGCTGGTGGTCCGGCGCTTGAATGCAATCGAGAATATCACCTGCGCCACGCCAAAGGGCGCTTTTTATGCATTTCCCAATATTACCAAAACCGGATGGCAAGCCAAGAAGCTCGCAACCGCTTTGTTGGAAGAGGCAGGCGTGGCTACAATTGGCGGGCCGGATTTCGGCATTCTGGGCGAAGGCTATATCCGCCTTTCCTACGCAAATTCAGAAGAAAACATCAATATCGCGATAGATAGAATTGAAGAGTTTCTCAGATAATTGGATGTGGCTCCAGTTCTCGACAGGGCAAGCTCTATGAATTGTGAGCGCACGTATTGATTCGCTCACGGCTGTTTGTGCTTTGCACAGCCTGCGCGGGCGCGGCCTGACCGGCCGGACACTTCTTCAGTGTCTAATCACGCAAGCAAACGGGAATCTAAAGTGAGCGCACGTGTTTACGCGCAAGCGAACGGCAAAACAAAATAAGCGGCCGCGCAGCGGTCGGATGAGGGGTTTTTAACCTATCGCTCCAGCTGACTTGCCGCTTTTGCCAACTGAGTTATACCCGCCCAATCGCCTTTTTCAATCAAATCTTTTGGTGCAACCCAGGAACCGCCAACACAGACAACATTCGGCAAAGAAAGATAATCACTGGCATTTTGCGCATTAATGCCGCCAGTCGGGCAAAAAGTAATATGCGGTAGAGGCGATGAAAGCGCCTTGAGGTAGCCAGCACCACCCGCCTGATTGGCCGGAAAAAACTTCACCGCTGTAATACCTTCTTCCGCTAATCCCATGGCTTCGCTTGCAGTTGCTACACCCGGCAAAAGCGGGACATTGGTACGCCGGGAAGCATCAATCAATTCCTGTGTTGCGCCGGGGCTTACCAAAAATTTAGAGCCTGCATTAATCGCAAGCTCCATCTGCGCCGGATTAAGCACAGTACCCGCACCAACTACGGCGCCTTCCACATCAGCTGAAATCGCCGCAATACAATCTATCGCCGAAGTGGTGCGAAGTGTCACTTCAATTGCCGGCAAACCACCAGCAACAAGTGCACGCGCCAACAAAACACTGGCCTCAACATCATCAATCACCAGAACCGGAATAACCGGCGCAAGGTTCATGATCTCCAAAATCCGTTCTTGAACATTTTTCATATTCCATCAATAACCCATGCTGCTCAATGGGTCAAAGCCGATAAAATTAAAGATTGAACAGGCTGCTAAACCAGTAAAACACACCACCCAAAATACCTGCCCGTTGTGAGGAGATCGATTTGAGGTTACCAGCCGGCGTTGCATTTAATTCCAATCGCGCCCAGAAATTTTGATTAACAATGCCATCAACCGTCATTCTTTGATTTTGTTGATATTTCTCAACAGCGAGGCGGGTAAGACGACCGAATTTACCATCAATTTTCAAAATGTAACCAAATCCAGTTAACAAGCGCTGCAAAGCAATGACGGCGCGACCACGCGACCGCATTTTGAGCAAAGGTTTTTTCAAAATGAACTCAGTATCTGCAGCCGTAATATCGATCTCACCTTGTGCGGCAAAGGAATTTTGGTGGCGCTGAAAGGCCGCCGCCATTTTGTCGTGATATTGATTTTTCTTAAAGCCTGGACCATTGTAAACCCGCGCAAAACCTTCCCAATCCTGCGAATTAAGCTTTGCCACCAGACCAGATTTTTGAATAAACCGCGCCATTAATCGCACCTGACCGGAAAGCCCGGAACGCGCCTCTTGAACCAATGCATCCACGCTGCCATAGCCCAGCCAATGCCAATGGGAGCCCATAACCTGCCCCACGCCCCAGGATACAGACGATAGTGCGGCAATCCGGTTGATTTTGATGGCCCGGTTAAGTTTCGTCCATCTTCTAGCCTGCGCCCGTGGATTAGAAATTCGCCCGGCACTTGGATGGGCCAAGTTTTGATTGCGCGCTATATTCCGCAAAGATTTGGGTAAAAGGCGATAGAAATAATGCCCCTCAAACCGGATCATCGGCTCCATGCGGCCCTTCACCTTAGCCCCTATTCTGCCGCCACTTTCAACTTCCACAACAGCCAAAAGCGCCGCTGGCAAAACATTGAGCGATTTTGCGGTAATCGCAATTTGCGCGCGCATATCAGAATCAAACATCATCATCTCCAGTTGTTATTGGAGAAATTGTGCGCGTAAACCTGTAGATGGGGATAGTTTTAAACAAAAAAATCTGCCCAAACTGCAATTAAGCAATCAGGGCGGTTTAGATATCTATTTAGAGACGATGGAAAACCAAATTATTCAGACAATGTAATTCAGTGCAAAGACCAGCTCTCTCATGTCCCATGACAAATGTTATCACCCCTTTTTTGAAATGCTGATTACACAACAAAACTTAGGTTTTGTTATCAGTTGCCAACAAGAACTCGTCTCCAAAAAATGGACATCAATTCTTGGAATAAAGACATGCAAATACAAAGAGTTATAGATGGTGCGTAAATATTATTGTACGCAACCTGCTTTAGGGTATGAGCAATTTGCAGGTACGGCCAGTTCTATTTCGATGCCTTCGATCCCGTTTTTTACAATAGCCCATGGCACGAGCGTTAACTTTAGATTGGCTGCGACCCCAGGCAAAACCACACCCTCTAATTCCGGTAACTGATTTGGGCGCGGTTCTACCGACAAAAGCAAATTTCGTATCGGGAAATTCTATAATCGCCTTCGAAATACGCTTTCTTGCCTTGGTGCAACCGAATGTAGAATTATAGGCATTGAGTAAAGCTCGCGCCTCTTTCTTGGTAAAGGTCTGAGCCCCCACCGGGGAACTAAAAACAAACAAATACGCAATGACCGCTATAAGCAGACCTAATTTCTTCATAATCAAACCTTCTTTGCTTCGAAATCCATTTTTTGTTTGAATGTTTAGATTAAAACTATAACGAAACAACATTCCTAAGTGAAGCCACAGTGTTGCAGTAAATAGACTGCCGTTGCGAACGCACAGAAGCGTTTCAAGACAAATCCAAAAACAAAAAAAACCGCCCGGACTGCAATAAAGCAATCTAGGCGGTTTTTGTAATTAAGTTTAGAGATTATCGAGTTCCTGTTTTTTGCAGCCATTTTGGCAGGTGCGCGGCGACCTACTCTCTTGGTGCGCTTCAAGACAAAGTACCGTGAGCAACGAACAGCGGTTGATGAAATCAATTGCAGTTGAGAACGCGCTGATGGCCCCTAGGATCTGGAACTCTGGCGGGAAGACGAATAGGGAAAAAGACAAGTATTGAAAATACAAAAAACCGCCCGGATTGCAATTAAGCAATCTGAGCGGTTTTTGTAATTAAGTTTAGAGATTATCGAGTTCCTGTTTTTTGCAGACCTGGCGGCGACCTACTCTCCCGTGCCTTAAGACAAAGTACCATCGGCGCTGAAGCGTTTCACGACCGAGTTCGGGATGGGATCGGGTGCAGCCACTTCGCAATAACCACCAAGTCGGCAAAAAACAGGAGAAACTGGTCAAATATTTGGGGTATTACTGAAATCACTTGTCTCACGGCAATTGCTTACGCAATGCCTGCGAATACGCGACGCATATGCGTCGGCTCGCTCTTCGCTCGCTCGAAACCTCCATTTGGCGGGGGTTCCGGGGAAGGCACTAAAAGTGCCGACGGCGGAGATGAGAAATGATCACGAGTAATGAGAACGATCAAGCCAATCGAGTTATTAGTACTGGTAAGCTTCATGGCTTACGCCACTTCCACACCCAGCCTATCAACGTGGTAGTCTTCCACGACTCTGATAGGGAAAACTAGTTTCCAGGTGGGTTTCCCGCTTAGATGCCTTCAGCGGTTATCCCTTCCATATATAGCTACCCTGCAATGCGGCTGGCGCCACAACAGGTCCACCAGTGATATGTCCATCCCGGT
>JAJRQF010000111.1 GCA_024280375.1 Alphaproteobacteria bacterium | reverse complement strand
TCTGTTTGGAAAGAAGTATTCGAATGGTTATAACAAAGCGCAAGGGCAGATCGGGATCTTTTCGAGCATTTGTTGCAACCAGGCGGGTACTTATCTCCAAACCCTTTGGGCGCGGTTAATTTGATTGCTTGCCCTTCGGGCGCTCTGCTTGCGAAAGGTTCACTGGACTTTTCGTCGGGCAAGCCCGATGAACAAGACATCGCCGTCGTAATATCTTGAAAATATTGATATTGCCTGCGATATTCCTTCTGTACAGCAATCAAATTAACCAGCGCAGAATGGATGAAATTAATAGGTCCTGACCCTAGCTAAAGCATATCGCATTCAATCATACTCATTCAATATATTCTATCCCATTAATGTCGCATGTCTTTATTCCCAAAACCGGTTCCCACCAACGGATCAAGTCCGAGGGCATGCTTTTAGGAGACAAGCTTTGTTTGCTGTCGCATGTCTTTATTCCCAAAACCGGTGCCCACCAACGGATCAAGTCCGAGGGCATGCTTTTAGGAGACAAGCTTAAGACCAACAAAACTTAACTGGCGCGCCAGGAATTTGCGATTTTTATTGCCTTTTTTTGATTTTCGCTGGAAAGATCGCGGAATATCTGGTCCAACTCCTGATCGGTTTTGCCCGCCCGCCGTGCAAGAATGTGCCACGCGGCAGCCTGAATAATATTGCGTTTGGTCCCCAGACCATAGGCATACATGCGGGCCAGGCGGTTTTGGGCAATTACATTGCCCTGATTTGCCGAAAGCCTGAACCAATTCAATGCGGCTTTCTCATCCTTGGCACCACCCTTGCCAATTGCCATCCATATTGCCAATTCAAGTTGAGCGGTATCATATCCGCCGATTGCAGATAGTGTCATCCACTTTCGGGCCCGCTTCAAATCTGCATGGGGGAACCCGTCTCCGGTTGCGTGCATGCGGGCGAGGGCATATTGGGCATCTGGCAGGCCGCTTTTAGCCGCTTTCTCATAATAGGGTCTGGCTGCAACAAAGCCTCGATAATTTGGTTTGTTGTTGATGATCATCTGCGCATAATTGAACTGCGCCTTATTATGTCCACCGTCTGCCGCCCGTTTCATAAACTGAATTGCACCGTCTATATCCAGCTTGGCAGTTTTGCCCTTGGCCAGTATATTTGCATAGGCAAATTGTGCTTCACGATTGCCGCTATTTGCCGCAAATTTGTACCAGCTTGCAGCTTTTTTGCGGTCGCGTGCAATGCCCTGACCTTTGTCATAAAGTTCTGCAATCAAGGTTTGAGCTGCCGGATCACCTTTTTCCGCACGTGGTAATGCCAGCTTGAAGGCTGACAGATAGTAACCGCGTTGATAGGCACCAAATGCAAGGTCTATAAAGCCAGTATCGCTGCAATTTTGCTTGGCTTCAGATGGAGTATTTGCCTTATCGGCAGATAGCGCTTCATCTCCATTTGCAGAATTTGCGTTTTTGAGGTTGGCGACGGTCGATGCTTCCTGCTTTTGTTGCAAACAGTTTTTTTGCCTCAATAATTCTGCTGCATCATTTTCAATTCGTGCAACATTAAGGGCTGCCAGTTCCCCCGGCGCCAGCGGTTTTTTGCCGGGTGGCTCAAACCTGATTGGCGCCTTCAAATAGAGTTTTGATGCATCTTTATTGGTTGCATTTTGTGCATTGGCAATTTGTGGTAAAATCAGACATAGGGCTGCCGCACAGGCGATCCTGCAAAATGCGGAATGGCTGGCCGGTAGATTTTTGCCACCTATATCTTGCTGATTTTCACTCATCTTCAAACTCTGGTGCATGTTTTTCGAGTAATTGATTGGCCAGGTGCACAGCTTCTTTTGTGCCTTCATCGTGTGAAAAAATGGCAGAACTTAGGGCAACAAAGTCAACGCCGGTTTTTGCAACTTCAATTGTGCTCTCAATATCAGACCCCCCAAGGCAAATTCCAGGGACCTCTACCATTTGCGCCCACCACTCGGCCAAGGCAAGCATTTTCGAATGAGCCTCGGGTTTAATATCATTGTTTAACTTGCCAAAGAATAAATAATCGGGATTAAGCTCTCCCAAACTCAGTGCCATGTGCCTTGTATTGACATTGCCGCCGCCGACTATTTTTGCCGGGCTGAACCTCTCAATAGTCTCTGAAAGGGCAGGAATTCCTGTATCGCCACCGGTCAGATCAATGTGAATACCATCCGCATTGCAACGCCCGGCAATTTGCGTGTTTTCAGCAATAATGGCGGCAATTCCGGCGGTCTGCGCAATTGGTACAAGGCTTTCGCAATATTGCTGGAAAGAGCCTTCATCAATGCCTGGGTTAGCGATGATTATGCTGGCGATGTCACCTCCGGCGATCGCATTTTCGAGTTGTATTGCCGGGTCCGGTAAATCTTTTGGTATTACCAAAACCAACCTGCATCTGTTTGGGATATTCATTCTTGCTCCAAATCCTGAATGTCTACACGACCCAGCGCGATTTTAAAAATAAAAAAAACCCCGTATCTACGGGGCAATAAGTGTGCACTTAGAAATGCCGGAAATTCAGAGCTTGTTTTGACGGCTCTTTGCCCGTTCACCGTATGCGCGAGAAACCAACAATATATTATTATCGTTGACCGAAATGCAGCAATTAAGGCGTTATCGCGATAATTGATCAAAACCTACTGGTTTGGAAAAACGTGCAACAACAGGAATTCCGTACACCGCATTAAATGGTCCTCGGTGGTATTCCTCAAATGTGGACGGGAAATATTTCCCGGTTAGTGTATTGAACCGGTGCTTTGCAGCCGGTTAATCTCGTCTTTCAGCCAAAGCTTTTGACGTTTGAGCTCTACTATTTCAGATTGATCAATACCGGGAGAAGTCGAAATTTCATTCAGTTTTGACTTCAGGGATTGATGACGTAATTCCAACTGGGTGATATGAGACTCAACAGACATTTAGCTACCTCCTTAGCGATTCATAACTTGGAAATCATGCCATAAAATACGATGCCTGTCTAATTTAAATCGAGAATTCCACAGGGTTTGAAACCTTTGGTTGTGCTGCATGATTGTACATATTGCTGATTTGGTTTAACATGTCTTGAGCAGTTCAACCGTCATGGAATTTGCAAATATCGGTATAAATCTGGAATGAATTCAAGGGGCACTTTAATGGCTGATCAGGATCAGGCAGATACTAAAATGCTTGTCGCGCGTTTGCGTCAGGAACACGATGATTACCATGCTGCGATTGAATCCATGATCAGTACTGGATGTAATTCGCTGCAAATTCAACGGTTGAAAAAGAAAAAGCTGGATTTGAAAGATCAAATTTTGAAACTGGAAGACCTGATTATTCCCAATATCATTGCCTAGGTCGAATATCTGATCGGAAGTTCTGTGCATGAATATTTATTGCGAAGCGCCAGCTTTTCAGCTAATTCGAGCTAAATAGTCATAATCATTCTTAAATACGGACATCAACATGAGTGGAGCAAATCCTCCCGTTGCAATAATAATGGGCAGCCAGTCTGACTGGCCGACAATGCGGCATGGGGCAAATGTGTTGGATACATTGGGAATCAATTATGAAACTTTGATCGTATCCGCCCATCGAACGCCTGAACGGATGTATGAATTTGCCAAATCCGCCCGTGAAAACGGCTTTAAAGTTGTGATTGCCGGTGCTGGCGGGGCGGCCCATCTGCCGGGCATGACGGCTGCGTTGACCACATTGCCGGTATTTGGTGTGCCGATTGAATCAAAGGCGCTCTCCGGGCATGACAGTTTGCTGTCAATTGTTCAAATGCCGGGTGGTATTCCGGTTGGTACGCTGGCAATTGGCAAGGCGGGCGCAATAAATGCGGCGTTATTGGCAGCGGCCGTTCTGGCGCTAAATGATGATGAAATACACGAAGCGCTGGAAAAATGGCGCAAAAATCAGAGCGATAATGTGGCCGTGGTGCCGGATAAAAGCTGATGGCTCTCAAGCCTGGATCGACAATTGGAATTATCGGTGGCGGTCAGCTTGCGCGCATGCTGGCGATGGCTGCAGCACGGCTTGGGCTTCGGATTGCGGTACTGGAACCGGACAAGAATTGCCCGGCTGCACAGGTTGCCAATGATCATTTGATTTATAATTATGATGATGAGGCCGGGCTTGCTGCGTTGGCGGAAATTGCCGATGTTATTACCTATGAATTTGAAAATGTTCCCGTGGGTTCAGCAAAATTCCTCGAGCAGCGCTCAACGCTTTATCCGCCATCGAAGGCTTTGGAAATTTCTCAAGACCGGTTGGTTGAAAAGGATTTTATCAACGGGCTTGGAATTGCGACTGCCGGATATTTTGATATTGAAAACCTGCAAGACCTTAATTCTGCATTGGAGAAGTTTGGTGGCGGTGGAATATTAAAGACCCGGCGTCTTGGCTATGATGGCAAGGGGCAAGTACGGTTCGATAATGATGATCTGGCATTAATTGAGCAAAAATTCAGGGCGTTTGGTTCTGTGCCGGCAATTGTCGAGGAGCTGGTGTCGTTTGAACGAGAAATCTCGGTAATCGCCAGCCGTGATGTGGCCGGGAATTTTTCTGCCTTTGACCCGGCCTGGAATACCCATCGCGACGGTATATTGCGACAATCTGTAGTGCCAAGTGGTGTCAGCGAAAATGTCGAGGCAAAGGCATGTGCGATTGCCCAAAAAATTATGGATGAGCTTTCCTATGTGGGCGTCATGGGTACAGAGTTTTTCGTGACCGAAGAGCAGCAATTGCTGGTCAACGAGATTGCCCCCCGGGTGCATAATTCTGGTCATTGGACTGAAGCTGCATGCACTGTTTCGCAGTTTGAGCAGCATATCAGGGCCATTGCTGAGTGGCCGCTTGGTGACAATGCACGACATTCAAATTGTACCATGGAAAATATTATTGGTAATGAGGTGGATGGCGTTGAATTGGCGCCGTTCGAAGGTGCTCATTTGTTGCATCTTTATGGCAAGAATGATGTGCGAGCGGGGCGTAAGATGGGGCATTTAACCCGATTATCGCCAAAGCGCTGAAAATCTGGTTATTTCAACTGGACAAAGATGAGGGTATTTGATAGATCATTTCATAACTTGCAGCGATTGAGCTGCGAGAACGGGTTGTTGTTATCCAAGCTAATTTGTTGGCACAATTCGACTGATAAATCAGTTGGATGCAATTTACCTCCATGAATTGATTGAAATCATCCAGGATCGGAATGAAACGTGCAAGTAGTTGTTCGTGATAATAATGTTGATCAGGCGCTCCGGGCGCTGAAAAAGAAGCTTCAGCGCGAAGGTGTTTTTCGCGAAATGAAGTTGCGGAATTTTTATGAAAAGCCGTCTGAAAAGCGCGCTCGCGAAAAAGCAGAAGCTGTGCGCCGTTCGCGCAAACTTGCTCGCAAGCAAGCGCAGCGCGAAGGCTTGCTGCCAAGCAAGGCACCTCGCACACGCTAGTTGGCGGGTTTGTTGAGCGGCAACATATTGCCGTGTTTTACCTAATCAAATTTATAGGCGGAGCGATTTATTTCGCTATCCGCCTTGTTTGTTTGGTAAATGGTTGATCCGCTAGATGTATCGGTCTAGTTGTATCAATTAGAAACGGGTGGCAGCGACGGGTATTGGTGGCGTGAAGAATTTTCGGGCAGAAATGTCGAATGATATTGCGATTGAAATAACGGGGCGAAAGCGCCGCGGTTTGCGCTATCTTGCCAGTGCCTTATCTGTTTCACTTGGATTGCTGCTTGGCGCTTGCCAGACCTCCGAAGTTACCAATGTAACAAATGTGGATAAAGAACAGGGGTCGGCTGCAAATATTGCATCTCTGACCACAGTTGTGAATAAAAACCCCAATGATGCTGAAGCCTATAATGTGCGTGGTGCGGCCTATGGGCGGGCGGGCAATTCGGCAAGGGCGCTGAAAGATTTCAATCGCGCTATTCAACTGAATTCTCGCTATTATCAGGCATTTGCCAACCGGGCGTTGATTTATCGCCAAATGGGGCAGCGTGCGCAGGCCGCCAAAGACTATAATACGGCGTTGGGTATCAATCCTCAATATGCGCCTGCTTATATTGGTCGGGGTAATATTTATCGCAATGTTGGTAAGGCCAATCAGGCATTTGAGGACTATAGCCGCGCTATTCAGCTGGATACAACAGATCCGCGCGCCTACCATAACCGTGGCCTGATTTATCAAAATCGCCGTAATCATGAGTTTGCCATTGAAGATTTTTCAACCGCAATCTCATTGGCCGACAAAGCGCCTGCGCCGT
Source organism: Alphaproteobacteria bacterium (assembly GCA_024280375.1). Classification (GTDB taxonomy): domain Bacteria; phylum Pseudomonadota; class Alphaproteobacteria; order Rhizobiales; family Rhizobiaceae; genus SZUA-100. The sequence goes on along the minus strand of JAJRQF010000111.1, from coordinate 10,180 downwards.
ATAATGCGCGCGGTGTTTCTTATCTTGCGGTCGGGGCCCAGCGAAATGCACTGGATGATTTTAATACCGCATTGAAGTTAAACAGTCAGTATGCCGAAGCGTGGTCTAATCAGGCCTTGGTGCTTGAACGACGTGGCGAAAAGAAGCGCGCATTTAAGTCCTATGCAAGAGCAATTGCGCTTAAACCGGGCTATGGACCGGCACGTGCAGGAATGCAGCGAACCAGAGGTTCTTAAGAACTCTTCATCTTGCGATGGATGTTCATGCTTCTAAGAGGTAAGGACGGCCTGAGGTGATGGCTGTTTTTTGGCGGGATCGCTTGAGAAAATTCTGTTTAAATATGGTTCCAGCCACCGCAGCAAAACGATCATCAATGCGAGTATGAGCCCACCACCGATGACATCAGTAATATAGTGCGCGCCGTCAAAGGGTGTTGTGATGACAATACCAATGTTCCAAACGGCCGTTATCGCGAAGAGCAATCCATTTCCTCGCATGACATAAATGAGCAGCAATGCATTGATTGTATGAAATGAAGGGAAGGAAATAATCCCTTGTGTTTCGATGACCTTAAGCGTGCGCAAACTACCATCGCGCAGGGCATAAAAATCATTCATATAGCCATTGCCAACAACCGGGCTCAACCGGTCATAAATTGCGGCATCCAGTTTGAAATATTCATAGGCAGATTCAGCCGGCGCAAATCCGGATATTATAACCGTGATTATCCCGGTCAGGATGAAAAAGGTCACAAATTCGTCAAGCCGCCTGTTTTGGCGGGTAAAGATAAGAAACAGGGCGACCAGAACTGTAAAATAGATGGACGATCCATACAAATTTGTGGAGGCAATGCTTACCCATTCTGGCAGTTCTGCAAATGCTGCCATCGCGGAAGGCCAGTCGAAACCAAGCATATGGTCGAATGAGGCCAAATATTTGTCGGTCAAAGGAAAATTAAAGCTGCCAACGATTTGGGTGAGCATAACACTTGATGGAATAAACAATGAATAGATTGCAATGCTCCAGCAGGGTGGTGCAATCAGTTTTTCGGGCCGGATATATGTGTAGACTACGGCAAGCGAGCCAAACAAGCTTACGAGTATTATTGTGCCCTTATAGTCGATCAATGCAGGGAAACTGAATGAAAGGGCATTGCCCAATACAATCACGCTCAATGCCAGCAATGAACATAAAGCCAAAGAGAATTTCATTAAAACGGACATAGACCAGCCTGCAGTTGTTTTTTTGATATGGTAGCAGGCATATTTTAAAATTGGTTTAATATACCAGACCCTAGCTTGCGGCAGGTCTGAAGGTTCCCCCGGAACAAAAATATTCATCACCTCTTTTGGTATATTCACGGCACAAAAATGGCGCCGAAGACAAAGCCGCGGCGCCAGTTGTTGAATTATTGAATGTCAGGTATTGACTGACAAATATCACATAAAATATGCGCTAATTGCCATCAGAATAATGAATGCTATCGTTCCGCCAATCAGCCCGCCACCACCAAAGAAACCGACGGCCATTGCGATCATAAGTGCCACACATCCAACGGCACCCCATTTGAAGATATTCAAAAATACTTCATAGGTTTTTTCGTGTGCCAGATAATCCATTTCAGCGCCGTTTTCCGGCAATTCGATTGTACCTTGTTCAGACATAGTCGCTCCCAGTCTACTATTTAATAATTCCGTTCAATTTCTCTACATCAATGTAAAGGTTCAGGCAATGGATTGGGATGTCGCAGATGATCTGCGCCCAAATATTGATATTTTGTTGTGATATTCAAATCAAACGCGGCGCATCTGGAAGCCGGAACCATTGCTTGGAGTACAGCTCAACAAGTCTGCTTCGAGAAGTACGCATTTGGCAGAATTGCGGCCGGATATCGCACCAACCCACTCAAGCCGGATATCATTTGCCGAATTAAACTGAAATGCACCTGATGCAACAACTTGATTGTTTTCGGTGTTTATTGACTGGAATTTGGTTCCAGAAAATGTTGCAAGCAGTGGGCCATTTATTGCGCGCCAGTTACCTTGCATTCCGGCTGCAGATACCGGCACTTGTGGGGTGCTGTTATATCTTGAAGTTGGTTTGCTTTGGCAGCCAGCTATGGCAACCAATGCCGAGATTGCCAAAATAGTATGGATTTTAATGTTCATAACGCCGCCGCATCTTTGATAGATTGATCGATAAATGGCTCATTTAGAGACCTTGAAATACTTTTTGTCACATTATTGGAGATAATTCGAGGCGAAAGTTGAATTTATTGGCTTTTATCCAGTTCTTCAATCTCATCAATCAGTCTCTCTATCACCAAAAGGCCCTTCTGCCAGAACGCCGGGTCCGTTGCATTCAGCCCAAATGGTGCCAATAATTCTGAATGGTGCTTGGATCCGCCAGCCTTCAACATTTCAAAATATTTTTGTTGAAAACCTCCTTCAGCGTTTTGATAAACCGCATAAAGTGAGTTCACAAGGCAATCTCCAAAGGCATAGGCATACACATAGAACGGCGAATGGATGAAGTGGGGAATATAGGTCCAAAACGCCTCATACCCCGGACCGAGATTAACCGATGGTCCAAGGCTTTTTCTTTGTGTATCCAGCCAGATTTCGCCAATCTGGTCTGAGGTTAGTTCGCCTTTTCTGCGCTCGGAGTGTACCCCGCGTTCAAACTGGTAAAATGCAATTTGGCGCACAACCGTATTGATCATGTCCTCAACTTTCGAGCAAAGCAGGGCTTTCCTTTGTTGAGGGGTTTTGGTGTTTTCCAGCAATGATCGGAAGGTTAGCATTTCACCGAAGACGCTTGCGGTTTCTGCAAGTGTAAGCGGCGTTGGTGCCATCAAAGCTCCCTGATCGGCTGCCAGAACCTGATGAACGCCGTGCCCAAGTTCGTGAGCAAGCGTCATGACATCGCGCGGTTTTCCCTGGAAATTCAACAACACATATGGATGCGCAGATGGTACGGTTGGATGGGAAAAAGCGCCGGGCGATTTGCCAAGTCGGACGGGCGCATCAATCCAGTTTTTATCGAAAAACTGCGATGCAATGTCAGCCATTTCTGGAGCAAAGCCGTTATAGGCCGCCAATACGATGGAGCGCGCCTCATCCCAGCCTATTTCATCGGATGATACCTCAGGCAGCGGTGCATTGCGGTCCCAGTGGTTCAACACGTCCATGCCAAGCCAGCGCGCCTTCATGGCGTAATATCGATGGGAAAGGCGGGGGAAGGCATCTGATACCGATTGAACCAGCGCATCAACGACCTCGCGCTCAACCCGGTTGGCCAGGTGGCGGGAGTCTGCCACATCTACAAAACCACGCCAGCGATCTGAAATTTCCTTGTCTTTTGCCAAGGTGTTGGTAATCAGCGTAAACAGGCGAAGATTGTCATGAAACACAGTCGCAAGCGCATTGCAGGCGCTCTCTCGTACTTTTCCATCGGCGTTTTGCAGCAGGTTCAGGGTCGGCTCAATGGCCAGTGATTCACCATTTACTTCGAAGCGCAATCCGGACATTGTTTCATCGAATAAGCGGTTAAATGCGCTGTGTCCGGAAGCGGATTTTTCTAAAAAAAGCTGCTCGATCCGGTCTTCCAGCTGATAGGGCTTATCAAGCCTCAGATCTATCAGCCACGGTCGATAATGGGCTAAAGCCGAACTTTTTTTAATCGCGTTCTCAAGTAAATCTTCTTCCAGCCGGTTGAGCTCGAGTTCAAAAAACAACAGGTGGGTGCTGGCGGAGGTTATCTTCTCCTGCGCATCACCAAAAAATTTAGCGCGTTCAGTATCGTTGGAGTTTCCCGCATATAACAACCCGGCATAGGACATAATTCTGCCCAGCAGGTCTTGCAAAGACTCGTATTCTTTCAAGGCTTTGGCAAGCCTGTCCCCACCGTTTTTTTCCTTCAATAGAGAAGCCAGCCGAGATTTATATTTTCTTTCAAATGCAACAGCACTTTTCATTGAAAGCTGCAGATCGGATTTCAGTTTTTTGCTGTTCAGCCCGTCATACAGGTCTGATAAATCCCATTCGGGTAAAATATCATGGTCCTTTCCATCAGGCTTTTTATTTTTATTTGCCTGAAAATTTTTACGCTGGAAATTGGCCATTGAAATTCCTGTTAACTCGCTGCAAATGAAATAAGATACAGCTGGATTTATTAAACTTTAACCGAATCAGTTAAGATCTCATTGGTATTCTTGTTTAAGCGAGTATTTAGATGGTTCTGGTATTTTCCGCCATATCCGAAGGATACGGTAGTGAAATTATTCACACAAGTGTCCCGCAACAATTTGGCTGGAATGTATGAGTGATACAATACTCATTGTAGATGACGAGCCCGTTCAGCGACGGCTGTTGGAAAACGCCGTTCAAAAGCTGGGATATGACACCCTTTTAGCGGAAAGCGGCGAAGAAGCGCTTGAAAAACTAAATCAAACCAATGCATCAAAAATTGTGCTGGTTGTACTTGATTTGGTGATGCCGGATCTCGACGGTATGGGCGTGCTCGGCAGGATGCGCGATGCGGGCATGAAAATCCCGGTTATCGTTCAAACTTCCAAAGGTGGCATTGATGTTGTCATCAGCGCCATGCGGGCCGGGGCGGTTGATTTTATTGTCAAACCGTTGTCGCCAGAGCGATTGCGGGTTGCGGTGCAGGCGGCGTTGAAAATCGGTGCGCTTGAGGGCGAATTGAAGCGGATTAAAAAATCTGCTGCTGGTACGCTTGTATTCGACGACATGATTGCTGGTAGTGACGCAATGCTGCGGGTGATTGACCTTGGAAAGCGTGCCGCTGCCTCGACCATACCTATTTTGCTTGAGGGTCGCTCAGGGGTTGGCAAGGAAGTTATGGCGCGCGCTATACAGGGTTCCAGCAATCGGCGCAGCAAACCATTTATAACGGTAAATTGTGGCGCAATTCCTGACAATCTGGTGGAGAGCATTTTATTTGGCCACGAAAAAGGCGCGTTCACCGGCGCCAATGACAAACATATTGGCAAGTTTCAGGAAGCTAATGGCGGAACCCTGTTTCTCGATGAAGTTGGGGAATTGCCGCTGGATATTCAGGTGAAGCTGCTGCGCGCGTTGCAAGAGGGCGAAGTTGATCCGGTTGGTGCCAATCGTCCGGTCAAGGCGGATTTCAGATTGATATCAGCAACCAACAAAAACCTGATAGAGCAGGTGAAAATCGGGGCATTTCGCGAAGACCTATATTACCGGCTGAATGTATTTCCGATAGGATTGCCGTCTTTAAAGGACCGGGTTGATGATATTCCGGCGCTTGCCCGACATTTCCTTGCTCGTTTTGTGGTTGAGGAAGGCCGTGGGCATATTGCCGGTATCAGCTCAAATGCGATGGAACTGTTATTGGCTTATGATTGGCCTGGTAATATCAGGCAATTGGAAAATGCGGTATTTCGGGCGGTGATCCTTTGCGACAATGTTGAATTGTCGATGGATGATTTCCCGCAGGTTTTTGCGCAGATGCCTGAATTTATACCGCAGAATATTTCTGAGAACGCAGTATCATTAGATCTGTCGGGAGAGGCTGAACAGAGCTCTATTTTGGAAGTCAGTCCGAAAACGGTCGATGAGATTGTTCCAAAAATTGACCAAAATCCGCATGCTGTAGAGCACCACACCGGTGGTGCCAGCCATTTTGCATTGTTGCCAATGTTATCAGAAGGTGGAGAGTTACGGTCAATTGATGAGGTAGAAGCGGATCTGGTTCGCTTTGCCATCGATCATCATAATGGCCGCATGACCAGAGTTGCCAAAAGCCTCGGGATCGGCCGTTCAACGCTTTACCGCAAACTCAAGGACCTTGGTCTTGAGCCTGGTAGCGAGCGGGATGCGGCTGAGTAGCTCTATTTTACGTTCGCATTCTTGATGATTCAAATCTTGCGCGTAAACACGTGCGATTTGAATTGATATTCCAACTGAACCGATAGGTGAAGCGCGAAGCGCCCTCGCGGAGCAATGGCAAAGCCATTTGCGTGAGCGCTTTATTATTGCCTCAAAATCTTGCGCATTTCTCTTCCTAACGTTCATGTTTTGCGCTTCGTTTCACTCAACGTGCAACATGAACTGTGCCCCACGTGCGATTTGAATTGAAAGACACCGAAGAGGTGTCCGGCCGGTCAGGCCGCGCCCGCGCAGGCAGTGCGAAGCACTAATCGCCGTGAGCGAAATCAAGGCGTGAGCGCTTTTTTTGTGGCTTAAAATGTTCGCTCACTTTGTTTAGTCGTTCGCTTGCGAGGGGCTTTTCTAAAGGTTCATGTTTTGCGCTTCGTTTCACTCAACGTGCAACATGAACTGTGCCCCACGTGCGCTCACTTTATTAAGCCATAGCCTCATAGGCCGTATCAAATTGAAGTCTGGCAAGTTTGGCGTAGATGCCGTCTTTTTTCACCAGAGATTTATGATTGCCCTCTTCAACAATTTTGCCCGCATCCATAACCAGAATACGGTCGGCTTTTAACACGGTGGCCAGCCGGTGAGCGATGACGATTGTGGTGCGATCTTCCATCAGGTAATCAAGCGCCTTTTGAACCAGGGTTTCGCTCTCGGCATCCAGTGCGCTGGTTGCCTCATCCAACAGCAAAACGGGCGCGTTTTTTAGTACTGCGCGGGCAATGGCAACGCGCTGGCGTTGGCCGCCTGAAAGGGTAACGCCACGCTCGCCGACGCTGGTGTTAAAGCCATCGGCCATGGCTTCAATGAACTCGCGTGCAAGGGCCGTATCGGCTGCCTTGTAGACATCTTCATCACTGGCATCCGGCCTGCCAAAGCGGATGTTTTCCATAATTGATGTGGCAAAAATATTGGTATCCTGCGGCACCAGCGCCATATGATTGCGCAAATCGGTTGGGGTAACTTTTCGCACATCAATGTCGTCCATCAAAATCGTGCCGCCATCCACATCATAAAACCGTAATAACAGGCTGAACAATGTGCTTTTTCCGGCACCAGAGGAGCCCACAATTGCCACCGTTTCACCCGGCTTCACATGGAAGGAAATTTCTTTCAATGTCGCAACATCGGAGCGGGTTGGATAGGCAAATGATACTTTATCAAACTTTACAGCGCCCGTTGAAGGGGAGGGTAGTGGGATCGGGTTTGCGGGGGCTGAAACGGCAGGAACCTCTTCCAGTAATTCGGTCAGCCGTTCGGCCGCACCTGCGGCAAGTGAAAGCTCGCCCCATACTTCTGAAAGCGCGCCAAGCGCACCGGCCGCAATGACCGAATAGAGCAAGAATTGGCCCAATGTTCCAGCAGTCATTGTGCCGGATAAAACGTCCTGCGCACCAAACCACAAAACAGCAACGACGCTGGAAAATATAATGAAAATGGCAAATGCGGTTAACAATGAGCGCGCAAAGATGGATTTCCGGGCCGCTTCAAATGCATTTTCAACCGCACCGGAAAACTTGTTGGCAACCAAAGGTTCGTTTGAAAACGATTGCAAAGTGCGAACCGAAGATATTGATTCCGATGCATAAGCGGTCGCATCGGCCAGGGTATCTTGAGCATATCTGGAGCGTTTTCGAACCGCGCGACCAAATGCAATGATCGGCAAAATGATAAGTGGAATTGCGACCAGAACAATTGTTGATAATCTGGGGCTGGTGAAGATCATCAGCGATACGCCACCGAGGACCAATACGATGTTTCGAAGGGCAACAGATGCGGTTGCACCAACGGCAGATTTAATCTGCGTTGTATCGGCGGTCAGTCGTGAGATAATCTCGCCTGTTTGGGCCGTATCGAAAAAATCGGCGCTTAGATTTGTCACATGGGCAAAAACATCTTTGCGCAGATCAGAAACGACCCGCTCGCCCAACCAGATAACAAAATAATATCGCCCGGCACTGGAAATGGCCAGAACGCCAGAAATTACCACGAGCATGGCGAAATAATTGTCGATAAACAAAGAGTCAGACGCAGAAAATCCGTTGTCGATCATCCTTCGAACCGCCAGTGGCAGGGCCAGTGTGGTGACGGCTGCCATTACCAGAAAAACCAGGGCGCCTGCCACGTGACCTTTGTAACGTAGTAGGTAGGGAAAAATTCTTGCCAGCGGTTTTACACCGGACTTACTTTTTTCAGATGATGCCAATTGATTACCTTACTCACTTGAATAAATTTCAGCTCTGATGTATAGGCTGCGCGAAAGAATTTAAAGCCATCTTGTTAATTGTGGTTCTATATGACTTCCACAGGTTGCAGGATGCGACTAAATAGTAACAATCTGGCCTAATTTGGTTTTGCGAATTTAGATTTGCATTGCTGATGATTTGGCCGCCTTGAATTGGATAACACCATGAAATCAGATATTCACCCAGATTACCACTCAATCAAGATTGTTATGACTGATGGTACAGAATATGAAACCCGCTCAACCTGGGGCGCTGAAGGCGACGTGATGAATTTGGACGTTGATCCAACATCTCACCCTGCATGGACCGGCGGTAGCGGCAATATGCTTGACCGTGATGGTCGTGTGTCCCGTTTCAAGAAAAAATATGGTGGTTTGGGTATTTAATCTCGAACGCAGTTCATATTTGAATAAATTAAGGCCCGGCAGATGTCGGGCCTTTTTTCGCTCTCAACTTGAGGATTGTTGGCAAATATTTGATTGATCTTGAATGCTATTGTTCGCGGATGGTTTTAAGTCCTAGCAAAATTGCCGCAACAATCATGAATGTGCCACCGGTTCGCTCGACCCACTTTTTTGCGTTACCGGCAAATTTTCTGGCAATCCAGCCTGCGCCCATCCCATAGAGCGACAAGAATATTCCATCCACCACAATATATGTGGTCGATAGGATGATAAATTGGGTCATGAAATCTGAATTGGGGCTGATAAACTGCGGAAAAAGTGCCGCAAAAAATACAACTGCTTTCGGATTGGCTGCCGATGTCAGGAACCCTTGGAGCCATAATGATTTCTGCGTCACGGTTTTCAAGGTTTCTGTTTTTTGTATCGCGCCAGAAGTTGCGCCTCTTATCATTTTGATGCCCAGCCAAATCAGATAAGCAACACCTAGCCATTTGATTATTGTCAGAGCATTAGCGGATGCTGTCAAAATTGTAGCTAGCCCTAATCCTGCCGCGAGCATTTGGAAAAAATTTGCAGTCAGATCCCCAAAGGCAGTGGATAAAGACCGCCGGAAGCCATGGGCAGCGCTATTTGAAAGCATTAGTAGGTGGCTGGGACCGGGCGTGCTCATCAACGCGAGTACAGTTGCAACGTAAACAGTCCAGATTTCGAATGTCACAAATAGCGGCCTTAAGATTTATTTGTTTGAGGTGCCGAATACAGCCGCCAGCAGATTTTGCTGCTCGTTGACCGGGTTTTCCGCGATCACCGGTTCTGCTGTGTCGGTTTTGTAAATTTCGCCATCCAGCATTTTAACCCGTTTTTGAAGCACCATCGAACGGCGCACAAGTTCGCGAAATTCAAATGGAACATCGTCCCAGCCGGGCCCAAATATATCGCTTTTCAGCTGATCGATTTTAACTTTTTTCTTTTCCTCTATGACCTGGTCATGGGTCATCTCGCCTTCGCCAACGGCGCGTTGCAGCAAAAGCCAGGATGCCAGTTGCATCAACCTTGTGGTTAGGCGCATGGATTCGGCCGCATAAAGTACGGATGCTGTGCGTGGTAATTCTTTTGCGGCTTCACGGCCTGGACCATCCAGGAAGTTGGCGCTTTCTTCGACCAGGGTCATGCCATCAGAAAACAGTGATTTGAAATTTTCTGACCGCGCAAAGTGATCGGCAAGCCGGATTGTGTTGCTGGTGCCACTTTTTTTGAGACTCTCTGAATTATCTGCCATGGTCGTCCTGTTCATACTGGAGCAAAATACCCCGAAATTATTGTAGTTCAGCTTGGTGCCACTCGTAAAGCGTTTCAGTCTGGAACATATGTGATTTAACAGCAAGGAAAAGCAATCTCTATGCCAAAGGGGTGAAATAGTGGGATTTTAAACAAAATAAAAAGTGAATTGTGGCTTGGCCAAAAAAAAGAGCCGAATAAACGGCTCTTAAAGTTTAACAGGGAGGTCATTCGAATAGTCTTCAAAGAAGGCTATGAATGGGTCCAGAAAACTGGATGAACATAGTTAACACAGAATAAACTTAATGAAGTGTTAACAAAT
>JAJRQF010000008.1 GCA_024280375.1 Alphaproteobacteria bacterium | reverse complement strand
TCCAAAGAAGGTGAAGAACCCACTCACATCACCACCGACGCATCCGGCATCGCCATCCTTTCGGTTAAGATTGGCGAGACCTATATGCTCAATTCGGTTGAGATGACGGCGGAAAAACCAGAGACCGGCGCGGTATGGAAAAGCCACTGGGCCTCAACCACTTTCACCGCTATGGCAAAGCAGTAAGCAATTGAATAAAGCCTATTTCCGGTGTTGACTGGGGGATGCCTGTTTTTGCAATTGCATGAGTTTTTCGCGTGATTTTTGTTGCTCACGCGCCGCCTGCTGCGCCCCTGCATAATAGGGTTCTGCCCAGGCATCGACGTTTTTCACCCGATACCATGCGGCCGCCTGATGGGTGAAATAGGGGTTCCACAAGTGGGGCCGCCCAAGTGCCACAAGGTCGGCGCGTCTGGTATGCAATATGGTGTTCACCTGCGCCGCCTCGGTGATAGAACCGACCGCCATAGTGGCTATTTTCGGCACATTCCTGATGGCCTCGGAAAACTGCACCTGGAACATGCGTCCATAGGTTGGCTGCTGATCGGGCACGGTTTGACCGGCGGAAACATCAATTAAATCGCAACCAGCGCGTTGAAATTCTTGTGCAAAATAGAGATAATCTTCTTCTGAAATACCGCCCTCGCGCCAGTCTGATGCGGAAATACGCACCGACATCGGGCGCTCATTTGGCCAAACCTCACGCATGGCTTTGAATATTTCAAGCGGAAAGCGCAGGCGATTTTCTCGTTGCCCGCCAAATTCGTCATCGCGCAGATTGGTCAGCGGCGAAAGAAATGAGGCCAGCAAATACCCATGCGCACAATGCAATTCGAGCATATCGAACCCGGCGCGTGCAGCACGTTTGGTTGCTGCAACAAACTCATCCCTGATGCGCGCCATCCCTGCCCTGTCGAGCGGTTTTGGATTGTCGCTTATGCCTTCAAACCACGGCAGCGGAGAGGCCGAAACCAGTGGCCAGTTCTCCCCTTTGCCCTGCAAAGGATAATCCGCCTTTTCCCAACCCAATTGAGTTGAACCCTTGCGCCCCGCATGGCCCAATTGCATACAGATTTTGGCGGTAGAGTTTTGATGAACGAAATCGACAATCTCTCGCCAGTTTTCTTCATGCTCGTCATTCCACATGCCGGGGCAACCGGGCGTAATGCGCGCATCGGCAGCAGGACAGGTCATTTCGGTAAACATCAGCCCCATGCCACCCAAGGCGTGCGAACCGTAATGCACCTTGTGCCATTCGGAGGGATTGCCCTCCTTATCGGCTTTATATTGTGCCATTGGCGACATCACCACGCGGTTAGAAAGCTCCATATCGCGCAGTTTGAAATTGGCAAACATTGGAGTTGGTCGGGTGACCGATAAGTCTTCGCCGGTCTGGCGTTTATGGCGCGCATACCACTCATCATCGGCCATTTTTACAAAACCCGCATCGCGCAAAATCAGATTGTCATAGGTGATGGATTTCGCCCGGCACATGACAACCATGGCAAATTGCATTGGCTCCATATCGAACGAGCGGTGCATGTGCTCAAACCATGAAAGCGACACATCAGCATTGTGCTGGATAATCTGACAAGGGGTGCGGCGCGCCTCATCATAGGCCTGGAACGCCTTGGTCACATCGTCTTCCGCATGGGCCAGCACCGCATCCGACAGGCCTATGGCGCACTCCATCGCCAATTTTGAACCAGAGCCAATAGAAAAATGCGCCGACGCCTTGGCATCACCCAAAATGACGATATTGTCTGACCACCAGTTTTCACAAAAAATGCGAGGAAACCGACGCCACATGGAACGATTGAGTAAAAGTGGGTGGCCCAAAAGCTCATCGGCAAATATTTTCTCAAGCTTTGCCTTTGACCCCTCCTCGTCAAACTCTTCAAATTTGTGGCCCTGCCAACAGGCCTCATCCATTTCAAATATCCAGGTCGATTTTCCCTGCTCATATTGATAGGTATGGGCAATGATTATGCCGTGATCGGTTTCCTTAAAAAAGTAGTTGAACTCATCCATCGGGCGGGTTGAGCCCATCCAGCAAAAGTGGTTGCTTTTAAGTGCAAGGGACGGTTTGAAATCGTGCTTGCGGGCGTCTCTTATCTGCGAACCAATGCCGTCAGATGCCAGAATAATGTCTGAATCGGCAAATCTGGCAGCAATTTCGTCCGGGTCTATTTGCACGCCGAAATGCATCGGAATTTCAAGCTGCGCGCAGCGCTTTTGCAACACATTCAGCAGCGTGCGGCGCGAGGTTCCACAAAATCCATTGCCACCGCAGCGCATTTCCTGGCCCTTGTAGTGGATGGCAATGTCCTGCCAATAGGCAAACTGATCGCGGATCAGCTCATAGGTTTCCAGATCACGGTTGAGAAACTCATCCAGCGTATCATCGGAAAACACCACGCCGAAACCGAAGGTATCATCGGCTTGATTTTGTTCAAAAACCTCAATGTGCCAGTCCGGCCGGGCCTTCTTGGTTAGCAATGCAAAATAAAGCCCACCGGGCCCGCCACCAATGATCGTAATTTTCATAATCCGGTCCATACCTTTTGCGGCTGCCATGCTGGCTGATGATTTATTTTAACATTAAAATGTTTATATTTAAAGCAAATTATTTGGCACAAAAAAACGGGGCCCAAATGGACCCCGCAAATGCTTATCAATGGAGATGTTGATTATTTACCGGAAATTTCTTTTCCGCCAGATTTGCGCTGAGATTTTTTAGGCTTCTTGGCCACAGGCGCATCGCGGTCATTCATAAACCGGTCGAAATCCTGTTGGTCTTTAGCGCGACGCAGCTCACGTGAATATTCTTCAAATTCACGGCGCATCTCATCAAGTTTTAGACGTTCTTCATCAAGGCGCTGCAATTCTGCCTCACGCCAATCGTCGAATGCAACATTGCCACTTGGTGCACGGTGCCAGCTATTGGCTCGACGCGCATTGCGTGAGCAGCGGCCCGAAAAACCATTGGCAAACCCATCGGTTGCCCGATTAATTTCACTCTTGAATTGATCAAGCCTGTCGCCCCACAAGATATAGGCAATCACCGCCAGCCCCAAAGGCCAGAAGATCATAAAGCCGATAATCATCATGGCGATGGTCGCCGGTGTCCATGCTGGACGAATAAGTGCGTTGGTCATATGTAAATTCACCCCTTTGCTCAATTTTGCCCTCCAAAACGGATTGCTTACCCATGACGTAGGGTTAAATTGCGAAATTTCAAGATAGAACCGAGAACTTTACATTCTGAAACATTTCGAAAATGGGGGGCAAATTGGAGAAAAAAATAACCTCAAGCGCCTTCAACAATCACCATATCAGCGGTTGCGGCCGTCACCCGTATGGCCTTGGCAGCCTGATATTCATCTGAATTATAGCAATCAAGCGCTGCCTGAACGGAAGGAAATTCAATCACCACATTGCGGCCGCGATGGGTTCCTTCCATGCCGTGACTTTCACCACCACGGGCAAGAAATACCGCGCCATATTTTTCAAAGGCCGGTTTGGCGGTCGCGACATAATCGGGATAACGCTCGGCGTCTTCCACATCCACATGGGCAATCCAGTAACCTTTTGGCATTGTTATTCTCCTGATTTATTTAATTCCTGCGTTGATTTTTCATTTCACTTAATATCGCTTTGGCGGCCGCAAGTGGGTCATCGGCAGCAACAATCGGGCGCGCGACAACCAGATGGGAAGCACCGGCTAAAAGTGCATCACCCGGGGTCATAACCCGCTTTTGATCGCCCACTTCTGCCCCTTTGGGACGAATGCCCGGTGTTACAATCGCCATATCCAAACCAACAATTTCGCGAATTGCACTGGCCTCATGGGCAGAGGCAACAATGCCGCCCATTCCTGCATCGCGGGCCTGGGCAGCGCGTTTTAATACAAGTGTGCCTGGATCATCGTGATAGCCCGCCTCAACAAGATCATCCTTGTCCATCGAGGTTAACACCGTTACCCCCAACAGGCAAAGCGGCGAGCCTTTTGCGGCCTCGACGGCGGCGGCCATTGCCTTGGGATAGGCATGGATGGTCAACATATCCACGCCAAGTTTAGCAATGTTTTCAACGCCTTTGGCGACAGTATTATCAATATCCAAAAGCTTCATATCCAAAAAAACCTGCTTGCCTTGCGCTTTCAGATCGCGCGCAAGTTCCAGCCCGCCAACAAAAGCAAGCTGGTGGCCGATCTTGTAAAAAGAAACGCTATCCCCAAGGGTTTCAACCAGATTTTCAGCCTCCGCCACGCTGGGCAAATCAATGCCAACAATTAGTTTTTCGCGTGTTGCAGAATTGCTCAAAGCCGATCCATCCATTTAGATTTTTCAATTAATGATGCGCACATGCCGCCAAGCAATTCACGCGAGCGGCCCGGTTTAAGATTTTCCATATCGTCATAAGCACTATAAGCGTTGGCCAGCGCCAGCTGCTCGGTAATAACTTGTGCGCCAATGCTCACAAGAATATCGCGCAGATGTGGCAATACACGAATACCACCAAGACCGCCGCCGGAGCAGGCCGCCAGCGCAAAATGGTTGCCTCGATAGGGCGCGAGCGGTTTGGTGCCATCCTTGGAAACCCGGCTTACCCAATCGAGCATATTCTTCAGCAATGGGGGAAGCGATGAATTGTATTCAGGCGTTACAATAACCACGCCCTGATGGGTAGCAAACAGGCGGGCAAGTTTCATAACATTATCAGGAATGCCCTTTTCGCTTTCCAAATCCTCGTCAAATATAGGCAACGGATAATCAAGCAAAGAAATGCGCGTAACCTCTGCCCCCTGCAGGGCCAGCTCCTTGGTAATGACCCCTGCCAGACGTGCATTGATAGAACCGGCACGATTGGAACCCGGGAAAACCAGAATTTTTGGTGTTGTCATTCTCTGTTACCCTTTATTTCATGAATGTGATTATTTCAGCCGCGCTGAATAGCACCGATAGGCGCTTATGTAAATTCAAACTATGGACGTGTGTTATTGAATCCACTACGAATAAAACACCTCAATTGACGGATAGCTAAAGCATGACAAAAATAAACCTCGACGGAAAATTACGCGAATTTGATCTTGATAGTCCCCAATTACCAGACTGGATTATCGACAATGCGCAGCAGTCCGGCGGCTATACCTATACCAAGCGATTGAAGCGTGGCAAATATGAGAAAACCCTGCTGGCATTGCAGGGCGAGCTGGTAAAATTACAAGCCTGGCTGCAGGAAACCGGTGAGCGGGCAATTATCGTATTTGAGGGGCGTGATGCCGCCGGAAAAGGCGGTACAATCAATGCATTTCGTGAATATTTGAGCCACCGTCACGCGCGCACAGTCGCCTTAAGCAAGCCAAGTGAAACCGAGCGCGGCCAATGGTATTATCAACGCTATATTTCGCATTTTCCAACCGATGGTGAATTGGTGATGCTCGACCGCTCCTGGTATAATCGGGCGGGCGTTGAACCGGTAATGGGTTTTTGCAGCGAAGAACAACACACCAAATTTCTGGAAGAAACACCGGATTTTGAGAAAATGATTTCGCGCGATGGCATACATTTCTTTAAGTTCTGGCTGAATGTGGGCCAGGAAATGCAGCTTAAACGCTTCCATGATCGCCGTCATAACCCCATGAAATCATGGAAAATTTCTCCAATTGACCTAAAAGCTATGAACAAGTGGGACGATTATACCAAGGCCCGCGATGAAATGTTGGAGGCCACGCATCGCGACATATCACCGTGGACCATCGTGCGCTCAAACGACAAGCGTCGGGCCAGAATAAATGCCATTCGCCATGTGCTGCTAAACGTGCCCTATGCTGGTCGAGACATGGAAATCATCGGCGAAACAGATGATGAAATACTTGGCTCCGGCCCAGGATTTTTCAATTCTCTTGGTGGTTGAACGCCGACTTCACCAAAAAGGAAATTAGGGTCTGAACTCAATTAAGAATACGAGCTGTGTTGGTGGTAAAATGGTTCAATTCCAGGAGAAAAATACAGGCTATGTCGCCCATCGGCAAGGCTTTTCGACGCTGAAGTGGGCCATTCGACCTCCAACCCCTGGGGCAGCCCGACAATTTAGCCTCACGGCGTTGAAAACTCCTCATTGGGGCCCACCCAAATCAATCATTTTCGCCTTGTGGAATCAAAATTGTCAGGCTGCACAGCCGCATCCCTAATTGAGTCCAGACCCTAATCCTTTACCAGCAATTTGCGCGGGTAGTTGGCCAATGGTTTTGCACCATTTTGGGCAATGATAATACTTTCGGTAATTTCCAGACCGCCATCATCAAACCAAAGGGCCGGCATGAAGTGAAACGTCATATTTTCCTCCAGCACAGTTTTATCGCCAAGGCGGAAACTCATGGTGCGCTCGCCCCAATCGGGCGGATAGGACATGCCGATTGAATAGCCGGTGCGGTTGTCCTTGGTGAAACCATATTTCTCAATTGTTGAATAAAATGCCCGCGCCACATCTTCACAAAGACTTCCGGGCTTTGCCACTTCAAGCACAATTTCGGTTGCCTCGATTACCGCCTTTTCTGCATCAAGGTATTTTTGCGGCGGTTTTCCAAGATAGATCGTTCGCGACAAAGGACAATGATAGCGGCGGTAGCAACCTGCGATTTCGAAAAATGTTTCTTCACCGGCCTTCAGGGGGCGATCATCCCATGTCAAATGTGGTGCCGTTGCATCCATACCCGATGGTAACATCGGCACGATGGCCGGGTAATCCCCGCCTGCCCCTTCCACGCCTTTAATTCCGGTTGAATAGATTTCCGCGACCAATTCATTCTTTTTCAAGCCCGGCTCAATCAACTCGAATATTCGTGTATGCATGGCCTCGACAATACGAGCGGCTTTTCTCATATAATCAATTTCACGAGGGGACTTTATTGCCCGCTGCCAATTGACCAATCCCGTGGCATCGTGGAATTTCGCATTCGGCAGATGGGCGAGCAGTGAGGCGTAAGCAGCTGCGGAAAAATAATAATTATCCATCTCAACGCCGATTTGTTGACGCGACCAGCCCCTATTTTCAATAACTACCGATAAAACATCCATTGGATGGCGCTCGCTCGACTGCACATAGTGATCCTCATATCCAATGATATGATCTTCATCCAAATAGGCGGTTCGCAGGGCGCCAGCCCGGTCTATCCCACGGCCAAACCAAACGGGCGGTTGATCAAGCAACACAATTACACATTGATGGGTGTAAAACGACCAGCCGTCATAACCGGTAAGCCAGCCCATATTGGAGGGGTCGCTGACCAGTATGATATCAAGATTACGCGCCACCATTTCTGCCCGAACAAGGCTAAGGCGCTTTTGATATTCAGAGATTTCGAAATTCAAATTTGGACCGGACATGGTGGATTACCTCATCATTGCCATCAGCATGACAGCGATGACGAGGTTAGTCCATTATGTTTGTCGCTCACGGCATTTCGTGCTTCGCACGGGATCGCGCGAATTATGGGCGCCAATAGTTGAAGTGATCTTCAACCGCTTCGCAATCAAACATGCCGCGCATATCAATCAACGGAGCTTTTCTTTTGGTCAACGATTCAAGTGTTGGCAGATCAAACTGTTCATAAAACACCGAATGCGAAAGTGTTACGATAATAGCATCAAACTCACCGGCATCCAGTGGGTCGCCAATAAATGTGGTTCCTCGCCCGCCCTCAAAATGATCATCCTCGGCAATCGGATCGAAATTAAATACTTCCGCGCCTCTGGTCCAAAGATAATCCATCATCTTGAACGTTTTGGAGTTTCTGGTATCCGGGCAATCTTCTTTAAATGTGCGACCAAGAACCAAAATACGTTTGTTCTGAATTGAAGTCTGGTTTTGTTCAAACATTTCTTCGAGCTTCTCAACCATGAAATATGGCGTTGCTTCATTGGTTGCGCGCGCGGCAACAATCAAATCCATCGGCAGGCCATGCCGCCTACCCGCATCAATCAGATAATAGGGATCAACCGCGATACAGTGACCGCCAACCAGACCGGGACGATAATGATGGAAATTCCATTTGGAACTAGCGGCTGCGATAACATCTGTCGCGCGAATGCCCATTTTATCATAAAGCGTCATCATCTGGTTCATCAGCGCAATATTGACATCGCGCTGGGTGTTTTCCAGAATTTTGGCGGCCTCGGCAACTTTGATATTGGCTGCGGGAAACAGGCCTGCTTCAACCACACGGCTGTAAAGATCAACCAGGAACTCAGTTACATAAGGCGTTGTTCCTGCTACGATTTTCTTTATGTCAGTTAATTTCCTGGTTGGATCGCCAGGGTTAATACGCTCTGGAGAATATCCAAGATAAAAATCTACACTTTCGCGAAATCCAGAAACCTCTTCTATTATAGGCAGGCACCGTTCTTCGGTCGTGCCTGGATCAACAGTACTTTCGAAAACGACGACTGAACCCTTTTTCATATTCTGACCGATCATCCGCGAAGCAGATAGCAACGCGGAATAATCCGGTTGATTGCGGGCATTTACCGGGGTTGGTACGCAAACAACAATAACATCAGCTTGCTCCAGTTCAGCAGGATCGGTGGTAAACATCGCATCGGCTGAAAGCAGCTCTGCAGCAGTTACTTCGCCCGTATGGTCAATGCCGTTGCTCAATTCATTGACTTTTTCTTTATTTACATCAAAGCCGATTGAGCGGGAGTTTTTGGAGAACCCGCAAATCAACGGGAGCCCGACATATCCAAGACCAATAACCGCCACCCGGGCAGTTTCTGCATCGGGCAATGCGGGTGGCTCGCTGCGCACCAGCCTCAACTGGTTCGAGTTATGCTGCGAAGACAGATTTTCGTTGCAAATGGTTTTGATATTCATGTCGCAGCCCCTGGGCGTTTCTTGTTATTAAAGAAAACACTATCCGCTGCGAGGGTTTGAAAAAGCCTTAATTGACCGGGATACCCCGAAATACAGTTAACAATTCATGATTTAATTCATTCGTAACCAATAACAAAATTAACAATACAGTAATCATGACAATATTCTTATAGTTTAAATTTAGTTAAAACAATGAAAATCATTATATTCAACCCTTTTATTCATTAATTCTAAAACTAAGTAATCCATACATAACCCCAAGCGAAAAATCGCAAACTAATGAATTCCGGGACAATAACAGGGTCCAGAAAAGTAATGTTGGCAATAACCACGGTAGAATGGCTATTTGGGCTGCTCGTACTGATCGTATTTACGAACAGGTACGTGCTGGGTTCCCTTTTGAGAATTTCTGACCGCCGAACAGAAGAGGGATACAACACCGATCCTGACATCTGGCCGAGCGTTACCATAGTCGTTCCCGTATTTTGCGAAGGTGAGAGCGTAATTCGAACGGCCGATTCATTTGCGGCACTTGATTATCCAAAAGACAAATTGTCTGTCGTCTTCATTGACGACTGCTCAACCGATGATACGCTCGACTACCTCAACATCGTGATCAAGCGATATCCCTGGATGCGCCTGCGGCAAAACCCGTTCAATATGGGCAAGCGATTGGGCATCAAGGAAACCGTCCTTAACATCGATTCTGATCTGGTTATGTCGGTCGATTCTGATGTGATTGTGGAAGATAATGTGGTGCGCGAACTGGTGCGCCATATGTATTCATCCAAAGTCGATGCTGTTGGTGGTTGTGTATTTGTTTCCAACGCCGATGAAACATGGCTTACCCGCATGCAGGCGGTTAAATACTGGGTTGGGTATCAGTTCCTGAAAAATATCGAAAACACATATGATCATGTCATGTGTCTTTCGGGCTGTTTGACATTGTATAAGCGCGAGGCCCTGCTGGCGGTCGACAAGGATGTGGAAAACCGTACCTTCCTTGGTGATGAAGTTAAGTATGGCGAGGACCGGTTTCTTACCCGAAAACTGGTAGAGCGCGGATATCGCACAAGGCTTTGTTTTACGGCGCGGTGCTACACCAAGGCGCCGCCCACGTTTGGCCCTTATCTAAATCAACAGCTGCGCTGGCGGCGTTCAAATATGATTGATTTGATAACCGCAATTCCACATCTTGCAAAATTTAACCCATTCGTTCTCGTCCACTATTTGTCGATGGGAACATTGTTGTTCTTCTATCCAATTTTCCTGGTTTCGAAAATGATGGAAATGGATTTTATTTTGCCGATGGTTGGGCACGCAATTCTGGTGACAGTCTTTGCGATGGCCTATGAAATTGGCAAGTATAAAATTCCGGAATTCGCCCGCACATCCGGGCTTTGGTTCCTTTCAATGGCAGTCGTGTTTCCGGTAATTTATATTACAATGACCCCGCTTGGTCTATTCACATTGGGAACAACTTCGTGGGAAACACGTGGTGCCGCCAAGAAAAAGTTGAAAAGTAAGGCCGGGCTAGCGGACCCAAACAATGTGAAAGAGGTGGTCGCATGAACCCATATCTTTCACTCGTTGAACGCAGAAATGAGCAACGCCCGATACAGGTCATGTTCATTGGCCCTGCCCTTTCCGGCGTTACCAATGTATTCAGGCGTGCGGATGAGCCAATTCAGGTTCAACATACCAATTCAATCAATGATTTTATGAAATTGCTTGAAACCCAGTCGTTTGACTGCGTTATGGTCGACCAACGCCGTGAGGAAGCTGGAAGCGATTTAAACATTGTTTCACTTGCCGCAAGTCAAAAAGTGCCACATCTGATTGTCATGTCGGCGGCTAATTCCCGCCAAAATCTGGTTGATATTGCCGGTGTTCACGAGGTGCTTGAAGCGCCGGTTACCCCGCAACAGATTGTCAAAAGCATAATTGCTGCATCTGAAAAACTTGCACAAGAAGAAGAAACTGAGCTGGCAGAAGAAGCCCGCAAGGTTGAGAATGATAATATAATAAGTGCTCCCGTTGCAAAAAGTCGCCCGACCGAAACAAAACAGGCAACCAGCCAACCGGCTGAAGTTGAAGCTCACCAGCCAGCACTTGTTGATGGCTCGGTTAGACAACAACAGGAACAATTAAAAAACGCCAGCGCTTCGTTTAGGACCTCGCTTGATGTGGCCAAGAATATTGATGGCCAAGTCTGGCAGAAATTCCTTCCGCTGATCAACTTTCTATATAAAAAATCTGCCATCACAGTTCTTTCTGCCCTGTTCCTGACATTCCTTTTCTACGGCATTATGATTGTCTTCTTCATGGTTTCAAGCAGCTGGTCGATGCCGTTTGAATTGTCGCGTGGGCATGAGCTGGTTATGCGTTCCGAGCGCGACATTGGACAATTGGCAGTTCGCCGAAACCAAGTAAGACAAACACTTAAAAAGGCGGAAGCCGATCTTGAGAACGCAACCCGGGCACGCCGTGATGCGGAGCTTATTCTTTCGATATCTGAAAAAACCGTTGATCTGGAGCTGGCACAACAGATGACGCTTTCCCGCGAAGCGAAAGCTCATATCAACCGGTTGAAACGGGTTATCAATGATTTTAACCAGAACAACAAAAAGAACAAATTCGCAAAAGATTTGACCGCCGCATACAGGCAGCGCACCATTACTCAAAAATCGCTGCACGCGGGCACACTTGCGGTGCTTGAAACTCTGCACCGTATGGCGACAGTTTCTAATGAATTAGCGCTTAAAGAGATCGAACATGACCGGATTAATAATCGGTTGCTGTTTTTACGTTCGCTAAAAGCTGAAATGCGCGAACCTGAAATCAGAACCATCGTTTCGGCTGGATCTGATTTTGTGCACCTGGCGCGGGAAATTATCCAGGCGAAAGCGACAATTTCACAATCTGAAAAAGCCTATCAGACATCGCTTGCAGATGTGGCGCAATCCAGAAACAGTTTGAAAATTGTGTCCAACAACATGTCATATCTCAAAAACACCCCCGTAGGCAGGGCCATCAATGAACCGATCACAGTGCTTTTTGTGCCCTACACCAACTCTGACAACTTTGAAAAAGGCCGGCCCTTATACGGCTGCTTTGCGTCGATATTTTTCTGCTCGAAAGTTGGCACCGTTGGCGACACCATTCAAGGTGAGTCCACTGCGGTACATCCGCTCTTCGGAAAACCGCTTCGCGGCGTATTCGTTGAAGCTCACATAGAAAAACCTGAAGATATCAAAGAGGAGCTTCTGCATGTCGGACGCCCACCACTGCTGTTTTAATTCCGCCAATGGAATTTTCAAAGGGCTTGGCCTTGCGCTGGCACTGTTGAGTGCTGGCTGCACATCGACGGGTTTTTCAAAGCTGTCATTGCAAAATACAAGTACGCCCAAAAGTGTTGGCAGCATTAAAAAAGCTGAACCAGCCAGCAATGAGCCAGTAGTTGCTGAAACTGTTGAAAAAAAGGACTCGATATCCAAACTGCTCGAGGCCGTGTCGACCAGCAATGCGTATCCCGGTGAAAAGGCCAATCCTACCAATTCGGCCTGGTGTCGTTATGTGGATGCGAATGCGCGGGCGCAAAGTGCAATTTTACGCTCTCCGACCATTGCTGCTGATATTAATGATGAGGGAAATGGCGGCGTAAGTGTTGCGTTTGATTTTGTTGATCTGGCGCGTGCCAAATTAAAAGAAAAAACCGCGCAGGCGCAATGCAAAAGATATGTCATTTCAAACCGGCTTGCCAGAACAATGCTGATTGCGCCGCAAAGCCTGACACTTGCCGGCAATCGAGCAAAAGCTGATTATTTGCACGGCCAACGCAGTACTTTGAACTTGATCAAGCGCAAAATTAAAACACACATTGCCAGGGGTGAAATGACAGTACAATTGGGGACAGCACTCATTCAACATGCTGAAACTGTTGCACTGGCAGAATTTCGCGCCAAGGCCGAGGCCGACAGACGTGCGTCAATTGGCAAACTGGATACGGGACGAATGATCGGCCTTGATCAGGAACTGGAAGCTGCTGAGCGAACCTTGCAGGAAATTGACCGTCGTCAACGCTCGATTGAGGCAATTAAAGTCAGCGTCAGTGCCGGATATGGTTATCAGGGCGATAGCGGCATTCAATCAAGCAATGGCTATGGGAAAATTAAACTTTCCTACCGGATTGGTGCGCTAAGCCCTACTCGCAATGAATATGAAGATATCGCGGCGAAAGCCCGTGTTGATGCTTTGCATGAAACAAACCGCGGAATATTGTGGCAATCCAGCGAAATGTCCCAGGCAATTATGCGGGCCCATGATGGGTTGGTAACCCAGCGCGCGCAATTGTTGAAAGCGCTTGCTGAAGCCAAACGCAATACCGCGCTTTATGTCAAGGGTTATGAAATTGAGATGCTTCAGCCGAGATACCGGGCCAAGATTGATGAAGTCGCAATTGTAGCCGAGTTAAAAGGCATTAATGCAACATTGATTGATATGCGTCGGGTGGGAAGAAACCTGCAATTTAAATAGGTTTTTTGGGTCGCGCTAAATAGGGCTGCGCTACACAGGCAGTTTAAAACGCAAAAAAATCCGCAAACAAATGCTTGCGGATTAGCAATCCATACTCAACCAGACAATTGCCGGTGACCAGGTCGTGACTAGGCAGAAACAGCCTTAACACGTGCAGCAAGGCGGGAAACCTTCCGCGATGCGGTATTTTTGTGCAAGTCACCTTTAGATGCAGCGCTCATGATTACCGGCTGTACGGCTTTCAGAGCAGATTGTGCAGCAGAACTATCACCAGAAGCAATTGCTTCTTCAACCTTGCGGATAAATCCACGCATTCTTGTGCGGCGAGACTTGTTGACTTCAGTCTTTCTTGCAATTTTTCGCGTGGCTTTTTTCGCCGACGTTGTGTTGGCCATTTTAGCCCTTCCTGTAACTTAAAAAAGTTTCAATAAATTCGATGCAACAATTGCACAATCAACCAAAGTCCAATCACCTCAATCAATGTACGTTTTCAGCAGGAAGCCCCAATGGCTTCCAACAGGCTGCTAATCCGATCGCGGGTATATAAGCCCAAAGGGATATATCGTCAACGATGAATATTCACATTCGGCATCTATTTTCAATCAAATTGCGTTAACGGTCCTTGAATTGGGGTGCGCGTTTTTCAATAAATGCCGACATACCTTCCGATTGATCATCAAATGCAAACATCGAATGGAACAATCGACGTTCAAAGCGAATGCCTTCGGCAAGGGTCAGTTCGTATGAACGATTGACACTCTCCTTGACCATTTGCACGGAAGGCGCAGAAAAATCAGCAATCTTTGTCGCCGTTTTCAAGGCTTCTTCAACCAGATCATCGGCGTCAATCACCCGTGATACAAGACCAGAGCGTTCGGCCTCCTCGGCGTTCATCATACGGCCGGTCAGGCACATTTCCATTGATTTTGATTTGCCGACAAATCTTGTAAGTCGCTGTGAACCGCCAAGACCGGGCATCACGCCCAGCGATATTTCAGGCTGGCCAAATTTGGCCGTATCGGCGGCCAGAATAAAATCGCACATCATTGCCAGTTCGCAGCCACCGCCAAGCGCATAGCCGGCAACAGCTGCAATAATGGGCTTGCGGGCCCGGACAACAGCATCCCAACCGGCAAAGAAATCCACCTCATAGGCTTCAGCATAGCTTAGCGGCTGCATTTCCTTGATGTCTGCACCGGCTGCAAATGCTTTTTCTGAACCAGTGACAACCATGCACCCGATTTTCTTGTCTTTTTCAAAGGCATCAATGACCGTCGCCATTTCTTCCATCATCTGGGTATTCAGCGCATTGAGTGATTTTGGCCGATCAAGCGTAATCAGACCAACCTTGCCGCGGGTTTCAACTTTCAGCGTCTCATAGGCCATTTCAATCTCCATCAGAAAACATGCTTCGATGTTTCTATATAATTCGCCTTCAGGACTCAATTGTCTGGCCATCTATTTTTTCCAGCGCCTGAATTCGATCTGTGCCCAATGAAGTACAATTTTTTACGCAATAGAATATTTCTCTATTGCGTCTTGGCTCAACATGAGGGAAAAACCGGGTGTTGGGGTTTTATAAACTGAATCAGAGTTATCTCCAGGTTTTAAACCTGTGCTCATATGAGGGAACATAATGAATTTCAAAAAACCTGCACTGGCAATAATTTCGATTACAATGTTGCTTGCCTCGCAATCTGCCTTTGCTGCAACCTGCGGCAACAATAGCGGCGGCTTTAATAAATGGAAAAAGCAATATAGGGCAGAAGCCAAATCTCAAGGCATCAAGTCCAAAACCCTGCGCGCGCTCGATGGTGTCAAATACAACAAGAGAATTATCCGGATTGACCGCAACCAGAAGTCTTTCAAATTGACATTTAAACAGTTTTATAAACTTCGTGCTGCCGGAATTGTTAAACGTGCAAAAGGTAAATTGAAAACCCACCGCAAGTTATTGGCCAATATTGAAAAAAAATATGGTGTGTCGAAAGAAGTAATCGTATCAATTTGGGGACTGGAGACTGCCTTTGGCGGTTATCTTGGCAAAGATTCGATTATTCGCTCACTGGCAACACTCGCCTATGATTGCCGTCGCGGACCTTTCTTTACCAAAGAATTGACCGCTGCTCTGACTATCATTCAACGCGGTGACATTCCTGCCTCAAAAATGATTGGCGGTCCATTTGGCGAAATTGGTCAAACCCAGTTTCTTGCAACCAATTATATAAAATTTGCCGTTGATGCCAACCGTGATGGTCGCCGTGATCTCATTCGCAGCAAGCCGGATGTTTTGGCATCTACGGCCAATTACCTGCGTGCCTTTGGCTGGAAACGTGGCGCACCGTGGGACCCGGGAACGGCAAATTACAACGTTATAAAGCAATGGAATAAGGCGGGTGTTTATCAAAAGACAATTGCCAAAATGGCCAATGCGATCAAGTAGTGAATTGAAATGAGCGCATCCGATCAACTGTCCCGATTTTTATCGGAAAATTCCGACATACAATCTGTCGAATGTATGTTGGTTGATCCAAATGGCATTATGCGGGGAAAATGGGCGCCCATTTCAACATTGAACAAGGCGTTCGATGAGGGAATTAATTTCCCGCTTTCGCTGCATGGCTGCGATATTTGGGGACGTGAGGTTCCGGCCACCGAATTGCACATTGAAAGTGGTGACCGCGATGGCTTTTGCCGCGCGGTTCCCCATACGCTGGCACGCGTTCCCTGGGGGGCGAGGCCAAGTGCTCAGATATTGTTACAGACCTACCAGGACGATGGCACACGCTTTGGCGGCTGTTCGCGCAGCAGGCTGGAAGCTGTGGTTGATGATTTGCGAAAACTCGATCTGCATCCCGTTGTAGCTTTTGAGCTGGAGTTTTTTCTGTTCAAACCGCGCGATGAATGGGCCTCAAACCAACCCGAAATTTTAGACACATTTTCAGAAAAGGATGATCAGAACCCGGACAATCAACGCATGTATTCGCTGGATGCGCTGGCTGAAAATTCTGCATTTTTTGAAGACGTTCGCCATGCGGCTGAATTACAATCCCTGCCGATTGATACAATCGTCAAAGAAGCGGCGCCGGGCCAATATGAGATCAATCTCAACCATCGCGACAACGCTTTAATGGCCGCCGATGATGCGGTATTATTACGCCGGATTATTCTGGAATGCGCCCGGAAAAACCGATTGATGGCCACATTTATGGCCAAGCCCTTTATCGACCAGCCGGGCAATGGCATGCATATGCATATCAGCCTGTTAAACAGCAAGGGTGAAAATGTGTTTTCTGGCCAAGGCGGGCGGCCCAAGCTGGAGAACGCAATTGCCGGGCTGATTGAAACAATGGCTGAAACCTCACTGCTATTTGTTAATTCATTAAACGGCTACCGACGCATGCAACCGGGCTCCTATGCGCCAACACGGGCCATTTGGGGCGAGAATAATCGTTCGGTCGCAGTGCGCATTCCGGCATCGGGAGAAAATGCCCGCCGGCTAGAACACCGGATTTCCGGCGCGGATGCCAACCCCTATCTGGCGCTTTCTGCAATGTTGCGAGCCATGCAGGAGGGCATCGAGGAAAACATGCGCCCACCGGCTGAAGAGGTGGGTAATTCCTATGATCGAACCGGCAATGAATTGCCAGCATCAATGGGTGATGCGTTGGCAAAATTTGAAAAAAGCCAATTTGCTGCCCGCGCGATTGGCCCGCAGATGGTGAAAATTATTTCGGCCATCAAAAAAGCCGAACTTGAAACATTCTCCAACGAAATCTCTCCACTTGAGCGCTCTACTTATCTTTAAAATTCACCGGACAGAAAATTCCGATTGCAGCGGCGATTGTTTGATACTAACCTTTAAAAAAAGTGAGCAATAATTCACTACAACCTTAAAGGGGATCAACGATGACGGGTATCAAAACAACTTTATTCAGCGCAGCTGCACTGGCGGCCCTTATGGTCGGTGCCAATGCGGCCGACCGTGTGGTCAATATATATAACTGGTCTGATTATATCGATGAAAGCGTTCTTGCCGATTTCACTAAAGAGACCGGCATTAAAGTTGTTTATGATGTATTTGATTCCAATGAAATATTGGAAACCAAACTGCTTGCCGGTGGTACAGGCTACGATATTGTCGTTCCTTCCGGCACATTTCTTGCCCGGCAAATCGGCGCTGGTGTATTTCAAAAACTGGATAAATCCAAACTGCCAAACCTGAAAAACATGTGGGATGAGGTTGAAAAGCGCACCGTCTCCTACGACCCGGGCAATGCCTATTCCATCAACTATATGTGGGGCACCACCGGCATTGGCTATAATGTGGCCAAGGTTAAAGCTGCCCTTGGTGATGTACCAATTGACTCGTGGGAGTTGATTTTCAAGCCGGAAAACCTGGCAAAACTAAAAGAATGCGGCGTCCATATGCTGGATGCACCAACCGAAATGTTGCCTGCGGCTCTCAATTATCTTGGCAAGAACCCGGATAGCCGCGACAGGGCAGATCTGGCGGAAGCTGCAAAAGTGCTCGAGGGCGTTCGCCCTTCCATCCAGAAATTCCATTCCTCAGAATATATCAATGCGCTTGCCAATGGCGATATTTGTGTGGCGGTTGGCTGGTCTGGCGATATTTTTCAGGCTCGCGACCGGGCGGATGAAGCAAAAAATGGTGTCGAAATCAGCTATGCAATTCCCAAGGAAGGCGCGTTGATGTGGTTTGACCAGATGGCAATTCCGGCGGATGCAAAACATGTCGAAGAGGCGCATTTATTCCTCGACTATATTATGCGGCCGGAAGTTATCGCCAAGGCAACCAACTATGTTTATTATGCCAATGGCAACAAGGCATCTCAACCGCTTTTGGAAAAAGACATCATCGAGGACCCGGCCGTCTACCCTGATGCAGAGACCTCTGCCAAATTGTACACATTGCAGCCCTATGACCCGAAAACCACACGCGTTATTACCCGCGCATGGACAAAAATTAAAACCGGGCAATAGGCTGTATGGGATGAATAATCCAATGGTTATTCAATGACAAAACCAACGGCCGCTGAACGAGAAAAATTTGAGCCGTGGAATGACCCCACGGCCAGGCCGCTGGTTGAGTTTCGCAATGTAACCAAGAACTTCGGATCATTTACTGCGGTGGATGATCTATCACTTTCAATCTATGAACGTGAGTTTTTTGCCCTGCTTGGCCCTTCCGGTTGCGGGAAAACCACTCTCATGCGAATGGTCGCGGGCTTTTGCGAACCAAGTGAAGGCGAGGTTTGGCTTGCGGGTGAAAACATTACTCATATGCCGCCGTACCAGCGCCCGGTAAATATGATGTTTCAGTCCTATGCGCTGTTTCCGCATATGAATATTGAACAGAATATCGCCTTTGGCCTGAAGCAGGAGAAAATGGCCAAATCGGAAATTGCCGACCGGGTTGGCGAAATGCTCACACTGACCAAAATGCAGGACTTTGCCAAGCGCAAGCCGGACCAGCTTTCCGGTGGGCAAAAACAACGCGCGGCCCTCGCCCGTTCGCTTGCCAAGCAGCCAAAAGTTCTGTTGCTGGATGAACCGCTTGGGGCGCTGGACCGCAAATTGCGCGAGGAAACCCAGTTTGAATTGATGGACCTGCAGGAGCGGCTGGGTATCACCTTCATGATTGTTACTCATGACCAGGAAGAGGCGATGACGGTTGCCGACCGGATTGCCGTGATGGAACAAGGCAAGCTTATTCAAATTGCTTCGCCGCGCGACATTTATGAGCACCCGGGCAACCGCTATGTGGCTGATTTTGTCGGCGATATAAATTTTATTGAGGGCATTGCCCAATCAACCAACGACGAGCTGATCAAAATTGAAACCGCTGACGGGCTGATCGTTGAATGCAACAGCGCTGCGAGCATTGATAAAAACCAGCAGGTCTGGTTTGCCGCGCGCCCGGAAAAACTAACCGTCAGCCGCGAAAATCCGGTTGTTACCGGCTCCAATGCCGTTGAAGGCGAAGTTTGGGACATTGCCTATCTGGGCGATATGTCGTGCTATAATATCCGCACCGATGCGGGAAAAATTCTCAAGGTGACGCAGCTTAACCACAGCCGCACCAGTGATGCGCCAATCACCTGGGAAGAGCGGGTCTGGGTATCATGGACCAATGATGCAGGCATGGTGTTAACGTCATGAGCGGGGATGTCGCCAACAAGACCAATGACGGTTTTTTGCGGCGTAATCTAATCGGCAAAGCAACCATCTGGTTGCCCTATATCTGGCTGCTGCTGTTTTTTCTTGCCCCCTTTATTATTGTCTTCAAAATTTCGTTTTCTGAAATTGTCGTGGCCATGCCGCCGTACCGGCCGATCTTTGATATTGGTGACGGGATTACTCAATTATGGCAAAGTTTTCGCAAATTTTCTTTTGAGAACTATATATTCCTGACCGAGGATTCGCTCTATTGGAAAGCCTATCTTTCCAGTTTGAAGATCGCACTATTTTCAACAGCACTCACTTTGTTGATTGGTTATCCGCTTGCCTATGGCATCGCAAAATCACCGCGCAATATCCGGTTTATTTTGTTGATGTTGGTGGTGCTGCCATTCTGGACCAGCTTTCTCATCAGGGTTTATGCATGGATTGGCATTTTGAAAAAAGAAGGCCTGTTCAATCAATTGCTGCTGTCGATCGGGGCGATTGATACACCGCTGACTTTGCTCAACACCAATATCGCCGTCTATATCGGCATTGTTTACTCCTACCTGCCCTTCATGGTTTTGCCGCTCTATGCAGCGCTTGAAAAGCAGGATGAAACCCTGTTGGAGGCGGCGGAAGATCTCGGCTGCACCCGCCTGAAAGCCTTTTGGACCATTACCTTTCCGCTATCTTATCCGGGCATCATTGCCGGGTGTTTTCTGGTTTTCATTCCAGCCGTTGGCGAGTTTGTCATTCCCTATCTGCTGGGCGGCGCGGATACTTTGATGATCGGCAAATTATTGTGGACCGAGTTTTTCGCCAATCGTGACTGGCCGGTTTCCTCTGCGGTCGCGGTTATTCTTTTGCTCATTCTGGTGCTGCCGATCATGTATTTTCAACAGTCTCAGGCCCGCGCGCAGGAGGCAGCAAAATGAACCGCACCTGGTCGCCATATAACAAGATTTCAGTCACCCTGGGGCTGGCATTTCTTTATCTGCCGATCATCCTTTTGATCGTCTATTCGTTCAATGCTTCCAAGCTCGTGACCGTATGGGGTGGATTTTCGACAAAATGGTATGCGGCCGCCTTTGCCAATCAGGCATTGATGGATGCCGCATGGGTGACCGTTCGGGTGGCGCTGATTTCTGCCACCATTGCCACCGTGTTCGGCACCTTGGCAGCCATAGCGCTGGTGCGTTACACCAAATTTCGCGGGCGGCTGCTGTTTTCCGGCATGATTTATGCGCCTCTGGTCATGCCCGAAGTCATCACCGGATTATCTCTATTGCTGCTTTTTGTGGCAGCGGGAATAGATCGCGGGTTTTGGACCATTGTCATTGCCCATATCACCTTCACCATGTGCTTTGTTGCCGTGGTGGTGCAATCGCGGCTGATTACCTTTGACACAAGCCTTGAGGAAGCCGCGCAGGACCTTGGCTGCACCCCGCTGAATACGTTTTTCACCATTACACTGCCTATTATTGCCCCCTCCATTTTTGCCGGATGGGTTTTGGCCTTCACTCTGTCACTGGATGATCTGGTAATTGCGCAGTTTAATTCCGGCCCCGGGGCAACCACCTTGCCGATGAAAATATTTTCGCAAGTCCGGCTTGGCGTGACGCCGGAAATCAATGCGATTTGTTCAGTGCTGGTGGCACTTGTAACCGTGGGACTGATTATTTCTTCGTTATCGCTCAAACGGAATGAAATTAAACGTGCGCGCGAAGCCGAGGCGATGAGAGCATAAATCAATTTTCAAACTGCTATTATTTCCTGCTTGAGCTGCCGGGAATTTATGATACTAACATTTACGTTAACGTAAATTGGAGTTAAGCATTGGCCCTTCCTGAAATCCTGCAAAATCTTTCCATTCCTGTCGTCGGTTCACCGCTGTTTATCATTTCAAATCCAAAACTGGTTATTGCCCAATGTCAGGCTGGAATTGTTGGGTCATTTCCTTCGCTCAACGCGCGCCCGCTTTCGCAGCTGGATGAATGGCTGGCTGAAATTACCGAAACACTTGCCGCCTATGACAAGGCCAATCCGGACAATCCCGCTGCACCTTTTGCGGTCAACCAGATCGTACATAAATCCAATGATCGGTTGCAGCAGGATCTGGAACTCTGCGTTAAATACAAAGCGCCAATCGTCATCACGTCGCTGGGTGCGGTGCCTCAGGTCAATGATGCCATCCATTCATATGGCGGGATTGTGCTGCATGATGTGATCAATAATCGCCATGCAAATTCGGCCATCCGCAAAGGAGCCGACGGGCTGATTGCGGTTGCTGCCGGCGCCGGTGGCCATGCGGGCGTCACCTCGCCTTTCGCACTGATTCAAGAAATCCGCCAATGGTTTGATGGGCCGCTGCTGCTTTCCGGCTCTATTGCCACTGGTGATGCGGTGTTGGCAGCGCAAGCCATGGGGGCTGATCTCGCCTATATTGGTTCGGCCTTTATTGCCACCGATGAGGCGCGGGCCGATCCGGCCTATAAGCAAATGATCGCCGATAGCGAGGCCAAGGACATCATCTATTCGAACCTGTTCACCGGTATTCACGGAAACTATCTTAAACCTTCGATTGCCCGTGCTGGAATGGACCCGAATAATCTGCCGGAAGCCGACCCGTCAAAAATGGATTTTGGCTCCGGCTCTGATAAGCCAAAAGCCTGGAAAGAAATCTGGGGTGCAGGTCAGGGCATTGGTGCGGTTAAAGAAGTTGTTCCAGCCGCCCAATTGGTCGAGCGTTTAATACGCGAATACCGCGATGCCAAAGCGCGGATTTGTTAGGACTTAAACAAGGGGCTGTGCAGGCACTAGGACCTGTTGACAAACTGGATTTGGATAAATTCCCTTCATGTGACAAACCACACAAGGCAGAATTACATTACCGACATTTAATGCCATTCATCTTGTGTTCATGTTTAAAATTACATATTCATATTACCAAGACAGGCATTGTTAAGTGCTGCATTTTTAATGGAGAAATATCCCATGAAATATATCCCAATTGCCGTTGTGGCATTTTCAGTGCTAATGGCCGGCACCCTGCCAACAACAGTATATGCAGCGGGCGCTAATAGCGGCGATGATAGCGGCAGTGCAGCGACCAAGCGCAAGAAAAAGCTCTTAAAGAAATGCAAAAAAGGCAAGGTTTACTCAACCCGCAGCAAGAAATGCATTGTGCCAAAAAAATCTGAACTTGATGATGATAACATCTTCCGCGCTGGCCGCCTGTTGGCCTTTGATGGCCGTTATGGCGAAGCGATTGAAGTTTTAGCCCTGGCTTCCGACCTCAACAGCCCGAAAATTCTCAACTATCTGGGCTACGCACATCGCAAGGCCGGACGCATTGATGTGGGCCTTGGATATTACAAGCAAGCGCTGGCAATTGACCCTGATTATACGTTGGTACGCGAATATATGGGTGAGGCTTATCTTTCACGCAAAAATTTCAAGGCTGCTGAAAACCAGTTAAGCGAAATCAAGATGCGCTGCGGCATTAGCTGTCGTGAGTACACCCTGCTTTCCGCTGCTATCACCGATGTTAAAGCCGGTCGACCAATCAGCGACGCATCTAAAAACTGGGATTAATTTTTGAAGGCTTTAATTGGCCTTGGAAATATCGGAATTTGCCGCCCTGCTGTCTTTCATTTAGCAGTGAGCGGGTAATCGGGAATGCACAGTCTGGCTGGGGTGTGCGAAAAGGGCGGCGCTGGAAAACCCGGCTCCGCCTTTTTTATCATTCACGGCAATTCCAATGCTATGCATTGGGCCTGCATTAGCGCGCCGCATAGGCGGCGGCTCGAAATTTTCTCGCTATCACAGTAAATCTACCTGCAGAGATACAATAGAGAAATACCTGCTCCGCCTTTTTTATCATTCACGGCAATTCCAATGCTATGCATTGGGCCTGCATTAGCGCGCCGCATAGGCGGCGGCTCGAAATTTTCTCGCTATCACAGTAAATCTACCTGCAGAGATACAATTTAAAAAAAGGCGATGCAGGAATTATCCAGCACCGCCCTTTTTATTCAATTTTGATTTGCGGTAAATTACGCGGCAGCAACGGCCCGCTTGGCCATGACCTTAACAAGATTGGCACGATATTCCGCATCGCCATGCATATCGGATAAAAGGTCACCCGCATCAACGGAACAGCCATCAAGTGCATCTGCACTCCAATTGCTGGCCAACGCCTGCTCCATTTCGCCATGACGAAATACGCCGTCAGCGCCAGCGCCGGTTACCCCAACGCGAACGCCATCGTCAGATTGCGCGACAAATACACCGGCCATCGCATAGCGAGAGGCAGGATTGGGGAATTTTTGATAGCCGGCTTTTGAGGGCGCATCAAAAGTTACTGCCGTAATAACTTCGTTATCATCAAGCGCTGTTTCAAACAGGCCCTGAAAGAAATCATCGGCAGAAATTTCGCGGCTGTTGGTAACAATGGTTGCATTAAGTGCAATCATTGCAGCCGGATAATCGGCTGCCGGATCATTATTGGCAATTGAGCCACCAATGGTTCCGCGATTACGCACATGCGGGTCGCCAATGTGAGAGGCAAGGCCGCAAAGTGCAGAGCAGGCAGCCGCCAATTCAGCACTTCCAGCCACTTCCGCATGGGTTGTGGCCGCCCCAATGCGCACCGAACTGCCATTAACAGAAATTCCCGAAAGATCGGCAATGCCACCAATATCCACCAGATCGGAGGGCGATGCCAACCGCTGTTTCATCGTGGGTATCAAGGTCATGCCGCCCGCAAGCAGCTTTCCATCTTCAGCATTGCCCATGGCGCTTACAGCATCATCAACACTTCCGGCTTTATGATAATTTGTTTCGTACATATTTTTCTCCCTGCTGCCAATTAATGCAGCAATTGTTAATTACTTCGCCTGAATCGCTGCCCACACATTTTGTGGTGAAGCTGGCATTGCAAGATCATTATTGCCGATTGCATTGGCGATGGCGTTTATGACCGCCGGTGGTGCACCAATGGCTCCTGCCTCACCGCAACCTTTAATGCCAAGCGGATTAAGGGGACTTGGAGTGCAATGATGCTCTATCTTATAGGATGGCAAATTATCGGCACGCGGCATGGTATAATCCATGTAAGAGCCGGTCAGCAACTGCCCATCGTCATCATAGACAACATTTTCCATCATAGCCTGACCTATCCCTTGAGCCACACCGCCATGGACCTGTCCCTCAACCACATTCGGATTAATGATGTTGCCGAAATCATCGCACGCAACAAACTGGATAATCTCGGTCGTACCTGTTTCAGGATCAACCTCAACCTCACAAATCAGCGCGGCGGAAGGAAAGGAGAAATTGAGAGGATCATAAAACGCACCTTCTTTCAGGCCAGGCTCCATACCTTCCGGTAAATTATGGGCCATATATGCGGCCAGACCAACCTCGTGCCATAGCATTTGCTTGTCTGTGCCAGCCACCTTAACGATACCGTCCTCTATTACGATATCGTCTTCGGATGCCTCCAAAGTGTGTGCGGCGATTTTCTTGACCTTGGCCTCTACTTTGTCCAACGCCTTGACGATCGCGTTCATGCCCACAGGGCCGGAACGAGAGCCATAGGTTCCCATGCCAAACTGAACCTTGTCGGTATCGCCATGTACAATTTTTACACTGTCAATCGGAACTCCAAATCGATCCGTTGCCAATTGTGCAAATGTTGTTTCATGGCTTTGGCCATGCGAATGAGAACCGGTCAGAATTTCGATAGTGCCGACCGGATTAACTCTAACCTCAGCCGACTCCCAAAATCCAATACCAGCACCTAAAGAACCGGCAGCGGCGGATGGGGCCAATCCACACGCTTCAATAAAGGTGGAATACCCTATGCCGCGCAGTTTGCCACGGGTCGCAGCTTCCGCCTTGCGATCTTGAAACCCGTTAGTATCAGCCGCTTCTTGGGCCTTATCCAACAAACCAGGAAAATCACCAGAGTCATAGTTCATGATAACTTGGGTTTGATAGGGGAACTCTTTGATGAAATTGCGTCGACGCAATTCTGCAGGGTCCAGCCCTAATTCACCAGCCGCTTTATCCATCATACGTTCGATCAGATAAGTCGCTTCCGGACGACCTGCACCACGATAGGCATCCACCGGACAGGTATTGGTATAAACCGCTTTCACATTGCCATAAATGGCCGGCATATCATATTGTCCTGACAACAAAGTGCCATATAAATAGGTTGGTGTCGCCGAGGAAAACAATGACATATAAGCACCGAGATTGGCGATGGTATCTACCTTGAAGCCGACAATTTTTCCATCGGTATCAAAGCCCATTTTTGCTTTCGTTACATGGTCACGACCGTGGGCATCTGTTAGAAAAGCCTCACTGCGATCTGAGGTCCACTTAATCGAGCAATTGCATTTCATTGATGCCCAAAGACATGCTATTTCCTCTGGATAGATATAAATTTTCGAGCCAAAGCCACCACCAACATCTGGTGCAACCACGCGGAGTTTGTGCTCCGGCGCAACATTATAAAACGCAGAAAGAACCAACCGAGTTAAATGTGGGTTCTGGCTGGTTGTATAAAGCGTGTAATGATCTTCTGCATCATCATAAACAGTAATTGCCGAGCGAGGCTCAATTGCATTGGGTGACAGGCGATTGTTTACTATGTCAATTTCAGTGACATGAGCCGCACCTGCAAGGCCTGCATCAGTTGCTGCTTCATCGCCAATTTCCCAATCAAAACTCATATTGCTGGGTGCATTGTCATGAATTTGCAACGAATTACCATCCATCGCATTTCTTGGGCTTACAACAGCTGACAAAACGTCATAATCGACAATGACAGCTTCTGCAGCAAGTCTGGCCTGCTCGATTGTATCGGCAACAACAATGACAACGGCATCGCCCACAT
>JAJRQF010000110.1 GCA_024280375.1 Alphaproteobacteria bacterium | reverse complement strand
CTAGGGTCTGGACTCAATTAGGAATGCGGCTGTGCAGTTCGACAATTTTGATCTCACAAGGCAAAAATGATCGATTTGGGCGACCCCCAATGAGGAGTTTTCAACGCTGTGAGGCGAAATTGTCGAGCTGCCCAAGGGGTTGGAGGTAAAATGGCCCACTTCAGCGTCGAAAAGCCTTGCCGATGGGCGACATCGCCTGTATTTTTCTCCTTGAATTGAACCATTTTACCTCCAACACAGCTCGTATTCTTAATTGGGTTCAGACCCTAATACTGATCTGCCCTATATTAGATAAACAGGAAATA
The DNA here is from genome assembly GCA_024280375.1 of Alphaproteobacteria bacterium. GTDB lineage: Bacteria > Pseudomonadota > Alphaproteobacteria > Rhizobiales > Rhizobiaceae > SZUA-100. The sequence goes on along the minus strand of JAJRQF010000110.1, from coordinate 10,372 downwards.
ATGGATTGAAAAAACCTATTTCGAGAAGAGTATTATTGGGCGCCGGTCTTGGTGTGCTGGCCGGGTCCGCTGCGGTTGTTGCAAGCCAGGCATCTTTTCAATCAAGTGCAAGTAGAGTGGGTCTGAAATCTGATGTTGCATTTTTAACAACGGACGAAATTATCATAAATCGGCCGGTCAACGAGGTGTTTTCGTTTGTTGCAGATCTGGAAAATAGTGGCAAAATTTCGGACCACCTTACCAAGACTCGAATATTGACAAATACCAGAGGACTCGGTGATCAATATTCGCGAAATCTGTTGATTCACGGGTTTGAAAATGCGCAGATTGTAACTGTAACCAATTATGAAAATGAACGAATTTATCAAACCAGCACCGAACTATTTGGTGTGGCGGTAATACATACCTACAGTTTTCATTCCGATGGAAATGGATTGACCAAAATACAGCTTTTGAAGCAATCCATGAAAAGAGACTGGGTTGATGGAGTTTTCCAGCCCTTCGTAACCCACCAGCTTACCAGACCAGAGCATGATGGCCAGCACCTCACTACGTTAAAAAGAGCCGTTGAAGCGGTTTGAGGTGGCGCTTTGGAAAAAATTGACGACTGTCACCGTAACTTCCGGGCATATTAAAACTGCGTAGATTATCGGCTGTATCCTATAGACTGCAAAAAACGATCGATTTGGCTCTGAAAAACAGATCTGTTCCGCCTTTTCCGTCACCTGTCGCTGCATTTGTATAAGTGGTGCCATTCCAATAATCGATGTGAGAGCCTATTCTTCCGTCATTTTGAAAACAATGGCGGAAATAGATAATGCCTCTCTGGCCACTTATTGGCTTGGCAATCTCCTTTGCGATATCCTTTTCTTTGGAATTAGGATGTCGCTTCTTATACCTATCTTTATACCTAGTATTATTTTTGCTCTCATGGCTCTTAATAATGTCTTCATTCAGGACCGGTTTAAAGTTAAAGCCTTGAAACTTTAGATATTCTTTGAGATCTGTAGCACTTGTAATATGTCGGTGCTGAGCTTCTTCGCCACCCGCACAGCAGCTTGGGGAATGTACGTTCCCGCCATGATAGTCACCAAAAATATCACCGTTTGCCGCGCGGCAAAGGGCGACACTCATGCGTACAGCACACTGATTCTTAACCCTGGGACCGGAAGGGCCTCCAGAACGACTTCTGCGGCAAGGCATACGGCCGTCAGTTTCAGTACGAAATTTCGCGAATTCTGCTTCAAGCCTAGAGGCCATAGGGCGCTTGAAAATGGCCTTTACTATCGTATAAACCTCGGAAGCATGATCAGAAATATCATCTAAAAGTCCGGTTTTATTTTCTTTGCCTTCACGCAGAGCCATCCACGAGCGATTGTCGACCACACCATTTACAACCAACATCTTGTTGCGTTGAAAAGCTCTAACCGCACGTTCGGTTTTGTTGCCAAAAATACTATCAGGACTCAAATTTGGTCGTGGTATTAGCCTTGCATTCAGCAGGTTTTGAAGATCTTTTACATCCGGGCCTCTAGAGCCGTTTCGCAGAACTTGAGGTATCATGACCAGTCCTTGTTATTTCATCTATTTCAAATTTCAGTGACAGTTTACTAAATGCACTAATGAGATCTTTTGTATTATTTCATACGGCTTGTTTCAAAGCCGCCAGCACATTCCCATCCAGGTTTTCCACATTGGCGCAGCCGATTTGGGCCAGAACCGTATCAATATCATTGCTGAATATATCAAAGAGGCAATCAAGCCCGCGCGCACCCTTTGCCCCAAGCGCGAAGAGGATTGCCCGCCCAAGCATGACAAAATCCGCACCTAGAGCGATTGCTTTTACCACATCTTCACCGCTTCTGATACCGCTATCAAAGATGATCGGGTAATCCGGACCAAGTGCGGCGCGAATTTTTGGCAAGGCGCTGATCGCCGGAGGGGCAGCATCCAGCTGACGCCCACCATGGTTGGAAATCCATATTCCATCCACGCCCTCGCTTTGCAGCAACAGCGCATCATCCGCACTCATAACGCCCTTGATGATGAGATTGCCCTTCCAGCGCTCACGCAATTGGCGCAGAAATTCAAGATCAGCACCGGTGCGCTGGGCGTTTCGATCAAACGGCTTGCCATCGCCTGAAAGTTCAAAATTGATCGGCCTTGGAATGCCGTTGAGCAGACGATTAATCGACCATGTTGGATGCATGGCAAAGTCAATAAATTGCCTCGGCCCAATACGAAAGGGAATTTCAAATCCATTTCGAATATCGCGCACCCGGCGTGAAACCTGCGGCACATCAAGCGTCAGCACCAGCGTGTGATAGCCGGATTTTTCAGCCCGTTTGACCATGTCCATGGCAATTTCCGGGGTCTGTACATAAAGCTGAAACCATGCGGTTTTACTGGCATTGTTCTTTGACCATTGGGAAAAATCTTCGATCGAACTTGATCCGGCTGTTGATAAACAAACCGGGATGTTGCGCGTGTGTCCAACTTCCGCAATCAATCGGTCGGCACCGGGGTGAATGAGATCGCACATGCCCATCGGAGAAACCCCAAAGGGCAGGGCATAGCTTTCGCCCAACAGGCTTTTATTCAAGCTGCGCGTCGCCACATCCTGCAAAATGCGCGGTTGAAGTTTGATATCTGCAAAAGCCGATTTGTTTTCATCCGCAGCAGTTTCAAGCCCGGCCGCCCCTTCAATAAAGTCAAACACCATATGGGGAAGGCGGCGTTTTGCCTGTAGAACCGCATCGCCAAGGGACGCAAATACTGCCATATTGCTCATGATCGACCCGCGAGATGTTCGATCACCCGCTCGGCAATCAACCGGCTTACCCGTTGATTGGATTCAACTGTCACGCCGCCAATATGGGGCGTGAGCAAAAGATTTGGCACATCGGCAAATTTGTGCCCCCCATCCATTGTGAGCGGCTCGTCCTCATAAACATCCAGCGCCGCACCGCCAATTGCTTTGGCTTTAAGCGCTGCAATTAACGCATCCTCATCCACCACACCACCGCGTGCTGCATTGATTAAAATAGCGTCCTGTTTCATCAGGTTGAGGCGGTCTTCATTGATCAGGTGTCTGGTGTCATCAGTTAATGGAACATGCAGACTAACAATATCAGATATTTCCAGCAAGTCATTGAGTTTCAAAGGTTTAGTGGTGCCCCATGCCTCGTGATCAGCGGGCAAAAACGGGTCATATCCGACCACTTTCATACCAAGCGCACGCGCCAAACCTGCCGTGTGCTGGGCAATGCCGCCAAAACCGATCAGACCCAAAACCTTGCCGGAAATCTCACGGCCCGAACAAGCCTGTCGTGGCCAATCACCGGCCAACATTTGATCATTCGCAAGATAGGCACCGCGCAGCAAAATCATCGCAGTCGTGATCACATATTCCGCAACGCTCAGATCATTAGCGCCAATCGCCGGAAAGACCCCAATATTGCGGGAGACACAGGCATCAAGATCAATATTATCCAATCCGACGCCAAGCCGTCCGATGCATTTGAGCGCCGGGCCGCCCTCAAGCAGGTCATCGGTAACCTGGGTGCGGTTGCGGACAATCAGCGCCTTGGCATGGGCCAGCGAATTGGCCAGTGCTTCCGGCTTGTCCACCAGTGCGGGGTCATACAGCACATCAAATTGTTGCCGCAGATTATCCACCGCAGCCTCATCCATAAATTCGGAGATTACAATGTCAGGCATGCGTGCTCCTTAACCGCCGAGGAACAAACGTCCCACATCAGGATCAGCCAAAAGCTCATCGCCAGCGCCAGCTTTCGCCAATTCACCAGAGACGAGCACATAGCCAATATCAGCAAATTCCAGCCCCTTTTTGGCATTTTGCTCAACCATGATGATGGTTTTCCCCTCAGCATTTTGCAGATCATCAAGAATTTCAAAGACCATATCAATGAACCGTGGCTCAAGGCCGATGGATGGCTCATCAACCAGCAAAACTTCCGGGTTCATCACCAAGGCGCGGGAAATTTCCAGCAAACGCCGTTCACCACCCGAAAGCACCCGGGCCGGTTGGCTGCGTCGCTTGGCAAGCCGGTCATATTTTTGGAATACTTTTTCCGCAGCTTCCTTGGCCTCGTCGGTTTTATCTTTTAAAAACCCGCCCATCCACAGGTTTTCTTCAACGCTCATATCGGGAAAGACCGAGTTATCTTGCAGAATATAGGCAATGCCGGCATTTTTCAGCTTATCATTCGGTTTTTGGTGGGTCACATCTTCGCCATTGATGGAGATTTTTCCGGAAAATATATTGGTAAAGCCAAATATAGAATGCAGCACCGTTGATTTGCCTGCCCCATTCGGCCCGATCAGGCACAGCGACTTGCCCTTGGCAACAGACAAATTGAAATCATGCAGGATTTCCATCTGTCCATATCCGGCTTTCAGATTTTCAATTGATACAAAAGTCTCATCACCGGCAAGTTTTTTCAGAGTTGCCGCATCTGGCACGCCCTCAGACATTTTGGCGACTTCGCGGGTGACGGCTTCAACCGAAATAACCGTTTCAACACCGCCAGATCCATACCCGGAAATCTTGTCGGATGGCTCATTTGCCGAAGCCTTGTCGTTTGATGCGTCTTGCGGCGTTTCTTTATCTACCATCAGTGCGCCCCCAGATATGCGTCGATGACCCGTTGATCATTCTGGATTTCATCTGGCTTGCCCTCGGCCAGCATTTGCCCGTGGGCCAGGCAATAAATATGGTCGGCAAGGTTCATGATAACCCGCATATTATGTTCGATCACAAACAGGGTTATGCCAAACTCCTCATTGGCCCGTTTCAACCGGTCAATCAGCCCGTTAATCAGGGTTGGGTTGATGCCGGCTGTCGGCTCATCCAGCATCAAAACCGTTGGCTCATTCATCAGCGCCATGGCAAATTCCAAAAGCTTTTGTTGGCCGAATGAAAGATCACCCGCCCGCAGCCAGCGTTTTTCATAGAGGCCGACAAATTCCAGCAGCCGCTCTGAGCGCTCAATGGTGGTCTCGTCTCGCGATGAAAACATATCCCAAAAACCGGCCTTGCGATGGGGAATTGAGACCTGCATATTTTCTATGCAATTCATCTTTGCGTAAATTCGCGTCTGTTGAAAAGTGCGCAGCAGCCCAAGACGTGCGATTTCCTGTACCCGGAATTTGGAAATATCCTGACCGGAAAACAGGATCGAACCTGAATCAACCGGATGATAGCCAACAATCGAGTTAAACAGGGTTGTTTTGCCAGATCCATTTGGGCCGATCAGCCCGGTAATGCCGCCCTTTTTCACTTTCAGCGAAATGTCCTTGTTGGCAACAACACCGCCATAGGATTTTGAAAGACCGTCAATTTCGATAATATATTCGCTCATTTCATGTCTCCAAGCCGTTGTTTGTCGCCTTCAACACGAATGCCAAACCATTCAGGTTTTTTGGTCATTACCCAACCCATAATGCCCTGCTGGAAGTAAACCACGGTCACAACAATCAGCAATCCCAAAGCAATCCATTGCAGATTAAGCAGATAGGTCCAGGTAACTTCTTTGATCACATGAAACAGAATAGCGCCGATCACCGGTCCCCAAAGGGTGCCCTTGCCACCCAGCAACACCATCAGCACCATGAATATGCCAAAGGTTGTCGTTGGAAAGGCCACATCAATAGGCTCAAAGAAATTGTTGAAATTGCCGTAGATTGCGCCCGAAATACCAAGGAAAAATGCGGCAATCGACCATGCCACGGTTTTATAGCGCAGCGTATGGATGCCCATGCCCTCGGCCTTTTGCTCATCATCGCGAATGGCGTTGATTGCAAGGCCAAAGCGCGAGCCGTAAAGCCAGCGCAAAAATGCAAATGTCGCAATCGCCAGTACAAACATCATGCTGTAGAAAACATATTTTGCTTGGCCCAACTCGCCCGGATAGTTTGGCATCGACATACCCTGACCACCGCCAACCAATTCCCAGGTGCTGACAAGCTCACCAACCACGGTGGCAATTGCCAATGTGCCAATGGCAAAATAGGGACCACGAAGGCCAAATACCAAGCGCCCGAGAATTATGGCAAATATCACACATACAACGGCGGCGACGACAAACCCAACGCCGATTCCGGTGAAATACTGGTCGAATGTAAAGTTGTATATGCCACCACCGGCAGCATCATTATATTTGGCAAGGTCATAATACATGCCAACCTGCACCATGCCGGATGCGTACATACCTGCACCAAAGAAGAAGATATTGCCGAGTGAGTTGTAGCCCATCTGGCCGCCCAGAATATCCCAAGTCAGCGCGAAGACCACCATCATCCACATAACGGTCATTTGGCCCACATAATTGGGAAAATAGATCGGCAGGAAAACGCCAAGCGCTAAGATGCTTGCGTAGAAGAGGATTTTTGCAAAAGGAGAATTCATTATTCAACCACCTCCCGGCGTCTGGAAGAAATTACCAGCTTGATCAACAATACAACAACCAGCAATCCGACAACAATTGCCTGTTGGTACTCTGTGCCAAGTATAAAAGCGCCCGTTTGCTCAACCACACCCATGCCAAGGCCCGCAGCAATTACGGCGGCCAGATTGCCAAGTCCGGCGGCAGTTACAATAACGAAGGCGCGGATGGAATAGATCAATCCGATAAACGGCTGGAACTCCCAGATTAGCGATATAAGCCCGCCGGCAGCACCGCAAATTGCTGCATTGAGCGAGAATGTGAAGGAGTAGACTTTTTCCGTATCAATGCCCATTACACGTGCCGCGCGAGGGTTTTGCGCGGTCGCCCGAATGGCCTGTCCCATCCGGGAGCGTTTCATGAAGGTTATAACACCAATTGCCAGCAGAATGGCTGCGATAAAGGCAATCAATCGGGTTGGCTGAATAGTTAGCATATTGTCGAAAAAGCCAAATGATTCCAGATTGAGAGCAATGGTTTGCTCATCAGCACCAAATACGATCTTCATGGTTTGCTGCATGACAATGGCGATGCCAAACGTTGCCAACAGCGAAGTAAATAGGTCATGCTCAATAACCCGGCATATAATCAGCTTGTAAATAACCCATCCAAGTCCCCAAAGTACGACAAAAGCGATAGGAATACCAACAATCGGGCTTAGGCCCGCATGGTACAGCCACCAGGTGACATAGGCACCAAGAATGACAAAATCGCCCTGCGCCAGATTTTTAACATTCATAACGCCCCAGACCAGCGCCAATCCATATGCAATCAGCGCGAATATTCCGCCGATTAGCAAACCATCAATTACCATGCCCATTGTGAGCACAGGAATATCGATCATAATCTGGATATTGGACCAAATTCTTTCCAATTTATTGCCTCCCGCGACGCCGCCTTTATCAATTCAATCAGTCAACACCTACAGACTGATTGAATTGATAAAGGCAGATACAAATATGGATGCGCAAGGGGTATCCTTGCGCATCCACCATTTAATGGAAATTACTTACGTGGCCATTCCAGTTTGTGCGAAGCAAAAGCGGTTGGTGCAACCACATTATACTTGCCATCCTGGATTTGACGCAGAACCATTGGCTTTGCAGTGTTGTTGCCAGCCTCAGAGAACTTAATCTGTCCATAGAATGTGGCAAGATCAGTTGCCGCCAATGCGTCACGAACCTTGTCCTTGTCCAAAGAGCCTGCGCGCTCAAATGCATCCTTGAATACATATACAGCAGCAGAAGCCTGGGCCAGCTGGTAAGGAACCGATTTATCTGCATAGGCAGCTACGGTCTTTTTGATTTCTGCGTTAAACTCAGCAGCAGTACCAAACATTGGGTCCTTATAGGTCAATGTTTCGGCCCACTGAGTGGCGCAAAGATAACCATTTGCGGTCGCGCCATATTTGCCAACAAGATCAGCAGATTCGCAATGGGTCATGGCGACCATTGGAATTGAGAGCTTCATTTCAGCAATCTGACGGGTTGCAGTACCTGCACCTTTTGAGTGACCGGAAACAACAAACAGATCAGGCTTAAGCGCTTTGATCTTGGTCATTGTTGCGGTCATGTCGGTGAGGTTACGTGGCAGTTTGTCATCAATAACAATGGTAAGACCGTGTTTTTTGATATCGTCTATAACACCGGCGCGCACATCGAGAGAAAACGGATCGTTTTCAAACGCAAGCGCTACCTTCACACTTGCCGGGTCCTTGCCGTTGGCTTTGGCAACATCAGCGGCAAGCGCCACGGCAGATGCCAAATATTGTTCCGAAGTGGAAAGCACTGCAAACAAATATTTATATCCCTTATTGAACAAAGAGCGTGATGCGCCTTCAGCTTCAACCATCGGGATTTTGTATTTCTCTGTAACCGGTGCAATCGCTTTGGTAAGACCGGATGAATATGGCCCAAGCATGTATTGAACGCCATCCTGATTGATCAAACGTTCAGCCAACTGGCCACCACGGGCAGGCGTCGACTCATCATCATAATACTTGATTGTAAACTTGTATGATTTGTCGCCAATTTTTACGCCACCGGCAGCATTGATTTTATCAACCGCAAAATCATAACCAACTTTGGCGTGATTGCCGGCCGTTGCATATTTACCGGTTAGCGAAATCGCAGCGCCGAGCAAAATTGTGTTTTCTTCAGCGTTTGCAACAGGTGCCGCAACGATGAAAGAGGCTGACAAAGCAAGGCTCGTCAGTAGTGGTTTATAGTGAAACATTATGTTCTCCCTTGATACTTCACATTTTTGATTTTGTTTTGCCGCCAACTAAGCAATCTTCCGGGCAAAAATCAAGCCGCCAATATATGTGTATACTAGGTCATAGACTCATAAGCAGGACCAAAATGGTATGAATCAATTTTTTCAGCTACAAGGCGCAAGTTTGCAGGCAACCTTTCGGTTTTCAAGAACGTGCAACGCTGTAGCTGGACAAATTGATCATATCCAAAGGACACCATTATTGCTGCAATCTGCCGCGTCAAAGAGCTTGGAAGGGCAAAAGGCCCGTCCGGCGCCCTTTTTCTTGCATATCTTTGCAGTATTGGCGCCATTTAGAACCTGCTTATGAGACTATGACCTAAAGTAGGGTGTAAGAAAAAATTGCGTTATTTTCGGTGAAATATGCAAGTGTTCACCGGCGAATAAAGCCAACAGGATGAAATCAATGCGTAAATACAATCTTGCGGTCATTCCGGGCGATGGCATCGGCAAGGAAGTCATTCCCGCCGGTGTCGAGGTGCTTGCGGCAATCGCTAAGCAGGATAGCGGATTTGACTTTGAATTTAGCGAATTTGACTGGGGGAGCGACTATTATAATGCCCACGGCATAATGATGCCGGACAATGGTACTGAGCAGCTAAAGCGGTTTGACGCGATTTATTTTGGTGCGGTCGGCGCGCCCGATGTGCCCGATCATATCACCCTTTGGGGCTTGCGTTTGGCGATTTGCCAGCCATTTGATCAATACGCCAATGTTCGTCCGACACGCATTTTGCCCGGCATTAAAAGCCCGCTTTCCGGGGTGGGCGCGGCTGATCTTGACTGGATGATTGTGCGGGAAAATTCCGAAGGTGAATATGCAGGCCAAGGCGGCCGTTCGCATAGGGGCTTGGCCGAGGAGGTTGCCACAGAAGTCTCGATTTTCACCCGCGCGGGCGTTACTCGTATTATGCGGTTTGCCTTTGCGCTGGCGCAATCGCGGCCACGGAAATTGTTGACCGTGGTAACCAAATCAAACGCCCAGCGCTTTGGCATGGTGTTGTGGGATGAAATCGCCGCGGAGGTCGCGGGCGAATTCCCCGATGTTCAATGGGATAAAATGCTGGTCGATGCGATGACCGTGCGCATGGTGCAAGACCCTTCTTCGCTGGATACTATTGTCGCCACCAATCTGCACGCGGATATATTGTCTGACTTGGCCGCCGCATTGGCTGGTTCCATCGGCATTGCCCCGACTGCCAATCTCAACCCGGAAGGCGCATTTCCCTCAATGTTTGAACCCATTCATGGCTCAGCCTTTGATATTACCGGCAAAGGTACGGCAAACCCGGTCGCCTCATTCTGGAGCGCTTCATTGATGCTCGATCATCTGGGCGAGACGGCTGCGGCTGCGCGGTTGATGGAGGCAATCGAACGCGTTACCGCTGACACGTCATTGCACACCCCGGATTTGGGCGGTATGGCCACAACAAGAGAAGTAACCGATGCGGTACTGGAGGTGATTAGGGGCTGGAACGGATGAGGGGGTGGAAATCAAACCCTATTTCAAAATATCCGCATCGAAATAATTTACCAGCGAGGTGGTGAGCTCTTTTGCGGCGCCCCATGCAAGTTCGGGGGATGATTTCGCATAGGCGAAAAGCTCGGCACTGGTTGGAACGCGCATCGCG
>JAJRQF010000109.1 GCA_024280375.1 Alphaproteobacteria bacterium | reverse complement strand
TCGCGGTGAAATTCCATCGACCAAAATTTTCGAAGATGAAATGACCTTCGCGATAATGGATATTATGCCAAGATGCGATGGGCACTGCCTGATAATGCCCAAGGCCCCTGCCCGCAATATTTTTGATATTGATGTTTCTGATCTGGTCGCTGTTATGGCGACCACCCAAAAATTGTCGCGCGCGGTGATGACTGCATTTAAAGCGGACGGAATTACCATTAAGCAATCAAATGAACCTGCCGGTGATCAGGCGGTATTTCATTTGCATGTGCATATAATTCCGCGCTTTAATGGCGAAAGAATGCCGCCCTATACTGGAAAGATAGAAAATACCGATGTGCTTAAGGCCAATGCGGAGAAGATAATCGCGGCACTATAGGTACGCGGCTTTAAAACACACCCAACCACCACGATCCGCCAATCAGGATCGTTTCGGCCACCAAAATACCTATAAATACGCGTTTGCCGGAAATGATAAACGATGCAAAGCCAAGGCTTGCAGCCAGAATACGCAATTCTACAGGTACAACCGAAAGGTTTCCTGCCGGAAACAGAATCAGTTTGGAAATTACTGCCGCGACCAGAGCAGTTGCCACGGCGCGCACAAAAACCAGCATTTCAGAATTTTCATCAATGCCACCAGACATTAGTACACCCAGCGCGCGCCAGATGTCGGTTGGCAACCAGCCAATCAGCAGAATGAACAGGTATGGCCACCACCAGGCATCAATGAAGGTAAATCCACTTTCCATCAGCGCGCCTTTTGTCGTGTCAACGCCATGCGGTGAATGGCATAGGCTGCCACGCCGCCAATGCCACCTGCAAGTAGAATGTCGACCTCTGGAATCAGGAGATGAAACAATGGTCCTAAAATTAGGCCAATTCCCATTGCCCATTTATCTGAAATTAAATAGGCGGTTCGCCAAATGGAGGTTAGAAAATATACCGGGGTCAGGAAAAACAGAGCGGCCGCCAGAATGGGTGGGAAAGTTCCGGCCAGCACATAGGTTATGCCCACGAGAATTGTGCAAACCGTTGATATGGTGATGGCAAAACCGGCAAAGAATGCTGCGCGTGCCTCTTGCGGCACCTGTTTATAGCGCTCCTGCAGGAAAACCCAAGAGGTAATTGCGATAAAATGGGATAGAAATAGCAATGTCCAGCGCGAGGTATTCCTGCCTTTGAGCAATGGCAATTGCGCCATGACCATTGGCATCAGGCGAACGGACGCCAGCAATATTCCAATCATGGTGGTCAATACGGATGCGTCGGCTATCACCCCGCCCACCAGCACCAGATGTGAAGGCAATGCCCAGATTGTACCAACCATAAACACTGTTTCGCCAAGTGAAAACCCGGCCTCGCGGGCAAATCCGGCAAAACCTACAAATGAACTCATCAGTATTAAGGCTGGAATTGAAAACAGCCCGCGTGCACCGGTGAGGAACCAGTGGAATTTATTGATTTCGCCATTCAAATGAATTGATTCATCGGGAGGGATATTCATGCCCCATGCTTAAACTTGGCAACAAAAAAGGCAATAGAGCGTTTCATCATTAATCGTATCGCTTTCGGCTAATCGGGGCTTTTCTAACGGCTCAAATTTTGCGCTTCCCCTAGATCAAGCTCGGGCTCAACGTGCAACTTGAGCTACGCCCCGGCCTTCGCGAGGGCGGTGCATAAGCACCGGGCCAGTTCCGCCCTCAAATTGATTTCATCAATTTGCACATCGGGCTCCAATCGTGGCCAGTCTGCATCCATGTAAGCATGAAAGAGTCTAGCATATTGTTGTACTGCACATATTCAAATTTCATCGTGCATTGGCTTCTCACTCGCGTTGAGAGACTAAAAAGCCCCGGAGAATATCCGGGGCTTTGGTATTCAATGAAGCTAAGTATTTGCAATTAGGAATAACGGTAAGGAATACCGGCTTCTTCCATAACCTTTTTATAGCGACGGAAAATTTCGATCACTTTCGCAGAACGCGGATTTCTGGCAGCTAGTTCGTCCCAGAAGCCTTCAGCGTCAGCCACAACTGTATCCCACTCACTATTAGGAATAGTTGTTTTCTCAAGCTTGCCGCCATTAACGCGAAGGTCTGCTTCACCACCCCAATACCATACCTGACGGTAATAATGGGATTGATCCATCGACATTCTGAACAGCTCTTGAAGATGCTCAGGGATCGCTGCCCAGCTTTTGGAGTTGGCAAAATAGGAGCCGCACCATGCGCCGGTAACGTTGTTGAGCAGTACATATTTACAAATATCGGCCCAACCCACTTCATAGGCTTCTGTAAATCCGCACCATGCAACGCCGTCGAGTTCGCCGGTTTGCAGGGCAACATCAACATCTTCCCAAGGCACGGTTACCGGGATGAGGCCGTATTTCGCCAGGAAGCGGCCCGCAGTTGGCACACCAAAGACCCGAAGGCCACGCATATCTTCCAGCGAGCGGATTGCTTTTTTGGTGGTGAAAATATGCAGTGGATCCCACGCACCGGCACCCAGCCATTCAACACCTTCAATTTCGTCATAGGCTTCTTTCCAGATTTCATTGAGGCCGTAGCGGTCAAACAAAACTGGCAAATCAAGGCTGTAACGCGATGAAAACGGGAAGTAACCACCGAAGTCAGAAATATCCGCAGGTGAAGACATTGTTGCGTCATCTGATTGCACGGCATCAAGTGTGCCGCTTTGCAGGGCACGGAACAGTTCGTTGGTCGGAACGAGTTGATCTGAATAGAACAGCTCAATTTCCATTTCGCCATTCGCAGCTTTGTTGAATGCTTCGATCTGTGGCTTGATAACATGGGCACCCAATGGCGCACCGGAATAGGTTTGCAAACGCCACTTGATTGTTGATTGCGCTTTAATGGTTGCAGGAGCCGCCAGAATTGCCGCGCCCCCCAAACCCGCAGTTGTTAAAAACTTACGTCTATTCGTCATGAAATTTCTCCCTTTCACAATGGGCCAAAGACCCGATTTGGCGGAATTTACCGCCGTTTTGATAGCCAAACTGGGCTATTATCTTCCGTAAACGTAGTTTGGTAACCACATCGCTATATCCGGAAAAATCATAATCAATGCCAATGCGCCGATCATCACAAATACAAATGGAATGATCGAGGCATATATATCTATGATGGTTATTTCCTTGGGCGCCATCGCTCGCATCAGGAATAAATTATACCCGAATGGCGGCGTCATATAAGCAACCTGGGTGGTAATTGTATAAAGTACTCCATACCAGATTAAATCAAAGCCAAGTGCCGCAACCAGCGGCACATAAAGCGGGGCGACGATAACCAGCATGGCTGTATCGTCCAAAAACGTGCCCATAATCAAGAATGATAATTGCATCAAAATCAATATTGTCCACGGGCTAAGGCCAAGTTGATCGGTAAACATACTGTCGATCGCTTTAACCGCACCAAGCCCGTCAAATACCGCGCCAAAGCCAAGGGCTGCCAATACAATCCACATAAACATGCAAGAGATTGCCAGTGTCTGGCGCACTGATACCTCAAATACTTTTCGGTTCATGCGACCTTTTACAATCGCTGCGATAAATGCAGTCAAAGCGCCGATTGCAGAACTTTCTACCAGGCTTGTCCAGCCTTTGATAAACGGGATCATCATGGTGAAAAATATAATCAATGGCAAAAGGCCGGCGAGCAATAATTTACGCTTTTCAGACTTGGTGATGTCGCCCAATTCTTCCTGGGTTAAGGCAGGGCCTAAATGGGGTTGAAACCTGCACCGGATGGCAATGTAGATAACAAACATTGCCGCCATCATCAGACCGGGAACAACGCCCGCCAACCATAACTGGCCTACCGGCTGGCGCGCAATCATCGCGTAGAGAACCAACACAACGGATGGGGGCACAAGTATTCCCAGCGAGGAGCCCGCCTGTATTACCCCTGTCACCATGCGCTTGTCGTATCCGCGACGCAGTAATTCAGGTAGTGCAATTGTAGCGCCGATTGCCATGCCCGCGACAGACAGGCCATTCATTGCCGATATCAACACCATCAAGCCAATTGTACCAATTGCCAGTCCGCCGTTGATGGGGCCCATCCAGACATGGAACATTTTGTACAGATCGTCAGCAATCTTACTTTCTGAGAGAATATATCCCATGAAAATGAACATTGGCAGCGTCAGCATTGGATACCATTTCATCACCTTCATGGTGGCTGAAAACGGTATGTTTGAACCGCCAACGCCCCAAAGGGCGAGAGCCGAAATAGCTGCAATCGCACCAATAGCGCCAAATACCCGCTGGCCGGTCATCAACATCAGCAGCATCGAGGTAAACATAAATAAGGCGATATATTCCTGGGACATTAGATTTTTACTCCGCGCAAACGGGCAATATCTTTTATCAACTCAGAAATAGACTGGAGTAAGATCAGAAAAATACCGGTACACATGAGTGATTTAATTGGCCACATCATTGGTCGCCAAAGGCTGGGACTTCGCTCGCCATATTTTATCGAATAAAGTGTGGAATCGATGCCGCCATAAAGCAGCACACCCAGAAAAAATATCAGGAAAAGAATTGTAAAACTGTCAATCAGAGACTTTCGTCTATCTGACCAGCCGCCGTAAAACAGGTCCATACGAACATTGGAACCGAGTTGAATCGAATAGGCCCCGCCGACAAGATAATAGGAGACCAACACAAATTGAGCGACTTCAAGGGTCCAGAATGCTGGCACAACAAACAGCTGTTTGGAAATGGTCGACCACATTAATACGGCCATCAATACAAAAATACCATACATCATGATGCGACCAACCCGGTAGTTTAGACGATCGATCAATTTTGAAATGGTTAGTAAATGTTTGAGCATGGGTTAATTTCCGTGATTATTTTTGTTCGCTGCCACGGGCCTCATCCACATATAGGTTGAAGTGCTCGGTAGTGAAATCAAACTACTGAGAAGAATACAGATCATTAATATGAATTGAGCCAATTCAGCGGGCCACAGGGGTGATGGGTAAAAAATCATCAACATACCCATTATGGCAAAGACCAAATGCATGGCATTGAGGCAGGCGCCTCTCCTGACCATTTCCACATATTTTACATATAGTTTGATAGCCTTAGGCAATTCAGATCTCGGTTCCCGATTATTCTTTTTATGAATCGTTGAATGCAGGTTGTACCGCGCTGACCAAATGGTCAAGTCGGTATTATCAAAACTATGATACTTGCCTCAATGACCGCTTGTGACAAATAGAATGTTGGGAAATATGATCGACCGTTAAAACAGCCCCTGGATCAACCCATCCTCATCCAGATGAATGGCTTCGGCTGATGGAACACGCGGCAGGCCTGGCATGGTCATTATATCGCCGGCAATTGCGACGATAAAACCGGCACCGGCTGAAAGCCTTACTTCTCGAATGTTGATCGAGTGGTTGTCAGGTGCGCCCTTCAATGCGGGATCAGTGGAAAATGAATATTGGGTTTTCGCCATACAGATGGGGAAATGCCCATAACCGGCTTTCTCCCATTCCTTTAGTTGATTGCGAACTTTGCTATCGGCGGTAACTTCACTGGCCCGATAGATTTCTGTGGCAATCGTTTCGATTTTTTGAAACAGCGGCATTTCATCTGGATAAATTGGCGCAAAGTGGCTTTCGCCTTCGCAAAGGGTCACCACATATTTTGCAAGTTCTTCGGTCCCTGCCCCACCATCGGCCCAGTGAGATGCCAATATGGCGCGCGCGCCGAGGTTTTCAACGGCGGCTGTAACCGCTTCGACTTCGGCATCCGTATCGGCGCTGAACTGGTTGATGGCGACCACCACCGGTACACCGAATTTTTTCAGGTTTTGAACGTGGCGCGCAAGGTTGGTGCATCCCTCAACCACGGCCTTAACATTTTCTGTGGTTAAGTCGTCTTTTGCGACACCGCCATGCATTTTAAGCGCCCTGATTGTTGCAACCAGCACCACGGCTGCAGGTTCAAGCCATGCTTTTCTGCATTTGATGTCGAAGAACTTTTCTGCCCCAAGGTCTGCGCCAAAGCCTGCCTCTGTCACCACATAGTCGGCCAGTTTCAAGGCGGTTGTGGTTGCGGTTACTGAATTACAACCATGGGCGATATTGGCAAATGGGCCGCCGTGAATAAACGCCGGATTATTCTCCAGCGTTTGCACCAGATTGGGCATAAGGGCGTCTTTTAACAGAACTGTCATTGCCGGGCTGGCCTTGAGGTCTCTGGCGCAAATTGGTTGGCGGTCGCGCGTATAGGCAACAACAATATCACCGATGCGGCGCTCCAGATCTTTAAGGTTTAAGGCCAGACAGAAGATTGCCATAATTTCTGAGGCAACGGTGATGTCAAACCCGTCTTCGCGGGTAAAGCCATTGGCGATACCGCCCAGTGACGATGCGATTTGACGAAGCGAGCGATCGTTCATATCAACAACACGGCGCCAGGTTACGCGCCTCGTATCAATGCCGAGTTTGTTGCCCCAATAGATATGATTATCAATCATCGCGGACAAAAGGTTATGGGCAATGCCGATTGCATGAAAATCGCCGGTAAAATGCAGATTAATGTCTTCCATAGGCACCACCTGGGCATAACCACCACCGGCGGCACCACCTTTCATGCCAAAGCACGGCCCAAGTGAGGGTTCGCGAATACAAATGGTGGCTTTCTTGCCTATCCGGTTTAGCCCATCGCCTAACCCCACGGTGGTTGTGGTTTTGCCTTCACCTGCCGGCGTTGGGGTTATTGCAGTTACCAATATCAACTTGCCATCCGGTTTTCCATCAAGCGATTTAATGAAATCATAGGATATTTTAGCCTTGTGCTGGCCGTAATTCATCAATTGATCGGAAGGTATGTCAATGCGTTCGCCGATTTTTGCTATTGGCAACATTGTTGCTTCACGGGCAATTTCAATATCCGATTTTATAACCATTTCGATCGATCCTCGTTGGGGTGTGTTAGGTTGTTCAATTCTTTGTTAACGCCGGGGCGAACAATTAATTTTGATATACTGATCGTAACACTGCCTTTGGTGCAATCAATAGCCTGTCATTGAAACGACCTGAAAAGCAGAAATTGCGACCTCAATAAAATTTGACGCTCAGGTACTATTTTCATGCCTATGTCGAAATGAGCGTTCTCCAAACGTTATGACCCGTCAACAACTTTGGAGATTATCATGACTGCTGAATTATACTATCTTGCGCTTACTGCGGCGCTGACCACGATATTGTGGATACCTTATATCGTCGGACGGGTGAAAAGCGCCGGCGGAATGAAGGCTGGCGATTACAAAACCCCCAGAACGCCTGAATTACCCGATGGTGTAAAACGGGCAAGCAGGGTTCACCTTAATGCATTGGAGGTGCTTCCAAGTTTTTCCGCACTTGTGCTGGTTGCCCATTTGGGACAGCAAACCAACTGGATTACAGCGATAGCCTGTGCCGTGTTTTTTTGGTCGAGGCTCGGATATTCAATCGTTTACTGGCTTGGAACGCCTTATATACGCACGCCAATTTTTGTCATTGGTGTTCTCTCCCAGCTGGCAATTTTCTCCCAAATAATTTTGTAAAGTTAGAATTCCATATCAAAAATGAAAAAATATGCCGTCTGATTGTCGAAAACTGGACCTATAAACGTTGTAGTAGGCAGATTATAAAGTTGAAAGGATAATGAAATGCAATATATGCTATTAATTTACAGTGCGGATGATGCAGGGCCACAACCTGGCACACCTGAGTTTGGAAAGATGATGCAGGGATATATGGAGTTCAATAAAGATGCGACCAAAGCCGGTACATTCGTGGCTGGGCAGCCCTTGCAAGGTGCGTCCACAGCAACCACACTTCGGTTACGAAACGGTCGTACAGAGACAACCGATGGACCATTTGCAGAAACCAAGGAAACCCTAGGTGGATATTATTTGTTGAATTGCGATGATTTGGATGATGCCCTTGGTTGGGCTGCCAAAATACCAACTTCAGAATATGGTTCGATTGAAGTTCGGCCAGTTATGGAAATCCCGACTTGATGATTTTCTCTCTCGAAATATTGCCATGAACGATATTGCTAGCGCATATATCGTTGTAGAAAATATCATCCGCAAGGAATGGGGTCGCGTTCTAGCGACCCTTATCAAACAATTTCAAGATTTCGAATTATCTGAAGATGCTCTCCAGGATGCATTGCTGGCGGCTTTGTCGACCTGGCCAAAAAACGGACTTCCAGATTCTCCAGCGGCGTGGTTGCTGACCACTGCAAAACGCAAAGCAATTGATAGATTGCGTCGTGCTCGAACAGTCAGGGAGAAACAGGGCGAGGTTCTCTCAAATATGGAACCGGAACATTCCTTTGATGAAGAAGCTGGTGAACAATTGGACACAGCAATTCAAGATGAACGCTTAATGTTGATTTTCACCTGTTGTCATCCTGCATTGCCAGAACAGGCTCGGATCGCATTGACGCTAAAATCCATAACCGGAATGAAGACATCTGAAATTGCGCGGGCATATTTGGTAAGCGAAGAGACAATGGCGCAGCGGATTGTTCGTGCGAAGCGAAAAATTAAGGCGGCTAATATTCCCTATAAAGTACCGGAAGGAGACCAGTTGGATGAAAGGCTGGCTTCAGTTCTGACCGTCATATATCTAATTTTTAACGAAGGTTATTCTGCCACCCATGGTGAAGACCTCATCAGAAGAGATTTATGCAATGAAGCCATTCGTTTGACTGAACTTTTGCTGACCTTAACGGGGGATGAGAGAGAAGTTCGGGGGTTGCTGGCACTTTTATTATTGCACTCATCCAGGCTTCAGGCGCGCTGCAGCATCAACGGTAAGCTGATAACGCTCGAGCAACAGGATCGCACCTTGTGGGATCGTGAGCTCATTAAACGTGGGTTGAGCATTCTGATTACAACGCTGACAGGCGGTAAAAAAGGTAAAATGGGTGCCTTTCAAATACAGGCGGCTATCAGTGCTGCCCATACCGCTGCTGCAACCTATGAGCAAACAAATTGGCGCGAGATTTCAATGTTGTATGAAAAACTGTACAAGTATCAACCAACACCGGTTGTAATGCTGAACGGTGCTGTCGCGCTTTCTTTTGCCTATGGTCCGAATGCCGGGTTGGCCGCAATTCAACAAATTGAACAGGAGGGCGATCTTCGAATATATCAGCCATTTTACGCGGCAAAGGCAGACATGCTACGTCGTGCTGGTCGTATTAAGGAGGCACTCACAAATTATCGCAAGGCAGTTGAGCTTTCAGGAAATAAAACAGAAAGAGATTATTTGAGAAAGCGTTTGGAGCAGCTTGCTAGTAAAATAGAGCAGTAATTGTTTGTGGAAAATTTGCTATTTATTGTTGAAATAGGCGGAAATCGTATCCAGCAATCGATGAATAGCATTATCATCGATATCCATGTGGGTGACAAATCGAAACGACGGATCACCACCATCAACTAAAATTGCGCTATTAATGAAATGAGTGATGAGCGCTTGTTGATTAACAGGTTCAACACTTGCGAACACCATGTTGGTTTGATCGTCATTTATTTCGACCGCAATACCTTCAATCTGCGCAAGGCCTTCTGCCAAAATTTTCGCACGTCGGTGATCCTCAGCCAGTCGTTCGATATTGTTGGAAATTGCATAATGTCCACCGGCTGCAATTATTCCGGCCTGCCGCATGCCCCCGCCCACGAGTTTTCGGTTGTATCGAGCGCGGTCGATAAAATCTTGCGGCCCACAAAGTACAGAGCCCACAGGTGCGCCCAAGCCTTTGGACAGGCAAATCGATACGCTATCTGCTGGTGCTGCCAATTCTTTGGCCGGCTTTCCAGATGCCACAACCGCATTCATCAAACGCGCACCATCTAAATGGAGTAACAATCCTTTGCTATGGGCCAGCTCGGAAATTCTGCAAATTTCCTCTTGGTTCTGCACCATGCCGTTGACGGTATTTTCCAGACATACCAGCCTTGTTTTGGCAAAATGAAAGTCGTCTGGATTGATCGCAGCCTCAACCTGTTCAACCTTCAAACCACCATTACTATCTGTGGGAAGGTGTTTTGGAGAAATGCCGCCGAGAACTGCGGCACCCCCCGCTTCATAGTGAGAGATATGATAAATGTCACCACCAATATATTCCTCACCGCGACCACAATGAGTTAAAAGAGCAATCAGATTGCTTTGGGTTCCCGACGAGACATAAAGTGCGGCTTCCTTGCCAACGAGATCGGCGACTGTTTCTTCCAGTGCTTTAACGCTTGCATCATCGCCATAAACGTCATCGCCAACTTCAGCATCAGCCATGACAGCACGCATTTTGCTTGATGGGCGGGTTACCGTATCGCTGCGAAAATCAATAATTGAATTTGGTTCGGCCATACTGACATCTGATTCGCTGCGCATATTTTGATAATTTACCATCACGTCTCAACTTTTTTGGGGAATAGACAAGGACAATCTTAAGACAAATGTTTGCCAATTTCAAAGCTCCGGCGCATAAAGAGGCAAAATAATATTCCAGTCAAACATTGATAATGTTATTGGAGATTTGGTAGGGGATTGCATCCCAAAATTGGAGAAATAAATGAACGCCGCACCCAACAATTCGAACAATTATTCACGTCCAAAACCATGGATGGAAATGGCCGCTATTCTGGTTGATGTTGCAACCGGCAGAAAGCCTGCTGACACCATTATTCGTAACGGCAAATGGGTCAACGTGTATTCAGGAGAAATAATTGCTGGAACAGATATTGCCATTGTTGATGGTCGTATCGCCTATGTGGGCGAAAATGCCGACCATTGTGTCGGGAATGATACGGAGCTTCTAAACGCCGATGGTCGTTATCTGGTGCCGGGACTTTGCGATGCGCATATGCATGTGGAATCTGGAATGGTTACGGTCACAGAATTCACCCGAGCGGTAATTCCTCATGGTACGACCACGATGTTTATTGACCCGCACGAAATCGCCAATGTTTTGGGAATGCCGGGGGTTCGGCTGATGCATGATGAAGCTGAAGCAATGCCGATTAATGTTCATGTGCAAATGCCGTCGTGTATTCCCTCCGCTCCGGGGCTGGAAGTTGGGGGCGCAGAACTTGGGCCAGCAGACATTGCCGAGGCTATGACATGGCCAAATATTATCGGGCTTGGTGAGGTGATGGATTTCCCTGGTGTTGCTGGAAATACACCACGCATGCTTGGTGAAATTGCCGCCACCATGGCAACCGGCAAAACGGTTGGCGGACATTATGCATCACCTGACCTTGGGCCGGAGTTTCATGGTTATGTGGCCGGCGGTCCAGAAGATGACCATGAGGGAACCCGCGTCATAGATGCCATATCCCGGGTCAGGCAAGGCATGCGTTCGATGCTTCGACTGGGTTCTGCATGGTATGATGTGGCTGAACAGGTAAAAGCAATTACCGAACATGGGCTGGACCCGCGAAATTTCATCCTTTGTACTGATGATAGTCACTCGGGTACTTTGGTGCATGATGGACATATGAACCGGGTGGTGCGGCATGCCATTCAGCAGGGATTGAAGCCAATTACCGCAATTCAAATGGCGACATTAAACACCGCACAACATTTCCGGCTGGAACGCGAACTTGGTTCAATTGCACCAGGCAGAATAGCTGACATTCTAATTGTTTCTGATCTGCCAACCATGGCAATTGATCAGGTATTTGGGCGCGGCAAGCTGATTGCTGAAAATGGTAATCTGAACATTGATATTCCCGCATGGTCCTATCCGGAAAGTGCGAAGAATACCGTGAAACTGGGCAAGAAACTCACCGCCGTTGATTTTGATATTGCAGCACCAACGGGTGCAAATAAAGTCAAAGCCAATGTGATCGGTGTCGTTGAAAATCAGGCCCCTACCCGCGCATTGATCAGCGAACTTGCTGTACGCGATGGGATGGTTGAAATGGATAGCGTCAATGATGTTTGCCAAATTGCCCTGGTGGAGAGGCATCGCGCAACGGGCGACGTGGTCAACGGCTTCGTTTCGGGGTTTGGTTATAATGTGCCCTGCGCAATGGCATCATCTGTTGCCCATGATTGCCATCATATGATTGTGGTCGGTACTTCGAAAGAAGATATGGCACTTGCTGCCAACAGGCTTGGGGAAGTTGGTGGTGGAGTGGTGATATTTGCCGGAGGCAAGGAATTGGCAATGGTAGAAATGTCAATTGCCGGGCTGATGTCGGAAGAGCGGGCTGAAGTGGTGGCGGCGAAGGCCGACAAGCTGGTTGCCGCTATGGCCGATTGTGGCTGTACGTTGAATAACGCCTATATGCAGCATTCACTTTTAGCTTTGGTGGTTATACCAGAAATCAGAATTTCCGATCAGGGAATAATCGATGTTCGCAAGTTCGAAAAGATAGATCTACTGGTCTAATTTTCTAAACTTACCAGCTCCGATTGGGACAGTTCAACAGGCCCCAATCGGATATTTGACACATGCTTCAATGTTGAGGCCCCTGCCCGGGCCGCAACTGAAGCTGTATCAAAATATTGAAATTAGTTTTTCTTTTTACGGAAATCCGCATGGCATGCAGAGCAGGTTTTAGCCGTTTGCCCAAATGCTATTTTGACCATTTTCAATTCACCGCCAGAAGCAACCGTTTTGAGAATTTCGGCCTTTTCTTCCAATGATTTTGCCAGGGCAAGAAATGCATCATTCTTTTCCCATACCACAGGCAGGGCGGCCGAATGTTTGCCATGACGGCTTTCATTGGTATCGGGAAACAGGCTTCCCAACGATTTGCTGTGCTGAATGATGACATCGCCTGTTTGCGATACAACTTTGGCATCAAAATCTCGTTTGCCTTTCAACATATCAGCGACCGCACCAAGCGCCTTGCCCATGGTGATCATATTGTCCATGCGTTCTTTAATAATGCCAGTTGCACCATTGTGGCCGGCAGCTGATTGCATAAAACCACCGATTAATATCGCAGCACATACGGTCGTAATTTTGAGAGATTTGAATTTCATTCTTCGTTCCTTAGATAAATAAATCATTGTTCAGATCAAAGCCCAAACATAAGTGTTTCTGCCTTGTGGGAGTAAAGGCAGCATTTCTTAATGGATTTATTTTTAGGATCGAGGAGGTGGCGGGTCCATTGCATTCGTCCAACTCGCATGTTGCAAATCCGGCAATGGTTTTATTGTATCATCAAGATCGGTCGAATAGCACAATGCTACACTGTTGGGCTGAAGTTCCGGTGCGCCACAATGAACTGTGAGGTCATTTTCCAGCACATTTCGATCAGTTTGTTCGAAATGCTCGTGCGGGGATGATATTGGAGCGGGGGTTCTGTCATCAATTTTCAAATGATGATCTGATGGAGATCCGCTGGACTGGTGGTGAAGTTGGTCGCCATGAGAAAAATTCGCGCCACCAAGCATGAACAATGTGCAAAGCAGAAGCCTTGCCCATAGTTTAAATTTTCCACCAGTGATCGAAAAGTATTTTCGCAATAATCCAAACCAAATAACTAAATCTTGGGCGATATATGGGGTGGTCGCTGAGAATTTCAAGTCTCAGCTTCCGAGTTCACCATCAACATTTATGACTAATAATTTATTAACAGGCTCAACTTCTAAAATATTCCATTGGCCTTTTGCAATTCACGCACATAGGCGACAATTCTGACCAATTCAAAATCTTTGACATGCGATTGCGGTGGCATGTTGCCGAATTTCCAATGATGAGCGCGCACGCCCCGATTGGCCGCCAGTTTGAATGCCGCGTCTGCGTGGTGGTTGGGTTCATAAATACGATGTATCAGCGGTGGTCCATTGCCTGTACCTGCCGCATTTTTACCGTGACATGCCGCACAATTCGCATTGAAATCTCCCTCGCCCAGTTTGGCGATTTGGCCCAGTTTCGGAACAACAACTTTCACCGTTGGTTGACTATTTACTTTTGCCATTTTGCCTCCTGATTGCGTGAACAAGCCAGCAAAATACATTACTCCAACAGCGGCTACTATTATCGCTCCGGATATTAACAGGGCATTTTTATTCATAAAACAAACCTTTCTAGTTTGGTATATTTTTACCGGCTATATCGTCCAAAATCGGGCAGTCGGGTCGATCTGTTCCGTGGCACTTTTCTACGAGGTCCGACAGGGTACGCTTCATCGAGATCAACTCATTCAGTTTGCGGTCGATATCGGCAAGCTTAGATTTGGCAATCGCTTTCACATCACGGCTGGCGCGGGTTCGGTCATTATATAGTGCCATCAGTTGACGACACTCATCGATAGAAAAACCCAAGCTGCGTGATCGCTGGATGAACCGGAGCTTATGTATATCGGCATCACCATAATCGCGGTAACCATTCATGGCGCGATCCGGCGATACCAGGCCGATCTCCTCGTAATATCGAATGGTTTTTGCAGGTAAGTCAGACTCAATACTGGCTGTTCCGATATTCATTTATCCATTCCTTTCAGTTGTCTAAGAGAATTTCTCAGTCTAGTTTCACATTTCGCAACCGCAGAGCATTGGTAATCACTGATACGGATGAGAGGCTCATGGCCGCAGCTGCAATCATTGGAGATAGCAGCGTTCCGGTAAATGGATAGAGAACACCGGCGGCAATTGGTACGCCTGCCGCGTTATAGGCGAATGCGAAGAACAGGTTCAGCTTGATATTGCTGATGGTTGCAGTTGCCAGTTTGCGGGCCCGAATAATACCGGTAAGATCGCCCTTAACCAGGGTAATTCCGGCACTTTCTACCGCCACATCGGCGCCGGTTCCCATTGCGATACCAACATCAGCTGAAGCCAGAGCAGGGGCATCATTGACCCCGTCGCCGGCCATTGCAACCGATGCACCATTGGCTTGCAACTCATCAACCAGCGCCTTTTTATCAGCCGGAAGAACGCCTGCACGCACCTCATCAATGCCCAATTCTCTGGCTACAGCCTGCGCGGTGATTTCATTATCACCGGTTGCCATGATGATTTTAAGGCCTTCAGCATGTAGCTTGGCGATTGCACCTTTAGCCGATGCCTTGATCGGGTCAGAGACCGCGATAATACCTGCCAGATTGCCATCTATCGCAAGATACATTGCCGTTTTACCGGCTTTGCTAAGCGCGTCAGCGTCTGGCTGCGCATCGCTGATTGCAGCGCCCTCACCTTCCATCATCAAAGCATTGCCGAGTGCGATGTGTTTTTTGCCGATTTTGCCAGTGATGCCTTTGCCGGTAATCGCTGCAAAATCTGCAACTTTTGCCAGTTTGATGTCCCTGGCTTCGGCACCTGAAACAATTGCCTCGGCCAATGGGTGTTCTGAACCAAGTTCCAGGGCGGCGGCAAGCTTGAGAATATCCTCATCCTTGTGATTGCCGTAGCTGATGAGGTCAGTCAGTACAGGTTTGCCTTCGGTCAATGTGCCGGTTTTGTCAACCACCAGCGTATCAACACTTGCCAAACGTTCCAGTGCTTCTGCTTCGCGTATCAGAACACCGGCTTGCGCCCCGCGGCCCGCTGCTGTGGTAATCGACATTGGCGTCGCCAGACCCAAAGCACATGGGCACGCGATAATCAGCGCAGACACGGCTGCAACAATTGCATAGACCATTGAAGGTGCCGGTCCATAGATCGACCATAATACAAAGGCGATGAGGGCTATAATCACCACCGCCGGGACAAAATATCCCGAAACCCGATCGGCCATGCCTTGAATGGGTGCACGCGAACGCTGGGCTGATGCTACCATCTCGACAATTTTTGCCAACATTGTATCGCTGCCAACTTTTTCGGCCCTTATGATCAAGCCGCCTGTGCCATTGATTGTACCGCCGGTAATCTTGTCACCTTCGGTTTTTTCCACCGGAATGGATTCGCCGCTGATCATGCTTTCATCCATCGAGGAATGACCCTCAAGCACAATTCCGTCGACTGCCGCACTTTCACCGGGTCGAATGCGGATTTTATCGCCTTCGAGAATGTTTTCCACCGGGGCGTCATATTCGCTGCCATCTTCATTGATGCGGCGGGCGGTTTTGGTGCAAGATCGAGCAGCGCCCGAATGGCGGAGCCGGTTCGTTCACGGGCCTTCAATTCCATTATCTGGCCCAAAAATACCAGCGCTATGATTACTGCTGCCGCTTCAAAATAGACCGGCACCGTGCCTTCAGGTGTTACAAAAGCAGGCGGGAAAGACCCCGGCACTAAAGTGGCAACCACACTAAACCCGTAGGCTGCACCTACACCGAGCATCAGCAATGTCCACATATTTAAGTTCCAGGTTTTAACAGAACTCCAACCACGTTTAAAAATAGGCTGTGCTGCCCATAATACAACCGGTGTTGCCAACAGCAATTCAATCCACACAGTGAGCTTTTCGCCAATCATTTCCCTGATTGGCAGGCCGATAAGTGGCCCCATTGTTATAATCAGCAGTGGAACTGACAATACGATACTCACCCAAAATCGTTTGGTGAAATCCACTAGTTCAGGATTGGGGCCTTCAACAATAGCCCCCATTGGCTCCAAAGCCATGCCGCATATCGGGCAGTCTCCCGGTTCATCGGTGATGATTTCCGGGTCCATCGGACAGGTATATTTTACGCCTTTTACCGCAACTACTTTTTTGCGCTTGTTGGCACCCGAAATATAATAATAGGGATCAGCCTCGAATTTACCGTGGCAATTAGAGCTGCAGAAATGATAGCTTTCGCCCTCATGATCCAATGTAGGTTTGCCTTTGCCAAGCGTTACGGTCATGCCGCATACCGGATCAGTTACGGTGTTTTCCGCGCTATAGGCTTCAGGGTCGGCTTCAAATTTGTCTCGACATTTTGGATTGCAAAAATGATACGTCTCGCCCTTATGTTCGAATGTCGGCTTGCCGATATTGTGTTTTACGGTCATGCCGCATACGGGGTCGATGCTCGTTTCGTTATCATCATCATTGGAATGATCATGGTCGCAACTACTGGAGTGAGTATGTACATTCATGGCTTTAAAACCTGTTCATCAGCTGTCATTGATCAACAGATAGACCTTCCAGTGAAGGTAAGGTCAAGGATGTTTTGCAATTAATTAAATGTCGTTCTGCTAAGCTATGTTTTTGCCTTTGATAAACAGGAAATTCAAAATGGCTCGCGGTATGTTTGCGATAATCATAATGTTGTTTTTACTGGTGTTTCCGGCGGTGGCAAAACCATGGCTGGTAAAAGTCGAGATTGCGGACAATCGCGGCGTGATTGGAAATCCATCGCTGATCATTAATGATGGAGAAACTGCAACTGTTCAGGTTGAGGGGAAAAACGCCTTTGATTTGGAAATGAGTCTTCGCAGCGTCAAACGAAGAAGATTCGAAGTGAAATCGCGGTTCATATTGGGCAGCGTGAATCCTACCACCTATTCGCCGGTGTTTTTGCTGCGAAAGAACGAACGTTCAATCGTCATTTTACATGATGCGAAATATGGCAGCGTTTCATTTTCAGTAAAAGTTATGAGTGCCACCCAGCAGTGATGTTGGGATTGGGTGTTGCCCACACTCTCCATCGTCATTCCGGCGAAGTGGTGCGCGAGCCGGAACCTATTTCCAACCTCAATATGCTCAAGATTATAATGGGTCCCGGATATTTCTAGCGAAATTCCGGGATGACGGTGGTTGGTTGAGGAGCCAATTCATGTAATCAATTCTCCCCTCAAACCAGCCGGTTCTGCTCCACGGCGGCCTCAATAAAACTTGCGAAAAGCGGATGCGGGTCGAACGGTCTGGATTTCAATTCCGGATGATATTGCACTCCGATGAACCACGGATGATCCTCGTACTCAATCGTTTCTGGCAACACGCCATCGGGTGAAAGGCCTGAGAATTTCAAGCCAGCCGCCTCGAGCCGCTCCATATAGTCGATATTGACCTCATAGCGGTGGCGATGACGTTCGGAAATTGTCTCGCTGCCATAGATTTCAGCAATTTTTGTACCCGGAACCAGTTTGGCATCATAGGCACCTAGTCGCATGGTGCCGCCCATATCGCCGCTGGATTGGCGTTTTTCCAGCGCATTGCCT
Organism: Alphaproteobacteria bacterium; assembly: GCA_024280375.1. Taxonomy (GTDB): domain Bacteria; phylum Pseudomonadota; class Alphaproteobacteria; order Rhizobiales; family Rhizobiaceae; genus SZUA-100. The sequence goes on along the minus strand of JAJRQF010000109.1, from coordinate 1,281 downwards.
TTTAGCCATTCGGTCATCAGACCAACCACCGGTTCCGGCGTTTCGCCAAATTCGGTGGAGCCGGCATTTTCAATGCCGGCGAGATTGCGCGCTGCTTCCAGCACCGCCATCTGCATGCCAAAACATATGCCGAAATAGGGAATTTTGTTTTCCCGCGCGTAGGTTACGGCCTTGATTTTGCCTTCGCTGCCACGTTAGCCAAACCCGCCGGGTACGATAATGCCATCAACCTGCCCCAGATGGGCGGCCGGGTCTTCACTGTTGAATATTTCCGATTCAATCCAGCGCAGTTTCACCTTCACATTATTAGCAATGCCACCATGCTGTAGCGATTCGATCAACGATTTATAGGCGTCTTTCAGCACAGTATATTTGCCAACAATCGCGATCACCACCTCACCTTCAGGATTATGGATTTTGCGAGAAATCTCTTCCCACACTTCCATCCGTGGCTTGGGTGCCGGATCAATGCCAAAGGCATTCAGCACCTGCTGGTCCAACCCTTCTTTGTGATAGGTCATCGGCACGTCATAGATGGATTGAGCATCCAGCCCCTGAATTACAGCCTCCTCGCGCACGTTACAAAACAGTGAAAGTTTGCGGCGCTCTTCCTGTGGAATTTCACGATCTGCCCGCACCAGCAGAATATCCGGCTGAATGCCGATTGAGCGAAGCTCTTTGACTGAATGTTGTGTCGGTTTGGTTTTCAATTCACCTGCCGTTGGTATCCACGGCATAAGGGTCAAATGCACATATATGCAGCCACCGCGCGGCAATTCATTACCAAGTTGGCGAATCGATTCGAAAAATGGCAGCGCTTCAATATCACCCACCGTGCCACCAATTTCGCACAAAACGAAATCATAGTCCTCATTGCCATCCAGCACGAAATCTTTGATTGCATTGGTCACATGCGGGATGACCTGCACGGTCGCACCAAGATAATCGCCGCGCCGTTCCTTGGCGATGATGTTCTGATAAATTCGTCCAGTGGTAATATTGTCCTGCTGGTTGGCAGGTCTACCGGTAAAGCGTTCGTAATGGCCAAGGTCGAGATCAGTCTCGGCCCCGTCATCGGTGACAAAACATTCCCCATGCTGATAGGGCGACATCGTGCCCGGATCGACATTCAAATAGGGGTCAAGTTTTCTAAGACGTACCTTGTAGCCACGCGCTTGTAACAGAGCACCAAGTGCTGCTGAAGCAAGCCCTTTACCAAGAGAGGAGACCACACCGCCAGTTATAAATATGTATCGCGCCATGGGCTTAGATAATATCTTG
>JAJRQF010000108.1 GCA_024280375.1 Alphaproteobacteria bacterium | reverse complement strand
GATATTTAAAGAGAGATGCCTGATATGGATAACAATAAAGGCGAACCGGTAATTGTTATGGAAAATGTTGACAAGTTTTTCGGCACCTTTCAAGCACTCAAGAACATTAATCTTGTCGTCAACAAAGGTGAGCGCCTTGTGGTTTGTGGCCCATCCGGATCTGGTAAATCAACCATGATCCGATGCATCAACCGACTGGAGGAACACAATGGCGGTAAAATTGTTGTCAATGGCCATGAGCTTACCGGCAATACCAAAGATATTGATGCCGTGCGCCGGGAAGTCGGCATGGTTTTCCAGAGTTTCAACCTGTTTCCCCATCTGACTATTATCAAGAACCTGATGCTGGCCCCAAGGCTGGTGCGCAAATCCAACAAGGTTGAGGCCAGGGAAATTGCCATGCGTTTTCTTGAGCGGGTGCGAATTCCTGAACAGGCAGATAAATATCCGGTACAATTGTCCGGTGGGCAACAACAACGGGTTGCCATTGCCCGTGCCTTGTGCATGAACCCTGAAATCATGTTGTTCGATGAACCGACATCTGCCCTTGATCCTGAGATGATCAGTGAAGTTCTTGATGTGATGATCGATCTGGCTCAAGAAGGCATGACAATGGTCTGCGTTACCCACGAAATGGGATTTGCCCGGGAGGTCGCTGATAAAGTGGTGTTTATGGATGGCGGAGAAATCGTTGAAACGAACAATCCGGCAGATTTTTTTGACAATCCACAGCACGAACGCACGAAATTGTTTCTAAGCCAAATCATCGCCCATTGACCGGGTTATTGTCTGATCGCAGGTAAGCTGGAATGTTGCTGAACGCTCATGAGGTAAAGTGACATCAGCTCTGCCTGGGTTGAAATTTTCAATTTGTGATAACTCATTTTCCTGTGCGATTTCACAGTGGTAATTGAAATCCTCAATATCAGGCCGATTGCTTCGGAGGAATGGCCCTTGAGGATCAGATCAATAACCTGGTGCTCGCGTTTGGAAAGACTGGGGGCAAATTCTTTACAGAACGGTGTATATTCATCATAGAATCTGGACTCATGCCGTGACCAAAAGCACCTGAAACAAGCGCTCAAGACTGGACATAATTCGGCCAACTCATTGGGAAAATTTTCTTCGAAACTGACGCTTCGAGAATCTCGGTAAATGGCAATTTCAACAATCCGTCCATCGTCCAGTGGTATCGCCATACTGATCTCGGACTGTAATTTTGGCCAGTTGCGGGTTCGGTAGCCAAGCTCTTCCTGATCAGAGTGCTCAACCGCCAGTTCCATTGACCGGACCATGTCCTCAACTTCGCAATCATTGGGTTTATACAGGTCTTTTGCCAGATAAAGACCAGCGCGAATACCGCGTTTACATTTCCGGTAGAACGGGTTGATGACATAGGTTTCGTCGATAAAAGTGCGAATTGCATCTTTATGTTTGCGGCCCTCAAAGCTGTCAAAAACATATAATGGTGCCTGGTCTTTGGCATATACGAATACAGTTGAATAGGTCGAATTCGACAGGCCGCAAATTATCGTAGCAGAAGCCTTCAGAAAATCATGGCTGTCGACTGAATCGATCAGATTTCCAATGTCGGATATATGATTTTGCACAATATTTTTCTCCCGGTTGGCAGTTCCTCGGTAATCCCCCCATTTTCAACGGGACGGTTCAGTAGAATTCAGGCTGCGTTTAGTAGTTTTTGTTTTGGTGTGATACCTCCTATCCCCATGTTGGGGCGTTCGTTGTTGTAAGTCCATAGCCATCATGTTGCGCGGTTTCGAACCTGATCCAGTGTTTCAAAGTGATATTGCCCAACCATTCTTGACGTACAGTGCGAATGTAACGCTCAATATAAGCGTTCTGCTGTGGCTTTCCTGGCTGAATGTACATCAATTCGACGCCACATTTATGCGCCCAGAGTTGTAACGTGCAACTGACGTATTCTGGGCCATTGTCGACGCGTATCGCATCGGGTTTGCCCCGCCATTGAATGAGCCAGTTCAGTGTTCGCACCACCCGTTCTGAGGGAAGTGAGAAGTCGACCTCAATCGCCAAACCCTTACGGTTGAAGTCATCCAAAATATTCAGCGTTCTGAACGACCGGCCATCAGCCAACTGATCCACCATAAAATCCATAGACCAAACTCGGTTAGGATGTTCAGGAACAGTCAAAGGTTCCGGCTTTTCTCTTTTCAATCGTTTACGTGGTTATTGAGAGCAAATAGTGTATTTGCTCTCAATTAAGTTCAGGATTCCACTGTATGGAGGCTAGAGAGGGCACTACATTTTATCAAGTATGCACTTTTTGGTAAGTAAGTATATTCAGAGATATCAAGAGCAATCGACACCCAAAGAACATGGCTCAGGACATGAAAATTTGTTTGGCCGAGGCAACTATTTTTACGCCTTCGGTCGTTTCCAGGTTTATAAACAACACCTTGAGAAAGGCCATTATGCGCGGTGAAAGTGTCTCGCGGGTTGGATAAACCAGATACAGTTCCAGATCTGGAATGCGCCATTGAGGTAGAACTTCTTCCAATTGACCGTTTTTGATGGCCTCGGTCACTAAAAACTGCGGGGTTCTCGCATATCCGAGATTTCCGTAAAGTGCCCGGAACATGAGATCTGGAAGTTGTGCGGTCAGGCCGGTTTTAATCGGAACCTGTATCATTTGATCACCAGAGGAAAGAAGCGTTGCTATCTGATCGTCATCGTGCCGGAATTGTATGTATTCAAGATTGATAAGTTCTTCCGGTTTCTTCGGCCGCCCGTGGATATCAAGGTAGTCAGGGGTTGCCACATGCATCATGGTGAGAGCTGCGATTTTTCGCACAACCCCGTCACCACTGCCGACCTTTCCTGCCCGAATAGCAAGGTCAATGCCCTCGGTCGCCAGATTCAAAACCCGATCATCGGCTCTCAGCACCAATTTCATACCTGGATGTTGTTCAGCAAGCTGCACAATAACATTGCCCAGCAGGTGCTGGGAAACACTGACAGTGGCTGTAATGGTAAGCGTACCAGCCACGTTTCCTACCAGATTTTCCAAGGCAACCTGAAGTGCTTCTTTTTCGTCAAGAATGATCACCGCGTGCTTATATAACAATTCCCCTGATTGGGTCATCCGCACTCCGCTACGTTCGCGATGAAGCAATTTTGTTTCATACAAAGCCTCGAGCGCCGATATTTGCTGACTAACGGCAGGCTGGCTCATCTTGCGCAGACGCGCGGCACCAGAAAGTGAGCCAGTTTGAATCGCGCTAACATAGCTTTCAAATGCCCCCATTGTATCCATAAGTTATCCTTATATGTAATGACGCAAATTCTTGGATTTAATAAAAGCACCAATTGTATATATTCACAACATAGATTTGAATAAAAGGATAAATTCAATTATGGAAGTTACCAAAAGAACATTGTTGCAAGGCCTGCTGATGGCGCCTGCGCTTGCAGCACCTGCATTGCTGTTATCTCAATCAGAGAAGGTTTTCGCACAAACACCAAAGGCGAAAACATACAATGACACTCCGGGTTTTCATCATTATCGGGTCGGGGATTTCAAGGTTACAGCCCTGCTTGATGGCTACTTTGAAATGCCAACTAATTTTATCAAGGGATATGATGAAAAGGCTGCCAAAGCGTCTACGATACAAAGCTATCGTCGCTTTACAACTGGATCAATACCGGTGCCGGTTAACGCCTATGTTATAAACACTGGCACAGAAATGATATTGCTCGGCGCTGGTACGCCTACATTTATGGGCGCAACTCTTGGTAAGCTGCCAGCAAATATGGCAGCGGCGGGTATCAATCCCGACGATATAACCAAGGTTTTACTGACCCATACCCATCCTGATCACGTTGCTGCATTGGCCAAAAAAGATGGCAGCAAGGCTTTTAGGAATGCAACCCTGATGTGTTCAGAAACCGAATGGAATTTCATTCATAATGACGAAGTGCGAAAAGCATCGCCTGAAGACTTTAAGGGCATGATTGATTACGCACGATCAGCGCTGGCGCCTTATAAAGACGACCGCCAAACCTTTTCAGGTAAAAAAGAGCTGTTTCCTGGCATTACGTCTTCTCCGCTTCCTGGCCACACACCTGGGCACACTGGATACGAACTACATTCAAAAGGCGAGAAATTGTTCTTCTGGGGTGACGTGGTTCATTTCTCAACCTTGCAATTTGCAAACCCGGATTGGAAAGTGATTTTTGATGCGGATGCCGAGCTGGCCCTAAAAACCCGGCGCGCAATTTTTGAGCGTGCCAGCACCGAAAGAATGGCAATTGCCGGTGCCCATGTTGATTTTCCAGGAATTGGGTATGTCGAGAAATCAGGCGATGCTTACCGATATGTCTCGGCACCATGGATGCCGACCTAGAGTTATTAGTAAATATATAGCAATAATCCACCCGCCATTCAGTTGTGAGTTGCGGATGGATAATCACAACCCCATCGGATTGCTAAGAAATTCATCGATTACATGATCGGGAGCTTTGGCATAATCTCCGGTTCGGCTTACGTTCTGGCCGGTGTGTTGTTTTAGACTGACAGTCATTTCGGTCATTTTTACCGCTATCGGAATGCCATTGATTACCGGTGCCGGGTCGATTGTATGGTTGTAAAAATTAGAGAACAAGAGCATTGATATGCCACCGCCCGGGATCAGCACATCAATGCCTTGCGCCACAAGCGGCTTTTCCTGTTCCTCGAACAATAAACCCTCGGTTTGCCCCGTGATTCCATCACCAAATCGGCAAATACGGCCTGCGCGAACGTGTGGTTGGTATCGGCAGGCGGGTAAATCCACCATTGTCCCCTATGTGGTGGAGTTGGAAACCGATGGGACTGTTCGCACCATTGGTCCTGCGATTGAAAACTACAAACCTTCAGATGCACAGATCGCCTTTCATCTGGCAGGTTTTATCGAAAAAGTTCGATCGCTCTCGATTGATCCGGTCGTGGTGCGGGAGAACTGGCTCAAGGCCTAGGACTTCGCCACAGCACGTGCCGCCAATACGCTCAACGACTTTGCCCGCGAGAATGACCCGTTCTCCATTGTGATTGAACCCCCGCGTGATGTGGAAACGCGGCGCAAGAACCCACTCGGCATCTACGTCCACGGCCTCAACTGGGCACGCGATCTTAAAACAACATCTTCCCCAAAACCAAAACCTGGAGCTGCAAAATGAAACGCATTATTAAGCGCATTATTAAACCTCTGCCTGTCTGGCGAACATCACTCATCTGCAGCAGCGTTCTTATTCTTGCTGCCTGTGCCACCAAACCAAAAGTGCCTGAGATTGCTTATGATAATTTCGACTACAACCCAGCCGTTGTTGAAGCTGAGCCTGCAATGCCGGTTGAGATTGTCGAATTGCCAAAGCTTTTGCCATTACCCGGTCAGTTGAAACCAATGCCCGAAACGATATCAAAACCACAGGAAAGAACGGTGATCTGAATAATCGAGCGAGGCAGGCTGATCTTGATATTCTAACAGCACTCACCAACGACAACTATTTACATTTCAGTCAAAGGTTTCAACATAGTTTGGCAACCGCGAGCAAGTTGATTTTTGCATCCAAATGCTGGCGTTCTAAAAACACTATTTCTAAATTGTCGCCGACAAATATGTGTCCACGTCTTCCTGCGAACGATTTGACATCAAGTATGCCGACCAAGCCAGTGTTTCGTGGGAAACTACACTCATTTCCCAAACACAGAATGTTCCTTTGTGTTGCTTTTCTTGCGGGAAAAGCGCGAAATCTGCCATCGTTTGAGCTTCTAAGTAATAAACTGTTTTCCAGAGTTCGTTGTTCTCACGCCAAGTGCAAAGCATAAGAAAATAAAACCCTTCACCGCACCGATGCAAGAGGACGAAGCCCAGCTCATTTTTGCATGGGACACCTGAGGACCCGGTTTGGTTTGAGAGGAAAGTCTGCGCCAGATTGCGGATAGACGACCCAATGGGTTGGTCACTGCGGGCAATATCATACCATTTCAAGCGGCTGTTATTTGGATGAACGATCCCATGCGATTGGGTCGCCTTTTCATAATGACGATAGGCTGGATCAACTGGTATAACTTCGAAAATTTGGGTCATATCGTACCGGTTCTGGTCAGTTCCATGACCCAGTTCAATTCCCATGTCGCGCCACCATCCCATGAGTATGATTGCTTCCATGTTGGTGATGATGGATGCACCAACCACTCAAACCGAGAGATGACGGAAACACCTGCGTCAACCTCATCTCCGTAGAACAAGCCATGATCACCGTTAAAACCACCAATCACCGGATTTAGCAGTCGGCCAGTTGTGGAATTGATCCAGTAGATGGACCACTGACCTGTTTCCAGATTGAGCGTCCGCATGCTCATGCCTTTGAATCCGCGCTCAGGGCAATCAAACTCATCCACATTTGCGACGCCATCAAGCAAAACCCAAGCTTTCTGTGTTGCCTCGAACTCATCCCATTCGTCAGATTTTACGTTTCTTTGTTTAAGTCTTCGGTTCTTGATGCCCCAATTACCTGCAAAAAAGTCAAAGTCGCTGGGTGTGCCAAGATGGCTGGTCATCCCTGACCGTAATTGATCTGCGTTCACCATTTATGGGTCCTATCATTAAGAGTGGCTTGATTTGAGCGTGTCGATGGCTGTTTCATCCAAAAACAGCACCGACTTGGCACTCGTTTTGATGCTGTCCACGATGTTAGATCGCGGACCATTTTTCCAACCATCGCTGTCGTAGAAGATGTTCAGAGAAGCAGCCATATGATCGAGGCTGTCGAACACGCGAATCAGGACATAGGCATTTTCGCAATGCAGTGAATTTCCGAAGGCTAGGATTTCCAACCCAGCCTCACGGTGAAGCGGGGCGCTAACATTCTCCATAATCTGATGAAAATGGCGGCCTGCTCCCGGCTTCAACTGATAAAGGATGATCTCTACAACTCTGTCGATTTTCTGCCCATCCTTCTTCATAAGCTCTCTCCTCATTGTGTATCGTCAAATAGGACATTTAGTGGCACAGTTGTTGGATGGCACGTAAAAATACCTATGACCGTCTGAACAGATTAGACCTTTTGGCGAGCAGGCTAAAAGCAGATGATCTGATGACCATTGGAATGTTAGCCGCTGAATTGGGAGTGAGCCGTCGTACCTTGTCCCGAGATATTGCGATTTTACGTGATCGCGGGCTGCCAATCGAAGCGGACGCAGGCCGTGGCGGTGGAATACGGCTACATCGGACATGGGGGATCGGGCGGCTCAAGTTAAACTACCAGGAAGCCCTTGAATTGCTGTTCAGCATTGCGATTGCTGAAAAGCTCGAAGCACCATGGGTGTTCATGAATTCTGCTTCGATACGGCGCAAACTTGCGGCATCTTTTTCATCCACGTTGCGGGATCGTATCAATGGCCTGCGCGGACGCATTCACGTCGCGGGAACGACATCGCCACAGATTCTCTCCAGTTTCAGTGCACCCCAACCAGAGAGCATGGTTGTTATTTTCCAAGCTTTCTTGGAGATGCACATGCTCAAGATGACCTACACAGACGCGGATGGAAATTGTCGCGCGCGCAACATAGAGCCTCATCACCTGCTGCTTTGTGCCCCCGTCTGGTATCTCTACGCGTGGGACAATGAGAAAGCTGCCATCAGATGTTTCAGATGTGATCGGATACAAAACGCGTCCCTAGAAGACGCGGCCTTTCCTGAGCGGCCATATCATCTTTTCAAAAGTGCGATCATAAGTATGGGCGGCGATACAATTTGAGGTTAGTGAAGCCCTGCCATATCCAGCGAAGCCGACACTAGCCGCGCCGATAAAAGTCGACAGATTGGATTCAGGAGCGGTTGCTCGCTGCAAAATGGCCAGATGTATGCTCTTAGCACTTTTCAGAAAACGACGACTTTGTAAATTGCATCTAATACTGACCAACAACGGTAAGCAAAATTTTTGAGAGTTGTGAGGAAAACAACAAACAGAGCGCATACCGGCGCTATCTCGCTCATCTGAAACGGGCCAAATGGATGGCCACAACAGGATATCTGCAATTACTTTGACACCAAACAGAAACCGATTGTGGATTTAATTGGCCAGATATTCGTTTCGCGGTGGCTACCGGGTGGCTACCAGCACGAAATACAGCAATAATCCCAAAAACGGAGTTTAAAAAATATATCATTATATATCAATGTGACCTACCCGAGAGATAGGTGACACTTCAAACCGGATACATGGGTTACACAATTGACATGACTGGGGCTCAGCCCTGGGTATAAGATTAAGCCTCCAGCATCGGTTTCGATGCCTGCTTTATCCAAACCCAGATCATCTGTATTGGGTTTGCGGCCAACTGCCATCAGGATATGTGACCCTAATATTTCTTCGTTGCCCGGTTCGCAGCTTGCCGTTACCGCGACCTGATCACCACGCCTTGCCAAACCTATACAATTGGAGCTGAGTTTAAATTCAATGCCTTCGTTTTCCAGAATTTCCTGCACCGCCGCAGACACATCATCATCTTCCCGACCAATCACTTTAGGTGCCATTTCGACAACAGTGACCCGACTGCCGAAGCGTTTGAACATTTGGGCAAATTCAAGCCCGATGTAACTGCCGCCAATGATGATGAGGTGTTCAGGCACAATATCGATATCCATGATATCGGAATTGGTCATGAACGGAACATCATTGATGCCTGGCAAACCAGCAAGGGGATCTGTTTTGCGAGTAGTTGCCAACATGCCAGCAGATGGTTGTATTTGCGCGACCGAATGCGTGTCTGCGCTTGATAGTATTTTGAAAAATATAGTCATTTCGGTCCCCATTTATCTTTTATGTACCGATCAGTGAACTTGCATATGTGCAGATCGGTACACGATGCCAATGAGAAGTTTCAAAAAACTTTCAGATCAAGGCATGATTCAGTGGTAAGCGATTGTTATTGTGACGAGAAACAAATGGGCCTTGCGCATGAAATCAAGTTGATATATGTACAGATCAGTAACTATTGGAGCCAGCGATGAGACCTAACAAACGTGACGAACTGGTGCAGAAAGCATTAATAATCTTTTACCGTAACGGCTTTCATGCCACCGGCATGGATATGCTTGTTGCAGAAACCGGCATCTCTAAAACATCGATGTACAAGCACTTTCGAACCAAAGAAGACCTGATCCTTGCTGTGCTGCGTTTGCGCGACGAGTTGTTTCGCAATTGGATGGTTCGCCGGATGGAAGAAATCGGCAAAACGCCAAAAGAGCAATTGATTGCAATGTTTGATGCACTTGGCGAATGGTTTTCCAAACCTGAGTATCGCGGCTGCATGTTCATAAAGGCATCGGCGGAATATCAGGAAGCTGAACATCCAATTCATGCCCAGGCGGCCACCCACAAAAAGCTGCTATATGGTCATGTGCTGAAATTGGCTGAAAATGCTAACGTTACTGACCCCGGCACTTTGGCTCGCCAACTTCTCCTGTTGAAGGAAGGGGCAATCGTCACCGCGCATCTCGGCCACTCTAAAAACCCAGCAGGGGATGCACAAAGAGCAGCCAAGATTTTGATTGATGCGGCGTTAAGCTGAGCAGTCGTCAATTTGTCGGGTTTGGTTGTTTTGACAAAGCCTCCTCGCCCGAACGGCGAGGAAGATGAGTTGGGAAAACTAAGCTGCAACCGCATCCTTTTCAAAAGGGCAGTCTGTATATCCTTTTGCACCGCCCCCATAGAGCGTATTTGGATCAAGCTCATTGAGTAACGAGTTTTGCTCCAATCTTTCGACCAGGTCAGGCTTGGAGATGAATGGAAATTCCGTATGCCGGTCAAACAGGTCAATATTATTCACCGTCGGTATTAATCTGCGTATTTGAAATGCGGGGCTATTCCGCTTTATTCAGAAGTTGCGCATTGGGTACATGGGCATTTGTTCAGATTAAGATATGTTCAGCTTAACGAACGGCCAAGAAAGACCTTGCAATATCAAACCCTAGTTGAGAGATTTACAAAGTGTGTTGCATCGATCAGTTGAATCCACCGCCCATAGCCGACCTTCGCGTAACAACGCCAAATGAATCGTAGATTAGAGGTAGCGGACATTGAATGCATGAATGAGAAACTGATCGTCAACTGCAGCAATGCGGACAAACTAACGTTTTAAATTTGGATTGTTGTCGAAGTTGCGACACACTTATCATTGGCAATATTTTGCCAACAGCAGTAATTCATAAGTGAAAGTTGCGGGTAGAAATGTCGCGCACGGCAATGCTCTTGGTAGCGTAATCGTACCGTCATCTTGTATAGATTTAAATTGCGCGATCCAGTATGGTTTCCCACAGAGGAGAAATCAAATGGAACGCAAACTCGCTGCCATTCTTGCTGCTGATATCGTTGGATATAGCCGTTTGATTGGTTTGGACGAGGATGGCACGCTCATTGCTTTGCGGACACTGAAGCAAAGTATAATCGAGCCAACCGTTCAAGCACATGGTGGACGGATCGTTAAGTATTTGGGCGATGGCTTCCTGGCAACTTTTGGCAGCGTTTCAGAAGCATTTTCTGCCGGTCTCAAAATTCAAGATATGCTCGCTGAGTTTAACTTGCCCCTTCCTGAAGAGCGGCGTATTCGGCATCGTATCGGTCTGAACTATGGCGATGTAGTGATCGAGGACGGTGATGTTTATGGCGATACCGTCAATGTAGCCGCACGGCTGGAGGGCTTGGCCGAACCGGAAGGTATTGCGGTTTCCGCCAAAGTCTACAATGAAATCAATGGCAAGCACGATGTAGACTTTATCGAGTTGGGCCTACAGGATCTGAAAAACATCAAAGAGCCGGTCATCGTCTATCGTACTGTTTTGCCGACAAATAATTTGCCGTTGGCCGCCAACATACTCTCTCGCCCCCACAGTGGCATTAACCCAGCCGGGCACAAATCTCCCGACGTCAACGTTGTAAAACCTTCCATCGCCGTTCTCCCGTTTCAGAATATGTCAAATGACGAGGATCAGGACTATTTTTCTGATGGCATTACCGAAGACATCATTACGGCGCTTTCGCACATTCACTGGCTGTTTGTTGTCGCACGTAATTCAACATTTGCTTACAAGGGGAAATCGCCAGACATTCGCGAGGTTGGCCGCGACCTGGGCGCACGTTACGTTCTAGAGGGCAGCGTTCGCAAGTCAGGCAACCGTATCCGTATTACTGCACAGTTGATCGATACTGGTACCGGCAATCACGTCTGGGCGGACCGATTTGATCGCCTGCTGGAAGATATTTTTGATCTTCAAGATGAAATTACAGCCACAATCTCAGCTCGAATTGAGCCTGAACTTGGTTACGCGGAGCGCAACAGAGCGCAAAGGCGAGCGACCTCGGACCTGGATGCCTGGGACTTTTTCCAGCGCGGTATGTGGCATCTTTACCGTTTTACAAAACAGGATGCTGTCATAGCCAGCACTGCATTTCAAAAAGCGATAGATACAGACGGCAATTTTTCAACTGCCTACACCGGCCTGGCCTATTTGCAGCTTTATGATGTATTTAATGGCTACAGCACAAATATTGAGCAATCCATTGCCGACGTTGAGAAGAATGTGAAACGAGCACTCTCGCTCGACTCAAGGGACGTATTTGCACACTTTACCTCGGGTCGCCTGCGTACCGTAAAGAAAGATTATGAAGGTGCAATCAAAGAGTTTGAGCAAGCCTTAGAACTGAACCCTGGATTTGTGCAGGCCTATCATGGAATCGGATTTGCGCACGCATATGGCGGTAACCCTGAGGAATCCATCCCATTTTTCGACAATGCCATACGCCTTTCACCGCAAGATCCCCATTTGACATCATTCATGGCGGTTAGGTCATACGCCTACATCACGATGGGTGAATATGAAAAAGCGGTGGTGTCCGCAAAAAGTGCAATCAGCCAGCCAAATGCAATGGTCTGGCCGCACATCAATTTAACCTCGGCGCTTGGGCATCTTGGAAGCGTAAATGCCGAGAATGCTCTGAGGGATCTAATCAGCTACTCGCCGGGACTGACCTGTGGCGAGGTGCGGCGCTTGTCGTTCTATATACGCAAGCCTGAGGATCTAGATCATTACATTAGTGGCTTAGCCAAAGCTGGGCTCAAAGAGTGAATTTCACCCGGCAGGTTTGATGTTTTGATTCAGCGAAAAGAAATTGTCCGGGTCATATTTGGCTTTCACCCGTTTTAACCGGCTGTAGCTTGCTGTGCCGTATGACGCGGACATTAGCGCGTCGTGATCGTCGTCATCACTGAGAAAATTCAGGTAGGCACTACCCCGCGTGCCCTGCCTCACTTCATTCCAAAAACTGTTGGTCCAGGCAATTGCGCTTTCAGATTGTTTCGGATCTGTCCATGATGTGTCAATGCTCAACATAAATTTGGCATCGCGCCCACCTAGCGCGGTCGATTCGGGCGTTATTCTTCCAGCAGCCCCGCCTAAATTACGGATGGAAATCAGCGTCCACGGATTTGGTCTATTCATCCCGCGATCTACAATCTTATCAATCGTTTCATCAGTAAGGTCGTCCCTAAAAAGCGACTTCCAGTAATTGTGCCGTTTTTTGTCGCTTGAAAAATGGGGATCAAAAGCTTGTTGAACCGCCTCATAGGGGATCGGCCCGCTAATATCCAGAAGCGGCGTTCCTAATTCACGCAAGGGCTGAATAAATGCTTCAGCTTTGTCCAGCGGCCCTGTGTATACTCCTGTTGGAGCAACAACAGCACGTCCGTGTAATTCCGAAGGGAAACCTTCATGTGCAGGTATGCTCCATATCATACAATTCCCGGTAAAGGCGTCAGGCGCGTCTGTCATGTGATCCCGCCATGCGCGATAAACTCCCGCCGCTTCCTCTATGGGATAGAACGGTGCGCAAAGGGTAACCATGTTACCAATTGGGTGGGCGGTATATTCAAATGATGTCACGATGCCAAAATTGCCACCGCCGCCGCGAACTGCCCAAAAAAGATCTGTGTTTTCGTCTTTGCTGGCATGCACCAATTCTCCTTTGGCGGTAACCAGATCAACCGATAGCAGGTTATCACAGGCGAATCCGTGCAAGCGATTCATCCAGTTATGACCGCCGCAAAGTGTCAACCCACCGATACCGGTTTCCGAAACGATGCCCAAAGGTACGGCCATGCCAAATATTTGTGTTTCGCGATCAACATCACGGATTGTGGCACCACCCTCGGCGCGGACAATACAATTGACGATATCCGTATGCACCGCAGTCATCGCACTCAAATCAATCACTAAACCACCATCGCAAGTCGCATTACCCGCAACATTATGCGCACCACCACGTACCGCAACCAACAGTTTATTCTCGCGTGCAAAATTTACCGATCGAATGACATCGGCAACCCCTTTGCAGCGGGCTATCAGCAGAGGAAATTTGTCGATACTGGCATTCCAAACCGCGCGCGCATCTTCGTAATCTGCATTGCCAGATGCTATACAGGTCCCTGCAAGATTAGTGGTAAATGCGGCAAGTGTTTCTTCGTTGATCGAGGGCTTATACATTAATTTCGCTCCGATTTCATCCAGGTGAGACTGTGATGTTAGGTAATGCCAGGTTGACTGTGAAGAGGCAGAATGGCCATAATCGGGTCAAATCACCAAATAGTGGAGATACGATATGGTATCACAGAAGGCTGTTTCGATAAGCATAGTGGTGTCGCCAGAGACTTCGCCATCGACCTTGTTTGGGCTGTTTGACGTGCTTTCATCGGTTGGTATCGGTTGGGAAAAATACGTGACCGGCGAACCAGAAATGCCGCAGTTCAACGTCAAGATCGTCGCTGCATCTTCTGACCCTGTTGAGTGTTCAGGCAATGTGCTCGTCACGCCACATCTCGGTATTGATGAAGTAGACCAGACTGATGTTGTCATCGTTGCCTCTCTGCTGGTTCCTGCATCAATTCCTTTAAAGGACTACGACCAGAACACCTTAAAGTGGCTGCGCGAGCAGCAGTCACACGGTGCAATAATAGCTTCAGCCTGCACCGGCGCACTGGTGTTGGCACAGGCTGGCATGCTTGATGGACTGGAAGCGACTAGCCATTGGGCCTACCGGGACTTGTTTCGCATCCATTACCCTGGAGTTCGACTGCGACTGGGGCAAAATCTAGTTGGAACGGGGCACAACAACAAGATTGTGACCTCCGGCGGAACTACAGCCTGGCAGGAGTTGGCGCTTCATCTCATCACACGTTATTGCGGCATAGAATACACCGTCCGTTCGGTTAGATTCTGGCTAATTCCGGATCGGGAGGAGAATCAAGGGCAGTATGCGGCAATGCCGCTGGGTATTCCGCACAATGACGCATTGATTGAACGTAGTCAGTTGTGGGTTGCAGACCATTATGCAGATCCGAATCCAGTCACAACTTTGATCGACCAATCTGGATTGCCGCCAACGACTTTCTCTCGCCGGTTCAAACGCGCTACCGGTTATAATCCGATGGATTATGTCCACGCAACGCGCATGGAACATGCCAAAGACTTATTGACAAAAGAGGCGCACAACATTGATGAAATAGGTTTTCTGGTTGGGTATGAAGATCCCGCATCCTTCAGGCGGCTGTTTAAACGCAAGAGCGGAATTTCCCCAAGCCATTATCGTCGCCGATTTGGTCACTATCGATTTGCCCGATATGAACTGAAGAGCTAATTTGCGACGGCTACGTGTGGCGCAGCAGACACAGTGTTATTCTTGCCTTGCATGACCCAATGCTGGCAGCTGACCTTTAACAATGAAGTTGTCAATTGTCCTGCAGCTACTTCGGATACTAACTCCGGGCGAATGCATTGCTGCGCTTACTATACTTCCGAGTTAGGTTAAAAGTGCCTTTCTATCATCAATAAATTTGTTCACCAGCGACATGCTCAAATCAGTTGCAAAGGGCTCTAAGCAGCCGTTCACTGCAGACCGATAGGTGTCAGTTCCCAATACATTTCAGAAAACGATGAATTCAGAAAATACGTCCAATACACGCCGATACCGGACGGAGAATTTATTGATCGTGTTCTGCCAGCAAGTCCGAATCTTTGACTTCTCGGACTTCTGCAATCTTTCCCACAACATCGATACTCGCAACATAAACACACCGCTCAAGCGCGCTGATATAGGTACGGTCCAACTCAGCCTGATGCGCAAGATCTTCCTGGGAGAGCCTTTTGGACTTTCGATATCTCTTCAGATTTGCAGCAAATGTCTTTCGTATCTCCATGAAAACATAGAAGCTTCAATGCATAGTATTTAACCACGGAGTATTCTCCACATAATGTAATGAACCGGTAGCTTTCAAATTGAATGTAGAAATTCAATGACTCTTAAAATCGAAGATTTCCGACCTTAATCCAAAACAGTAACGGCTTATGACCGACAATGTTTCAAGCTCTACATTATGCTGCTTGATGCGGATGCTTCTGGTGAAGAATGGCCTGATGCTTACAAAAGAATTTTTGAAAAGACTGCGGTACAGAACCGCAAACGCGCATTTCAACACTATCAGTCTCATCTGAAGCGGGCCAAATGATTGACCTCTACCGGCTATCAGCAATTATTCTGACATTGAACAGTGGCTTATTGTGGCAATAATTGGCCGGAGTTTCGTTTCGCTACAGTTATCAGGTGGCTACTGGGGTGTATCCTCAAGAAACACTGTCAGCACGAAATCAAAATATATTGTTATGTCTCAATGACTTGCTTGGTAGCGGGAGAGGGACTTGAACCCCCGACACGCGGATTATGATTCCGCTGCTCTAACCAGCTGAGCTACCCCGCCACAATCATTTTTCAGCTGATGTGGGCCTGAATAAATTCAGGCAGCTACAGTCTGGCAATGACAATACGATTTTGGACATTTTTTTGGGTGTCCGCGCCGCAAAAAGCTTTGTTGCGACGTGGCGCATATAAAGAGCAGAGCAATTGCCTGTCAAGCAGTTATCGCCCAAATTCATAAGCAAAATACCCGAGCGCTTCCCCCTCCCGAATTTATTGCTTCTTTCAAAGCTTAAATTGGGAGCAAAATGCATTCTAATATTGGGCCGCTGCTGTCTCGTCTATGATAGATTGCAGAAACGCATTCACCTCTTTGCTCACTTTGTGCGAAGTCCGCGACGCGCCAAGTATTGGTTGACGATATCCAACGCGGGTAACGCCCGGCTCTGCCTTTGTCTCATAGGCAAAAACAATATAGGGGCAAATGCCAAGGTTTTCCGGGCTGGCGCTCACGGCCTTCTGGGTGAGTTTTGCAGAGCAAAACAAAACATATTTGGCAGATTTATAGGGCGATTTGCTGCCGGTTTCGGTAATGCTCTTTGTAACGTCAGCGGTGCGTTCAATCATCTTGTCTACATGCCCAACCAGGTCGATCACCAGGCCTTTGTTGATTAAAACATCCTGCAGTTCACTAAATACATCGTCAAATCCGGCATTGATTTTGATTATCGAATAACCGGGTGATACGTGGCTGTCGGCTGAGGCAAACGTTGGTGCTACAATTACATAGAATGTTGCAATTAGCGCAATCAAAGATTTTTTCATTGTCATTCTCCTTAATGGGTTGCCCATCGGGCAACGGGATTTTCAAACTGTCTTGAGCAGGGTGCCAAATCGAAAGCCTTTTTCTCGATCCACAACCATGTCGGTAATACCAGCCGATACCCACATGGCTGAGAGGGCAACAATTGCCGTGAGCGAGAATACCGACACGCCGGTAAGGCCTGCGCCAACGGCACATCCGCCGGCAAGCATGCCGCCAAAACCCATCATTACCGCACCGGAAATATAGCGACCCATGCCAGTTTCGACGTTAAAACGCTCAATCTTAAAACTGCCTGAAAGGATGGAAGCAATGAAGGAACCCGCAAATACGCCAGGCACCAACCCGATGCCGAAACTCAATGGCAGGCTGGGTTCATTGATCAGCGCCATCAACGTGTTTGCCGATGGTCCGGTAAAGGTAATACTTTCAATTGCAATTGTTTCAAATGAAGCCGCAGATAATTGCGCCGTATAAAGCCAGCCGCCAGCAATGGTTATGCCAACGATAATGGAGCCAACGGTTTTATACATTCCAACATGGGTTCGTGCAGCCAAGACCAGTGCCAGAACGAATAATGAAAGACCAAGGATAATGCCAAAATGCTCCGGCAGATATTCAGCCACATTGCGTTGCTCGGCTTGTATCAACCAAAGGCTGGATATCTGCTCGCGAACCGGGGACAAAATTCCCCGTAAGGACGACTGGGCAACAACCGTCAATAACAATCCACTTACCAGCGCACGAAGATTGCCTGTTGCAGACAATACCAGAATCCTACTGGCGCAACCGCGCGCCAATATCATGCCGCTGCCAAACAGGGCACCACCGATGAGGGCGCCGGAAAGAGAGCCAACACTGGCCAGTTGGCGTATATCTTCCAGCGGAATTAAGTTCAACGCCACAAGCGCCTGCACAGAAACCATCGCCGCTGCAAAGGCCAGCAACCAAATGGCCAACCGCCCGCCCGCCTTACCGCGCCAGACTTCAACTGTTGCGGCCCGCAGGCAGAATTGCGAGCGTTGAGAGAAGAAACCAAATAGCAGGCCAATGATTGCGGCTCCAAGAGCCGCTTTGGCGCTGTCTGATATGAAATCGGAGGTAAAAAATTGATCCATCGGATTGCTCGTTGGTGGCCTTTTAGTTTGTATGCAGCTTTTTGAATATGATTGCCTTGATATAAATCAAGCAGAGCTGATTACAAGGTGAGAATACCAATAACATTAGAAAAATCTAATATAAAAAATTGCGAGGTTCCGGCCAGACGATTTTAGCGTCACTCGGCGCATATTATTGGCAAAATCATCCGGATTCAGGCTTGGTGCCAAGGCTAAAAACCAAATATTCTCAATAATGGTCACGCGGGGGCATATTTTTCTCTTTTTCTAAAGATCATCAAAATCTCATAACTTCATTGCTGGCGGCAAGTTTCCTATTTTGAGGCAAGACGAAATAGCCAAGTATTTTGGAGCCATCATGAATTTACATATTAAACCAGAAGTCATTTCAGTTGATGCCGCAACGGTGGAGCAGTGGATGCGCGAAGACAATGTGGTATTGATCGATGTGCGTGAGACATCCGAGTTTGATCAGGAGCATATTCCAGGAGCTTTGTTACAGCCATTATCGGTATTTGATCCTGAGCTTTTTCCCAAAGTGCCGGGCAAGAATGTTGTGCTGCATTGTGCAGTGGGCAAGCGTTCTGAAGCGGCCGGTAAAATGCTGATCAATGAAGGCCATGCCAATATTTTACATATGAGTGGCGGGATCAAGGCCTGGAAAGAAGCAGGGTTTGATATTGATGAGCAGTTCATTCCACCGGTTGCCCCAGAACCTTTGACAAAGGCTTCCAAGCCGGTTGTTTTGATGCAGAACAATGCGAAAATCTCCAATGGAATTATTGATCTGGCAATCGGCACATCACCTGCAAATGTATTGTTAGAGGAATTTATGCAACCGCTTGAAATCAGCACAAAGGAGCTTGCTCGCAAAATTGGTGTGGAGCAAAGCGTGATTGAGCGCTTGTTGAGCGGAACCACCCCGGTTACTGCGGAATTATCACTTCGCCTGGCGCGATATTTTTGCACTGCCGAGGATTTTTGGCTTAATTTACAGCTTAAGAGCGATCTGCAACAGGCTGCCGCTTTACACGGAAAATCGGTTTATATGGCGATCACCCCAAGGCTTTGTAATTAACCTCTTTGCATGAAGATCGCCCGGTCGCGCAGCTCAAGTTGCACGTTGAGCAACGCGAAGCGCAAAACTTGAGCCATTAGAAAAACCCCAAATGGCCGTGAGCCAAAAGAAGCCATTTTGTATTTATTGAAAATCATAGGCGCTCATGCCGGTCACCATTTCATCCAAACCCAATGGGCGGGTAATGGGAGGGTGAACACGCGATAGGCAGCCAGGTCGTTCGCACAGCCGGCAGGAAGGCCCAATAGGCACAATGCCGAATGTATCTGGCTCAGAAAGGCTGGCCGGGTCATCTCCCGGTTTTCCGGCCGGAAGCGCATCGCTATAAATTATTTCGCTCGCATGAGATGTCTCGTATCCCAATAGGAAAGCCGTGCGCCGCGGCCTTTCGCCAAATCCGGCCCTTGGCCCCATCACGGTTCGCGAAACGGTGATATATTGATGGTCGTCGGGTGTTATGACACGCTCAACAAACACTTGTCCCGGATTGGCGAATGCCTGATGCACGCCGAGTTTAGGGCAACTGCCGCCAAATTGGGTAATTGGATAGCCCTGTGCCCCGGTTCTTCGAATGGTATTTCCAGCCTGATCAACCTCGAGCAGGAACAGCGGAACACCAGATTTTTTGCGTCTTTGCAGGGTGATTACCCGTGTCACCGCGTGAGAAAACGCCACGCCAAAACGGGCACTGATAATTTCCAGATCAAATCGTGATTTTGTCGCCACTTCCAAAACCGCATCATAGGGCATCATCAGCGCCAGTGCCGTATATCGCGCCAGTTCAAAACGGGCTAGCCGATTGGCCTCGTCGGACGAAAATTTCAAATAGGCCACTTCATCGTTTATTCGCTGGCGTTCTGCCAAAAGTACAACCTCGATGGCAATTTCCAATTGTTGATCAAGAGCCGATAATCGCTCGCTTAAGAACAAGCGCTGTGTATGGCGATCATATTTTTTCCGCCAGTTGGGCATGGTTTTACTGGGCAGGGTTTTCACCGCAATGCCATGATTGGTGCGCAACCAGTGTTTCATTGCGGTTGGCAGATCGGTATCTGTTTTTAACATCGCGCGAATGCGGTCTGCAGCATCCTCAAGCGGCGGGAAATGCGCCGGCAGTGTTTCAAATTTTTCCTGCACCTCATCCACCGGTAACCGGGTTTCATTTGGCAGGTTTTGATGCCCGGTCTGATTGAGCAGCTTGGTAAGGTCTGACAATCGGTCGAGTGACTCACGGTAAGCCCGGTGCAGTTTTGCAATCGCAACCGCCGCATTGGGGGCAATCTCGCTCAGCTCCAGAATTTCCAGATCGCTGGGTAATTCACCTTCCAGAAGCGGGTCGGAAAATACTTCCTTTAGCGCCGCAACAGAGCCCGCATCACCGCCGCCTTGCAGCTCCTCCGGGGCGATATTGAAAACGCTGGCAAGCTTCAGCAGCAATTGAACGGTTAGCGGCCGTTGATTGCGCTCAAGCAAATTGAGATAGCTGGGAGAGATGCTTAGTTTCTCGGCCATGTTGGTCTGTGTGAGTTTCAAATTGGTGCGAATTCTGCGGATGCGGGGGCCGGCATATATTTTCTGGGTTGCCATGGATAAGCTTTACAAAATTGAGGGAAATGCTGACCCAGTTTATTACAATCTTGACAAATTTACAAATCTTGACTGTCAAGAACCATACAAATGCACTTAATAAGCTGAAATTAATTCAGATTTTACGCAGTATTATCTTACAAACGGCCTATGATAGCGCCAGAAATAGCGATTTTACTGAAAGTCAGCAATTATTCGTGCCAATTTTCTTGATAGCCTCAATTCATTCAGGTAACTGAAACAGAGTAATGACAAAATTTTACAAACCATTGTAATCCATTAAAGGACAATACCATGACCGCTTCTCCAGTAGCCAAGCCCAAAGAGCGGGCCGAAGAACAATCTTCTTCTATGAGCGACGAACAACAATCTGCGATCCGTTCGCTGGCAAATGATCTTCACCGTTTGAATTATTCAGTTATGCGCGCCGTTGATGTTGGCGTCAGCGTTGAACTTGTTCGCTCTGCCCGCCATCACGGTGGCGATGGAAACTGGGGCGATCTGCTCATTCCGGTAATTGTAAAAAGCTGAATTAAAAGGCGTGATGTGGCATTGGGCCATTTTCGCGCCTGCTTACTGTCCCAGACGTTAGCACCACGCACTGGCGATAATTCTCAAGACCGTGCTTTTTTAGAGGCTAACCCGCAATTATTTAGTTGCGGGCTAGCCCCTAAGTCTGATCAATCATTTTCAGAAAACATACCGCTGTCAGAATTCAGCTGGGTCGAAAGTTCGTTAATCGCCTCATCAATATCAGCGCGCTGAGCTTTCAGAGTAACCAGCTTTTTTTCAAAGCGGGCTTTCGATGACGCCATCGGGCTTTTCAAATGTTTGTTGGCATCATAACTTTCGAGAATTTCTCGAATTTCGATTAATGAAAACCCGATTTGCTTGCTAAACAATATCAGTCCCAATCGGGTACGGTCACAATTGCTGTAAAGGCGCGTCGTGCCAACTCTTTTAGGAGTGAGCAGACCTTTGTCTTCATAAAACCGCAATGTCCTCAATGTGACATTAAATTCGCGGGCTAAATGTCCGATCCTGTATGCGGGTTCGGTATCACTCATTGTTTGTTCTGGTAGCTTGTGGGCTAAGTCTGAATAGTACGAGCTATTGCTAGTCATATATAACTCCGGCGGCAATTTTTTAATATTTGGCGCAAGTCAATGACTGATGTGCCAACCCCTAACTGAAAGATATGCGAATTTCACTGCACCTTCAAGCCTTAGTCGGCCAATTTTACAATATTCATGTTGGGAGGTCATAATTCGTCATTTCACGAATATTCATTATATTGTTGTAAAATTGTTAACCAATTTGCCTCTTTGTTAACCCCTTGTTTACCATGATTGTAGAAGTATTACCCCGAGCAATCGTTACTTTTTTGAATTGCGTTGGATTTTGAACGGGTTGGCCAATGTCATGATGAACCATAATGGAAATTCTGAGCCTGAGCGACAAATTGCAACTCAACAAAGTCAGCGAAAAGCCAAATCTGAAATCTTGAACATTAGTAGCAACCTGGATGAAGTTGCCCGATATGTGATCGAAGGTAAGATTTGCAGGAAAATAGAAACACAAAGTAACGGTTCTGAAAAACAAATCAGGCAATAGCCCAAAATTGCATGGTTTTCTCGGGGAATTTGCAAGAATGAATACTACATTGTCTCACCTCGACGCATTGTTGGAAAGGCGAACCCTTTCTGGCAGCGATCGGCTGGCATCACTAAATAAATCTATTGAGGCTATTGAGCGCAAGCTCGGTAATTTGGGGAATTCCGCGCGCAATCAAGATGATAGCGGCAGTCAATTTGCCGAGCTGGAGCGCCGCGTCAGGGAAATGACCGGCGGCCTGACTGCACAAAGTGATAAATCACCTCAATCAAAGGCAGCATCATGGCCGGCAGGTTTGGGCGGAAATAACCCCCTGGCGGAAATTGCCGAACGCAAAAGAATTTTAAACGATGCCACCAATATTCATCCAATCGGGCAGGTGCAACGGGGCGTGCAAGTACCAGGATTGAACGGGCACAATCCACTTATTAATGGGCCTGTCGGGCAATCAGTTACAGGTGAAATTCAAGAGCTGAGCAAACAAATCGATGCGCTTCGCACCGAACTTGCTGGCGAAATAAACGGGATCAATCGATCGGTTTCGCAGCACTGGGATAAAAGTTCATCAACCGATGAGCTTGATCGGATTACCCAGGGAATTAGAGAGCTACAGCAGGCCCCCCGGTTTGATCCGGCAGCCTTTGATGCATTGCATCAGGATCTGGACGAGCTGCGCCTGTCTCTCGGCGCGTCCGTGCGTCATGAGGATTTTAACAGCGGTATTAATGATCTCACCATGCGCCTTGATCAATTATCGGGCAATCTAAACCCTATTGACCCTGCAGAGTTTGCTGAGATTAAGCATCGGCTCGACCTTATCAGTTCAAATACCGCGACGGATAATACCGCCGTGCTGATGAGCCGGATTGATGCGCTCAGCCAACTTGTTGACAAGCAATCCAATGCAGAAGTAGTAGAAAAACTTGACCAACGCCTGCAGGCTTTGGTCAATTCTGTTGAAACGCTTGCATCAAGGAAAGAGCCGCAACCTGATAGCGGCGTTGAGCTTAAAGCGATTGAGGCAAGACTTGACGAGATTACCCGCGCAATTGTTGCCGTGTCTGTGAATGAGTCAAAACAAACGGCGCCCGACAATGATGCAATTAACCGGCTTGAAGGTCAGCTTGCGGCTCTGGCTCAGGGTGTTGAAACCGTGGTTCGCAAAAATGATGATGAGCAATTTGCTCAATTGGCCAACCGGATTGAAATTCTTTCTGGTAATCTTGAAACTATGGGCACCCGTATTCAAAACGTTGCAGCGGTGCCGGACCCGGCGGTTTCAAGTGAAATTGAAAATCAACTAAAAGAACTTGCTAGAAAACTGGATACAGGTGCAACGCAAAAGCGCCAGGGTGAAGACCAGCTATCTGAATTGGCCTCGCGGATTGATGGCTTAACGGAGAATTTTGGTTCTTTTGCAATAGCTGCTGCAAATGGCAATAGTGCCAATCCTGTTCCTGTGACAGTTGTGCCCGACACATCACAAATTGAATATCAATTGCAGCAATTGGCAGACCGTCTTGATAATGCGATCAGCGGAAGTTCCACAGATAATCAACTGCAAAATCTCGAAACACAAATTGCAGATATTGCGTCAAAGCTAGGGGCAGCGGGTACTGCAAATGTTGATCTTGGAGAAGTAAACTCGCGCTTGGGCGCAATTGAACAAAATCTTGGCTCCAGCCACGATTTTACACTCGAGGCGGCTTCAAAGGCGGCGCAATCGGCTGTTGAAATGATGGGAGACCAGGGGTTTTCCGGCGAGTTGATCAATGCACTTGCGGAAGATTTGCGTGCCTTACACACCGCTGCCAGTCAGACGGAATCGCGGACAATTGATTCGATTGATAACGTGCAGGTAACATTAAATGGTATGGTTGGGCGCCTTGGTTCGATCGAAAATCTGCTTAAACACCAGCCGTTGGAGCCAAAAAATACCGCAGCAAAGCCTGCAACTGGAAATGCTGCAAAGCCTGCAACTGGAAAAGCAAGCATTGCCGCATCCAGATTTGTTGGAGCCTCTCCAGTTTCCGATGACACATATGCAATCAAATCTGATATGTCTGCCAATATTGATGCCATGAGTGTTCAGGTTGACCCGTCTCCGCGCGCGAAAGTTGGCAAGGCCCCATCGATTGATCCAACTGCAGATTTGCAGCCAGATGGGACAGTCAGCACAGAAGACCATCGACCACTGGAGCCGGGAACCCTTGCGCCGGATATTCCAGCGCTTGTTAAGCGGGCAACTGACAATTTGGCAGGAAATGGCTCAAGTTCGCAGTTTACCGGTGAGAAAACAGATTTTGTCGCCGCAGCCCGGCGAGCCGCTCAGGCGGCGGTTTCCGAAGTAAAATCTGTAAAAGCTGATATTGCAGGTACAGCTGAACTGGGAACCAATCCTAAAGAAACGAGGAAAATTCCCCGCAAACCCATTATCATTGCCGCAGCAGCCGTTTTAGTGGCCGTGATTGCTTTCGCTGGTAGTCGGGTTTTGTTTGGTAATAGTGGTGATACAGCTGTGGTTGCGGTTAATCCGATGGCTGTTGATAAACCAATGAATGCAGGTTTTGATAATTCTGCAGACACTCTTGTTGCCAGTAATGATCATGCAGCGCCTCACCCAGCATCAGCTCCTGTCCCAAATGTTCGCACTGCTGTTCCAAATACAATGCCTGAAAAGGCCGCTATGGCTCCTTCAGCCAAGGCAAGCAGCGGCGACCGATCGCCTACCAAAGAAGAAATGACCTTTGAGTCCACAAGCGGATTTACCACCGGGTCGATGCCTAAGGTGAGCGACAAGTTTACCGCAAGAACCAATTCTGATGCCGAAATGGCAATGGCAACTGGGGTTGATACAACTGATGCTGCCAAAACCAAAATGTCAGCCGGCTCAATCTACGAAATGGGCACCGCCTCACAAATGCCGCCCTCAGGTCTGGGGCCAATTGAATTACGGCAGGCCGCGGCAAAGGGTGATGTACGTGCTCAACACGAAGTCGCGCTGCGATACACAACTGGTACTGATGTAAAACGCAATTTTGCCGAGGCGGCAAAATGGTATGAACGAGCCGCAGCAGGCGAATTTGCGCCGGCTCAATATCGTCTGGGCAGCCTTTATGAAAAAGGCCTTGGTGTAAAAAGAGATTTGGGTGCTGCAATGAATTGGTACGCCCGCGCCGCCGAACAGGGCAATGCACGGGCCATGCACAATTTGGCGGTGATCAGTGCTATGGGCACCAAGGGTGACCCGAATATGGACAAGGCTTTGTCCTGGTTCACAAGGGCTGCAAATTACGGCGTCAAAGATAGCCAGTTCAATCTCGGTATTCTTCACGGCCAAGGCATGGGCGTAAAACAGGATCTTGCGGAATCCTATAAATGGTTCGCATTGGCTGCAAAAACCGGAGACACGGATGCGGCCAAGAAACGGGATGAAGTTGCCAATGTCATGGATCCAAAGGCGCTGGAGAAAGCCCGGCTCGTAGTTCGAAACTGGCGCCCGCAAAAGCTTGAGGCAAGTGCCAATCAAGTCGTGATCCCAGAACAATGGCGCGGTAAGGTCAAAGTTCAAAACGCCTCATTGAGCGTCAAGGAAATTATAACGCAAACCCAGATGTTGTTGAACAAACTTGGATATAAGGTTGGCGCTCCCGATGGCAAAATGGGTCCAAAAACCCGAAGGGCAATTGTGAGCTTCCAGCGCAAATCGGGGCTTTCGCCAACCGGTACGATTAATGCAGAACTGGTCAAGGTGCTAAAGGGCACAAATATCTAGGGGTTTTGCCCTGGGGTTCTTGGTGGGGTTCCTGCCTGAACAATTGTGATTGGTTGTGACCCAAGGGGTATTGAGCCAAGGGTATTGAAAATGACCAATGAAACTGACGGCACAATTACGGGTTCATTAGAGAACTCAAATCAAAAGCTTGTATGGATAATTGTAATTATTGGTGCTTTGCCGGTGATTATTTTAACCGTAACCATTGTGCTCTTCGGTGGTCATTCGAGCATTTCAGCTTCACTGATTGATGCATACAAAGTTTATTCAGCAATCGTTTTATCGTTTCTTGGTGGCATTCATTGGGGCATTGTTTTGGGGGCGGAAAATGAACGCCCGGCAAGCAAACCGCTTATAATGTCGTTGTCAGCGCCATTAATTGGATGGTCGGCTGTTTTTATTGCCGAACCCCTTTGCTTTGCCCTGCTTATTGTAGGCTTTGCCGGTCAGGGCGCATGGGACAATTTTTCCGCACATAATGGTAATTTGCCCCTCTGGTTCTCGAAGATTAGATTGACCTTAACGCTTGTAGTTATTCTGTTACTGGCAATCACCATGTATGCTACGGCTTGACCAATGCTGATTCTTTGATCAGCATCCAGATTTATCAATCCAAAAAGCAATTCACCAAGGTAATCGCGATGAAAGACCCGGAATTTACCGGTGCCGCACCCGTATCGCGGCCATTTACCGTGTCATTTGCAGCGGTATTTGCCATCGCCTGGCCGATGACGATTGCCTATATGACAACCCCTCTGCTGGGGTTGGTTGATACAGCGGTGATTGGCCAATTGGGCAATGCGGCCGCCCTTGGCGGGTTGGCGGTTGGCGCGGTGCTGTTTGATGTGATTTTGTCGACATTTAATTTTCTGCGTTCCAGCACCACTGGCCTGGTGGCGCAGGCACTGGGGCGCGATGATAATGCTGAACAGCAAAAAATCTTCATCCGCGCAATGGCGGTGGCACTTGCCTGCGGTATTGGAGTTATGTTTGTCGGCCCAATGGTGCTGGACATCGGATTAGGTTGGATAAAACCATCAGCAGATGTGGAAAAAGCCACGCGCACATATTTTCTAATCCGGCTCTATGCAACACCGTTTGCCATGGCAAATTATGTCATTCTTGGCTGGCTGCTTGGTCTTGGCAAAGCCGGGCAGGGGCTTGTCATCCAGATATTCCTCAATGGTATCAATATCGTATTTTCCATATATCTGGGCCTTGTGCTGGAACTGGGCATTGAGGGTGTTGCCTGGGCAACTGTATTGGGCGAGGGGCTCGCGGTTATATTCGGGCTGTTTATTATCAACCGCCATTTCAGTTTCAAAAACCTGAAAATCATTACGGCTTTAAAAGATCGGGCAAAATTACTGGCGCTGATGTCGGTCAATCGCGATATCATGATCCGCTCATTTTGCCTGCTTCTGGCCTTTGCATGGTTTACCGGAGCCGGTGCGCGGCTGGGTGAGCTAACACTCGCATCCAACGCAATCTTGATGCATTTTTTCTACATCAGTGGCTATTTTCTTGATGGTTTTGCAACCGCTGCCGAGCAATTGGTTGGCCGGGCAATTGGCGCACATTATCGCCCCGCCTTTGACCGCTCGGTTAAGCTTGCTACCGTTAGCGGGTTGATTTTGGCCGGCGGGCTGACACTTGTGTTTTTGCTGGCGGGGCCAAGCCTTGTTGATTTATTGACAGTCAACGAGGCGGTGCGTGCAGAGGCACGGATTTACCTGCCATGGGCGGCAATTACGGCTTTGGTCGGCGTTATGGCATTTCAAATGGATGGTGTCTTTATCGGCGCAACCTGGTCAGCCGATATGCGCAATATGATGTTGCTATCTTTGGCCGCCTTTCTTTTCACCATATGGATTGCCGTTCCCTATTGGGGCAATCATGGCCTATGGCTTGCGTTGCAAGTGTTTTTGGGCCTGCGCGGTATAACGCTCTGGTGGCGCATGAAAATCAACCTGAAAAAAGTGTTTGGATGACGATACCTGAATTCCGGGTATAATAATGTCATAAATCCAAAAGCCATCCGATGACCAGATTTGTGGTTATTGATCGAATGCAGCCCACTCTTCATAGGCTTATGCGCGATATCACTTATGTTCCAATGGACGCATTTGAGCTGATTGCCTGACATCAGCGGCGCCTGCAATCTGCGTCGATAATCTTCAGTATTAGGTAGGAAAAACCCCCTTGGAATTAAAGAGGGCGGTCGCTCAACATACCCGTTCAGGCAACTTTTATAATGGTCATTTGATAAAGATGTTTAAAACGGCCGGCTTTACTAAACTTTACTAAACTTATGTGATTATTTACTAATTTTATTGACATGTAAGAATATTGCAGTCACTCTATCGGTGTAAACATTAGAAAGAACCGCAGAAATGCGGCAATAAAATGAAAACATGGGAGGAAGATTAATGAAAACCATCGCTAAACTATTGCTAAAATTTACGTTGATCATAGGCATAATGCTTGCATTCAGCAGCCAAACATTTGCGGCCAAAAAGTTTGAAATTGTGCTTGTGTCAAAGGGTGAAGGCATTGCCTGGTTCGATAACATGCGAACCGGCATTGCGCGCTTCAACAAAGAGTTTGAGGAAGTAAATGCCTATCAGGTTGGGCCACAAACACCCGATCCGGCAGCGCAGGTTGCGCTGGTCAATGATCTGATTGCCAAGGGTGTTGATGCGATTATTGTCGTGCCGATTGACCCTGAAGCACTTGTGCCCGCTTTTAAAAAAGCAAATGCTGCAGGCATTTTGACGTTCACCCACGAATCCTCTGGCCAGCGGCAGGTCAGCTACGACCTGGAAGCATTTGATAATGATGCTTACGGACGTCACATGCTTGATGTTATGGCAAAGTGGATGAAGGGCGCCGGCGAATGGCAGCCATTTGTTGGGCATCTGACCTCTCCTACTCATAATCAGTGGGTGGATGGCGAGCTTGCTCAGGCTAAAGAAAAATACCCCGGCCTGAAAACGGCAACCAACCGTGTTGAAGATCAGGAGAACCAGCAGGTTGCGCAGGAGCGTACATTGGAGTTACTCAAAACTTACCCCAAGCTGAAAGCTATTATGGGCAGTGCGATGAGCACGGTCCCGGGTGCAGCTGCTGCAATTGAAGAAAAAGGACTGATTGGCACTGTTGCCGCATTCGGAACCTGCTTGCCATCAGTTGCCGGTGATTACATTGAAAGTGGCGCTGCCGTTTCCATTCATTTTTGGGTTCCTGCTGATGCCGGATATGGCACAGCAAAACTCGCCCTGATGCTTTTGAAGGGTGAGGAAATCAAGGAAGGCATGGATCTCGGAATTCCGGGATATGAAAATGTCACCATTCGCAAGAACAAACACGGAGTACCAATTGTATACGGTTCTGCGTGGGTTGATGTTAACAAAGATAACCTCGACGAATGGAAGAACAAAGACGGAAGTTACAAGCTTTAACTTGTGATGGTTCAAAGTGAGGAAAGGGTCATCCCTTTCCTCAAGTTCTTCACGAAATCTGCTTTGTCGGGGTGGCCATGTCGGAACCATTTTTTCATGTTGAAAATATTAGCAAATCATTTGTTGGTGTAAAAGCGCTGGATGCGGTTGATCTTTCAATTGCAGAAGGTGAGATCCATTGTTTGATTGGAGAAAACGGATCCGGTAAATCTACCCTGATCAAAGTGATCGGCGGAATTCACAAGCCAGATACAGGTAGCGTATTCATTGATGGAAAATGCATTGATGGCATGTCGCCCATTGAAGCGATCCGCGCCGGAATTCAAATAATTTACCAGGATTTATCGGTTTTTCCAAACCTCACGGTAGCCGAAAATATTTCGATTAATCAATCCCTGGAAAGCGGCCAGCAAGTTGTAAACTGGAGAGCCATTCGCGAAACGGCAAAAAAAGCATTGGCCGATATCGGCGAAGAGATCGCGCTGGATGAACTGGTTGGCAATTTGCCAATGGCTAAAAAGCAGATCATCGCAATATCGCGAGCGGTGACCCAAAATGCCAAACTGATAATAATGGATGAGGCAACGTCGTCGCTCACCAATGAAGAGGTAAAACATCTTTTCTCCATCATATTAAAGCTACAGGAGAAAGGTGTATCCACCCTTTTCGTCAGTCACAAATTCGGCGAAGTATTTGAGATTTCTGAAAATATTACAATATTCAGAGACGGTAAAATGGTCGGTTCTTACCCGACCACAGAGCTCGACAGTCAACGGTTGTCAGCGATTATGACTGGAAGAGAAGTTACCTTTGACAGGTATATCTACAAAGATAAAAACGTCGATGAGGTGCCACTTCTATCGGTAAGAAATTTGAGCAAAAGGAAGCAATTTTCAAATATTTCATTTGAGCTTCACCGTGGTGAAATTTTAGGGATTGTTGGGTTGATGGGTTCCGGTCGCACGGAAATTGCCACGTCCCTTTTTGGACTAAACAAAGCAGACAGCGGGCAAATTTTGGTCAAGGGAATGCCGGTTGAAATTAATAATCCACAAGAGGCCATTGCCAACGGAATAGCCCTCTTGCCCGAAGATAGGGCT
The DNA here is from genome assembly GCA_024280375.1 of Alphaproteobacteria bacterium. Taxonomy (GTDB): domain Bacteria; phylum Pseudomonadota; class Alphaproteobacteria; order Rhizobiales; family Rhizobiaceae; genus SZUA-100. The sequence goes on along the minus strand of JAJRQF010000108.1, from coordinate 8,429 downwards.
GGTCAAGGCCTGTATGAAGACCAAACGATCAGCGACAATATTGTCGTAACTATTCTCAAGTCATTGCTGGCCAAATCGGGCCTGATTGATACAGCAAAGCGAAAAAATACAGCCGAAGACTGGGCAGCGCGATTAAATATCAAAACACCTACCGTTGAGGCTGCAGTGAAGAGCCTGTCAGGCGGCAACCAGCAGCGGGTCGTGTTGGCTAAATGGCTGGCCACCGAGCCGGATGTTTTCATTCTGGATGGGCCGACTATCGGTATTGATATCGGCTCAAAACACACCATCCACACCATCATTCGCGAACTGGCTGAAAAAGGCATGGGAATAATTATGATCTCAGATGAAATTCAGGAAATATTGGATAATTGTAATCGAATTTTGCTTATTCATGAGGGACGAATAGTCCAGGAAATCAATGATACGGCCAAAATTGATGCGGAGGATTTATTCAAGCTCGTGTCTGAGCGCGGAAGTTTTGAGGCCGCTTAAATGAACATCAAAAACCTGATTAAAAAGCAAGAAATACAGCTACTGATATTTGTGCTGATATTTTCAACCATGATTACAATAATTAGCCCGGCATTTCTGACCTTGGAAAACCTGTTTGATCTACTTCGAGGCAGCTCCGGCGTCGCTATTCTGGCAATCGGAATATTTCTGGTTTTGCTGTCAGGAGGCATTGATGTTTCCTCGACAACTATCGCGATTGCCGGCCAGTATATTGCCATAAATGTGATGATGGCGATGGGGGTAAATAATATATGGTTTGCGTTTGCAATTTCCATTTCCGTCGGCATCAGCCTCGGTGCGATTAATGCAATTTTTATCTCCATATTGAACCTGCCCACTTTAATAGTAACTCTTGGAACAAGCAGTCTGTTTCATGGGGCGTTGCTGGAGTTTGTCGGCACAAGGTCGATAAATTCCGGTAATTTGCCGCGAGCGATCAAGGAATTTGGCAAATATAAAATTCTTGTGCTCGAGCGGGCAAATGGATCAGAATACGGGTTATCAGTATTTTTTCTGATTATGGTTCTGGTGGTAATTTTAACCTGGCTGATACTGCGCTACACCATGATAGGGCGCGGAATTTATGCGATTGGCGGCAATCAGGATGCGGCTGAACGGGTCGGATTCAAAGTCAAAAAAATCAAACTGTTTGTATATTGTTATGCTGGTTTTCTCGCAGGTATCATGGGGGTAATGCATGTGGCCCTTATTCGCTCGGCCAACCCTCAATATCTTGTCGGCAGTGAGTTGAGTATTATTGCAGCAGTTGTACTTGGTGGTACTCGCATAAGCGGAGGGGTCGGCACCATTTCCGGCACGATGATCGGTGTCATCCTGATTACAGTTCTTGAGAAAAATCTGGTGTTGCTTGGATTGTCATCCTATTGGCAAAAATTCTTCGTTGGTTTGATTATCGTCATGGGTGTGATCATAACATATGGTGATCTTTCGCGAAAAAAGCGTGATGAAAACTCATCTGCCAAAGCAATTGAACCTTCCTCTCAAGTAAATTCTGCCTCTCAAGTAAATAAAGGGGACGTATTATGAGTTTGGCAAGAAATCAAAGTTTAGCATTACTGGCATTGTTGGTTATAATCGCAACAACTTTATCCATTGCCCTGCCCAGCAAGTTTTTGACTGTAATCAATCTCCAATCAATGGCATCGCAATTTCCTGAGTTCGGTCTATTGGCGTTGGCGATGGTGTTGGCAATGATAACGGGCGGTATCGATCTATCTATCGTTGCCATTGCAAATTTATGCGGTGTTGTCGCTGCCTACATTTTGTCAAAATCAATAGGCATGGAAATCGCCCCGTCAATTGCAATATTTGCAGCAATTATTGCTGTGCTGATTGTTTCAGTAATCTGTGGCCTGATAAATGGTGCACTGATTGCAAAAATGAACGTCCCCCCAATTCTTGCAACACTTGGTACGCAAGGTTTGTTTTTAGGGTTGGCGATTGTCATTACCGGCGGGCACAGCATCAGCACATTTCCTGAAGAATTCAGTTTTGTCGGGAATGCCAATGTGGCAGGAATCCCTGTTCCTTTCATGATTTTCACAGCGGCAGCAATTGTTGTCGGCGTCATCCTGCAAAGATCTCGTCAAGGATTTGACATGACGCTTATTGGTGCAAACTTTACCGTTTCAAAATACTCTGGAATCGATAACACCCGCACAATAATCAAGACATATGTAATTGTCGCAATACTTGCCGGAATTGCATCGTTGATCATGATTTCTCGCGCAAATTCAATGCGTCCCGGATATGGCGAAGCCTATCTTCTATCAACCATACTTGTTGCCGTGCTTGGTGGCACCGACCCTGATGGTGGATTTGGGAATCTTTGGGGAGTGATATTGGGCATATTCATTCTACAGCTCACACAAAGCGGCCTTAATATTTTGTCTATCAGCCCATTCTTTACAAAGTTTATTTGGGGCGCTGCCTTACTTTCCATGCTGGTTGTCAATTTTTATCTCCCCAAGATTGTTGAACACAGGAAACTAGAACGCGCAAGATTTCGAGAAAATAACCGCGATATTGCAGGACCGGAATAAAGGACAGAGTTATGAAGCGATTTTTGAACAAACCCGAAAACTACGTTGATGAAATGATTGAAGGTATAGTTGCAGCTCACCCGAAAGATGTGAAATACATTAACGGCGATCTGCGATGCTTTGTTACCGCCAGGGAAAAACCGGGCAAGGTGGGCATTGCAACAGGTGGCGGATCTGGGCACCTGCCATTATTTTTGGGCTATGTCGGCGATGGAATGCTGGATGGTTGTGCCGTTGGAGGTGTATTTCAATCTCCGAGCGCAGACCAGATGTTCGAGGTAACCAAAGCAATAGATGATGGTGCCGGTGTCCTCTATATTTACGGAAATTATGGTGGGGACATCATGAATTTCGACATGGCTTCTGAAATGGCCGAAATGGAAGATATTACCGTTCTTCAAACTGTTGCGGGAGACGACGTTGCCTCTTCGATCAAAGGCGAGGAAAGCAAGCGCCGCGGAGTGGCGGGCATTTTCTTTGTTTATAAAATAGCTGGCGCATGTGCTGCAACAATGAAACCGCTTGAGGAGGTTAAGCGACTGGCCGATAAGGCCTGTGCAAATGTACGCACTATGGGAGTTGCCCTTACACCTTGTATTGTACCGGAAATTGGCAAACCCACCTTTACCATCGAAGATGGGCAAATGGAAATCGGCATGGGCATCCACGGCGAACCAGGAATTAACAAGGGGCCATTGCAAAGTGCAGATGAAGTTGTCAACCAGATGCTTGGCCATATACTCGCAGACTTACCCTTTGAGAAAGGCGATGAAGTAGCCGTACTGGTAAACGGGCTTGGTGGAACACCTAAGGAAGACCTTTATGTGATGCACCGGAAGGTATCGCAAATTCTGAACGGTGCTGGAATACGGGTTTTCCATGTTTATGTGGGAGAATATGCCACCGCAATGGAAATGGCTGGGGCATCAATCTCATTGCTAAAGCTGGATGAGGAATTAAAGACCTATCTTGCCATGTCGGCAAACACGCCACTTTTTAGCCAAGTACAACTTTAGCCGATTGGATATTGCTTTGGACCAGATTTTTCTTGAGGATCTGCAAAAGGTTTTTGCCCGCCTAAAAGATATGGCGCAAGAAAATCGCGATTATCTCATTGAGCTCGATGGTGTAATGGGCGATAGCGACCTTGGGCTCACCATGGTTTCGGCATTTACCGCTGCAAATGAAACGGCTCAAGCTTATAGTGGAAATGAGCTTGGCGAACTACTGTTGCGCGCCGGTATGTCAATGTCAAAGCCGCTCCTTCAACGATGGGCACGTTGATGGCGACCGGGTTTATGCGTGGCGGCAAATCGATAAAATCGGCACGCATTATCGGACTTGCAGAATTGTGCGTCTTTTGGGAAGCATTTGTTAAAGGCCTGATGGATCGCGGTAAGTCTGCGCCTGGAGATAAAACAATTATTGACGCTCTGTTTCCGGCAATGCTGGCAATTAAGAATGCTGAACAAAACAATGAAAATCTCTGTGTAGCAATGAAATTGGCAGCTACGGCCGCAGCAAACGGCGTTGACAGTACAAAAACCATGGTCGCACAGCATGGCCGCGCGGCGTATTACGGCGAGAAATCTCGTAGTGCACAAGACCCTGGAGCGACAATTGGAAGCCTGATGATCGAAGTATTTGCCGATGTAATTTGTGACAATTCCAAATAGGCCGGCGTTTGATTATTGGGATTGTGTTTCGATCACATGTGATCTACTGAACTGTATTTTAAATGGCTGAGAGAGATTTATGGCAGGAATAAATGAAATTGCGGAAATGGCCAATGTGTCAAAAACCGCTGTTTCCTTTGCCTTGAACAACAAGCCGGGAATCAGCGCAGACACGCGTCGCAAAATATTAAAAATTGCCAAAAGGCTTGATGTCAAACCCCGTAGTAAAAAGCCGTCAACCAATACAACCGTTGGAAAAATAGGCTTTCTCAAGATTTCATCCCATGGGCATATCGTCAATCGCGATCATGATGTTTTTATTGCTGATTATATTTATGGAATAAATCAGGAATGTAAAAAACATAATTACGAATTTGCGTTATTTGATTTCTTGTCACTCGATACCAGATCACTATTGAGCATTGACTTGCAGGATTGCAACGGCCTCATCGTGCTTGGAACTGAGTTAAGTGAATTGGAAGTTTTGCGTATAGCAAAATTCGATATTCCGGTTGTATTTCTGGATACCTATTACGATTTTCTGCCGCACAATTTCATAACCATGAACAACAAGGATGCAATATTTTCGATTATCAGTCTGCTCAAATCAAAGGGCATCCAGGATATTGAAATGATTACAACAAAGTCAGAATGTGCGAATATCCGCGAACGAGAAAGAGCGTTTAAAGAGGTTATGGAGCACCTGTTGCATCCGATTGTTCCAAATTCACTATTGAAGCTGGAATCAACATTTCTGGGTGCGCACCAGGGCATGGAACAAATTCTCAAGAGCAAAAGAAAACTACCCGAGGCATTCATCTGTGCAAATGATATTATTGCCCTTGGTTGCATCAAAGCGTTGAAAGAACACGGGATCAAAATTCCGCAGGATATTTCGATCACCGGGTTTGATGATTTGCCTGGCTCTTCAATGGCAGATCCGGCATTGACAACTTATCAGGTTCCAAAGCAAAAAATTGGTAAAGTTGGCATCCAAATTCTTATTGATGCTATAAGTCAAAATTCATCACTCAATGGCTTTTCTACGATAAAAACCCGGGTTGATGGGAAATTGGTGCCGCGCGACAGCGCGTGATATATCAAATATTTGTGGGTATTCCAGTCAACTGCGCCGAAGGCAAATCCATGTTCAGACTACTCCCACTCGATTGTGCCCGGTGGTTTTGAAGTTACATCATAGACCACCCGGTTGATGCCTTTAACTTCATTGATGATGCGGGTCGCTGCGCGGGACAAAAATTCCATATCATAGTGATAGAAATCAGCCGTCATACCATCGACAGAGGTAACGGCGCGCAGGGCGCAGACAAATTCGTAGGTTCGCCCGTCGCCCATGACACCAACCGTTTGCACCGGCAAAAGCACCGCAAAAGCCTGCCAGATGGTATCGTAAAGACCGGCCTTCCTGATTTCATCGAGATAAATCGCATCGGCAGCACGTAAAATATCCAGTTTCTCGCGGCTAACACCGCCCGGACAACGAATGGCAAGCCCCGGCCCCGGAAAGGGGTGTCGCCCGACAAAATGATCCGGCAGACCAAGTTCACGACCCAGCGCGCGTACTTCGTCTTTAAACAGCTCGCGCAAGGGTTCAACCAGTTCCATATTCATGCGAGCCGGCAGGCCGCCGACATTATGGTGCGATTTGATGGTAACTGAAGGCCCACCGGTAAAGGAAACGCTTTCAATCACATCGGGGTAAAGCGTGCCCTGGGCCAAAAACTTAACCGGATCGCCATTGGATGATAATTTTTTGGCCTCTGCCTCAAACACATCAATGAAAAGCCCGCCAATGATTTTGCGTTTTCTCTCCGGGTCGCTTTCACCTTCCAGCGCGTCGATAAACATATCAACGGCGTTCACGTGTACGAGCTTCATATTGTAATGTTCGCGGTACATATTGACGACTTCTTCGCCTTCGTTTAGCCGCAACAAGCCGTGATCGACAAAGATACAGGTTAGTTGGTCTCCCACCGCCTCGTGGATAAGAAGGGCGGCAACGGACGAGTCTACCCCACCGGATAGCGCGCAGATTACCTTGTCATCTCCCACTTGTTTGCGGATGTCGGCAATCGCTTTTTCCTTATAGGCGGCCATTGACCAGTCGCCTTCAATGCCGACAATATTGTGGACAAAATTGGCTAAAAGCTTTGCGCCATCTGGTGTATGCACCACTTCCGGGTGGAACATCATGCCGTACATGCGGCGTTTCACATTGCCAAACAGGGCAAAAGGCGCACCTTCTGAACGGGCAAAAACCTCAAAGCCTTGCGGCAGGTTGATCACCCGGTCGCCATGCGACATCCAGACCTGATGGCTTTCGCCTTCACCCCAAACGCCTTCGAGCAGGGGGCAGCTCTTTTCCACATTAACAAAGGCACGGCCAAATTCACGGTGATCGGAGGCCTCTGCTTCGCCGCCATTTTGCACGCAAAGGGTCATTTGCCCGTAGCAAATTCCCAATACTGGAATATCCGCATCGAAGACCAGTTGCGGTGCGCGTGGCGAGCCAATATCAGCGGTGGAGGCTGGCCCACCGGATAAAATCACGCCTTTGGGCATCATTCGGTTAAAGGCATCTTCTGCCAGTTGAAACGGGACGATTTCGCAATAAACGCCGGTCTCACGTACCCGCCTTGCTATCAGCTGGGTCACCTGGCTGCCAAAATCAATAATCAGAATGGAATCGGGATGTGCTGTCATGCAGCTGATGTATTCAATACCCGCTTCAAGAGCAATGGTAAATTCATCTTGAACAGGTTTATCCCTCACGGGGTGCCAGAACCTGGCTCTCAATCATTTGGCTCTCAGTCAATATGCTCAATGTTCGAGCAAAAGATTGATTACCTGAATGTGCCAAGCCGCCGAAAGGCCCGGCGCAACTCGTCAGCACCGTTTTTCTCATACCAGCGACCATGGGCAATGATCACCCGCTCGGGGTTCCAGTCGATCATGTTCTTGATGGCGGCTTTTAGTTTGTCGCGATGACCAAAGAACGAAAAATACAGATCAATCGGTAATTTCCCATCCGGGTCGGCAACACCGCCAAGCCGCATCAGGATTTTTATCCACCACGATCGAACCCGCTTCGGTTCAAAATTCTCGATCAGATCGGTCAAGATCAAAGTGCGCGATGGCTTGTGGAAAAACTCGACCTCCTGCATGGCCCAACTGCCGCGTATAATCATCTGGTCAATCTCGTCGGCCCATTCAGGATCTGGCTGGTCTGCTAAATCCCGGTCGAAAGATATATTGTGTTTTGCGGCGCGTGGCTGAACCTTGGGGCTGGCCCATCTTATTGCCTGAGGGTATTTTTCATGCCATTCGCCAATCCACCAATAATGGATAAAGTTGGATGAAACCAGATGTTTGACGGTGCCGAGCGCATCGATTTCGGCTTTTAAGCTGTCCGGCAAAGGGGTTGGTGAGTGGATAAAAAGATCACCATTGGTAAGCCTGATGATGGTCATTCTGGTAGAAAACGGCATGCCGCTAAATTTGATTTCCGGGCCGTCAACGATCCATATATTTTTTGCAACCGGTTTTAAGGTGTTGAGAGGCTCGTAAAGGTCCAGCTTATCGGCCATTGTGAATTGCCCTAGGTTTTGCGGCCCAAAACGGCGAAGAAAAAGCCGTCCGTATTGGTTGATGCGGGCGTTAGTGTTACGCATTTCATGTCAGAAGACCAAGGCTGCAATTTGTCAAATCCGTAAATTTCCTGCCAGACCTCACCGGCAGACAGGAGTTCAAATTCTGAATTATCTTCGCAAAAGCTATAGACCTGATTTTCATTTTCTTCCGGCAGCACAGAGCAGGTTATGTAAACGAGGCAGCCTCCCGGGCGCACGAAGGTCGAACTCTGCGAAAGCACCTCTTCCTGCTGTTGCAAGCGCTGGGCAAGGTTTTCCTCGCTCAGCCGCCATTTTGCATCTGGCCTTCTCCGCCAGGTGCCGGAACCGGTGCAGGGCGCATCAATGACCACCTTATCCATATTTCCAACCAGGGCTGAAAGGTCATCATCCGGTGCATGAACCTGCACATTGCGGGTGCCAGCGCGCTTGATGCGTTCATAGATCGGCTTTAGCCGGTGCTTGTCGCTGTCATAGGCATGAAGCTGCCCTTTGTTTTCCATGGCGGCGGAAAGTGCCAGTGT
>JAJRQF010000107.1 GCA_024280375.1 Alphaproteobacteria bacterium | reverse complement strand
GGGTAAGCGAACCCGCCGCAGATTTGGCGGTGGCGGCAGCCCTTGTTTCTTCTCTTACCGGGGTTGCCCTTCCTGACAATAGTGTTTATTTCGGCGAAATCAGTCTTTCAGGAACCGTAAGGCCGGTGACGCAGGCCGATGCAAGGTTGAAGGAAGCGCAAAAACTGGGCTTTGGCCGGGCGTCACTTTCCAAGCGGGCCGGAAAAGCCAGTTCCGTTGCGGGCCTTGAATTGAACGAAATTGAAGAATTACGTGAACTTGTTGCGCAACTTGCCGGCGGGAACAAATCAAAAGGTTGATTTGCTGGTTATAAGTATCCGGCATGCACACAATTAAAGGGTTGCCGGTTGAAATGAATTTTCAACCGTGGCAACTGTAAGTCAAACGCCCCTGGGGCATAAACAACGGAGACGAACGGCATGCCGATCACTCTTCTCGATGGAATTTTACTTGGAATAATGCTGGTTTCGGCAGTATTGGCAATGATACGCGGTTTTTCCCGCGAAGTTTTGTCGATCGTATCCTGGATTGCAGCCGCAGCTGCTGCATTTTATTTGTACAAAAAGGTAACCCCCTTTGTGCAGGAATATATGCCCGATCTTGCTGCGAACATCACGGTAGCAAACATTGTTGCCGCCGCATCCGTATTTTTGATCACGCTGATTGTTGTCAGCGTCATCACCATGAAAATCGCTGATTTTATTATTGATAGCCGGATCGGTGCACTGGATCGCACATTGGGCTTCGTATTTGGCGCTGTGCGCGGCATGTTGCTGGTGACCGTGGCCATGTTGTTTTTCAACTGGCTGGTGCCGGATGAGCAGCCAAAATGGGTAGCTGAGGCAAAATCAAAGCCGATGCTGGAAACAATTGGCGAGCGTATTGTGGCGCTTTTGCCGGAAGACCCGCAAAGTTCCATTCTTGATCGCCTCAAACCGTCCTCGAAACCCGAAGGTGAGAGCGATAGCGAGAAGAAAATTTAGTCGCGTTATACGTTCAAAATCCCCTCTAGCTGAGATTGCTGACAATGGATAATTCTGAACCCTCTTCGAATGCGAATGCTGGGAGTACAGCCTCTGGTGACTGGGATATAGATATTTTTGGTGACAAGCTGCGTGAGGAATGCGGTGTATTTGGTATCGCAGATCATGACGATGCAGCAGCACTAACCACCTTAGGGCTTCATTCGTTACAACATCGTGGGCAGGAAGCTGCTGGCATCGTTACCTTTGACGGATCACAGTTCCATTCTGAAAAGCACATGGGCCTCATTGGCGACACCTTCACCAAACCCAATGTGATCAAGCGACTGCCCGGTAGCCACGGGATTGGCCATACCCGATATTCAACCACCGGTGCCGATGAAATGCGCAACATTCAGCCATTCTTTGCAGAATTTTCCGGTGGTGGATTTGCCGTTGCCCACAATGGCAACCTCACCAATGCCCATACCCTGCAGCGTGATTTGCAAAAGCGCGGTGCCATATTTCATTCCACATCGGATACGGAAGTCATATTGCATTTGATTGCCATGAGTGATGGCAAGAATTTTACCGACCGTCTAATTGATGCGCTTGGCCATTTGGAAGGCGCATTTTCGCTTGTTGGTATCTCTGAGAAAAAGCTGATTGGCTGCCGAGATGCGCTCGGTGTTCGCCCATTGGTGCTGGGCGATCTCGATGGATCCTATGTTCTGGCCTCTGAAACCTGCGCGCTGGATATTATCGGTGCGCGCCATGTGCGTGATATTGAGCCCGGAGAACTGGTGATTATCACCAATAATGGCATTGAAAGCCTGTTTCCGTTTGACCGCAAAGAACCAAGGTTCTGCGTGTTTGAATATGTCTATTTTGCCCGACCGGATTCATACGTTCAGGGCGAAAACATCTATGCAGTGCGCAAACGGATCGGTGAGGAACTTGCCAGGGAAAGCCCGGTTGATGCTGATATGGTTGTACCTGTACCGGATTCTGGAACACCCGCTGCTATAGGGTTTGCGCAAGGAGCCAATTTGCCGTTTGAGCTTGGCATTATTCGAAATCACTATGTCGGCCGCACATTTATCGCCCCCAACGATAATATTCGCCACATGGGCGTGAAGCTGAAGCATAATGCCAACCGTAAACTGATCGAAGGTAAGAGCATTGTTCTGGTTGATGATTCCATCGTGCGCGGAACTACCAGCCAGAAAATCGTGCAGATGGTGCGCGATGCTGGAGCGCGTGAAGTGCATATGCGGGTTGCCAGTCCGCCAACTATGTCATCTTGCTATTACGGCGTTGATACACCGGAAAAACAGAAATTGCTGGCCTCCCGAATGACGGTTGAGGAAATGGCTGAGTTTATCAAGGTCGATAGTCTTGCATTTATTTCAATTGATGGATTGTACAGGGCAGCAATTGAAACCGCGCGTAATAATGATATGCCGCAATTTTGCGATGCCTGTTTTACCGGTGAGTATCCAACCGTACTGACCGATATTGATAACAAGGACAATGTCCGGCAATTATCACTTTTGGCAGAACCCATTCATTCCGGGGCAGCATAATATTAGGGGCAAATTAATGGGCGCACTTGAAGGCAGAATAGCAGTTGTAACCGGCGCATCACGCGGAATTGGCTATCAGGCAGCACTGGGTTTTGCCCGAGAAGGGGCGCATGTTATTGCCATTGCGCGAACCGTTGGCGGCCTTGAAGAGCTTGACGATCAAATCAAGGAGCTTGGCGGCGCAGCCACTTTGGTTCCTTTCGATTTGACCGACTATGACGCAATAGATCGGCTTGGCGGCATCATTCATGAGCGATGGGGGAAATTGGATATTCTGCTCGCCAATGCCGGTGTGTTGGGCGTTGTAACACCGCTTAGCCATTTGGACATCAAGGTGTGGAATGAGGTAATGGCGGTTAATGTGACGGCCAATTGGCGCCTGATCCGTTCGCTGGAGCCACTACTGTTAAAATCAGATGCGGCCCGCGCCTTGTTTATGTCGTCGGGTGCCGTGCATAATTGCCGTCCATTTGTTGGCCCCTATACGGCGTCCAAAGCAGCCCTTGAAGCCCTGGTAAAAACCTGGGCCCATGAAAACGAGCAAACCAGCATTTGCGCCAATCTGGTTGATCCAGCCATTGCAAGAACCGCCATGCGGGCGCGCTATGCACCCGGCGAAGACCCGGAAACTGTTCCACTGCCTGAAACAATTGTGCCGGATCTAATCAAACTGGCGTCAGTGGAAACGACCGAAAATGGCAAGGTATATCTTTGCAAAGAACATCGGTTTGCCGATTGAGGCAATCAATATTCATAAATTAGCAAGAATGCTTGCAATTTAATTGCGAAATTTACCTTTGCTTAAAATAATCCGCAGATGCTAGGGGTTCTACTAGGCTGTTTCACATTAAACGGAAACAGACAGGCTTCGAAGAGAAGCCCGGCACTTTGTGCCGCGCCAGCGCAGGCCGTGCGAAGCACGAATTGCCGTGAGCGAAATATTTAAACAGAGTGCTTCAATCCATAAATGAAGCGCTCTTACTGGAGAAGGTGCAATGATTGAACCGCAGACACGTCTGGCCGATGAGCAATTTCAATCATGCGACGAAGCCTATTTGGCTGAAATGACAACTCGAATTTCAAAATTGCGGGTATTGCACAGAAGAATGGAAAACAAGCCTGAACCAATGGGTTGGCTGAAATCTTTCTCCGAGTAATCTTCTATTGAGGTACGGCGTATGGTAAAGCGGGGCAAATGCGCCGTATGGCCACTAGACTGTGTCATGTTTGCATGGAAACAGTCAGGCTGCGATTGAAGCCCGGATTGCAAATCGATGAAATTGATTTGAGGGCGTAACCAGCCCGATGCGAATGCATCGCTCCTCCTGAGCTTGTCGAAGGGGAAGGCAGGGGCATTCTCAAGTCGCACGTTGAGCCCGAACTTGATCTAGGCGAAGCGCAAAACTTGAGTATCAAAATTGCACCAAATGGCCGTGAGCGATATGAAAATAGAGTGTGACCGTCAAAGACGGACACGCTCTAGATTCAGCTAAAACCGAATGCCGTTCGTATTGGCAACTTTACACTATTTTACATTTTTCCATCTTGATTCATAATTTTCTCGTACTATATGCTTATTCGATATATGTTTGGTAACCATATAAATAAGTAGCATATGTTTTTTGAGCATATGAAACTTGTTTTATACAATTTCTTGTAATTGGGTCGGTATGCATACATGCCCAGCCTTCAGAGTTAAATTGGTGTCTGGTTATCAAAATGGGTCAGGAATAAGTTATGAACGTTCGCAGTCTTTGTTTGGCAATCCTCTATATGGGTGATGCAACCGGATATGAAATTCGAAAACTCTCAACTGAAGCTGAATTCAGTTTTTTTGTTGATGCAAGTTTTGGATCGATCTATCCCGCACTGAATAAACTGGAAGCCGATAAAATGGTGACCTGCCGCTTGGAGCCGCAAGTTGGCAAACCGGCGCGCAAAATCTATTCGATCACCGAGGTCGGGCGACAGGAATTTCGCGATTCTCTCAATATTCCTCCACAAAAAGACCTGTTCAAGTCTGAGTTTTTGCTGCTTGCGATGAATGCCAATCTGGTTGACCGCGAAACTCTGCAGGCGGCCATAGACCGGCGGTTTGCCTATTTGAAAGAAGAGTTGGCGCTGATTGATGACGCTAGAAAAGAGTGTGAACATAGTGGTTTGCAGTGGATTTCTCGCTATGGGCGCTCTGTTCATTCCGCATCTCTAAAGTTTTTGGAAGACAACCAGCATGAATTGCTTGCGATGACCCAGCCACAAAATTCCGGCAAACTTGCCGCAGAATAAATTTAACCCGCAGCATCTTCCCAGGATGCAGCACTTAAAACAATTGATGCTAAATCATCATACAGAATGAGAAATAAAATGGCGTTTAAACTTCGTGGTTCTCACATAGTTGCAGCAGTAATTTTAGCAGCACTTGGTGGCTGGATGTATACGGGCGAGTTGATTATTGGCGGTCAATCTGACAGTGCGCAAAAGTCTGTACCAATTGCTGAGCGAGAGGCCAAGCGCTCCAGTGCGGCATTTAAGGTGCGTGTTTCAACCTTGCAACCTCAGGCACGCCTTGCCCAATTGCTTATCCGTGGACGCACCCAAGCGGATGCAACGATCACTATACGTGCAGAGACCGGTGGTACTTTGACCAAACGCGTGGTCAACAAGGGTGATCAGGTAAAGCCAGGTGATCTGTTATGTGTGATTGATCAGGGCATTCGAAAAAGTAATCTGGCCCAGGCCGAAGCCAGGCTGCATCAGGCCAAGTCTGATTTTGAAGCCAATAGTGAACTTGTAGAAAAGGGCTTTACCACAAAATCCAAACTACGCACCTTGCGCTCGGCACTTGATGCAGCGATTGCATCTCTCGATGTGGCCAAACAGGATTTAAAACGCACAGAAGTTCGCGCTTCCGTGATTGGAGAGGTTACATCTCCTCTGGCAGAAAAGGGTGACAATCTCACCGCCGGAGGAATTTGCGTTACCTTGATTGATGCCAACCCAATGTTGTTTATTGGTCAGGTATCAGAACGTGAAATCGCCCGGATAAATACCGGCATGTCGGCCGGCGTGCAACTGGTAACCGGCGAACAGGTGCTGGGAAAAATCACCTATATCGCACCAAATGCAGACCCGAAAACCCGCACATTCCGGGTGGAAATTGCGATGGACAATGAAAAAGGCCTGTTGCGCGATGGGGTAACCGCTTCCAGCATTGTAAAACTTGAATCGACCCAAGCCTACAAGGTTAAACCTTCCTGGCTAACGCTGGCAGATACAGGCGAAATCGGTCTGCGCGGGGTAGGGGCCGATAACAAGGTTATTTTTATTCCGGTAAAAATTCTGTCACAGGCAACAGATGGCATGTGGGTAAGCGGCATTGAACCGGGCACCAGTATCATCACGCTTGGCCACGAATATGTCTCGGCCGGCGAATTGGTGGAGCCGGTTTCAGCCGTGGTTTTTGATCAGCAGGAAAGCCAGAAAAAGGCCGAATTATCGGAACCCAACAAAAATACTGAACACGTTCAAACAGCGGGTATCAAACAATGATTGGTGCGCTTGAAAATATCTTAAATCGTCCCAAAACGGTTCTGACCATGATGGCCGTGATGATCGTGGCCGGGGTGCTTTCCTATATTTCCATACCCAAGGAAGCCAACCCGGATATTGATGTGCCGGTTTATTTTGTTACCGTTAATCAGCGGGGCATTTCGCCGGGCGACGCGGAAAGGCTGCTGGTGCGGCCGTTGGAAACCAGTTTGCGTGGGCTTGATGGCTTGAAAGAAGTGACCGCGATTGCCGGTCAGGGCTATGCTGCGGTGATATTGGAATTCAATATCGAGACCGAAAAAGACAAGGTACTCGCTGATATTCGCGACAAGGTTGACAGGGCACAGTCTCAACTGCCTGCCGACGCGGACGAGCCGATTATTAATGAGACCAGTTTTTCCCTGCTTCCGACAATCGTTGTAACCCTTTCCGGCAAGGTGCCTGAGCGCACTTTGTACAGGTTTGCCCGCCGCTTAAAGGACGAAATTGAATCCGTTTCAACGGTTCGTGAAGCCAATCTTTCCGGCAACAGAACTGAAGTTCTGGAGGTTGTTCTCGACCTGATGAAGCTCGAATCCTACGACATTACCCAGACAGAATTGCTCACCGCTCTCTCCCAGAATAACCAGCTTGTACCGGCCGGTTTTCTCGATGATGGAACCGGCCGATTTAATGTTAAGGTGCCGGGATTGGTCGAGACTGCACGCGATGTTTATTCAATTCCGATCAAGCAAAATGGCGAGGGTGTTGTAACACTTGGCGAAGTTGCAGAGATCAAACGGACCTTTCAGGACGCTTCCAATTACACAAGAGTAAATGGCGAACCGGCAATTTCCATTAAGGTGGTAAAACGCATTGGCACCAATATTATTGCCAATAATGAAGAGGTGCGCCGGGTTGTAAAAGAGTTCTCCAAGGATTGGCCTTCGACAATCAAGGTCAACTACCTGCTGGATGAGTCCAGTTTCATCAACGAGGTGCAGGGGTCACTGCAAGCATCGATCCTCACCGCCATTGCATTGGTGATGATTGTTGTGGTGGCTTCACTTGGAGTGAAATCTGGCCTGATGGTTGGCCTGTCGATCCCCGTATCTTTCATGGTCGGCTTTTTGATATTGGCATCCGCCGGAATGACCATGTCGATGATGGTGATGTTTGGCATGGTGTTGACCGTCGGAATGCTGGTTGATGGCGCAATTGTGGTGACCGAATATGCGGACCGCAAAATGGCCGAGGGTATGCCCGCGGTTGAAGCTTATCACCGCTCGGCGCGGTTGATGTTTTGGCCAGTGGTCTCATCGACTGCAACCACATTGGCCGCCTTCCTGCCGATGTTGATGTGGCCGGGCGTACCGGGCGAATTTATGAGCTATTTGCCAATTATGGTGATCATAGTTCTTTCCGCTTCATTGATAACCGCATTGATTTTTCTTCCCGTTACCGGGGCGTTGATCGGGCAGCTATCCGCATGGATGGGCAAAAATGCATCCTGGCTATTAAGCGGAGTTATCGGAATTGCTCTTGTCGCAATTGTTGTGTTTGTTTTGGCTTATCCGGCTTTGAACGCGTTGATTGGTTTTGGCCTTGATGGTGTGTTGCAAACAATTGGCGGCCTTGCCAGCGAGCAGCAAATCAATCTGCCGGTAAAACAAATTGCCTTTGTAATTGCGGTAGTGATAGCACTTTCGCTCGCATTTATGCTTTTGCCACTTGTCTCGCGTTTTGTCCGCTGGCGCCAGTCGCGCCCGGTCAAAGTCGATGAAGTGGCGCAAATGCTTTCGTCCGACAAGAAACTGGACATATCTAAAGTGCCAGGTGTTCTTGGCGCTTACCTGTGGGTTTTGAAAAAACTGTCGGGCAATATCTTTGGCAACATTGTTGTGATTGTCGCAATTGTTGGGCTCACAATTGGTGTGTTTGGTATGTTTGGCAAAAACAATGCGGGCGTCGAATTCTTCGTTGACGAAGAACCCGATGTAGCCATTGTTCTGGTTTCCGCCCGCGGCAACCTGTCGGCCACAGAAATTCGCGATCTGGTTGGCGAAGTTGAAGCCAAGGTGCTACGCATTTCTGGCATTGATAATGTCATTATGACCTCATCAGCCCCCGGCGGCGGAAGTGGCGTTGGAAGCCCGTTGGGTGGGATTCAAGACAAGCCTGCCGATGTGATTGGCGAGTTACAGATTGAACTGGCAGATTATTGTTGCCGGCCCAAAGCGGCTGAAATTTTTGCCGAGATCAAAAAACAAACGGCTGATCTTGCCGGAATGCGGGTAGAGGTTCGTAAAATTGAAGGTGGACCTCCTACCGGCAAAGACCTGCGTCTACAGATAAAATCAACCAATTATGATGAAATGGTCGCATCTATTGTCCGGGTTCGTGCCAAAGTTGACGCGATGAAGGGCTTGCAGGACCTTGAAGATTCAAGACCATTGCCAGGTATTGAATGGCAGTTAAGTGTCAATCGCGAAGAAGCTGGTCGTTATAATGCGGGTATTGCTGCCATCGGTTCAATGGTGCAGCTGGTAACCAACGGTGTGTTGATTGGTAAATATCGGCCAGATGATTCCGACGATGAGGTTGATATCCGGGTACGTCTGCCGAAAGAGCAAAGAACGCTCGACCAGTTCAGCCAGCTACGCCTGCGAACCCAAAATGGTCAAGTGCCATTGTCAAATTTTGTTACGCGCACAGCCGAGCCAAAAGTTTCCTCAATCACCCGTCGTGATGGGCTTTATTCGATGTCGATCAAGGCGAACCTGATCAGGGGCTTTGAGGAAAATGGCAAGGCAATTACCCCGAATGATAAAGTTGCAGAACTGGAGAACTGGCTAAAGAGTGAAAAATGGCCAACCAGCGTTCAGTTCCGATTTCGTGGTGGCGACGAGGAGCAAAAGGAATCTGGCGCGTTCCTGCAGAAAGCAGCTGGTATCGCCCTGTTCTTGATGTTTATAATTCTGGTCACCCAGTTTAACTCATTTTACCAGACAATCCTCACCCTTTCGACGGTTATTCTTGCCGTCGTCGGCGTGTTGATTGGCTTGATGGTAACGGGGCAAAAGTTCTCAATTCTGATGACTGGCACAGGCGTTGTGGCGCTTGCCGGTATTGTGGTGAACAATGCAATTGTGCTGATTGATACCTATAACCGTATGCGCTCAGAGGGTGTACCGGTGCGCGACGCCGTGTTGAAAACCGCAGCCCAGCGTATGCGGCCGATCATGTTGACCACAATCACCACCATTCTCGGACTGGTGCCAATGGCCTTGCAAATTAACATGGATTTCTTCAATCAGACTGTTCTGATTGGCGGCATTACCTCCATTTGGTGGGTACAGCTTTCCACATCGGTTATTTCCGGTTTGGCGTTCTCCACCATCCTAACCCTTGTGCTCATTCCAACTATGCTGGCGATGCCTTACAATATTGCTTCTGCAGCCGGTGTAACGGGAAGGGGCTTTGCGTATTTGTTCAATTCACCAATGCGAGCCGTTCAATATATCGGTAAGCAGAGAGCCTCGCTCGCTGACGAAAGGGCGGTTCGATTGGAAAATGAGCAAACCGAAATTACCACGCCAACCCAGCCAGACAATGCTGACAGCGGCGAAAAAATTGTAAAACTTGCCCCTAAAAGCAAGTCATCAAGAAAACAGAGCAAAGGCACTAAACCGCCAATGGCTGAGGCTGCTGAATAGATTAGTCTTTCTGAAATGAATTAGGGCTCGCTAGACTGCTTCACATTTACATGGAAGCGGTCAGGCTGCAAAGAGCAGCCCGGTGCTTATGCATCGCCCCAGCGGAGGCCGGGCGTATGCCCGAATGGCCGTGAGCAAAAACAAACTTGAGCGATTCCATCTAAAGATGAATCGCTCTAAGGCGGGCCCTTTTGATTCAACCCACCGGTAATTTCTAACTGCTCTTATCTGCAGCTATTTGTTTGTTCCACGCCCGGTAGCCAAACGGCAGAGCTGCGAGATAGGCAATGCTGACAAAGCTCAGTGTTACCCATGGAAAGCTGAACAGAAGCGCCACCGCCAGAACGATTGTGATCATCACCGGCAATACGAGATTACGCGATACCCGTCGCCCGATATTCTTACCTGAAAATGTCGGAAGGTTCGAGACCATCAACAGCCCGATAAAGATAATGTAAACGGCGATGAATATGGCCGAGACCTTGGAAACTTCCAGCCCCAAAAACCCGAGATATATTGGCAAAAGCCCGATAATCGCGCCAGCAGGTGCAGGAACCCCGGTAAAGAAATTATTCTGCCATTTCGGTCGATTGGGATTGTCCAGCATCACGTTAAACCGTGCGAGACGAAGGCAGCCGCAAATAGCAAAAATCAGCGCGGCAATCCAGCCGGCAGAACGCAGCTCGTCCAGCGCCCAGATATAAAGCACCACGGCGGGCGCAACGCCGAAATTTACAAAATCAGCCAGCGAATCCATTTCAGCCCCAAAACGGGTGCTCGATTTGAGCAGTCGGGCCACACGGCCGTCCAGCCCGTCAAGGATTGCCGCAAAGAGTATGGCAATGATCGCTAGCTCAAACCGGTCTTCCACCGCAAGACGGATGGAGGTTAGGCCTGATACAATGGCCATCAGTGTAATCAGATTTGGGGCCAGCATCCGAAATGGAATATCGCGCAGCCGTTTGTGCTGAGGGTCGTCGCTTTCTTCAATTTCATCAGGATCAAATGGCGGGAATGGCGGTTCCATCTCTTAAGAAACCTTGCTGATCGGGCTGGATTTTGCCGTGTCATGGTATGCGGCCAATATGGTTTCTCCGGCAATCATGGTTTGGCCCAGCACAACGCGGGTGCCAGCGCTATCCGGCAAATATACATCCAGCCTGGAACCGAAGCGAATGAGGCCAAAACGGTCGCCCATGCCAATTTCGTGGCCTTCTTCAGCCCAGCAGATAATGCGCCGCGCCACAAGGCCTGCAATTTGCACCACGCCGAGCGGCCCGTGTGGGCTTTCTATCACCATTGAATTGCGCTCATTATCGCTGGAAGCCTTGTCCAGATCAGCGCTCAAAAATTTCCCCGGCTTGTAGAATATACCGGTGATCTTGCCACGCACCGGTGCCCGGTTCACATGGCAATTAAAGACATTCATGAAGACAGAAACCCGCAACATGGGTTTATCCCCAAGCCCAAGTTCGGTTGGCGGTACAACTGGGCCAATATGAGAAACCACACCATCGGCGGGCGAAATAACCAGATCATCTGAAATCGGGGTTACCCGTTCCGGGTCACGAAAGAAATAGGCGCACCAGCCGGTCAGCAGCAGTCCCGCATAAAACAACGGGTTCCAAAGCCAGCCAAGCACAATGGCGGCGACAAAGAATATTGCAATAAAGCGGTAGCCTTCCGGGTGAACCGGTACGAGTGAACTCTTGATGCTGTTTGCAATACTCATGGGTGCTCCACTCGTGTCCCGAATCTAATGTCTGTATCATTATCCAGCACCTCTTATCGAACATTAGATTCGAAAGGACACTAGATTGTGTCATGTTTACATGGAAGCAGTCAGGATGCGAAGAGCGGCCCGATGCTTATGCATCGCTCCCGCGAAGGCTGGTGCGTTGCACCAAACAGCCGTGAGCGACATCAAATTAGAGTGTATCCGTCAAAGACGGATACACTCTAATGGTTTATTTCACCCATATAGGCGGATAAGCGCCGCAAGCCAACAATAATGCGGATATTTCGATATAAAACTACCGCCCTACTGCCGCATCTAAAAATGCGCGACTTCGCAGGTTTGGGGCTTATTCCGCCGGTTCGGCCGGTTGAGCAATGCCCAACTCCTCGTTTTCCCGTGCTTTGCGTAATCTTTCTTCAGCTTCAGTGGCCTCGCGTTGACGCGCCCACATTGCCGCATAAAGCCCATCCTTGTCGAGCAGGGATCGATGGGTGCCGCGTTCGCAAATTTCCCCTTCTTTCAAAACGATAATTTCATCGGCTGAAATTACGGTTGAAAGCCGATGGGCAATCACCAATGTGGTGCGGTTTTTGGAAACCACATCAAGGGCTGCTTGAATTTCCTGTTCGGTCTGGGTATCGAGCGCCGAGGTTGCCTCATCCAAAATGAGAATGGGTGGTGCCTTCAATATGGTGCGGGCAATGGCGACACGTTGTTTTTCGCCGCCTGAAAGTTTCAATCCGCGCTCGCCAACCTCAGATTGGAAACCATTGGGCAGGGTAGCGATAAAATCCTTGATTTGCGCCATTTCTGCCGCCTGTTCGACCTCTTCGTCAGTCGCGTCAATTCGACCATATCGAACATTATAGGCAATTGTGTCGTTAAACAGCACCGTATCTTGCGGAACCATACCAATTTGATTGCGCAGCGATTTCTGCGAAACGCCGCGAATATCCTGATCATCAATGCTGATTGCGCCATTGGTGACATCATAAAAGCGAAAAAGCAGGCGTGAAATAGTAGATTTACCCGCACCAGATGGCCCGACAATCGCAATGGTTTTACCCGGCGGCACTTCAAAACTGACATTCTTCAAAATAGGCCGATTTGCATCATAGTGAAAAGAAACATTGTCAAACCGGATGCCACCTGAAGAAACATCAAGTGGATTGGCATCGTCCGCGTCTTTCACCTCTTGTTCGACAGAAAGCAATGAGAACATGTTCTCGATATCGGTTAGGCCCTGACGGATTTCGCGATAGACAAAGCCGATAAAATTGAGCGGAATAGATAATTGCATCAACAGCGCATTGATCATAACAAAATCGCCGATGGTCTGTGTTCCTGCTTGCACGGCCATTGCCGACATCGCCATACAAACCAGCATGCCAATGGCAAAAATAAAGGTCTGTCCAAAGTTGAGCCACCCAAGCGACGTCCAGGTTTTAGTTGCCGCCGACTCATAACGCGCCATTGAGCTATCGAAGCGCTGGGCTTCCATTTCTTCATTGCCAAAATATTTAACAGTCTCATAGTTGAGCAGCGAATCGACAGCCTTGGAATTTGCCTCGTTATCGCTGTTATTCATGTCGCGACGAATGGAAATGCGCCAATCACTGGCCCTGATCGTGAACCAGGTATAGGCCCAAACGGTAATTGCAATCACAATTACATACGACCAGCCATAGCTGACTGCGAAAATCGCAGCGGTCAGTATAAACTCAAGCAGGGTTGGTGCGGTATTGAGAATTGTAAACCGCACAATAGTTTCAATGCCCTTGGTGCCGCGCTCGATTATGCGTGACAGGCCGCCAATGCGCCGTTGCAAGTGAAAGCGCAGCGACAGTTGGTGCATATGCACAAAGGTTCGGTAGGCAAGTTGGCGCACTGCGTATTGCCCGACACGGGCAAATAGAGCGTCACGCAACTGGTTAAAACCAACCATCAAAATTCGCGCGCCCGCATAGGCTACAACCAGCATAACCGGCGTTAAAAACATGGTTGGAAGGAATTCCGCGGCTGTTGGGTTATTGTCCAGCGCATCAGTTGCCCATTTATAAAAATAGGGCACCAGAACGGTCACAATTTTAGCGATCACCAGAAAAACGGCAGCCCAGGCAACGCGTAATTTCAGATCAGGACGATCGCTTGGCCACATATAGGGCCAAAGGTTTTTCAATGACCCAATGGTGGATCCATCGGACAAAATTTCTTTTTTAGTTTCAGGCAAAATAATTCTCGATCAATATCAGTCTTTTGAGGGGGAGCAGCATTTAGGCTGGCAACAGGAACCGGCGAGATCGGATACCGCATTAGAAATAGACAATAGCGCTTCCTTGTTCAACGTATAACAGGAACGCTGTGCATCATTTTTAGTATCAATAAGCCCCGATTCAACCAAAACTTTCAAATGTTGAGACACAGTTGATTGGGCCAGTGAAAGACGGTTGACCACATCCTTGCAGCAGGAATTTTCGCGAGCCGCCAAATATTGCAAAATCTCCAGTCGGGCCGGGTGAGAAAGGGCACTCAGTCGCGCGCTCCATTGCTCACCGTTTAGCCTCTCATTGGGCCAGGGAATTGGAACGCCTAAGTTCAACTCGGCTTCACCTAACTGGTTTTTGCTCATGCTATTGCCCGGTAAATCGTTAATCGTCGATATACGATAAATATGGGAATTGATATGCTGGTTTCAACTATTTTTAAAAAATAAGTGCGGCAGCGATATTTTCCGGGTTTGATACAATATTCGAAGCTTTGTATTTTGTAAGTAAATCCAGTTCCTTGCAACAGGGCTGCCAAGAATGTTGCGTGCAATATGGCACAATAATATCGTCACAATAATGTTATCTGGTGTGATGAGGGGGAAGTCGTGGGCTTTTCTGCGACAATTATAACGATAATTTGGAGTGAACATGATTTATTCGGCTCTACGGCTAAAAATCAACAAATTGCCATCTCTGTTTGGCGTGGCTATCATTGCGCTGTTGAGTGCATTTTTCTTTCAATTGCCTGCATTTGCCGGCCAAATAGACATCCAGATACCGACAAAATTTGCGCAAGATTACCAATTGGCGCAGGTTCGTATTTGTGCTCCCCCTAATCGAATTATCAATGGCCGATGCCGACGGCCAAATATTCGCCCTGCCGTATGCCGCGCACCTCGCGTGATAATTAATGGTCGCTGTAAGCTGCCAGTTATCAGGCCTGCAGTATGTCGTCTGCCACGCGTAATAATTAATGGTCGCTGTAAGCTGCCAGTTATCAGGCCTGCAGTATGTCGTGCGCCACGCGTAATAATTAATGGTCGCTGTAAGCTGCCAGTTATCAGGCCTGCTATATGTCGTCTGCCACGCGTAATAATCAATGGTCGCTGTAAGCTGCCAGTTATCAGGCCTGCCGTATGCCGCGCACCTCGCGTAATAATTAATGGTCGCTGTAAGCTGCCAGTTATCAGGCCTGCTATATGTCGTGCGCCACGCGTGTTGATTAATGGTCGCTGTAAGCTGCCGGTTATCAGGCCTACTATATGCCGTGCGCCACGCGTAATAATCAATGGTCGCTGTAAGCTGCCAGTTATCAGGCCTGCTATATGTCGTGCGCCACGCGTGTTGATTAATGGTCGCTGTAAGTTGCCAGTTATCAGGCCTGCTATATGCCGTGCGCCACGCGTAATAATCAACGGGCGTTGCCGGTTGCCGATTATTCGCCCGCCGGTATGTCAGTTACCTGATGTGTTGATCGGCGGTGTCTGCCGGACACCGGATATTGATGCTTGTGAACGTGGTCGAGTATGGAGAAATGGGCGTTGTGTGAGACCAAACCCTGTATGTCGGTCTCCGCGTGTGCGCTCACCCTATACCGGTCGCTGCTATCTGCCATTTGACATTGTGCCAATTCCTGAAGCTCAATGTCGCGCTCCATGGTATTATTCTGCCCGCGCCGGTGGTTGTGTGAAACCACGCCCGCGTCAGCGCCCGAAAGAAAATATTCTTTGGATACAGTCGTGCCTCAATCAACTTGGTTATCGCGCTGGTACTGAAGACGGATTGGCCGGGCGCAAAACCAGAAATGCCTGGGAATCATTCCGCCGTGGTATTGGTGATCGGGGCAATGCCGCGTTCACCGACCCACGCACATTGGCCCAATTATACCGACAATGTGCACCAGGGCAGGAGCCCGCACCACGCCCACCTGCAGAGGATAATTTGCCACCTATAAGCGGCGAAGTGCTGCCACCGCTTCAATCGGATGGTTTGAGCTATCGCCCGGCAATGTGTGCAACAGGCAGTCTCTATACCCTGTTAAACAAAACCTATGGCGACACAATTACGCTTGAAAAATGTGGGCGCTCTTGCCTGCCGGTGCCGGATGGAATGGAACTTTCCGAAGTGCGCCGTCTGGAAACTGAAAGCAGTGTCAATTGGTGTAAAAGCTGCACAAAGGTCGGTGATGAGGGCATTTTGTGTCCCTTGCCAAACAAGCCGTAGACTACGTCATGTCGTCAGGCCGACAAGTTCGGCCCGGCGCTTTGCTCAAATTGCACGTTGAGCAACGCGAAGCGCAAAACTTGAGCCATTAGAAAAGCCCCGAATGGCCGTGAGCGAAATTACTCTGGAGTGATTCCATCTAAAGATGAAACGCCCAGGCGGAGCGATGCGTTTTAGCGCATCTTGCGTGAGCGAATTTAAAAGGGGCCGTCAATTGCGGCCCCTTTTTTATTACACAATACTAAATAAATCAGCTCTTTGCTTCTTCTTCAGCAGGTGCATCAGTGTTTTCAGCCTCGGCTTCTGTTTCAGCCTCAGCACCCTCTGCATCTTCACCACTTTCTTCGTCAAACAATGGCCCGTCTTCTTCGTTTTCGAATGCATCATCCTGGGCAACGATTTCATCATCATCGTCATCAAACGCATCACGTTGAGTGAGATCTTCACCGGACGCCTGACGTTTGGCTTCTTCTTCAGAACGCGCAACGTTGATTGAAATGCCCGCATCAACTTCCGGATGGAGGATTATACGAACTTCGTGCATGCCGATAGTTTTAATCGGTGCAAGCAGCTCTATCTGGTTACGACCAACGGTAAATCCGTTTTCTTCCAGGGTAGCAGCAATGTCACGTGCCGCTACTGAACCATAAAGCTGGCCGGTTTCGCCTGCTGATCGGATGGCAATATAGGCATTGCCATTGAGTTTTTCAGCAACGGCTTCAGCTTCTGTTTTTCGTTCCAGATTGCGGGCTTCAAGTTGAGCGCGCTCTACCTCAAAGTGGGCAGCATTGGCTTTGGTTGAGCGAAGCGCTTTGCCCTTTGGCAATAGGAAGTTACGGGCATAACCGTCTTTAACCGTTACTTCATCGCCCATCTGGCCAAGTTTGGCGATGCGCTCTAGCAGGATAATTTTCATAAGAGTTCCTTTCAGTGAAATGTTGTATTGTTGTTTGAGTTATCTAAATTCGGTGGCATGCGGTTTGGATCACGGGCCCGAAGCAGCAAAAGCAGCTCGGCCAGCCCGATGATCAAAAACAGGAATATCGGCAATGAAATTGCGATCAGAACAAAATAGGCAAAGAACAGGATTTGGCTGCGGGCTTTTAATCCCCAGGTAAAATAGTGCATTACCGCCAACCCGATCATGGCAATTGCCATACCCATCGTACCGGCAATCACATAGGCGATGCTTTGCAGCGATGGGATCGTAACGGCAATAATTAGTGATGCGGCAAATATCGCCAGCGCCATACGCGGCAAACCAACGTCAGCCGCAATATTATCCTTCGGCCGCTCCATTTTAGCGCGTCTGCGCACCAGCCGCTCGGCAATCCCCATATTCCAGACCAAAATTGCCAGAGAAAATGCCGGTACTAGCAGCGGTAAAAGTGATGCATAAAGCAATGCATTGGCCCGCAACTGCGCCTCATCCAATGGTGCTGTTGCTTGTTCCTGCATCGAAATGACCTGTTTCATAAACAGCTCAAACTGAGCAGCGACCAGCTCAACCTCATAGCCGTACCAAAGACCGAGAACGATATAGGCGCCCGCGAGGGTAAGCGCCAGACGAAACAGAATTTCGGACAGCGGGAACCAGAATTTTCGCCCCTCATCATCGGTTTTGGATAGGCCCGCCATATGGCCGGCAAATGCGGCCGGGCCGACAATCGTCATGCCGACGATCGCGCCGATAGCCAAACCACCGGAAACGCCGGTTGAGAGCGTTGCAACAATGGCGGCAATAATGCCGGAAAGCGAGCCGCGGCTGAAACTGGCGTAGAATATCGGGACTGCAGAAACATAAATCAGCAAGGTTAATAGACCCGGGCGCGTCAAGGCAAGCGCTGCCATGACGGCGGATGCCAGTCCGGCTAGGATACTGAATATGAGTGTCTTTGACTGTATCATGTCGCTGTCCTGCCGGAAATTCCGGGCAGTTAGAGGCAAGACCATTCTCACCCCAACTTTGTGTCAGTTACCTGGCAAGGCCATCCAACTGATAGAAGATGAAAACGGGCAGGCGGTTAAACCTGCCCGATATTTGATTATTTAACCAGATAAGGAATGAGGGCCAGAAAACGGGCGCGCTTGATGGCTTTTGCCAGTTCGCGTTGTTTCTTGTGGCTCACAGCGGTAATTCTGGATGGTACGATTTTGCCGCGCTCGGAAATGTAGCGTTGCAGCAATCTCACGTCTTTGTAGTCGATTTTCAGGGCTTTTTCACCCGTAAATGGGCAGGTTTTGCGACGGCGCTGAAATGGACGTCGTGTTGGCATTTGTTCGATGGCAACCATAATTCAATAATCCTTATTCAGCTGCAGCAGCAGTATCAGTTTCACTGCGTGTTTCGTTACGGTCAGGGCGCGGACCGCGCGGGCGCTCATCACGGCCACCGGGACGGCCACCGGAACGACCACCACGGCGATCATCACGATCACTTTTGCGCAATGGCGCAGACGGGCCTTCTTCATGTTCATCAACACGAATGGTCATGTGGCGCAGCACATCTTCATTCAAGCGCATTTGGCGTTCCATTTCGCCAACCGCTTCCGGGGTCGCATCAATGTTCATCAGCGCATAATGTGCTTTGCGGTTTTTTCTAACGCGGTAGGGCAGGGTTTTAAGACCCCAGTTTTCAGTTTTGCCAACTGTGCCGCCGCCTTCTGCGAGTATGGCTTTGAATGTTTCAATCAAAGCGTCTACCTGCTGGCCGGAAATATCCTTGCGCGCCAGAAAAATGTGTTCGTATAATGCCATGATAGGCCTTTCCTGTTATGTCGAATTCCAGCGCTAAGCCTCATCGACACGTCTTGTTGGCTGATCACGAATGATCGCCGGAAAGGCGTGTCACGAAGTGTCGAGAGCGGAGACACGGGAAGCCGGATTTTCCTAAATCCATCGATCGGTTCAAATGAACCTTTCAACCTTCCGTTCAGCCACCAGCTGGAAACCCGAACTTGTTTACGCGGCGGTTTATAGAGGCTTGATGACCAAATGCAAGCAGTATCTCCTGAAATTCAACCAATTTCCGAGCGTTTATGGATATTTGAGCCAAATTCCAGCCAATTGGCGAAATGTGGACCCTATTGGCCCCTATAGACTTTGACTCTTTGACAGATATATTTGAAAATCAACCAACCTGTAAAACATTTTAAAGCCGTAAAAGAACAAGAACCCTGAGGTGGAACAGCGTATGTATATTCAGCGAATTTCAAAAACATTATTGATAACCGCATCTCTTTCAGTCGGAGTATTGTCGGCATCATTTGCACAAAATGCTCAAGAGGCGATTATTGAAAACTGGGTGAGCGCTGCGAAGGGTTTTGAGTTTCTAACCGTCAGTCATTCGGGTATCCGGCATGATACGGCAAGCAATATAACCACCATTCGTAATCTGAGTATTCGCTTAACAATTGAGAATGCAAAATCTAAGATTTTAAGTGGAGATGCAACCGGCGAAAGCAAAGGAAAGCTCGAATATACAATTGCCTTTCCAAGCGTAGAATTTGCCAATCTGGCTTTGGATAATGGTTATTATTCAGCCCGCTCAATCAAAGCGGATACCGCCGAACTGAAGTTCGATATTTCGTCAGGAAATAAGGAAACATCGTCCAGCACTTCAGGTGTTTATGATAAGTTTATCATCAACAATATCAAGTGGGCGCAATTGCCAGAAATTATTGATGCCCCGGATAAGCCAGTCTCTAAATATTACCCCCTTGTCGAAGCGATGATTGATATCAGCTTCGACAATGCTTTGCTTGGTGGCATGACAATGGACCAGAAAGTTGGAGACAAAGGCATAAACACGCAGATTACCTATGGACCAACAAAAATTGGCGAAACGGTCAGCGGCAATTTTTCCGAAATGACCATGTCCGGAATGAAAATGCAGATCCAGGCTTCAGAAAGCGCATCACCTGAGGCGATAAAACTGGTAAGCAGCGATGTATCTTTTGGAGATATATCTGCCTCACAATATAATTATGGATCTCTGGTTCGGAATTTTGCCCCCGGAAATACTGGATCCGATAATGCGCCCTACACAACAGTCATGGGAGATATGACTGTCCGTGATATGGTCGGTTCGAGCATTGGAGGAGAATTTTCCATTGATCGTTGGGCTATGAATGATTTGGGTGTCCGGCCTCCAAATATCTCTGTGCTTGAGGTCGCCGATAAACTGTTTCTTGAGCAAAAAGCAACGGGGAAGGAGCCAGACAAGAAGCAGATTATTGAACTTGTGGCCAGTATTTATGGCGCATTTCGTATCGCTAAATTTGAACTGGCAGGCCTGAATGTTGATGCCCCCGGTGTGACACAAGGTAAGCTTGATCTTTATAGAGTCAGTGATCTTTCCTCCAGCGGGATTGGAGAGTTTCTTATTAAAGGCATCAATTTCAGTGGAAACGGTGGCCTGTTCAATCTTGACCTTTTTTCCATTGCCGATATTAAATTCCCTGCGCTCAAAGCATTGATGAATGTCGAAGAGGCTGGCAAAAAGAATGATGTCGCAGCCATTATGAAGGCAATACCGACCGTCGGCCGCTATCAGGCCAGCGGCCTGGAAGTGCGGGTTCCAGGGAAGGGTGATGTTGCACTGAAGGATACCGTCGTTGAAATGGCCGATTTTATTGGTCCGATACCTACCAATATTGATTTGAAAGTTGAAGGGCTTCAATTTCCCGTATCGATGATGGAAAGGAAACCCAGAAAAGTGTTTTCGGCCATGGGCTTTAAAGACATTCTTGTGTCCTATGGCTTGAAAGCTGTCTGGAATGAGGCCAGCAAAGTACTTTCGATGAACACCAAAGCAAATATGAAAGATGCCGGAAACATTGATGTTGATGTGAGCGTTGGCGGCATTCCGCGCAGTGCGTTTGAAAACCCGGCGACGGCTCAACAGGCAGTGGCGCTTATCACAGTCAATTCCGCCAATATCGTTTTTGATGATCAGTCCATCGTTGACAAGGGCATGGGGATCGTGGCGGCCCAACAAGGTGTCGATGTGGCCACCCTAAAAGCCCAGGCCGTTGGTCTGTTACCTTTTGTTTTGCAGATATTGAACAAACCTGAATTTGTTTCTGATCTTTCAGAGACCTTGAAAAAGTTCCTCAATTCCGGCGGGAAAATAAGGGCAAGTGCTACGCCTTCCGCTCCGGTTTCTGTTATTCAACTAATCGGTGTTGGCACCAGTGCGCCAGGTGCGGTGATTGATTTGCTGAATATCAAGGTCGAGGCCGAGTGAAATCCAGAGCCAAAAAAACCTGCTGGAGGGGTTCCAGCAGGTTTATAGTATTTTGAGCATTCTTGGGGTTTAGAAACGCTTCAAAATACCAAGTCGGATGGTTGCAACCCCCACACCGGTTTCTCGTGCCAAGCCTGCAAATTTGGTTTTGTCATTGCCAAACCCATAGACCAAACCCTCAACCCGGGCTGACCAATCATCGTTCATTGCATATTCCATGCCCACTCCGAACGCGATGCCAGCACGAAGCTCGTTCTTCTTGGCGGCACCTGTTGGTCTCACAGTCATATCAGAAAATGCCAGACCTGCAGTTCCGTAAAACAATGCGGAGTCCCATGCGACACCGGCCCGGCCTCTGATGGAGCCAACAAACTTACCCGTGGTGGTAATCGAGCCAAGTATTGCATCCGATTTTGTAAAGTTGCCACCAGCGGTTCCAAAGTCGCCTTCAATACCCAGCATAAAGCGGTCGTTGAATATCCAGTTATAGCCACCAACAATGCCAAAGCCTGCTGAATTTTCCTCTACTTCAAATCTGCCCGGTGACGGGTTGCGCTTGATGCTGGCGCCTTTTGAATTAGCCCCGAATGTCGCGCCAAGGTAACTCCCCTCATGCGGATTGAGGAATTCCTGGGCCAGGGCAATGTTGGTATAGAGCGGGGCTAATACGACCGATGCAAGTGCTGCTATTGTATAAATTTTTAAAATCTTCATGGGTGTTCTCCGTTTCAACAGTTTGAGAGTGTTATAATGATAAGTTATCGTAAAACAATAAAAAAATCATATAAACAATAAATTAATTTTAGAAATTTAACTTGACCTGAGATGCGTCGAATGTTGAATTAAGGGCGAGACTAACAAAACCGGACCTATTAAAGATGAAAGTTAAAACAGAGTTGAAATCAGGCGGAGCGGACTATGAGGCTCTAGTGCGCATTCAAACCCTCAGCAAAGTCGCAAAGTGGTGTGCCCGTTTTGGATTGCTTGCATTCGCATTGGCGATGTTGTTTCTGGCGCTTAAAATTTTCTTTGACCCCTCCGGGCTGGAGGACGCATTTGAGCAGTTCAAATTGCCAAAGGGTTTCATAGGCGGCCTGCCAATTGTTGTGCGGGCACTGATATTTGCAATTGCAGTTGCTTCAATGTTTCCTGCAGTGATCGGGTTTTGCGTGGCAACCGAACTGTTTTCTTCGTTTTCCAAAGGTGAAGTATTCACAAGTGATGCGTCGGGGAAGATCAGCCTGATTGGCTGGGCTTTGGTTGCGCTTCCGCTGGCCAATACGATTGGCAATCTGCTAGTCAGCAGTATCTTGTTTCTATTCAAGACTACGGGACAAGTAAGCTTCTCCATTGATTTCGATGACGGAGATGTAATGGCAATTGTGTTTGGTTTGCTATTTGTCATTCTCGGGAGAAT
The DNA here is from genome assembly GCA_024280375.1 of Alphaproteobacteria bacterium. GTDB lineage: Bacteria > Pseudomonadota > Alphaproteobacteria > Rhizobiales > Rhizobiaceae > SZUA-100. The sequence continues at coordinate 18,792 of JAJRQF010000107.1, read as the reverse complement.
TATGGCGGAAGCTGCTAAATTATCTGAAGAAAATCGCCAGTTTATATAAAATGTTTAAATTGCTAAGTGTAATAATGAGTTCGATTCTGTGAGTGATTTTCTATGCCAATAATCGTGCGTCTCGATGTGATGATTGCACTTCGCAAGGTCCGCTCCAAGGAACTTGCCGAGGCGGTTGGCATTACCGAGCAAAATATTTCGCTTTTAAAGTCCGGCAAAGTAAAAGGCGTGCGCTTTGATACACTCGCCAGGATTTGCGATTATCTCGATTGCCAGCCGGGCGATATTCTTGAATTTGAAAAAGAACCGGAGCTTTTAGATGAAGAAGATAAATAGCCCGCGCTTCGCATCCAAAACGGCAGGTATATTGTTGCTGTTTACACTGGCCAGTTGTGGCTCAGTACCGGTCTCCTCAATGTATAAATTGCGGAATTTTGACATTCAAACCACCAATCTTGCAAAATTTTATGCAGCTGTTCGCATTCCAGATAGCCTGTCCCTGCGCGAAAAGGCTGTTGCTGTAGAGCTTGGCTTTAGTTCCAAAGAAGCTGGGATAAAATTCAAAGAGAAAATATATTTTCAACAATATGACAACATTTCTTCATCCGCTCTTAAGGCCGAAAAGCGTGCGGGTTATAAGGTATCTACGTATCGGATGAGCGAAAGCGATGCCGAAAAAATGCGTCAGACCCGCGCAAGAGTTAATAAATTGCGGAAGCAGCATTCAGATGGCAAAGGTTCGCTTTCTATTGTGGCAAACACCTGCAGGCATGGAGAGCTTCCCGCAGGGCCGCTTTATCTATCCACCTATATAAAAAGCGATGAGCTCGATGATTTTGTCGTGTTGGTCCTTGATGCGGACATCAAAAAGATTGTTGTAAGCGAAAAAGACCTGGAAGAAATTCCCCTTTGCGGGAACAGTTGAAGAGCAGGTTCTGCCCTATCCAAACAATTTATCGAGGTCGTTGAAGCTCGAATTCCAGCCGAATTTGTGATTGTCGCGATTGCCAGCACCGCCAAATTTTCCCTGAATTAAAACCATTCTTGTGCCGGCTTCAGTTGGGGTGAGCCTTATTTCAACCTCGGTTTCTTCACCTCTGGAGCCGTCATCCTGTGTCCAGGCCCAGGTAAAAACCAGCCGGTTTGGCGGTTCTAAAACCTTATAAACGCCACTGGTGGTAACCCGGTTGCCCTCCGAGTTTTGCATTGTGGTGGTCCAGTGGCCACCTTCATGGGTGTTCAATTCATATTCTGGCGTGGTCATACCTTCCGGCCCCCACCATTTGACCAAAGTTTCTGGATCGACCCACGCATTATACACAGCCTCTGGTGATGCACTAAACTCGCGTTCGATGCGCAAGACATTTCCTTCATTCATTGGTGCCGCCCTTGGTTGCAAGAACGTCCTCGAGCCGGTCAAACGATGCGTTCCAGAATTTGCGTTGTTCTTCAATCCAGGAACCAACGGCATCAATTGCTTCTGGCTTTATGCGGCACATTCGATATTGCCGCTCGATGCGTTTTTCAATCAACCCGCTGTCTTCCAGCACCTTGATATGTCTTGAGATTGCGGGCTTTGACATCGAAAAGGGTTCGGCCAGATCGCCGGCAGATTTCTCACCTTCGCGCAATAATCTCTCCACTATAGCAAGGCGGGTAGGGTCCGCCAGAGCGCCAAATACCTGATAAATTTCCATCGACATAATAGCCTATTAATTAACAATTAGATTAAATAACAAATGAAATCTTTACGGTCAACCGTTCGAGGCCGACAAGTTCGGCCGGTTAGCCGTGAGCGAACAAGCCAACAAACTAACCTGTATTCAAAACAAGCAGAATAACCTTAGCTCGCACAATTAATGCATCGTTCTGCCATCGGGTCGACTTCCAGACGGCGTTCGGCGATCTCATCGCCGCATTCTGCGCAATATCCGTATTCACCCTCGTCAATTCGCCCAATCGCCGCCTTGATGCGGTTAAGATCGCGCTGCCTCGTGCGCTCGGTTGCCTGGTTCATTGCTTGATGCTGCATGGCATCCATGCGCGAAAGGCGGCCAACCGACTGTTGATCGAGCGTTACCGTATCGCGTGCCGCTTGCGAAATTTCAGAGAGGTTTTCTAATTCATCGCGTTTTTGCTCAAGCAGGCGCGCTGCAACGTCCAGATCAATGGTCAAAATTGTCTCCCATTCCCGATACTACATTTATATCTGTGTCTGTATATTGAACAGCTAATGAAGTAGACTTACAATAGGGTCACGGCCCAAGGTTTGCCGGAAAAGATGTTCGGTTATTTAAAAAAGGGGATTGGTTATGGTTTTTCTTGTTATCGGACTGATCGGTTTTATCGGCATTCATTCAGTACGTATTGTTGCGCCAGACTGGCGTCTCACAACCATTGGGACCATGGGTGAAAACAAATGGAAAGCAATTTATTCAATTGTATCGCTGATTTCATTTGTTTTGCTGATCTATGGTTATGCGCGGGCAAAAATAGATGCAAGTCAGGTTTATGTGCCCTTCAGTGAAATGTATCATGTGGTGCTTTTGTTGATGGCAATTGCTTTTGTCATGATGATGGTTTCCAATCTTGGCCCCGGATACATCAAGCGCAAATTCAAACATCCATTTCTGCTGGCCACAATATTGTGGTCGATTTCCCATCTTTGGATGAATGGCGATCTGGCATCGCTGATTTTATTTGGAACATTTTTGCTGTGGGCCATAGTTAATCTTAAATCAGCACTTGGCAGGCCAAAAGCAGAGCCGGTTGAGCCACTAATACGCAATGACATAATTGCAGTGGTCACCGGGCTTGGGCTTTATGTTTTGTTCATATGGAAGTTTCATCTGTTCCTGTTTGGCGTCATGCCGGTAATGTGATCGGGCTTTGCGGCACTCATTAAACTCAATTGTTCCTGATACCCCCTTACTTATGGTGAAAAATAGGCTAGAAGGCCGCTTGAGAAACATATTAGCCTGATTTCCGGCTGGATATAAAACATGTTTTGCGGGCGTTGGATTTACCGCAACAGACATGTGAAAACAGATAAAGTATGGCAACCGCATTATTTGATATTGCGCGATGTACATGAGTGAGAAGGTTTGAAATGTCAGACGACAGTTTTATCCGCGAAGTTGACGAGGAACTGCGCAGCGAAAAAATGCAACAATTCTGGTCGCGTTATGGCAAATTGGTCATTGGCGTGGCGCTGAGCATTGTTTTGCTGACCGCTGGTTACCGCGGCTACAAATTTTACCAGGAATCTCAGGCCGAAACGGCTGGTGATGCATTTATGGCAGCCGTGCAGCTTTCCAATGACAACAAGCACGATGAGGCGATAAAAGCTCTGGCAAAATTGGCCGATACCGGGCCCGAGGCCTATGCGGCTCTTGCACGGATGCGTATGGCATCAGAATTGACCGGTAAAGGTGAGGCCAAAGCTGCCGTTGCCGCCTATGACAAAATTGCCGATAATTCGAAGATTGACGATACCTACCGGGATTTGGCAAGGCTACGCGCCGGCCTGTTGCTGGTCGATATTGGCACCCGCGACGAGGTTAAAAAACGCATAGAAGTACTGGCCAAACCCGGTATTCCTTTCCGACATTCTGCGCGTGAAGGTCTTGGCCTTGCCGCTTGGAAGGCAGGCGATTTGAAAGAGGCTGCAAAATATTTCACGCTGATTTCTAATGATCAGGATGCGCCAAACTCCATGCGAGGTCGCGCTAATCTTATGCTTGATCTTATTGCCGGCAAGGGCGGGCCGGCGCGAAAATAGCATTTCGCTATTGGATGGCCAGTTTTTCAGGACCGATCAGGACCTAATATGAGTTTTACAGTTGCTATTATCGGAAGGCCCAATGTGGGTAAATCCACCTTGTTCAACCGGTTGGTGGGCAAGCGGCTTGCTTTGGTCGACGATACCCCAGGCGTCACCCGCGATCGCCGTATGGGGCAAGCCAAAATTGGCGATATAAATTTCGAAGTCATCGATACTGCCGGGCTTGAAGAGGCATCGAGAGATAGCCTTGAGGGCCGGATGCGCAGCCAAACCGAGGCCGCTGTGCTCGAAGCTGACATTTCGTTCTTCGTTATCGATGCCCGCGCGGGTGTGGTGCCCGCAGACAAGGCATTTGCCTCCATGCTTCGAAAATCCGGCGGCAAGGTTATTCTTGTTGCCAATAAGGTTGAGGGCAACAAGGGGGATTCTGGCTATTATGAATCCTTTGGCATGGGTTTTGGCGATCCTATACCAATTTCTGCCGAACATGGCGACGGCATGGTGGATTTGCGCGATGCACTGGTCGAGCGATTGGGAGAGGACGTGGCCTTTGGTCAATTGGCCAAAATTTCAGATGATGACGATAATTTAGACGATGCAGATGACGGCGAAATTGATGAAGATGCCGAGTTTACCTACGATAATACCAGGCCGCTGAAGATTGCCGTGGTCGGCAGACCTAATGCAGGAAAATCGACCCTGATCAATCAAATGCTCGGCGAAGACAGGCTTCTGACCGGCCCGGAGGCGGGGATTACGCGCGATTCCATTTCGGTCAATTGGGAGTGGCATGGTCGCACCATCAGGCTTTTTGATACGGCAGGCATGCGGCGCAGGTCGCGGGTCCATGAGAAGCTGGAAAAGCTCTCGGTAGCCGATGGCAAGCGCGCCATTCAATATGCCGAAGTCGTTATCATCATGTTTGATGCAACGATGCCGTTTGAAAAACAGGATATGCATATTGTTGATCAAATCATCAAAGAGGGCAGGGCACCCGTCATTGCTTTCAATAAGTGGGATTTGATCGAGGACCGCCAAAAGGTGTTGCGCGAACTGAACGAGAAAGCTGAACGCCTGCTGCCGCAGGTTAAGGGCCTGCTTTGCATTCCCGTATCCGGGCAGACCGGATATAATATAGATAAACTTTTGCAAGCGGTGCTGGATGTGCATGTGGTGTGGAACCGGCGTATTTCTACCGCCAAGCTAAACCGTTGGCTGGAAGGGGCGGAAAATCAGCATCCACCTCCAGCGGTTGCCGGGCGCCGTATTCGGCTAAAATATATCACCCAGCCAAAATCACGGCCGCCGACATTTTCGGTGCAGTCGTCGCGACCTGATTCTTTGCCCACCTCCTATTCACGATATTTGGTGAACGGATTGCGCGAGGCCTTCGATCTTTATGGCACGCCTATCAGGCTGTTTATTCGTGGCAGCGAAAACCCCTATGCCAAGAAGAAAAAGAAGTGATGAAAACTCAAATCGCACGTAGAGCGTAGTTCATGTTGCACGTTGAGTGAAACGAAGCGCAAAACATGAACCTTAGGAAAAGCGATGCGCAAGATTTGAGCAGATAAAGCAAACGGAAAACTAAAAGTGAGCGCCGACTTGTTTCGCTCACGGCTGTTTGTACTTTGCACAGCCTGCGCGGGTGCGGCCTGACCGGCCGGACACCTCTTCGGTGTCTCTCAATCACGCAAGCGAACGTATGGCAAAGCGATGCACCGAATTCCACCTAACGTCGTCATCCTCGGCCCCCGTGCCGAGGATCTTGTAGGTCATCAATTTGCTGACACTGGTTTGGAGAATTGTGGACGCTGCGGGAATGACTTCACCTATATCTATTTAATGTGCCGCAATCTTTCTGGATCCTCGGGTCAAGCCCGAGGATGACGATGGAGGGAAAGCGATGCGCAAATTTGAACCATCAAAAGTGAGCGATATATACCACTCAAACAAACTAAAACCCGCAATATTTGTCGTGTTAACGGCTTATCAAGGTTAACGAAGGATGATCTATTTCAGTAAAGCCTGATTGAGTTCAGGTTAGTTGTGTGGAGTAGTGTTTTGCGTATCCTTGAGTATTTTCGCGCCGGTTCGGGCGCTGGCCCCTCGTTTTTCTCAACAAAACCGGTATCCGTCATTGGCACAAGGCTTGCCATCTGTGCGGGCATTTTGGTGGCATCCGCATCAACAGTCGCCTATCAGGACATTGCGGAATTTTCATCCAAGCCAATACCGGACGAACTGCGCTGGACCGCCCGTGCGATCGAGTTTCCAACCGGTTCCACCTATTCTGCCCGCTTTAGCGGCGACGTCGATCCTGTTGTTACCGGCTCCATTCAACGCAAATTGAGGGTTGAAACCACAGGCGGGCCTGGAAGCGCCGCGTTGAAGCAGGTGAGCCTAAAGGGTAAAACGCCCAAGCCATTTAAAGTAAACCGCTCGCTTAAAGGTGATCGGGTAATCTCCTCAACGATTAAACGCCCGCCGGCGCATTTTTCGGCCGGATCAATCGTTCGAAAAAGCAGCCTTTTGCGGCATTTCGTTGATAAGTCTCGTGCAAGGTTGGCCTTTAGCAAAAAACGCAGTTCAATAGCACCGGTTCAGTTGGCCGGTGTTTTTTTGAGTAGGACGCCTGCAAGTATCAGGTCATCAGCCGTATTAAAACCAAGGTTGATGCTTGCCAGCGCCCGAATCAGATTAAAAGGCGGCATCAAGCCTTCCCTGCTGGTTGCCTATGCGGCGGTGGGCGATGAAACGAACAGCCCGTTCAATGCATTATTTGGAAAATCCAAATTGGCCTATTCAAGCCCGTTTCTTGGACGTGGTGACCATAAATGGGCAATTAAAAAGCTTCCCCGCCGGGCAAAATCCAAGGGTGCACAATATTGTCTCGCAGTTGGTATCTATTTTGAAGCTCGCGGAGAGCCGATACGCGGGCAGGCAGCTGTTGCGCAAGTGATTCTCAACCGGGTGAAGAACCCCACCTATCCAAATTCAATTTGCGGCGTGGTTTATCAAAATAAATCCTGGAAGAACCGCTGCCAGTTTTCCTTTGCCTGCGATGGAATTCGTGATCGGGTCCGTTCGAAAAAACATTGGTTGACCGCAAAAGCGGTCGCAAAACGGGCAACCGATGGGAAATTATGGGTGAAAGAAGTGGGATCATCCACCCATTATCACGCAACCTATGTGAGTCCCCGTTGGGCAAAATCCATGATCCGCATGAAACAAATCGGGCAACATATATTTTATCGCACAAAAGGCGGCGGTTGGTCCTAAATGTAACTTTGTACAAAAATACTGGTATGATTTATTGGTATCCCCAAAAAAAAGTCAGGTTTTTTTGATTTGTTGCTAGGCGCTTTGTCGCAGGCATAATTGAAGAGAATTAACTGTTAAATTTCAACAGCTTAATTGGGCAATTCCGCCGCTTGACACATATGATTGCCAAACCTATGGTTCGCGCAGCTTTGCGCCCGTTTTGCTATCTGTTGCGGGGCAATGGCAGACTTGATTTCAACGTCATATATATTTGGTGCAATTATGAGTGAGCGGCCTGATGGAACCGGCAAGACCCCTGTTGGGCGTAAGCGCGGTGTTGCGACCGGTGACAAAGAATTGTCAAACCGGCTGGACAATCTGGGGAACCGCCTAAGCAAGCACCAGCAAGCCATTGAAATTGAAATAGAAAAACAAAAATCATCTAAATCGGCAGGCATTGCGCAGGCAATGAAATTAAGCTCCGAATTTATCGCCGCAATAATAGTCGGCGTCGGAATTGGTTATGCGATTGATACGGTTTTTGGTACTTCGCCGTGGGGAATGATTGTTTTTTTGTTTCTTGGGTTTGGCGCAGGAGTGCTAAATGCACTACGTGCAGCGGGCATGGTTGCTGAATCAAATTTGCATCTTGGGGCAACAATTGACCCCAAGAATGACGAATAAGATGCAATAGACGCAAAACGAAGGTTGAAACCCATTGGCCTGTCCTGTAAGTGACGGCTGTGATTGTTGAACGAACAACGATGAGCGTTGTCGATTTGTATGACGACAATAGTCAATTTTAAAAGAGGCATATGGTGGCGACAGATCCAATTCACCAATTTCAGATTACCAAACTACTTCCGCTGGAAGTGGCTGGCTTTGATGTATCTTTCACCAACTCTGCCCTCTTTATGGTGGCAACGGTTGCTCTTTCTTCTGCGTTTTTGATCTTTTCGACAAGTGGCAGGGGGCTTATTCCTGGCCGCGCCCAATCGATTTCAGAAATGGCTTACGAATTTATCGCAAATATCCTGCGTCAAAGTGCAGGCTCAGAAGGCATGAAGTTCTTCCCGCTGGTATTTTCACTGTTTGTTTTCATTCTTATCGCCAACCTGTTTGGCATGTTTCCGTATTTCTTCACGGTGACCAGTCACATAATTATAACGGCGGCGCTGGCGCTGTTAGTAATTGGTATTGTGCTGATTTATGGGTTTTGGCGCAATGGTATTGGCTTTTTGAAGCTATTCGTACCCGGTGGCGTGCCGCCAATACTGGCAGCAATCATTGTGCCGATTGAAGTGCTTTCCTTCATTTCCCGCCCGCTTTCATTGTCGGTGCGTTTGTTTGCAAACATGTTGGCTGGCCACATTACTTTGAAAGTCTTTGCCGGTTTTGTAGTGACGCTTACAGGAATGGGCTTTGGTGGAATGCTGGGCGCATTGTTGCCGTTGGCATTTACTGTAGCGCTTACAGCACTCGAATTTTTGGTGGCATTCTTGCAAGCCTATGTATTTGCCATCCTCACATGCATGTATCTCAACGATGCAATTCATCCCTCGCACTAATGGCAGTGCGGGAAAACAAACAACATATCAACTAAAACAAAGGAACAATATCATGGAACCTGAAGCAGCAAAATTGATTGGTGCCGGCATTGCAGCGATTGGCGTTGGAGCGGCTGGTATCGGTGTGGGTACACTTTTCGGTCAGTTTCTTTCTGGCGCCCTGCGCAACCCTTCAGCTGCGGCTGGCCAGTTCACCAACCTGATCTTTGGATTTGCGGTGACCGAAGCTTTGGGCATTTTCGCCCTTCTGATAGCGCTTCTTATCCTGTTTGGATAATTTAAATTCCAATTGACTGGAATTTGGGTACGCACGTGCCCGACTTCCCTTTGAGGACGGAATAATGGCCGCAACCAAAGAACATGAAACTGGTACAAACTCTGAGGTCGGTACTCCCGGCGGGCAAGAGGGCGGTGGAGCATTTCCGCCGTTTGACTCGAGCACTTTTGCTTCACAGCTTTTGTGGTTGGCAATAACATTTGGCCTGTTTTACTACCTGATGTCGAAAGTGGTGCTGCCACGGATAAGTGATATTCTGGAAGTTCGCAGTGATCGCATCGCCCAGGATCTTGAAGAAGCAAATCGCTTCAAGCAAGAATCTGACGAAGCCATTGCTGCCTATGAGCAGGAACTCGCTGAGGCCAAGTCAAAAGCCCATGCAATTGCAACAGAGGCAAGCGACAAAGCCAAGGCGGAAGCTGAAAGCTATCGTGAGAAAGTTGAAGCTGAACTTTCAGCCAAGCTTGCAACTGCGGAAGACAAGATTGCCGAAATTAAGCAGGCAGCATTGTCAGAAGTTGGGTCGATTGCAGAGGATACAGCCGCTGTAATGGTCAATGAGCTACTTGGTGGCAAGGTTTCTAAAGCAGATGTAACTGCTGCAATCAAACAAGCAGGCAAAAGCTAGGAGCGAAATCATGGAACTCGATGCAACCTTTTATGCAATGATCGGCCTGATTATTTTTCTGGGCTATATGGTTTATCTGAAAGTGCCTTCAATAATAGGTAAGGCACTTGATGGCAGGGCTGAGAAAATCAGTACTGAATTGGCCGAGGCCCGACGTTTGCGCGAAGAGGCTCAACAATTGCTGGCCGAATACCAGCGCAAGCGCAAGGAAGCGGAAAAAGAAGCCGCCAGCATCATTTCATCAGCCGAACATGAAGCTAAGGCGATTGCTGCTGAAGCGAAGATAAAAACCGAAGAATATGTGGTGCGCCGCACTTCCTTGGCTGAACAAAAAATTGCCCAGGCTGAAAGTCAGGCAATTTTGGAAGTTAAATCTTCTGCAGTTGATCTTGCCATTGCCGCAACCGAAAATATCCTGGCTGCCAAGCTGACCGGCAAGTCATCGGATGATTTTTTTGACAAGAGCATTTCAGAAGTTAAATCTCATCTGAACTGATTTCAGTCATTTTCTGGTAATTTGAATTGGGCGCTGTATGGCGCCCTTTTTGTTTATATCAACCGGTTCATTGGCGAAAAACTTTGCCGGTGCAGCGGGCAGGGGCCATATTTCTCTATCGCCTCAATATGCGCCCTGGTGCCATATCCTTTATGCTTTTCAAATCCGTATTCCGGAAAGAGGGTGGCTGCAAAGACCATTTGCCTGTCGCGAACGACCTTGGCGATAATTGATGCCGCTGCAATGGAGAGCGAGCGCCCGTCTCCCTTAATGAATGACTGCGCATGACATTGAAGACCAGATGGGATGTCGCGGCCGTCTACCAGCAGCATATTCGGCCGTAACGCAAGGCTATGCATGCTTTGGCGCATCGCGAGAAGGCTGGCCTGCCGGATATTAATTTTATCTATTTGTTTTTCGGGGACGCAGGAAATCGCAATAATTGAGGTGGCCATAATTTCCAAATACAACTCTTCGCGTTTCTTTGTCGTGAGTTTTTTTGAATCGTTCAACCCCTTTGGTAGGTTTTCAGGATCAAGGATGACACTTGCGGCAACCACCGGACCGGCAAGAGGGCCGCGCCCAACTTCGTCCACGCCGGCAACCGGCTCAATTCCCTGATCAATAAAATGTCTCTCGATCACAAAATCAGGGCAATCAGCCTTGAAATCAGTGGATGATTGCGAAAAGAGCAGCGGAGAATCAGTCGTCAGGTTTTTCTTCATGCTGCGAAGATTGCCTGAGTTTTGATTCTCCGCAAGTGCCAGACTGTGACGAGGCAGAAACAGTCCGAACATTCTGGCAAGGCTGCGGGGGGTGCCGCCAGAAATCTACAATGGCCTAAAATAGGGAAAGCTGCATTTCTGCCTCCTGAGGCTTTCTGAAGAGATCAGTTCTCAATTTTACAGGCCTCTTGTTAAATCCAAGCCGTTTGGTGGCCATTTCAAACCGCCGCCCGGTTTGCCATGCATAGGGGCCTTTCCCCTTCATCCGTGTGCCAAAATCAGCGTCATAGTCCTTGCCGCCGTGCATCGAGCGTAAGAGCGAAAGTACGTGGCGGTAACGGTCCGGGTAATGGCGTAGCAGCCAGTCTTTGAAGATGCCGCTAACCTCAAGCGGCAAGCGCAGCATAATAAAGCCCGCATGGCGTGCGCCATTGGAATAGGCCGCATCCAATATACGCTCCATTTCATGGTCATTCAGCGCCGGGATCAGCGGGGCAACCAACACAGAGACCGGAATGCCTGCATCGGACAGCTTTTTAACAGCCTCAAGCCGCAGGGTAGGCGACGAGGCGCGTGGTTCCATGGTTCTGCACAATTTCAAATCCATAGAAGTAATGGATATGGCAACACGGGCAAGGCCGCGCTCTGCCATACGGGCAAGAATATCAATATCCCGGGTAACAAGTGCAGATTTTGTGACGATACCAACCGGATGGCTGCAATCATCCAGCGTTTCAAGAATGGAACGGGTAATGCGCCATTGCTTTTCTATTGGCTGATAGGGGTCGGTATTGGTGCCGATAGCCAGGCTTTTTGCTTTATATTTGGGCTTTGACAGTTCCCGCTGCAAAAGTCGTGCTGCATTGGGCTTTGCAAACAGCTTGGATTCAAAATCAAGCCCGGCAGAAAGCCCCATAAACGAGTGAGTAGGTCTTGCAAAGCAATAAACACACCCATGCTCGCACCCGCGATAAGGGTTGATTGATTGATCAAAATTCAGATCAGGTGATGCATTGCGGGAAATAATGCTGCGGGCATTTTCCTTTTGAACAGTGGTTTTAAATGCCGGCAGTTCATCCAGCGTTTGCCATCCATCGTCAAATGTATGGCGGGATAGCGTTTCAAAGCGCCCGGATGGATTAACGCCAGCGCCACGGCCTCTCCGTCGCCCCTCATCAGTGCGAACACCTGATCGCGCCAGATAGTCATTTGCTGAGCGCGCAGAAGCGCCATGAGAAAAGACAAGTTCGTCTGCATTGTTGATAGTCTGAAGATTTGAATTCATCTTATTCTCCCATTAATTGGGTCGCCGTATCCTGAATTAATTCCTATCGCAGAAATTAGAACATAGCAAGAACAAATTGAATTTAATTTGAGTTGGGTTTAGATTCTAGGCCGTTTAACGTTAATACGGAAACGGTTTGGCAGCGAACAGCTGCCCGGCACCGATGTGCCGCGCCCGCGCAGGCCTGCGCAAAGCGCAAAATTGCCGTGAGCGACATGAAACCAGAGTGATTCCGTATAAACGTGAATCACTCTAACCGTTACCGCGCTTCAAGTGTTCATCCAGTCTGGGCATGATCTCGACGAAATTGCAGGGCATATGACGGTAGTCCAGCTGGGCAAGCAGAATACCATCCCACCCATCCTTGCAGGCCCCCGGAGAGCCCGGCAGGCAAAAGACAAATGTCGTACCAATCAGCCCGGCCGTGGCGCGGGACTGGATAGTTGACGTGCCAATTTTTGCATAGGATATTTGTTGGAAAATTGTCGAAAAGCCATCCATTCTTTTGTCAAATAGGGGTTCGATGGATTCAGGTGTTACATCCCTACCGGTAAACCCCGTGCCGCCGGTTGTGATAACAATATCAATGCCTTCGTCCTGTGACCATGATTTTATTTGTACCTGAATTTTCGGTTTTTCGTCTTGAACAATTGCCCGGTCACCAAGCTTGTGCCCCGCATCAAGCAGCCGTTTAACCAAAATATCACCGGAGCGATCATCCTCAACGGAACGCGTATCTGACACAGTCATAATCGCAATATTAAGCGGGATGAATTTTCGGTTTTCGTCAATTCCAGGCATGATTTAATGTTCCGCTTTGGTTGCAATTGTTTTGGAAACTATACACCACCATGAGGGAAATATTTGCGCTAAATTACGGGCGGCAGTGTCGGCAAGTTCAGGAGTCGAAAAAATACCAAAACAAGTGGCGCCCGAGCCTGACATTCTGGCAAACAGGCAGTCCTGGTTCTCCATTAGCGCGTCCAACACCGTCAAAATCTCAGGCTCAATTGTGTCCGCAACGGCCTGCAGATCGTTTTGCGTCTCGTTCAACCAATCAACAAGGCCCGTCACTGTCGTAATGTTTTCCAACCGGGGCAGGGGTGGGGATGTCGTGCTTTTCAGCGCTCGAAATATTTCCGGTGTGGAAATTTCAATACCCGGATTTACCATCACAATATCAAGCGCTGGCAGCGTGACGGGCTCAATTTCATCGCCAATCCCTGTTGCCCGCAATGGGGTAGAGGCAAGGCACATCGGCACATCAGCCCCCAATTTTTGAGCAATCTGGTGAAGGTCGATTTTGCTCTTGTCAATCTGCCAAAACGCGCAAAGTGCGTTCAATGTGGCGGCCGCATCAGCTGAACCGCCGCCAATACCGCTGGCAATGGGGAGATTTTTGACCAGATGAATATCCGCGCCGCGCGGGCTATACCCAAGTTCAATTGCAGACTTTTGTACGGCGTGAGCAGCAACCAGCACCAGATTGTCATCACGCAAGCTCAGCGTTTTGGAAAATGGGCCGGAAATTGATAAACAAAGATCATCAGCCGGTTCGACACTAATCAGGTCGCCGAATTCAGTAAATGTAACCAGAGAATCAAGCTGATGATAGCCATTGCTCAACCGCCCGGTCACATGCAGGGCAAGATTGACTTTAGCGGCTGCCAGATATTTTTTCATGATTTAACTGTAGAAAATACAGGCCACTGCCGCCATCGCAAATCAGGTCTTTTTCTCAGGTTGATCCTTGTCAGTGCCTTCAGTTTTTTCCGGTGGATTGGCCATACGGGTTTTTTCAACCTCGGGAAGCCCATCTTTGAGCTTGGCTTTGATCTTGATAATCTCGGCATCAACCGGCTTTAAATCCAATGCATGGCTCCATTGGAATGTCGCCTCCAGCCTGCGGCCAACGCGCCAATAGGCGTCGCCCAAATGATCATTAATCGTCGGGTCCTCGGCCTTTTTCAGCACAGCTCTTTCAAGCTCACCCACAGATTCTTCATAGCGACCAAGCCGGTAATAGGCCCAGCCAAGACTATCGATAATATAGCCATCCTGCGGGCGAAGCTCGACCGCCTTGCGGATCATGTTCAATCCATCATCGAGGTTGATATTCATATCAACCCACGAATAACCAAGATAATTCAACACATTTGGCTGATTTGGGTAAAGCTCTAATGCTTTTTTGAAACTCTTTTCAGCCGCCGGCCAATTCTTTGAGCGCTCGCTGGCAATGCCGTGCCGGTAAAACAGGTTCCAATGGAATCGCTGTGGATTGCTTATATTGGCAATAGCTTTTTCATAGACTTTTACCGCTTCACTGTATTTTTCATGCCGAACCAGCATTTGCCCGTAGGAAAGCGAAGCAACCAGATCTTCAGGGTCGCTTTTTACCAGCTGATCCATTTCGGCTCTCGCCTCGTCGAGCTTTTTCAACTCGTCCAGATTAAGAGCCATTTCAAGTTGGGCGATGCGTCGATAGGGCGAAGTTTTCGCAATATTGGCAAATAGTTCATTGGCCCGTTCTGGCAGGCTTTGGCTATCATAAAGATCTGCCAATGCCAGCATACCCACATCGCTCTTGGGGTTTAAAACATTGGCAAGTTGCAGATAAATCAATGCAAACTGCTTGCCGCCTTCGCTATTGAGTACCGTGCCAAGGTTATAAAACACCTCAGATGAACCCTGTTGGGCTGATGCAACCAGCGGTGGAGTGGTGCCGCCAACGTCAATCGATTGCTTGAGTTGCTTCAATGCAGGGCCAGAAGGCTGAATTTTCAGCCCAAGTTCAAGGGTGGCGCGAGCCCCGTCAATATTGCCCATTCTAAGCTGTTGGCGGGCCAATGCCTCAACCGAGCGCATATAGGTATGAACTGCGGTTGTACCGCCAGCGCGATTGGCAACAGTTTTAGTCAACCGTGCAATGGCATCTTTTTTATCACCGCCAAGACCGGCGATCAGCCCGCCATGATATTCAGAAAATATTTTAAACCAGCTTGGCCCTTCAAGCGCATCAATTACCGTGAGCGCTTCTTTGGTATCGCCATCGCCTTGCAGCGACCATGCTTTCAACAGGCCAGTCAACAACCGCTCAAGGTCACCCCTGGTCGGTTTGGATAATTGCTTGATGGCGCTTTTCCACGCCTTGGTGCGAATAAATTCAACCCCCAGAATTACAGAAACCAAAGGTGGCGAACTTTCAAGCGCCTCTATCTGCTTTCCAAGAACGACGCTTTCTTCAAAGTCGCCATTGCTGACAAGGGTTAAGAATGCGTTTTGCTTAAGAAATTCGTTGTCCGGATCAAACTTCATCGCCTGGCGATAATAGCCGACAGCAGCGGCTGTATTTTTATCAATTGTCGCGATCCGCGCCGCCAGATAAGTGCCGGAAAGCGTGTAGCCGACATCTTTGTCGATTTTGGGCTCACTCGATTGAGCAGCAGAAGTCAAAGCGAGTCCCGATGCTACAACCAAACAAGATGCGGTAACGCAATTACGCAATTGCGAAGCAAAATTTGGTGGCGAAAAATTTTTCATAAAAACCCTTATTCTACTATTTAAGTGCAGCCAGTAATTCACACAATATCCCGACAGATGTTACTAAAATGGGACTTTTAATCAAAATTGCGATTCTATTTTGTCAGATAGGGCCTATGATGGACTTTTTCCCCAATTGAAGCAAGATTTGACCGAATGAGCGAACCATTCTGTAATTGCGGTTATTTTTGAACGTGCCTAACATCAGACGAAATAATCCAACGGGCCCGCAATATTTTATTTAGGCTAAAACCCGTTCACCAGAAAAAACTTCCTCAGCCTCGCTGGTAAATTCACCACTTTCCTGATGCACAACAAATCCAGGATGAATGGATGTGGCGCCCTTTGCGCCTTTGTCGGCCAGAACAAGTATCCGGTTTGCAGGCGCTCCAGCCTTCGGATGAACTGGAATAATTCGCGCAGATCCAAAGCGTCCTTGAAAGGCTGCGAGAATTAACCCGATGCCGGAGGGTCTAAATATCATTGCAACCTTGCCAGTGCTTCTCAACGTTGCCGCCGCCGAACGCAGCCAGGGGTCAAGGCCACCAATACCCATAACATGGGCATCTTTGCGTGAAAGAACAGGAGAGGGGCGGTGGCTGGGGTCATTAAATGGCGGGTTCATAATGACCCAGTCGTAAGCACCATTGGCAAGGCCTGCATCTTCGCGGGCTTTTCCCGAAAGTGTAACATCGGCGCATAAAATTTTAACCCGGCCATACATTTTTCGGTTTGCTGGAAGTTTGAGAGTTCGTGCTGCGAGCGCGGTAATATCTGCATCATGCTCAATCAGGTCAACTTCTGCGGCAAAACTTCTGCAGGCAACCGCGATGCCAGCAGCACCGGCACCGGCACCAAAATCTGCCAGTCGTCCGGCAAAATCGAACGGAATACAGGCTGACAGAAGCAAGGCATCAAGGCCGGCACGATGGCTACCATCATTTTGCTGTATCAGTTCAAATTTGCCATTGAAAAAAGCATCTTGGGTTGTGATCGGTGGATGTTCTCGAGCTGCTGATATTCTATTCATTATTGGTTGGTTTCCGATAATTCATTGCCAATGCCTGCATCGTGCAATAGTCTTCGTGCCTGATCGTTGTAATCAGAATCCACCAGTAGGCGCCGGGGAATTGCCCCGACAGAGCCTTCAAGAATACTCATATGCTGATCGACAACGATATGCTCAATATTCTGTTCTTTCAGGAGAGACTGGACAAATGAAATCAGGACAATATCATTCGTCCGCAACAATTCTTTCATGCAAGGCTCCCAATTTCCAAACGCTCGCACTGATCGGATAACAAGACAATATGTGCGCGAACAACTGATCTCACATTCAAGTGAACCGTTTTCAATATGCTTGCAAGTGTCCCTGTATCACTATGATAAAATAAAATGGCATCAAACAACGGATCATTAGGGCCTCAAATAATCATAAAAATGGCAGCAGGCCGCGACCAGATGTTTCACTTGTATCAATCGCTGTTGCAAATTATGTATAGGCTCTGATTGTAATAAAGCATTACTTAAAGTAGTTGCTCAGCCTAACGGGTGGCAACATTAGATCCAGGAGCACCGAGTGGGTATTGTAATTCCTCTGGAAGAAATTCGACCGCCACAGGCAAGCATTAAACCGCTGATGGAGCTGGTTAATCAAGATATGAAGCTGGTCAATCAGTTGATCTTGTCGAAAACCGGGTCTGAAGTAGAGATGATACCGGAAGTCGCTAAACATCTGATTGATTCCGGCGGCAAACGACTGCGGCCAATGTTGACGTTGGCGGCGGCTCAAATGTGCGCCTATGAGGGTGCGCACCACATTACCCTTGCAGCCAGTGTTGAGTTCATGCACACCGCCACGCTTTTGCATGATGATGTGGTCGATGAAAGCGATATGCGCCGGGGCAAGAAATCCGCCCGCATGCTATGGGGCAATCAGGCAAGTGTTCTGGTTGGCGATTTTCTGTTGGGTCAGGCCTTCCGCATGATGGTTGATGCGGGCTCGATGGACGCGCTCGATGTGCTTTCAAATGCCGCCACTGTTATTGCAGAGGGCGAGGTGATGCAGCTTGCTGTAGCCCAGAACATGGAAACCAATGAGGATGATTATCTAACGGTTATCCGATCAAAAACTGCCGCACTTTTTTCTGCTGCCGCCGAAGTTGGACCGATTATCGCCGGGGCTGAAAAGCCTGTGCGCGATGCTTTTCGTTCCTATGGCACAAATCTGGGCGTTGCCTTTCAACTGGTTGATGATGCGCTGGATTATGGAGGTTCAAAAGCCTCGCTCGGCAAAAATACCGGTGATGATTTCCGTGAAGGAAAGATCACCCTGCCAGTACTGTTGTGCTATCGGCGTGGAAACAAGGAAGATCGCGCTTTTTGGAAGGATGCCATGGAAAATGGCTCTAGCGATGATGAGGCGTTGCTACAGGCCAATGCACTAATGGAAAAATATGGCGCGATTAAAGACACCATCGAGCGGGCCCGTCATTATGGGCAGATTGCCCGCGATGCGCTGGCACCACTTCCTGATAGTCCGCAAAAAGACGCTTTGCTTGATGTGGTCGAATTTTGCATCAGCCGGGTGAATTAGTTTTTTAACTCACGGCCCTCCGTGGCAGGGCAAAATTTGGCATCTCGCCAAATTGCCAGCCCGTGAACGGACGCGAAACCGGATGGTTGAGCGGAATTAAGACTAATGAGCTTGTTTGCTGCTGAAAATATCGCGCATTTGTTCCATAACGGCGATGAATGAGTGGGCGAATTGCATAAACTCTTCATCAAGCTGTGAGGCGTCAGCGATTTGAATAATCTCGCCAGGAGCCTCCTGATAAAGATAAATGCAACCGCCTCTTGCATTGCTTCTCATGCGTACACAAGCAACTTCAGTACACGGAATAGGGAATTTTTCGCTCGGGAACGAGAATAAATATTCGTCGCCGCTGCATTCCAAAGTTGCCTGAACTGCACTTTCAAAATCCTGCCCATCGGCAATTTTTAACGAAAGCAAAATTTCAAGTTCCACCAGTTCCAAAGACGCTGGTTCCGGCTTTTTATTCGCTGCGGTTGGAAAGAGAATCGCCTGATCGAATGAGGTGTTGTCCAAAGAAGGGCCGTACATGTATAATTCCTTAACTCGTATTCAACATATTCGCAGCCCCCATAAGGAAACTATGTGTCAGAGCATGGCCGGAATAAGGCGTACACGTTCACGCTGTAATT
>JAJRQF010000106.1 GCA_024280375.1 Alphaproteobacteria bacterium | reverse complement strand
TGGGTTGTCGTTTTTGTCGCCAATATCCTGGCCGACAAAACCAGACTTACGCCGGTTTTATGGTTTTTGGCACTTGGGTCTCTATTGGTTAATCTTGGCTTGATACCGACATCCAGCAGCGAGTTCATTACCGGTTTGGCCACTCTTGGTATTATTGTCATCATGTTTGCTTTGGGGTTTGAGGAAAACACCAATAACTTTATTTCAAGTATCAAGAAAAGCTGGGGAATTGCTTTTTTTGGCGCTCTTGCCCCTTTTGCAACCGCTTATTTTATCGCTGATTATTTCTGGAATGATATCAGCATCTCGTTGATGAGTGGCCTGACCATGACGGCAACAGCTGTCTCCTTGACCATGATAACGCTGAAGTCCGTGGGGTTGCAAAATTCACCGGCAGCCACACGCATTATGACTTCAGCAGTTCTTGATGATATTGCATCCCTGGTTCTGGTCGCCATCATTGTGCCTGTGGCCAGCGGACAAGGCCCGGTGGAGACGGCCGAGCTGTTTATGATAGCCGGTAAAGCCGTGGCATTCTTTTTGATAATCACCGCGCTTGGCGCCTGGTTGTTCCCGACCAAACCACGCGGCTGGATGCGCCACGTTCCCCTGATACGCTCCTATGGCATGAAACATCTGCTGAGCTTTGGCAAACATTCCACGCTGACGGTTTTGCTGCTGGCTGTGCTGGTGGGGCTACTGGCCCATGAATTTGGCTTTCATCCTGCCATCGGCGCTTATATGGCCGGGCTTATTCTCAAGGAGGAATATTTTCAGCGCAAAGAACAAAAAGGATCATACGAAGATACCAAACGCATTGTCGATAACATCGCATACTCGTGGATCGGCCCGGTGTTTTTTGTTGAACTTGGCACCAAACTGGCTTTCGACGCGCAAATTTTGCTCTCGGTTATCCCTCAGGTGATCGCCTTGTCGGTAGGTATTTTTATAACGCAAGTATCCTCTGCCGCCATCGCCGCACGTTATACGGGTGGCATGGACTGGGCGGCCAGTCTGTTGATTGGTTTTGGCATGCTTGGTCGCGCTGAACTGGCCTTTGTGGTATTGGATATCGCCTACGTGCAAAACCAAATTCTCAATGCGCAAGCTTTCTACACATTGATGATCACGGCCTTCATCCTGAATGTCCTGGTTCCCATCACCATCACGCTGTGGAAACCCTATTATACAGAGGATGTTGAAGGGTGATTTGATGTCCGTATGTCAGCAAACTGATTTCGGTAGAGGCGTCGGCAGGTAACTATGTCTAATAACTCCCATCATCGCTGAATATTTACTTCTTTTTGCTAGGCTGTTTACCGCAATGCAACAGGGGGCGAAATCATGACGTTTTCCAGACGAGGATTTTTAACGCTAGCCGGTGCCGGTGCTTTGTCTACCGGGTTTTCGCTGGCGGCTTTAGCCAAGGTTTTACCCAGCTCTCTTAATGCGCGGAATTTTGGTGTTAAAACCGGGGGTGGTGATCAAAGCCAAGCGTTGCAGAATGCAATTGATCAGGCGGCATCAAAGCAAATGCCGTTGTTTTTGCCCGGTGGCAATTATGCGGTGAGCAATATTGTCCTGCCCTCAGGTTTGCAATTCATCGGTGTGCCGGGGCAATCCATGCTCAGCTACAATGGCGGTGGCGGGTTATTGAGTGCTAATGGTTCTGGCAATGTCTCGCTAAGCGGCCTCGTCCTTAACGGAAACACGCTTGATTTATCAGGTAGTGCCTTGTTTGTGGCTCAGGATGCAACCGGATTGTCATTGAATGATTGCCGCATTTTCGACAGTTCAGCCAATTGCATCTCGTTGCGAAGTGTTTCCGGCAGAATTGAAAATTGTGAGTTGGCCAATGCGCGCCAGGCAGCTCTGTTTTCGATTGATGCCGCTGGGCTGATCATCACCGCCAACCATGTGCATGATTGCGATAACAACGGCATTTTGGTGTGGCGGTCGCAAAAATCAGAAGACGGCACGATTATCACCCAAAACCGCATTGAGAATATTGCCACTGTAGACGGTGGTTCGGGGCAAAACGGTAATGGTATCAATATTTTTCGCGCCCATAATGTTATTGCCAGCCAGAACCGTATTTCTGATTGCGCCTTTTCAGCCGTGCGCTCCAATGCCGGGTCGGCCTGCCAGATCATTGGCAATTCGTGTTCGCGCATCAAGGAAGTGGCTCTTTATGCTGAATTTGGTTTTGAAGGTGCAGTAATTGCCCAGAATATTGTCGAAGATGCCGCCGCCGGTGTCTCCATTACCAATTTCAACAATGGCGGGCGTCTGGGTGTGTGTGCCAATAATATTATTCGCAACCTTTTTGTACGCAAAGGCGAGAAAGATCAACGCGGTATTGGTATCGGCGTTGAGGCCGATACTTTGGTCACCGGCAATCTGGTCGAAAATGCGCCCAGAATTGGTATTGCCGTTGGATGGGGTAAATACATGCGTGACGTCAGTGTCACCAACAATATTGTGCGTAAATCACGCATCGGCATTGCGGCAAGCATTTCGCTGGGCGCTGGTAAAGCACTGATTGCCAACAATCTGATTTCCGGCTCGAAAACCCACGCCATCGCCGGTTTTGACTATGGCAAAACACTGCCGCAGGAATTAATGGAAGCTGACAATGCCGCTGTCTTCACCAATCTTACGATTTCTGGAAATGTAAAAAGTTAAAGCACACCCTATCTTACTTCGTCATCCTCGGGCTTGACCCGAGGATCCATTCCTCAATTCTCTCGTCCGAAAGATAGCATCTTTATTTTCGAAAGCTCAGCGCTATGGATCCTCGGGTCAAGCCCGAGGATGACGAAGAAGGTGGGTTCTATTAAATGCGCCACACTTTAGATTTTGAGATCACTCAGAGCAGTTGCGGCTCTTATAACACCGGTTTTGATATTGTTGCGGTTCAAAATGCCGGGTTCAAGCTCGCGGCTAAATTCATCTGCATCGACAACACCCAATTTTTGCAACAGGTGGGCGAGAACCACTTCGGAGCTGCGTGAAGCACCATCATCAATTTTTATCGCCAGCCCCAAACCCAGTTGTGGCAAACTGGCGCAAAAGACGCCTTCGGCTCCGGTTTTAACAAATGCCTGCTGGCCCAGTTGCTCCATGACGCGGGTGCAAAAGCGACCTGTTCCTGCCACCATAAAGGGAAAATCCGCTACTGCTGATCTGATTTGCTGGCACAATTTTGCCCGTTCAGGCTCGAGGCCCTCGCCGGTGCCAAACCGGGCGAAACCATAGGCCAGCTTGTCCAGCGGCATTGCCCAGGTTGGCAATGAACAGCCGTCAGTCCCCATCGGCGCATCGCTCAGGTCAACATCGCAAAACCCTTCGATAACGCTTCTG
>JAJRQF010000105.1 GCA_024280375.1 Alphaproteobacteria bacterium | reverse complement strand
TTCTTCCGGCACACATCCCGGCATCGTGCGTGAAACCGATTTCAAAACATTGATTGCCGGAAAGCGCCCGCGCTCGGCAATCTGCCGTTCCATAACAATATGGCCATCTAGAATGCCGCGCACACTGTCCGAAATCGGCTCGTTATGATCATCCCCTTCGACCAGCACCGTAAACAGACCGGTGATCGTACCGCATCCCGCACCGGGGCCAGCGCGTTCCAGCAGGCCGGGAAGTTCTGTAAACACGGTTGGCGTATAGCCTTTACTTGTGGGTGGTTCACCACCGGCCAGGCCAATTTCACGCTGCGCCATGGCAAAGCGGGTGACACTGTCCATCAGGCACAAGACATCTTTATCAAGATCGCGAAAATATTCGGCCAGCGTTAACGTCAGGTAGGCCGCCTGGCGTCGCATCAGTGCCGATTGATCCGACGTTGCCACCACGACGATTGAATGTTCAAGACCTTCCGGCCCCAATCCATCTTCAATAAATTCCTGAACTTCGCGCCCCCGTTCGCCAATCAGCCCGATAATGGACACGTCTGACGCGGTATTGCGGGCCAGCATGGAAAACAAAACTGATTTACCCACGCCCGATCCGGCAAAAATACCCATCCGTTGCCCCTTGCAACAGGTCATAAAGGTATTGAGGCAGCGCACACCTAAATCAATAGGCCCACCAACGCGCGAACGCGTGTGGGCTGGCGGTGGTTGATTTTTTGTCGAATAGATTGACGGACCCGGTTTCAGCGGCCCCTTGCCGTCGATTGGCCTGCCCATGGCATCAACAACGCGACCGAGCCAGCTTATGTCCGGGCGCACGAAGGAATCGATAACCGAAACAACTGCCCGGCATCCCATCCTGACCCCTTCAAGTGGTCCAAATGGCAGGCACAGAGCCTGATTGTTTCGAAAGCCGACTACTTCACATTCAACAGATATGTCCGATTGCACCTCAATCGAAACGCGTGAGCCGATGCTCATCACATGCAAGGGACCACTGATTTCAACCAGCAACCCCTTAACACCGCTGACGCGACCATAATGCTCTAAGGTAGGAAGCGTTTCTATTTCAGAAATCAATGCCCGCACGTAATCTCATTTCTTTGTCTTATTCTGTTGCCGAACAACCATTGTGCCTTTCAAGGCTTTAAGGTTTCGTAAACCTTGTTTAGTCGGAACGATAAATCTTTTTTATATGTGGGCGGATTTTGCAATAAATCTCATGGATAGAGACAGACCATTGTATTGCCAGATCCTCGGTTGAAATTTCATTTCCGTTCTGGCGACCCAGAAAGACGACCTCATCTCCAACTTCTGCCTCTATATTTGTTAAATCCAGCCTGATCTGTTCCAGATGAACCGGCCCCAAAACAGCCACAGCATTTCCTCTTACAAGCACAAATGCGTTGGCAGGAACATGCCGTGGGTATCCATCACCCCATCCGAAATTGACAATGCCGATCCGTTTTACATCAGCGGAAAGATCAATGTGGTTCGGGGCATTTGAAGATACTGTCTTAATAAAGGTGATACGGGCGACAAGCTGGCTAACCACGCTTTCCAGTTTCATCGACGAGAAAACGGCTGGCGCGGCCAAACCATATAGAAGCGAGCCGACATCAACCATATTGTAATCCAGCATTCGATGAGAAAATACCGTCTCGGTACTGGACGCGCAAACATGTTTGAGTTCAGGCAGGCAAGCTTGGCACTGTTCAACCGCTTGATCAAAGACATCTTGTTGGGACTTAATATCAGATACCGATATATCTGCCTTTTCAGACAAATGTGTATAAACACCAATGATATTTAAGTTGCTGCAAATCTGGCGGTGATCATTCAAAAAAACAGCCAGATCACTATTTGAAAAACCAAATCGCAGCAACCCGACATCGATTTTTAAAAACACATTTCTGGGGTGTTGAAATACCCTGTTCCATTCCAGGGCTTCGTCGGCAGAACCAATTGTGATTGTCAAATCCAACCGTTCCACAGTGTCCACTTGCTCTACCAGGGTGCCGCCGTAAAGCAGGATAGGTTTATTCTGTATAACACTTCTGATTTCCGCTGCATCGGCAAGTGTGCTTACAGCAAAGCCCGCAGCACCGGCGTGATCGAGAACACAAGCAACAGCGCTGGCACCACATCCATAGGCATTTTTCTTCAGGCAGCAAAATATATCTACATGTTTGGCGAGATGCTTGCGAAGTTTCAGGTAATTATTCATCACAGCACCAAGATCAAGCTCATATCGAGGGTAAGGCAAGGTCATTAAATTTTACCATTCATAAATTACGCGGATAAATTCCAAAACATCCATTCAATTTTAACCGCGCCTGAATGTGAATTATTATATGAAAAGGGTAGTTGATGACGGCTTTCTTCTTCAATTCGTTTGCCAATCTTGTCATATCCTTTGTCTTGCACCCTCTGATTTTGGAAATTAAACGGGGAAAAGATTCAAATAAGGCTTGAGGGGGGATTCATTTAACAAAGCGAACACGTTAAGAATCTTGTACCGAATAATTACAACGCTTATATTTTGTTAACCATTTGAGGTCTATCTTAACCATCAGGTAAGATAGAGACTGCTGAGTTCTGGCAGAGAATTTGTGCGTTTCTACATTTAGACCCGT
>JAJRQF010000104.1 GCA_024280375.1 Alphaproteobacteria bacterium | reverse complement strand
GTCAATCCATACCGGGCCTTGATGGCCGTTATGATCAGAGTAATTTTCTACCCGACCATAAAGCGGGACCACAATTTTATCATTCGGCCGCTCGATGTTCCAGGGCGTACCGTCAATCAGCCAATGATCCGGCTCCTCGCGCTGATAGCCATTTGAGAATTTCTGCCGAAACAACCCATATTCATAATTGATACCGTAACCTGAGCCGGGAATGCCGAGCGTAGCCATAGAGTCCACAAAACAGGCAGCAAGTCTGCCCAACCCGCCATTGCCAAGTGCCGGGTCATATTCAGCATCGAAAAGCTCTTCCAGAGAGTAGCCGATAGCAGTTGCCGCATTATCGCATTCATTTTCCAGTTGCAGGTTGATAATGTTGTTTTCAAGCAAACGGCCAACCAGAAACTCCATCGACAAATAGTGAACTCGTTTGCCACCTTCAGCCAGATTTTGTTTTTCAGTTTCAATCATCCGGTCAATCATCCGGTTGCGGATTGCATGGCCAAGCGCTTGCATTACATCTTGTTTACTGGCTTCATCAGGCGAGACAAGGCGCGAATATTTAAGGAAGAATTCCATACCCTCCAATATGCTTTGCCGCTGGCCATCATCATACTCTGCCTCTGGTTTTCTGATTGATACAACGGCCATGAATTATTCCTCTAAATGGTGTAAAATATTATTTACTACTATTGGTTGTATTTGTTTAACGAATCATGAATGGCTGTAACTATATTCACTATTACGGTTATTTTTCTTATTCAACCCTTATAAGTTGTATCAGTGAATATACTCCTGAGACCAATTCAACGTTACACAACTTCAAGAATGCATTTGAATGGAGATTTCCCTAAGCGATTTAACTGACTGGTCTATCACCGTTTCGAACCTGCGCCGCAGCACCTGCTTTTCATCCAGATCAACATTGTTGCAACCGCAATCCAGCACCTGGCGACATTGAATAGCGACGCCAATCAATCCCAATTGGCTGGAGCAATTGCGGATAAACTGCAGTGCCCAAAGCTGCTCACGCCCATCGTCGGCACTGCTTTGACTTAACATGTTCAAATTAGCTGCCATATTCTCTTGATATTGGGTCACGACCTGTAAAAATGCATCAACCCCAAAATCATGGATCATTTCATAGGCAATGGATCGATCAATTTGCAAATCTTGCGTGAGTGTTTCAGCCGTAGCGCGGTGCTCGATCGCAGCCCGATCATTTCTGGTATTCATCATCTGGTCCCCTTATTTGTGAAGCCGGGCGACATTGGAATGCGCGCCTCGGCTGGTTTTCACAGATAATAGGAAAAACAAATACAGATTGAGTTTATATATTCACACAACTTAAAGTTTTGGTTACCAAAGCCTTTCATTCCTTCCTATTTAAAGGATGAGAAAGGACCAAACCGCTTGAAATGAATAGCTTCCAGCACGATACCGTTAGAGTTCGCAGTTATTGCCTTATTGGGTTGCCCATTGGCCTCATAACGACCGGAATACCAGCCGGATTCAGGATCGTAAAAACTGGACAATCCATCGACCAACCGCTGGGTATATTCATTTCTATAGAGCGAATGCCACCCGAAAGCAGCCTTGGTGCTCAAACTGCGCAAATGAGATGCATCGGACCCATCTTCACCGAGGGCGTTCCAGGCTTTTCCGTCTGAATAGACTGTATTGTAAACAAAATAGGGTGCCTGATCAACATTGTCTTCGCTGACGGCGGTTTCAATGCCGGTGGTTTTAAATCGATTTTCCTGAGCTTTATAAACCCGGTAGGCAAGTTCTTTGGTTTCCGAATCAAGGCCCATTTCAAACGCGGTTAATAAAAAGGGTTCGCTCACCACATAGTTATGTGCTTGAAAGCGTGCATAGGAGCGGCTATCGACGGCAATTTCCTGCCCGCCAATGGTCTCAAACCTCAAATAATCATCAGTGCGTTGCGCCCGCACCGCATCAAAGCCCATCATCGCCATGGCGCGCGCCGCATATTCTTCATAGCCAAGTCGCCCTTCCTGAACCAGTTCGGTTTTGCCCGCGTCACTTACGCGCGCGCCATAGAAGATGCCATCTTTCAGCATCGCTTCAAATTTCCAGGCTTTCAAAACACCACGAACCTTGAGTGAATGTTCAGGATAGTTCCACACCAGAATATTAAGCGGAACAACAATCCGCGCCACATCAAGCGCCGACCAACCAATCCCTTTTTCTGTGGCCTGGTTTTTATAATCGGTCATAGCAAGCGTTCTGGTATCATAGGCCTTGTTGGGAAGTTTTCCCTCAAACAGCGGCAATTTTGCAAGCGACGCCAGTAACTTTGATAGCCTTGCGTCAAATTCTGGTTTCTCGATAATTCCGAGCCGCTCCACGCTGATTAGCGCCATCATATAAGATGCCTGATCCCACATGGTGGTCGAGGCAAAGTTATTCACTGAATTCACCAGCCCGGTCGCGTCCTGGGTATTGCGTTGGAAATAAACCCAGGCAATTCGTGCAGTCTGCATATCAGCTTCGCTCAACTTTTCTACCGGTGCCGCAACCTGCCCCAAACCGGATAGTTTTATCGGGTTGACGAATTTGCCGTATGAAAATGAAGGGCCGGTATTTTCCAGAGTATATACAATGCCAACTGCGACCCCAAGGCCAAGCAAAAAGGCAATATTACTGCGCGCGCGCTTTAATCCTGTTGTAAATTTCATGATGCAAGCACCTCCTTTTGATGCGCCGCAACGGCGCTTTTAATTGTAACTTCTTCCGGTTTCCAGATGGCGGCTTTAACCAGCACACTCATGGAAATCACATTGTTCATGCCCCAAAAAACATTCACCACCAGCATGCCAATAACCTCAGCACTTGGCTCATACCAGCATCGAACAGATCCGTAGATGATGCCGGCAAGCGTTAATCCAATGACGGTGAGTTGCGGAATGACAAGATGCAAAAATGTTCCCTCCTGCCGCTCTTTCGGTGTGGTTGGAAAACTGATTTTCCTGCCCCGCAATACGGTCCAGATGGCCCGAAGGTTTACCGAGAAGAATGCAAGATTAAGCGCCCTTCCCTTAAAGTTGGATATGCCCCACATACCAAGGATCGATGCCAATTCGTGAATAAGCAGGAACGGCAAAAGGTGTAGAAAGAAATCAGTTGAATAGGCGGATACCGGGGCAATGCCGGTAAACAGCGCAACAATCGGCGCGGCCAGAAATATCACGTTCCACAAAGGCGCCATATAAGACCAAAAGGTCATCGCATACATGAGTTTTTGGCGAAAGCGCATACCACCGGAAAGAACAGGATTGTCATTAATACCAATATCAATGGTGCCACCGGCATATTTAAACCGCTGTACAATCCAAGTTTGCAAATCAAGCGGCGATAGCATTTTGGATTCTATTCTGGGATGCAGCACAGATTTCCAGTTACGCGAACGGTCGGAATGCAAAATAATCGAGGTATAAATGTCTTCAGATACATGGAACTTATAAGGCGTCAATTCGGTTTCAAGCGCCATTTGGCGGCCCATTTCCTCTTCAAAGTCCTTTTTCAATTCAGGGTCATGGATGGCCCGCGAGAGCTTTTTAACCTGCTTGTCCACGTGGTCGCCGTAGACCTTGAGTGCCGCTTCCATAACCGCTTCACGGCGGTGAACAGATCCGGCACCACAGCAAAATGATGCATGAAACGCGTTGCGCCTGCGCAAAATAACGTCATAGAATAGCTTTGGATCATTGATAAACGGGTCTTCACCAACCTTGATCTCACCCCAGATTTTCTCAATGCCGCTGGCCAGCGCTCCACCAATAGAGCCAAGATTTTTGCGCCATACCTTCGAGATACTTTCCCCTTGCGGGATATCATAAAACCATTGTGGCGTTTGTACCCAGGCAACATCAAGATCACGAAAATAGCCCATGGTATTTTCAAGCATCGAGGGAAACGGCCTGGTATCCGCATCACAGATGACGATAAAATCACCAGAAGTCTGCTCCATCGCATTGCGCAAATTACCGGCCTTAAAGCCAATATTATTGTCGCGGGTGATATAGCCAACGCCCTCTTCTTCAGCGACTTTGCGCATTTCATCACGCCGGCCGTCATCAAGCACATAAATGTTCAAATCAATCGAATGCGGATAGCGGATATTCTTTGAATCAATGATCGAATAGCGAACAAGTTCCGGGTCCTCATCATAGGTAGGCAGAAACAGATCGACCGATATTTCACGTTCGGTCCCCTCAGAAACACATTCGTTTGCCAGATGCGGCGGCGGCAATTGCTCAAAATCCGCATTGCGCCACAGGTTGTGAAAAAACAGCAACATGCCCACATAGGCGCAAGATTCTGCAATCACCATCGGATAGGAAAACCATACCGCATCCATATTGAGAGACGCAGTCCAGCGCCACCACAAATACCATCCACCCAGAACAATCGAAGCTGAGGCAAACAATTGCCAGAAAAACTCCCGCACATCAGAATGAGGTGTCGGAGGTTCAGGCATTCTGTCTTCAAATTCGGAAAAGTAAAACTTCTTCAACCCATTCATCGTATCTATCACCAATTGCATAAACAAGGTATTCAACCTATGCGGGATTAGGTTAACTCTTCGCTAATGAATTGGCTAAAACTGGTTTTAAAAGCACTATTTGATATTAAAGTATAACGTGTATTAATTATGCAACACAACTTTAATGGGACTTAAAAATGGAAAACAGGGAACAACAAAGCAGCTTAAAAAAAGTGCTGCTGGTCGATGATTCAAAATCGCAGCGCATCACTCTTTCTGCCCTGCTTAAAAAATCCGGCTATGAAGTTCAAACCGCAGCAGATGGGTTTGAAGCGCTTGAACTGTTAAATGAAAACGGTCCACCGCCCTTTATCATCAGCGATTGGATAATGCCGGGCATGACCGGACCAGAACTTTGCCGCAAGATCAGGCAAACCTATCCCGATGGCAATACCTATCTGATTTTGCTCACATCAAAAACCGATAAGGCAGATGTCTCCACCGGCCTGCATGCGGGGGCAGATGATTTTCTCTCCAAGCCCTTGCACAAGGAAGAACTGGATGCCCGGATGGTTGCCGGTCTGCGAATTTTGAAACTTCAACAAAGCCTAATGGCGCGCAATGACCAGCTGGATCGCACCCACAAGCAATTGACCATGATCCACGAAAAGCTGGAGGATGACCTAAAGGCCGCGGCCAAATTGCAGCAGGTTTATATTCCACCGGAATTTCACAGCTTTCAACAATGGGAAATCGCCACAATTTACAAACCCTGCACCTATATTGGCGGCGATCTTGTGGGATATTTCCCGATTTCAGATCATGAGATTGGCATTTATTCAATTGATGTTGCGGGCCACGGCGTCTCGGCCGCATTAAAAACCGTAACGCTCGCCCAATCGCTCAACCCTTATGAAAAAGAGGCAAACCTTGCCTTTGAACCAATGCCCGACGGCACAATGCGAACCCGCGAGCCGCATGAATTGATGAGCGAGTTAAACCGCCGTCATCAGGACGACTCAGAGACCGACCAATATTTTACCATGGTATATGCAATCATTGATCGAAGCACTGGCAAGGTAAAAATGTGTCAGGCGGGTCATCCAAATCCGCTGGTTTTGCAACCCGATGGAAAGACCCATTTTGTCGGTGAAGGCGGTGCTCCGGTTGGCCTGTTCTCATTCGCCGAATACGATTCAATCGAATTTACCCTTGAGCAAAATGATCAATTGTTTTTATTCTCCGACGGGGTAACCGAATGCGAAAAACCGGATGGCTCGCTTTGGGATGAGGATGGATTGAGCGATATGTTCAGCGCCGAACCAGATATAAATCTGGTAAAATTTCCGGGCCAGTTAATTGAGAAGCTGAGCAATGTTCACGGGGCCAGCGAATTTACTGATGATGTATCCGGTGTGCTGATCAACCCCTGGGCCGCAACAAACGAAAACCACCCCGATACGTTCAGTAAGGCCGCTTGATCTAAATCAGGTAGCCTCAAAATCAGGTAGCCCATGTACTCACTACCTGATTTTAAAACCGGTCAATCAAATGGGGACGGGCGCAGGGCTCTATCCTATAGATTGGCCGGTTTTTTCCCAATCCGCCAAAAATGCCGCCAACCCTTTGTCGGTCAATGGATGGGCCACAAGTTTACCAAGCGTAGAAGGCGGAATCGTCGCCACATCAGCACCGGCAATGGCGCAATCTTTCACATGATTTGCGGTGCGCAAAGAAGCCGCCAGCAATTGAGTTTCAAAGCCATAATTATCATAAATTGCGCGAATTTCTTCAATCAGTTCCATACCATCTATATTGATGTCATCCAACCGACCGATGAACGGCGAGATATAAGTCGCACCAGCCTTGGCCGCCAAAAGCGCCTGATTGGCTGAAAAGCAAAGCGTGACATTGGTTTTAAAACCCTCGTCGGTCAACACCTTACAGGCTTTCAAACCATCCATGGTAAGGGGTAATTTGATGCAGATATTTTCGGCAATCTTGGCAAGCGTTTTGCCTTGCGAAATCATGCCATCGGTATCAATCGCGGTTACTTCACCGGAAACCGGGCCATCAACAATCGAACAAATTTCAGCCAAAGCCTCATCAATCTGACGGCCAGATTTTAAGATCAGCGAGGGATTGGTTGTAACGCCATCAATCAAACCGGTTGAATTCCATTCACGGATTTCATCCACATCGGCGGTATCAATAAAGAACTTCATTTTCTGCTTCCTGAAAACTGGGGCGGTTTTTTTAACAATAAATCAGGCTTTCCTTTATCATAAATGAACGGCAATGATAGTAAAAGGAATCAATTTGACCAAGAATGCCTCCATCGTTCCCATTTTACTGCCAATACCGGCAGAACGCGCCTATTCCTATCGCGCGGACGTTGATTTGCAGCTTCGCCCCGGTGATATTGTGCAGGTGCCACTTGGCCCGAGGCAGGTTGCGGCCGTTGTATGGGATGGTGAAAGCGACAATGTTGATGCCAAAAAACTGCGCGATGTAACCCGCAAATTTAACTGCCCGCCCATACGCCCGGAACTTCGAAAATTCATTGAATGGATCGCCCAATACACTCTTTCCCCACCCGGTCAGGTTTTACGAATGATCTTGCGGGTGCCGGCAGCCTTTGACCCGGAAAAACCAACCGAAGCATGGCGCTATAAGGGCCCGCCACCGGAACGAATGACCGCTGCCCGTAAACGGGTGATCGAACTCGCAACGGAAATATTGGACGCAGATGCACCACCGATGGCGTGGACCCGTCCGGGCCTTGCCCATGCAGCAGGAGTAAGCACATCCGTGGTCAATGGATTGATCAAACTCGATGTTTTCGAGCAGGTCATGATCCCCGCCCCTCCAGCAGTCGAAAGCCCTGATCCTGAACATTCGGGTACAAAACTCAACCCCGAGCAGGTAGAGGCCGCCGACCAGCTTCATACGATAATGGGTGAAAACAAGTTCAACGCCGCCCTGCTGGATGGGGTGACAGGTTCCGGCAAAACCGAAGTTTATTTTGAAGCCATCGCCGATGCTATTCGTCAAAATAGGCAAGTGCTGATTATGCTGCCGGAAATTGCCCTCACCACCACATTTCTGGAACGCTTTGAACAACGCTTCGGCGCGCTACCGGGCGAATGGCACTCGGGCATGAACCCGAAACGGCGCGAGAAAATCTGGCGACAGATCGCATCCGGCGATGTGCAGGTTGTTGCCGGTGCCCGCTCATCCCTGTTTCTGCCGTTTAAAGACCTTGGGCTGATCATCGTCGATGAGGAACATGACAGCGCCTACAAACAGGAAGACCGGGTTTTTTATAACGCCCGCGATATGGCGGTGGTGCGTGCCTCCATCAATAATATTCCGGTCATTTTAGCCTCCGCCACGCCATCAATTGAAAGCCGGGTCAACGCTGAACGCGGTCGCTATAAGCATATAATCCTAAGCGCTCGCCACGGCGGTGCAGTATTGCCGGAACTGCATGCAATCGACATGCGCAAAAACCCGCCGCCGCGTGGGTCATTTCTTTCACCCGTCTTGACCAAGGCAATGGCCCGCAATCTGGAACGCGGCGAACAAAGCCTTTTATTTCTCAACCGCCGTGGCTATGCACCGCTCACCCTTTGCCGGGTTTGTGGCCATCGCTTCCAATGCAAAAACTGTACCGCCTGGCTGGTGGAACACCGCTTTCGCGGCACCCTGCAATGCCACCATTGTGGCCATAGCGAACGCCAGCCAGAATCCTGCCCCTCCTGCGGCACGCTCGATCATCTGGTTGCCTGCGGGCCGGGCATTGAACGGTTGGCAGAGGAAACTGACAAGCTGTTTCCCGATGCCCGTATCATTCTTTTATCGTCGGATATGATGGGCGGCGTTACCCGGTTGCGGCTGGAACTTGAAACCATCGCCAAGGGTGAAGCAGACATTGTCATCGGCACCCAACTCGTGGCCAAAGGGCACAATTTCCCGCTTATGACCCTTGTGGGCGTGGTCGATGCCGATATTGGCCTTAATAATGCAGATCCGCGCGCGGCCGAGCGCACATTCCAATTGCTTTCGCAGGTAACCGGACGCGCCGGGCGTGCAGGCGGCAAAAGCCTTGGCCTGCTACAAACCTATCAGCCGGATCATCCGGTGATCAAAGCCATTGCATCGGGCGATAGTGATGCCTTTATTGCCCGCGAAATTATTGCGCGCGAACAAGCGGGGCTTCCTCCTTTTGGTCGCCTCGCGGGTATCATCATTTCTGGAACAGATCGTCGCGAGGCTGAAAATCACGCGCGCGCCTATCGAAATGCCGCGCCAAACCATCCTGAAATCATGGTGCTTGGCCCGGCAGAAGCACCGATGGCGCTGGTTCGAAGCCGCTTTCGTTTCCGCATTCTGGTCCAGGCATCCCGCCAAACCGACCTGCAGGAATTCCTGCGCCAATGGACCGCCCGCGCGCCGAAGACCCGTGGCAATATAAGAGTACAAATTGATATTGATCCGCAGAGCTTTTTGTGAGTGCTGCCCCCACTGTCATCAACTCTGTTAAGTTCATTGCTAACCGATATAAGTCCAATCAAACTACAGTCGTCATGCCCGCGCAGGCGGGTATCCACGCGACCATCAACTACCTCTAAGTAATATGGATTACACCCATACGCTGTCAGATAGAATTTACACAATTATCATAGAGTTTATCGCAAACGCCCATGGATACCCGCCTGCGCGGGCATGACGGCGTTAATGTATTTGTCAATCACGGTAATTCAAGTTGTGCATTATGGACCTTTGGGTCAAGACCCCATCACTTCAAATGATATGTCAGCGCCATTGAAATACAGTGCCGCAATTCTTCCTCGGCAATCTCATCATCCAGATTAAAAATAATGCCGCGATTTTTCTCAAAAGAAAATTGATCAGGATAGATTTCCCGAAAGTCTGAAATCAGCGTGGTCTGGCAATGGACATAAAGGCCATACTGGTTTTTATCCACCATCGCCGCCAACCGAATGGGCGTACCGCTTTTGGGACGAACTGTTTGATAGGAAGGTGTATCCCATTTCAAACTTTCTTCGATCGCGCCCACCCCTTTGGTGGAAACGGCAAGATCAAAGATCATTTCACGTAAAGCGTAAAGTTTCCCACCAAGCGCCTTTGGCAGCGCCTGGTATTTTTCAGCCACATCATTGTTTTTGAACGGATGCATGGATTAACCCTGAGCTAATTTAAAGCGAAAGGCCTTCAAATTCTGCGATCACCGCATCGCCCATTTCACTTGTGCTAACCTTGGTCATGCCGTCTGACATAATATCGGCGGTACGCAAGCCTTTTTCCAGCACGTTGGATATGGCTTTTTCCAACCGGTCGGCCGCATCAATCATATCGAATGAATAGCGCATGCACATGGCAAAAGAAGCAATCATCGCAATTGGATTGGCCGCACCGGTGCCGGCAATATCAGGGGCAGAACCATGCACAGGCTCATAAAGTGCTTTTCGTGCTCCAGTAATCGGGTCCGGCGCACCAAGCGAAGCCGATGGCAACATGCCAAGCGAGCCGGTCAACATTGCCGCCACATCTGACAACATATCACCAAACAGATTGTCTGTGACAATCACATCGAACTGTTTGGGCCAACGCACAAGCTGCATTCCGCCGGCATCAGCCAGCATGTGTTCCAGCTCAAGATCGGCATACTCTTCCCCGTGGACCTTGGTAACAACCTCGTTCCACAACACGCCGGAAACCATCACATTGCGTTTTTCCATCGAGGTCACCTTGCCCTTGCGGGTTTTGGCCAGATCAAAGGCAACGCGGGTAATGCGCTCAATTTCAAACGTGTCATATACTTGCGTATCAACCGCACGTTTTTGCCCATTGCCAAGATCAGTAATTTCTTTCGGTTCACCAAAATAGACACCGCCAGTTAGTTCGCGGATGATCAAAATATCAAGGCCTTCCACCACTTCCGGGCGCAGAGACGACGAATTAGCAAGTGCCGGGTAGCAAATCGCCGGACGCAAATTAGCAAAAAGCTCCATATCCTTGCGCAAGCGCAAAAGACCGGCTTCCGGGCGCACATCATAGGAAACATCGTCCCATTTAGGCCCGCCAACAGCACCAAACAGCACCGCATCAGCAGACATTGCCTGTTCCATATCCGCGTCAGAAATGGCCTGACCATGATCATCATATGCAGCACCACCAACCAGACCTTCGCTGGTTTCAAATCCGGTGGAGAGGTTGTCATTCATCCAGGAAATGAGTTTGCGCACTTCAGCCATGGCTTCAGGGCCAATGCCATCACCGGGCAGGAGAAAAAGTTTACGGCTTGCCATCTGGTTTTTCCTTATTCGTTGGGAGGGTAAGGCCAGCTATCCGCGATAGGCGGTGACCTCGATTTCAATCTTCATTTCGGGTTTAATCAATCCGGCAAGGATCATGGTTGCAGCAGGTCGAATTTCGCCAAAATACTCACCGGTTATGGCAAATACATCATCAACATATTGCGCGTCTGTTACGATATAATTTGCCCGCACAACATCACTCAACGAAAAACCTGCCTCATTCAGAGCTGATTTGATGGTCTCAAAACAATTGCGCGCCTGATCTTTCACCGCATCCGGCATAATCAACTTTTCATAATCATATCCGGTGGTGCCGGCAACAAAACACCAGTGATCATCCGGCGTATCAATTGCAACCGCACGCGAATAGCCCGCCTGTTTTTCAAGCGGGTAGCCGGTAGAGATCAATTTTCGATTTGATTTGCTCATCGTGAAAGCCTTTACAGGATTACTTTTCAGCCACCGCTTAAACCCAGGGGCGACGGTCGCCCAGATCAGCTTCAAAAGCATCAATGCTGGCAATTTTTTCCATGGTCAAACCAATGTCATCAAGTCCGTTCAGCAGGCAATGTTTTTTAAATTCATCAATATCAAATGAAATTGTACCCCCGTCCGGGCCTTTGATTTCCTGCGTTTCAAGATCAACTGACAAGGTAGCATTCGCACCGCGACTTGCGTCATCAAGTAATTTTTCCAACTCGTCTTCGGAAACCATGATCGGCAAAATACCGTTCTTGAAGCAATTGTTATAAAAGATATCAGCAAAGCTGGTTGAAATCACACAACGAATGCCAAAATCAAGCAACGCCCACGGCGCATGCTCACGGCTTGAACCGCAACCAAAATTATCGCCAGCAACCAGAATTTCCGCCTTGCGGTATGCTGGTTGATTGAGCACAAAATCTGGGTTCTCCGACCCGTCCTCATTAAACCGCATTTCGGCAAACAGACCTTCGCCAAGACCGGTGCGCTTGATGGTTTTCAGATAGTCTTTCGGAATAATCATATCCGTATCAACATTGATGATTGGCATAGGGGCAGCAACGCCGGTCAATTTGTTGAATTTTTCCATGATACCAGATCCTGTTTCTGTAATTTTGCCAACCATATACCACAAGATTGGCCAAGGTCGAGAGATAGTTCAAAAAGGCCGCAGCTATGCAAATTACCATTTAAATTTGCCCAGCTGCAATATTCCCAATTTACAATGGTGAGCAATTATAGCAATTTACAAACAGGTTTGACGAAAGTCAGAATAAATGTCAGTGTTATTGACATAAAATAAGAATACAAAAACCCTATAATAAAACCAAACCGGGAGAACATTATGAAATCATTGATTAAAACAGCATTGGCCGGCGCTCTGATTTTGGGCGCGTCAATTGCAGCTCAGGCAGAAACCACCATCAAGGTAACCCTGCAATTGCCCGCAACCCATTCCCTGGGCAAAAACTGGATTGCCTTTAAAGAAATCATCGAGAAAGAATCCGGTGGCGATCTGAAGCTGCAATTGTTCCCATCCGCCCAGCTTTACAAGGACAAACAAGTACCTGAAGCCGTGGGTTCTGGTGCAATTGAAGCAGGCTCCGCATTTTTGGGTCGCTTTGCCGGTTCCGTACCAGCGGTTGAAATTATAAATCTGCCATTCTTCTTCCGCGATGAAGCTCATTTGCGCGCAGCCGTTGCAAACGGTTCCACTATGCGCAACATTCTTGATGCCGCAGTTGTTAAAGAAACCGGCGCCAAGGTTTTGTGGTGGCAGGCATTTGGTCGTAATGTCTATCTCAACAAGGGCAAGCCAATTCGCACCCCTGCAGATTTGAAGGGCAAAAAAGTCCGCACCTATGGCAAGGTTCTGGGCTGGACGGTTGAAGCACTTGGTGGCGCACCAACTCTTATGTCCGGTTCAAAACAGTTTCTTGCCTATCAGCAGGGCGCCGTTGATGTGGGCATGACCGGTGCTTCTGCGGTTAAAAGCCGTAAGCTCTATGAAGTTATGGACAACATGACCCTTTCCTATGACAGCGCGATTGAATTTGTCGCCGTCATGAATAACGACTTCTTCAATTCGCTTTCCGCTAAAAATCAGGCAATCATCACCAAGGCTGCAGCAATTGTTGAAAAACAACTGCGTGATGAAGTCTATGGCGGTGAGGCCGCTGTAGTGAAAGAAGTTGCTGGCAAAATCAATGTGGTTGAACTGACCGCAGAGGAACGCGCCGTATGGGTTGAAGCCACCAAATCAGTGGTCGACAAATTTGCTAACGAACGCGGTGAAGTTGCTGTTAAAGCCATTGAAGCCGCCAAAGGTCTGTAAGATAAACAAACGAAAGCGCCCCGTCATTGCTATTTGACGGGGCGTCATTAATCACCCCCATGATCAAAATCATCGACCAATTATCCGAATTTGCCGGCCGTTTTGCCGCCTGGATGTTTTTTGCCGTCGGTTTGATCATCACCTATGAAGTTTTTATGCGCTATGTGTTTACCGCCCCGACAATCTGGGTCGACGAGACCGCGCGCATTGCACAAATTTGGGCAGCTTATCTTGCCGGTGGCTTTGCCCTCAAACACCGCGAAATGATTGTCATTGATATTGCCTTTCGAGACACAAAATCCACCTTGCGCAAGATTATCGAGACTTTTTCGCTGTTGGTCATCATTATATTTTGTGCCGTCGCCGCATGGTACGGCTACGAATTATGGCTCAAGGCAACGCTGAAAGGCCACACAACCGATAGCTATCTTGGCACGCCAAAATGGCTCACCCATGCCTCCATATGGGTAGGCTTCGGCCTGCTTCTTTTGCAGGCAATTGTCGAAATCATCAAAGTCTGGACAATCGGTATTCCCGATAAAGATGTTCTGGATGGAGCGCACTAGGTAGATGTCGGCAGCCATCATCATATTGGCCCTTTTGGCCTTGCTGATATTGCGGGTTCCGGTGGCCTTTGCCATGGGCGCGCTGGGTGTATTTCTGCTGTGGTATTTCCCGCTGCCGCTAAACGCCGTGCCGCAGCGATTGTATGGCACGATGGATTCATTCGAACTACTGGCCGTGCCGATGTTCCTGCTGATGTCAAACGTGCTGTTGAAAGGCAATGTCGGGCGCGATTTATTCGCCGCCGTACAAAGCTGGGTCGGCCACTGGCCAGGCGGATTGGGCGTTGCTACAATCTTGTCCTGCGGCATGTTTTCAGCCGTATCCGGTTCCTCCGTTGCGACCGCTGCAACCATCGGCACTGTGGCCATTCCTGAAATGACCAAGCGCGGCTATGACCGCCCGTTTGTGCTGGGCCTGCTTGCGGCCGGTGGCACATTGGGCATCCTCATTCCACCCTCAATCCCACTGATTATTTACGGCATTATAACCGAAGCCTCGATCCCGACACTTTTCCTTGCGGGTATCGGTCCGGGTCTGTTTTTGGCCAGCATATTTATTCTATATTCAATCATTTATGCCCGCACAAAAGGCACCCAACAAAATCTTGAAAAAGCCAGCTGGCAGGTAAGGCGCAAAGCAAGCCTTATGGCCCTGCCAACTGTTGGGCTCGCGGTCGCCATTATAGGTTCGATCTATATGGGCATCGCCACCCCATCTGAAAGCGCCGGAGTTGGCTTTGTTCTGGCCATCATCATCACATTTTCCATGGGCCGGATGAATTGGCAAAAGCTCAAAGACGCCACTTACGACGCGATGAAAACCACCACGATGATTTTCCTCATCATCGCCGGCGCCAAAGTGTTTTCCTACGCGATTACGCTTTACCAAATTCCACAAGATATTTCAGAACTGCTGACCAGCAATATTACCGACCCGACTTTGTTTATGCTCGCCGTCGGCGGCGTATTACTGATTATCGGATTTTTTCTGGAATCGCTTTCCATGCTGCTGATCATGGTGCCGGTGCTTTTCCCGGCCCTGCAAATGGTTGGCATTGACCCGATCTGGTTCGGCATATTCTTCGTGGTGCTGATTGAGACCGCACTTATTACTCCGCCAGTTGGATTAAACCTGTTTATCATTCAAGCGGTTGGCAAGGCACGGCTGGAAGAGGTGGTCAAAGGCGCATGGCCGTTTGCTTTGATGATGCTTTCCACCGCCATTTTACTATGGTTCTGGCAAGGCCTGGCGCTTACAATTGCCTATGGATTTAAATAGCTTTGATAAGCTCACGGCATTTGATCATAGACAACAATCCATGATCAAGCCTCCGTTGGGGCGTAGTTCAAGTTGCACGTTGAGCAACGCGAAGCGCAAAACTTGAGCCGCTAGAAAAGCACCAAATGGCCGTGAGCGAAAGAAATTTGAGCAATTCCGTCAAAGACGGACACGCAATAGGTCATAGGCTCACAAACAGATTCGAACCACTATTCGCGGTTGCTGGCTAAATTATCCCGCGCTCTAAAAACGGCTCATTGCGCAATAACCTGTCAAAGGAAAACCTCGAGCAATCTATAGATTTATAGCCACCATGCACAATATGCTCGGCCAGCGCCCGCCCGGCTGCCGGAGCCTGCTGAATACCATGGCCGGAAAAGCCATTGATAAAGTAAAAATTGCTCAAGCGAGGATGAGGCCCGACAATCGCATTTTGATCGAATGTGTTATATTCATAATGCCCCACCCATGCATGGCCCATCTTGATTGCTTCATAGGCCGGAATACGACTGGCCAATGCGGGCCAGATTATCTCATCAAACAATGCATAATCAGGTTCAAAATCCTGCCCATTGGCCTCACCATCCTGATCATGTGGTGGAGAAACACCGCAAATAAAACCCACCCCTTCCGGGCGCACCCAGACACCAGAAATATCGACGATCAAAGGCATGGCGGCAATCTCGGTTTTACAATCGAATGAAAATATTGTGCGTTTTCGTGGCTCTACCGGTAAATCTATTCCGGCTAGAGAGGCAATATATCCTGCCGCAGGCCCGGCAGCATTAACCAGTTTCGAGCAACATATTTTACGCCCATCCGCAAGAGTTACCGCTGTCACCTTTTCCATATTATTTTCAATTTCAACAACTTCAGCATCGAAAAATTCCACATCACGCCCGCGCAATAGCCTTCTGATTGCCATTAAAACTGAATGCGGATCAAACCAGCCATCACCCTTAAGGCCAATTATTCCAGCAGCAATATCTGATGTGTCGAGAAAGGGGAATTTCTGCCGTAAACCGTCAGCAGATAGCAATAATGAACTTGCACCGGCTTCAATCTGGCGCGCGCAATTTTGCGCCAGCGTTTCCGCGCCTTCATCGCCCGCAAGCA
The DNA here is from genome assembly GCA_024280375.1 of Alphaproteobacteria bacterium. Classification (GTDB taxonomy): domain Bacteria; phylum Pseudomonadota; class Alphaproteobacteria; order Rhizobiales; family Rhizobiaceae; genus SZUA-100. The sequence goes on along the minus strand of JAJRQF010000104.1, from coordinate 31,791 downwards.
CCAGATAGCCCTGCTCCTTATAACCGGGATCGGTAGCGAAACGATCTTCAAACGTGCGGAGAAAAGCAATACCAAACTGCGAAAGACGAATATTTTCCACTTCAGAAAACTGTTGTCGAATGCCCCCGGCAGAAAGTGTGGTTGAGGCTTTAGCAAAGCTCTTGTCTTTTTCAACAATAGCGATCGAGCCAGCAAAACCTTCCTCACGCAAAAACCATGCGGTGCAAGTGCCCATAATGGCACCGCCGATAATCACCACATCAAACTGATTTTCGCTATTCATCCAGACAGGAAACAATAAAGTTTACCCGCACGCAAGATCGTGCAAAAAATCTCGGTAATGAAATTCGAAAAGGGAGATTTCACAATGCATGTTTACAGATTTCTGACCGGCGGAGATGATTCCGCCTTTTGCCACAAGGTCACCAAAGCGCTTTCTGAGGGTTGGGTTCTTTATGGCTCGCCCAGTCTTTCAACCGGGGCAGATGGCAAGACCGTATGCGGCCAGGCAGTAACCAGAGATGCAGGCGATATTAAATATGACCCGGACAAAAAATTGACAGACTATTGAGAAATATTGAGAATCAATTCAGTTAATTGCGAGCCCCCCACATGATCCATTCTTCAGATGAGTTTTTTCACCCGGTTTCTGGCATGGAAGTGCCGCGGTTTGCGGGCATTCCAACCTTTATGCGATTGCCAAATTTGGGACTTGATCATCAACGCATCAATGAAGTTGAAATGGGTATTATCGGCGTTCCGTGGGATGCGGGCACCACAAACCGGCCCGGCCCCCGGCATGGGCCGCGTCAATTGCGCGATTACTCAACCATGATCCGCCGTATCAACCCCGCAACCGGCATAGACCCCTTTGCACTGGTCAATTGTGCCGATCTTGGGGACGCGGATATTAACCCGGCAGACCTGCTGGATTCGATGCAGCGCATTGAAGACTTCTATAACAAAGTTATCGCATTGGGCATTGCTCCCATGTCCGCTGGTGGCGATCACCTCATCTCGCTGCCGGTGCTTCGCGCCCTTGCCAAAGACCATCCCATTGGCATGATCCATTTTGATGCCCACACCGATTTATATGACAGCTATTTTGATGGCTACAAATATACCCACGGCACCCCATTTCGCCGCGCCATAGAAGAAGGACTACTTGACCCCGAACGGGTGGTACAAATCGGCATTCGTGGCACGATGTATGACGGCGAAGACATCGAATGGGGCCGCTCCCAGGGGGTGACCATCATCCCGATCGAGGAATATTTTGCCCGTGGCGCCAAGGACGTGATGGCCGCAGCCCGCAATATCGTCGGCGATGGCGATACCTATTGCAGCTTCGATATTGATTTCATCGACCCGGCCTACGCGCCTGGCACTGGCACCCCGGAAATTGGTGGGCCAACCAGTTTTCAGGCGCAGGAGCTGATCCGCCTGATGGACGGCATTAATCTGGTTGGCGCGGATTTGGTTGAGGTTTCGCCACCCTTTGATCCCTCCGGCGGCACCGGCTGGCTGGGTGTTTCCATAATGTTTGAAATCATGTGCGTGCTGGCGCGTTCAATTTCAGCCAAATGGAAAGGGCCGCAGGTGGCAAATTCATAAGGCCAGACCGGCAAGGCACGATTTCAGCTTTGAAACGGCCGCGTTGATGCTGCGCTCGTCTTGCACAAATAGCTTCGCAGCAGTGCCCATTTCGCGGCGCATTTTTGGATTTTCGAGCAGCGTTTTCAAATAAACACGAAACTGACCCAGATCATCCAACGGCGCTAAAAGCCCGGTTTTTTCATGGCTAACAACCAGCGGCACACCCATATTATCAAAAGCAACGATCGGCAAACCACTTGATGCTGCTTCCAGATAAACCATGCCAATCGGCTCTTTCCAACCGGGCCAGATAAAAACATCGCTGGCCTTCATATAGCCGCTCACATCAGATGACGGCACCTGCCCGCACCAGAAAAGCCGTTCAGCAGAGATGGCCGAGAATGCCGTTCTCACAGCATCTTCCTCCGGCCCGCCACCAACAATCACCATGTTCCAGGGAACGTCCTGCATATCTTTCAAAATCTCGGCCATCAGGGTGAAATTATGATCTTTCTTGCCCTTGCGCATCATGCCAACAGTAACGATTACTGGTGTCTCCGGGTTCCATTCTTTTGGCAATTCAACGGCTTCACTGTCTTGCAATTTTTCCAGATCAATAAACGGCGGAATGGCACAAAGCTGTTTGGTTGAACCAAGCAATTCGCTCAAATATTGATAATCGGTTGGCTTGAACCATAAATGCAAATCGGCCAGTTTAATGCCGGCCTGCGCTTCCGCCCGCCATGGCAGCCATTGATCGCCCTGCCCGGTTTTACAGGCCTCAATCGTCACATAGGGAATTTCAAGCGCATGGGCGACCGTCGGGCCAATCCAGTCCGGTGCCTTGCAATAGGGGTGATAGGTAATCCAGATTTGCGGACGCGCGTCAGGCGAAAGTGCCTGATATTTTGCAATAAGGTCGGCGGCCTCCTGCAGCGCGCCGATCTTTTTCTGCTGCAGGATTTCACCATCACTGCGCTTGGAATAGGCAATATAACGCGAGGCCAATTCAACCTCGAAATCCGCAAGCTTAAGTGCCTTAATTAGATTACCGGCAATCAGCCGGTCGCCCGATGGAATGTGATGATCGGGTGGTTTAATCGGCGCGTAAAACGCAATACGCATTAGCGGCCACCTCGTGTTGAAAGCATATTTTTTAGAATTCTGGCACTATTATTCACACCGGAAAAGTTTATTTCAGAACGGATCTTTGGCAATTTCATGGCCTGGTCAATTGCCTTGGCCAGCGCCTTTGGTGTCAATTGCGATTCAGGCAGAGAAATCGCATAGCCTTTTTGCTGCAACAATTCTGCACGGCGCAATTGTTCGCTTTGGCCAGCAATATCTGAAGGCACAAAAACCGCACGGCATTCGCCTGTTTGACCGGCCGACAATACATCCATTGTGGTATTATAACCCACCTGCGAGATCGACAATTTTGCTCGTTCCAAATGTGCTGCAAGACCCGGTAGAAATGTTTTGATGCTCACCCCATCCGGGCAATTCTGTTTCAAATATTCAACTGCCGGCTCCGGCAGGTTTGGCCCGGTACAAAGGCACCATTGGGCCTCCTTCAGTGCCGAATGCTCGCGCGCCTTAAGAGCGGTTTTAATCAGCCCTTCGCCAAAAGCACCGCCGCCAATAGTAACGATCACATCAAATTTCTCCACATCAGCAGGCACGGTCTCAACCTTTGCCCGCACAAAGCCAGTATAATGAAACTTGTTCGAAATCTTCTCCGCAAGACTGAAGGTCTCATCCAGCTTTATCAGGGCCGGATCAGAATGAACCAGAATGCCATCGAGATATTTTTCAACATTATCAGCGACCTCTTCAATGCGGCCGGGTTTGCGGCCCTCCTGCAAAATATCGCGCACCGAGGTATAGATCAAAGGCGGTTTCTCACGCGCTTTGGCCATATCCAGCATCGCCATAATTTCATGGCGCACAACCCGCCGCCCGAAGGGCCAGGCTTCGATCAGGATTAAATCAGGTGAAAGTCCCGCAAAAATGGCAAGCAATTTCTCCTGCCGCTTCGCCATATAGGCATCACTTAGCCGATTGCCATCCGCATCAATGTTGAAAGAATAATCTATAGCACCCGCCTTGATATAGGGCAGAAAATGAATGCTCTCAGCGGCAAATTCCATATTCGGCAGCGGTTCGCCACCAAAAATCACATCGACGGAAAGACCGGCTTTAGCAAAGCCCTCACATAGCCGTTGCGCCCGAAATACGTGCCCAACCCCCAACAAATGTTGCACATAAAACAACAGGCGTTTGCCGCTCTTGCCTTGCGAGGGAATATCCCTGATGTCGCTCATTTTTCAGCGGGGGTGACAGCGGATTGCTGCCCATTTTGCAACAGGTCAACCAGCATAACGATTTCGTTTTCTGCATTAAATCCAGCCTCGACGCGGCTGCGGCCCTCGCGACCAAATTTGGCCCGAAGCTTTGGATCACGTGCCAGCTTTTCAATCGCATCAGCCAGCAATTGCGGTTGGTCAGGCTCAACCAGCAGCCCGTTTTCACCATCATCAATCAATTCCGGAATGCCAGAAATCGGCGTTGAAATTACCGCCATTCGCTGGCTTTGTGCCTCAACAATCACATTTGGCAGCCCATCACGGTCGCCATCAGCAGCAATCCGGCACGGTAAAATAAAGACATCGCTGGCACGATAGGTTTCTAGCACTTTTTGCTGCGATTGAGAGCCAAGAAATTCCAGGTTTTTCTCGATCCCCAGCGCTTTTCCCTGCTCTTTAAGTTTAGCAAGCAACGGCCCGCCGCCAATATGAATCCATTGCCAATTTAAATCATCCGGCAGTTTTGCCAGCGCATTCAACAGATTATCGAGCCCCTTTTTTTCTACCGCCCGGCCAACAGTAAGAAAACGCACCGGCGCACCCTTGCCCGTGCGCTTTGAGGGTTTTTCATCACCAGGCGCAAAGCGGCTTAAATCCAAACCATGATAAAGCAACCGAACTTTGTCGCTTGATACAGCCAACCCGGAAAGGTGATCGGCTCCACCACGGGTACAGGTCACCGTCCATTCGGCTGAATCCAGTTTTTCTGATAATTCCCAGTCAGGCGAGGTCCATATATCTTTTGCATGGGCAGAATAGGACCACGGAAGATGACGGATCATACCGCAATAGCGGGTCACTGACCCCGGCGTATGAATAAAATGTCCATAAACCCAGGTGAAATCATCATCAAGTTCGCCCGCCATAACCATCGCCTGCCCCCAACGGCGCACACGGTTCGGAGAAAAATCGCGCATCAGATCACGCAACCAAACCTTGCGGGCTTCGCGGTAGCCAACCATACGGCGGGATTTGAGCCAACCTTTAAGAACCCGCATGGGTTCCTGATAAAGATATTCAGGCAGATAATTGATCTTGGCTTTTATTTCGTTGTGAACCGGATGCCGCTTTTTATCTGTCGGGTGGCGCAGCGATACAATCGCCAGATCAATTCCGGCTTTTTCCAGAGCCAGAATTTCCTGCGCGATAAATGTTTCAGATAATCTGGGATAGCCTTTTAATACCACTGCAACACGGTTTTTCCCTCGGCTTGATATACGGTGTTCACCACCAGGCGGTTCAAATATCGCTTGCACCAAGCCACAAATTTTGTCCAAACCGGAAAGGTCAATCGCAACGTCCGATTGGGATGGTCGAGGTTTACCGGGCAAGTCTCGCAACACTTTGACCATAAATTCAGGGTCCTGGGTTTCCTCTGCGCTAAACTTGTTCACCCAACCCAATTCGCTTGCCCGTTCAGCCCGGATTAACTGTTCTTCGCGTGGGTGGGTGCGCGGCATGAAAAGGGCCGGTCGATCAAACGAGATTATCTCACAAAACGTATTGTAACCGCACATACCAATAACGGCGCGCGCTTTTGCGACGATCGTTTCCAGCTCATTGTCAAAATCAATAACAATTATATTCCCCAGCTTTTCTGCCCTTATGTGAATTTCTTCCTGAGTTTCACCTTTCATAAACGGCCCCAACACCATAACCAGCGGAAAGTCGAGGGTCTTATCATGCTCGCGGGCAGCCAAAACTTTGGTCATCAACTGCTCGCCATCGCCACCGCCACCGGCAGTTACCAGAATATAATCGTCCGGCAGATTATGGCTCACATGGTGTTCGTCTGTCGGCACCTCCCGACGAAGAAAGCCCGTATAAGAAATCCGCTCCTCAAGACCTTCAGGCAATTCCAGCCCTTGTAGCGGTTGCCAAAACGATTTTGGCCCGTAAACCCATACATGATCATAAAGTTCGTCAATAGCATTCAATAGATTCTTCTTTGCCCATTCCTGCTCTAGCAATTCGGGCGAGTCCATAACGTCGCGCAAGCCAAGAACCAGCGTAGTCCCGCGCGCTTTCAACATCCGCAAAGTTGGCTCCACTTCACCACGCAGGCCAAGCGGCTCCTTGTCTATGATGAATATATGTGGATCAAAGGCTTCCGCCGTCGATTCAATAACTGAACGGCGCATTTCCAGCGTATCTTCCAGGTCGATATGATCACCAATTGAGGTGTAATCACCGTTATAAAGCTTGATAACACTGGGAATTTTAACGAAATCCACACGGGCACGGAAATCAAATGCTCCGGCAATTTGCGAACCGGAGATAATCAGGACAGTAACGCCCTTGAACCGCTCTACCAGCGCATGGGCTATCGCCCGGCACCTTCGCAAATGCCCCAGTCCGAACGTATCATGCGAATACATGAGAATACGCGCGCTATCTAACCGCTTCATCCAGACGGACCTTGAGACTAATTAATAATTTCATTCGAGTAACGACAATATGCATAAAACTATCTGCGGGCAACCACTATTGAAAAATTGGGCGGGCACTACACCGTAATATTTCCCAAACAGTCAAAACGGAACGATTCTTCTCAATTTGACAAACAAATCATCAGCGAAATTTAATCAGAATCGCCAACGGGTTGAAATGCTTAATTGGCTATTAATCACATTGCAGAGTTTACAGTTACGTTCACATTTGAGTTACCCTAGTAATGTAAAGTGACCTCTTGGCTGCCTGGGGACCACGCTTTGAGTACGAACGACCATTTTAATAATCCAGTTGTAGAAAAGTGGATACCAACCGAAATATATATTTCGCTGGTTGGTTCGCTGTTTTCCGAGCGAAAATCACTACTCATGGGTACATTGGGTACTGCGGCCGCAATATTCGCCACAGCTTGGAAAACCTCATCGACCCCCTTGTATTTGTGCGCAATCTCATTTGCAATTATTGGAATGTTGAGATGGCTTGATGCCTGCCAATTTAACAATGTTGGCGCTTCAATCAGCAATCGGGCAAAAATGACCATCTGGGAGCATCGCTATACAGCGGGCGCTGCTGTATCATCCGCATTACTCGGCTTTTGGTGTTTCTTCGCGTTTTATTATCTGGATGACACAATTGCACAGCTGATCAGTATTGCCGCCACATTGGTGAATATGATCGGCATTTTCGGACGCAATTTTGGCATAAACCGGTTGGTAAATGTACAACTGGCATTCTTTTCAATTCCATTGGTAATAGGCCTGATGTCACATCAGGACATTTATCTTACCCTGTTGGCTATCATGCTATTGCCATTCATTGCCGGTGCGAAATCTATTGCAGACCGACTTCGAAATACCTTGCTGGCGGCCGTTATTGGGCGCAACGAAGTTGGCAAACTCGCCAACCAGCTAGACGCAGCCCTAAATAACATGCCGCAGGGGCTATGTATGTTCAACAAGAATTCCCACCTGGTTGTCTTCAACGATCAGGCAAGCGAATTGCTCGGTGTATCGCTCAAGAATTCAAAAGAATTAAGCCTCGCGGAATTGATCACCCATTGCGTAAAAAATAACAGCCTGTCGGCGAAAGACAGTCGCAGATTGATTGCCCATATAGAGGAAAACAAAAACTCCCGGCACATTCCGTCCCTGCAGATTAATATGCACGGGCGGACAATATTGCAATTCAGCTTCCAGCATGCCGACGATGATGGCCTCGTATTGCTGTTTGAAGATATAACCAAAAGAGTAGAAGCCGACAAAAAAATCAAACATATGGCCCGTTATGATTCTTTAACCGGCTTGCCAAATCGAGCCTACTTTCGCGCCCAAATGAACAATGCTCTTATCAAGTGCGACAAAAATAGGAACTGCGCCGTACTGGTAATTGATATTGACGAGTTCAAACAGGTCAATGATACGCTTGGTCACCCGGTTGGTGACGAATTATTGCGCGGCATAGCAGACCGGTTGAGAGCCGTATCGGGCGGGAATTATCCACTTTCACGTTTTGGTGGCGATGAATTTGTCGTGTTGTTGCCTGAGCTTCGCTGCAAGGAAGAGGCGTCCGCACTTTCCGGAATTATTGTAGATGCGCTCAACGAACCCTTTAACGCCAATGGCCATGAGATTGTCGTTGGCGCCAGTATTGGCATTGCAACAACCATCGATATTTCTGCAAATGCAGATATATTGCTGCGCAATGCAGACCTTGCCCTCTACCGCTCGAAAGAGGACGGAAAAGGCATGTGGCGCTTTTATCAACCCGATATGGGCTTGCAGATGGAAGCGCGCCTCGGTTTGGAAAATGACCTGCGCAATGCATTAAAAAGGGGCGAGTTCCGCGCCTATTTCCAACCGCTCGTGAATGTTGCATCCAAAAGAATCACCACCTGTGAAGCCCTCATTCGCTGGGATCACCCAACCATGGGTATTGTCCCGCCAACCGCATTCATTCCGATTGCCGAAGAAATGGGACTAATCGTAGAGATCGGTGAATGGATTTTGCGGGCCGCCTGTCGTGAATGCAAACGCTGGCCGAGCACAATCCGGGTGGCGGTAAATCTTTCGTCCATCCAGTTTAAACGTGGTGACATTGTAAGCACCATTAAGCGGGCGCTGGAAGATACAGGCCTTCCCGCAAGCCGATTGGAACTGGAAGTCACCGAGTCCGTCATGTTGCAGGACATGGCAAAAACACAGGCTGTTTTGCACGAATTGCGTGATTTAGGTATCCGTATTTCGCTGGACGATTTCGGTACAGGCTATTCTTCTTTAAGCTATCTGCACAGTCTTCCCCTGCACAAGGTCAAGATTGATCGTTCCTTTGTCACCGATATAAATACCAATGAAAAATCACTGACATTATTGAAAAACATCGTTCAGATGAGTAAACAACTCGGCCTCTCAATCGTCGTCGAAGGCATTGAGCGCGATGAACAATTGGACGCTATTACTGCTGAAGTTGATGTCGATGAAATTCAAGGTTACCTGTTCAGCCCGCCCCATTCGGCATCAAATATATTCTCGATGATTTCTGCCACTAACGGAAAAACCATTGATCTTTCCGGCAAGAAGAATGAACAAAAGCTGTTGAAATATTACAAATAGAAGTTCGCCCTTATCGGAGCGATATTAACCATCTTTGCATTATATCAACTCAGACAAGAAACGTCACTTCACTCATAGTTAAGAAACTGTTAATTTATTTGGAAGAATTTTAATTCCAGAATTACAGAGGCTTTTGTGAGCAACAGGTCGCAGATATTACAACCGGGCTATACAGACAAGGTGCGAGACTTTATCGACATTGTCGAAATCAGGCGCGCAACTGATAGTGAGGATTTGGATGAAATATACAGGCTTCGTTATGAAGCCTATCGACGGGAAAATTTCATTCGTCCCAATCCGGGAAAAATGTGCATTGACGAGCTTGATGATTCCAAAAACCATTTTGACTTCGGATTTTACCTTAATGGGCGACTGTTAAGTTCAATGCGGCTTCACATTGTTACCAGCCAGGAGCCGCAATGCGCCACTATGTTGGCTTTTCCTGAAATTGTCGGAAAATGGCTGGACGAAGGCAAAACCCTGATTGACCCAAGCCGCTTTGTGACCAATCTTGAATGCTCTGCTCTTTATCCTGAATTGCCACTGGTTATGATGCGACTGCCGATAATGGCAGCCCAGTATTTTAACGCTGATAATGGCGTATTCACAGTCCGGCCTGAGCATGTGGCCTTTTACAAAAGAGTATTTAGAGCAAAAGAAATGTCCGAATTTCGCAAATTCCCCTATGTGGATTTCAACGTAATTCTAATGCGCACAGACACCAACAATCCTGAAAAAGGTATATTTAAACGGTATCCCTATTTCAAATCCAGCTATCTGGAGCAGCGGGCACTGTTTAAAAAATCGAGCCCACTTTTAACATCGGTAACAGAAATTTCAGATTTTATTCCTGCCTGATTATTAAGGTGGCCTTTGACTTGATTTTGAGCAATCATATGTCTCAAAATTATTTCTCACAGCTGTTACCCGGGTCAGGTAAACTCCCATGTTAACAAATCAGCGCTCCCAAGCGATCGCCCAAGAACTTGATAGTCGGGACCCACTGGCAAACGCAAAGGACAAATTTTTCCTTCCAAAGGATTTAATTTATCTTGATGGCAATTCATTGGGCCCAGCTCCAAAGGCCGCATTTGCCGATATCGAAAAAACGGCTCACCGCGAATGGGCACAAGACCTTATCGGCAGTTGGAACTCTGCTGGTTGGTTCGAATTACCATCAAAATCTGGCGCGGTAATTGCTGATATAATTGGGGCACAGAATGACGAAGTTGTCGCCTGCGATACAACGTCAATTAACATTTTCAAAGCGCTCCATGCAGCTCTTTCACTGCGGCCGGAGCGCAATGTAATTGTGGCAGAGGCCGCAAGTTTTCCGACTGATCTTTATATGGTTGAAGGGGTTGCCAGCACCACGCAATCAAAAACCATCAGGCTCGAGGGTGTCGATGCCCCCGAGATTGAGACGCTGATAGATGAAAATACAGCCGTTGTATTGGTTAATCAGGTCGACTACCGAACCGGCAAAACCCGCGATGTGGGCGCACTCACACGACATGCGCAGGCAAATGGTGCCATCATCATTTTTGACCTTTGCCATAGCGCCGGAATTATGCCGGTCGAGCTAAATCAGCATAATGTCGACCTTGCCGTTGGCTGCACCTATAAATATTTGAATGGGGGGCCAGGTTCGCCTGCATTCATTTTCTGCGCCAACAGACATCTGGCAGATGTGCAACAACCTCTTTCCGGCTGGTGGGGACATCAAACCCCCTTTGCATTTGATCAAAGTTACAGCCCTGATCCCGGCATTCGAAAGTTTCTTTGTGGGACACAGCCAATCTTGTCATTTCGGGCCATGCAGGCGGGGTTGGAGTTAACCCGCCAATATGACATGCGCGAAATCCGCAAAAAAAGCATGGCCTTAACCGACTTGTTTTTGAGCGAAGTCATGAATTTTGCCGAAGAATATGGCGTAGGCCTCGCCAGCCCGGCAAAAGCCGAAAGTCGAGGCAGCCAGATATCGCTAACGCATGATTCTGGCTATGAAATCATTCAGGCCCTGATTGAACGCGGCGTTGTGGGAGATTTTCGCACACCCAATATTATGCGGTTTGGCTTTGCGCCTCTATATATAAGTTTTCAAAATGTAGCAGATGCAGCAGCCATATTAAAAGACATCCTGGAAACCGAAATCTGGCGCGATCCGCGCTTCAAGCAAAAATCTGCGGTAACCTGATGAAACGCTCTGAGCCTACTTCTTCCGAATTTCATTGACCGAAACAATTGGAAGTTTGGGCTTTGTAGAAATTACTTTCATCACATCAGGCATTATTTTTTCAGCCATTGGCTGCGTTTTGGCGACAACCTTGTGACTACCAATAACGTCAATCATCGATGAGCTGGAAGCACCCAAATGTACAATAGAGCCACTGCCTGTCGTATCAAATACTTCGATTTTAGAGGTACTTGGTTCCATTATTTGTATAGACCCCGCCTGGGAAATTGTCGAAAACAGGCAGAGGCCAAGAACCAATGCTGGCTGCCGTATATGTCGAAGCTTATAATTCATTGCGGTCTCCATCTTGAAAATTTCCGCCAGTCTGGCAAACATTGGTAAATAAATCGTCTCAGGTTGAAACTGAAATTTTTGGCAGAAACCTCAAAATAGGGCATTTGGAGAAAGCAATGGATAAAAGTGCGTTCGACACCGATCTGGACCGACAAAGTGCGAATTTCGAATCTTTAACACCCTTGACATTTTTAGCCCGCTGCGCAGATGTTTATCCAAACCAACCGGCCGTTATTTATGGCGCGCGGCAATACAGCTGGAAAGAGGTGCGCGTGCGCGCAACCAATCTTGCATCCGCATTGGCAGCACGCGGTATCGGCAAAAATGATACGGTCTCGATAATCGCGCCCAATATCCCGGAAATGTTTGAAGCACATTTTGGCATTGCAGCAGCAGGTGCTGTATTAAACCCTATCAATACAAGGCTGGACCCCGCAACCATTGCCTATATTCTCGACCATTCACAAGCCAGGGTCCTGATTACCGATACACAATTTGCACCGGCCGTAAAACAGGCGCTCGCAACACTTGCAAACAATGAACTTATCATCATTGATATTGATGATCGGCAAAATGAACAGGCCTCAACGGATGACGAAAGGCTGGGAGAAACCGATTACGAAACTTTTATTGCGACCGGCAGTTCAACTTTCCCATGGGTTTTACCGGATGATGAATGGGACGCCATTTCACTGAACTACACATCAGGCTCGACGGGCAAACCCAAGGGCGTTGTCTGCCATCACCGGGGCGCCTATCTTATGGCCGTTGGCATTGCAGCCGCATGGCCCTTTGGGCTGCATCCCATGCACATGTACACCGTACCATTATACCATTGTAACGGCTGGTGCCATGGCTGGTCGCTCGCCGTATGTGGTGGCACATCTGTACTCATTCGCAATGTTAATGCCACCAATATGTACAGGGCCATTTCTGACCACCGGGTTACCCATTTTGGGTGCGCGCCCATTGTTCTTTCCATGTTGATCAATGCCAGTGATGAAGAAAAAAAACCGTTTGACTGGCCAATCCACGCCTATACCGCAGGCGCTCCGCCTCCTAGCGCCATTTTAGCCGGCATCGAAGCGCTCGGTTTTTCAGTCACTCATGTTTATGGACTGACCGAAACCTATGGACATGTTGTAGAATGTGCCAGTCAGCCCGGCTGGAGCGATATTGATGGCGATGCCCTGGCCGAAATCAAGGCGCGCCAGGGCGTGCGCTATGCGGTAACTGAGGGATTAATGGTTGCCGACAGCGAAACCCTGCAACCGGTTCCCGATGATGGTAAAACCATTGGCGAAATCATGATCCGTGGTAATACAGTAATGAAAGGCTATTTTCGCAACAAACAAGCCACAGATGACGCATTTTCTGGTGGCTGGTTTCATACCGGAGATCTGGCGGTTACTCACTTGGATGGCTATGTTCAAATCATGGACCGGCTTAAGGACATCATCATTTCCGGTGGCGAAAACATCTCATCGGTCGAAATTGAAAATATCCTGTTCAAACACGATGCCGTAATGGCCGCTGGTGTTGTCGCCAAGCCAGATGCAAAATGGGGCGAAGTCCCTTGCGCATTTATTGAGTTAAAGCCGGGGAAAACAGCCACAGAAGCAGAAATTATCGACCATTGCCGCAAACATCTTGCCGGTTTCAAATGTCCCAAACAGGTCCATTTCGGTGAGTTGCCAAAAACCTCAACCGGCAAAATTCAAAAATTTGAGTTACGTAAACAAGTGTAGCAATGAGAGCGTGCATAACGCGTCCAAAAGCCTGGCTCTCAAAAGTGGAAACCGATTTTGGGAAAATGACATGCAGCAACAATGAGGTAATGTATATCGGCTGAATACAATTAAATGCGATATGCTTTAAGCATTTGTGCGACCAGAGACACGCTCGATAAGGGCTGTGACGTAATTGGAAGCCCTGGCTGATTTAGAAGCCGCTGCACCTGAACCTGCGCCCTGGTCTTCCAATCTATTATTCCCATTCTGAGTGTCTTCATAGGCATAATAATTATATTGCATATACCGATAGGCGTAGTTGTAATCCAGTTGATCAACCGCAAATTTAGTAAATGCACAGCCAACCACATTAGCACCGGCTGATTTAAGCCGTGAAAGCGCATTTTTTGCAGATTTCCGCGTCACTTGTTTGGATGAGACAACCAGCAAGGTCGCATCGAGTTGCCGGGCCAGAATTGGTGCGTCTGACAAGCCCATAACCGGTGGAGAATCAACAATCACCATATCAAATTTTTTGGCGCAATAATGTAACGTCAGCCCCATTTTTTGGGAACTGAGCAAGTCGGCAGGATTCGGTGGAATTGTACCAGAAGTTAGTAAGGTGATATTCGGATTATCGGTGGTTCGAAATAGATCCGTAACATTGGTGGATCGGATTACATTGGTAAGCAGATTGCTTAGACCAAAAGCATTATCCGTCCCAAATACCCGGTGCATGCGCGGTTTACGCATATCAGCATCAATCACCAATACTTTTCGACCAAGTGATGCAAAATCAGATGCCAATTTATAAGCTGTCGTCGTTTTCCCCTCAGACATCTCTGAACTGGTAACAAGAACAGTTCGAAGCTTTTCACCAACGCCGGTAAACTGCAAAGATGTTCTTAAGGTTCGGTGCGCCTCCGACAATGGCGAAGTGGGAGTGTTAAACCATTCCGAAATTTTATCCTCGTCTACTTTCGGTGTTATACCCAGGACAGGAATTTTTAGTTCATCTTCCAATTGGTCCGGTACAGAAAATGTATTGTTCATTAATTCTAAAACATAAATCGTTGCAACGGCCAGAGCGCCGAACAAACCGAGTGCTGCAATCAGATTGATAAGCCTACGAGGAGAAAAAGGAAATTCAGGCACAATCGCGCTCTCAACAATCGAAATATTCGACGTCTTAATTTCAGAACCAACGCCGATCTTGCTGAGTTTATCAATTAGTGAATCAAATTGTTTTCGGTTGGAATCAACCTCACGCTTCAGGATTGTGTATTTGATATTCTTTTTCTGAAACGCTGATTGCCTTTTTTCCAGCTCCGTCAGTTCACGCTTTAGCGCCTTTTCTCGCTCTAATATTTGCTGATAGCGAATTTTTACCGATTTTGCGATTGCGGTAATTTCAAAGCTCACCTGTTTTTGAAGTTCATTAATTTGCGCACTCAATCGACGCATCTCGGGAAACCCTGGCTTCAAAGTGCCGAGCTTTTCTTGATAGGTGGCTTTCAACTCTGCAATTTTTTGCTTTGTTGCCTGAATGGAATCACTGGCAAACACCTCAGGCAAAGAGGCCGAATCACCATCTATAATTTGCTGATTATAACGTTCTTCAGTCAAACGCGTTTGAATAGCACCTGACAAAGCCTTGTTAATTTCAGCAATATTTGCCGAAATCAGCGAGACATCATCACCCGTGACCGTAATGCCGACTTCCTGTGCATAGGCCACCAATTGCCGCTCAGAGGTTTGTAGTTTCTTTTTGGTTTCACCCACCTGCTCTTCAATAAACTGCCGCGCCAGATCAGAGGTTTCACTTTTTTTATCAACATTTTGATTGATAAAACTTTTAACCAGTTGGTTCGTAACCTCAGCGGCAAGGACAGGATTTGCATGGGCAAATTCAACCGACAAGATACTGGAATTTCGAATTAAAATTATCGATATGTTTTTAAAAATTATTTTATATGCCTTGAGCTCCCGCTCCTCGAACGGCAATTCCATTACATCAAGATTGCCGGTTGTACCAAAAGCTCTTTTGAACAGGTTGGTAATTGAAAAACTTGCCGTCGGTGCCAGAAAATCTGGCTTTTCGGTTAGATTGAGCTTAAATATAACACGCCGGATTAAATCTCTCGATTTCATTTTCACTTTAGCAGTTTCAAACAATCGTTTGCTGTCACCCTGTGAAAGAATTTCAAAGTCCTGGATGATTTTTGCCCCGGCAGACTGTATCTCAATCTTTGCGGATGACCTGAATTTCGGAGTTTGCAGGAAAGAGAATGCCAGACCGCTTACAAAACCAGCAATCAAAAATGCGGCGATCAACCATCTATAATGAATGACAAACCAAAATAACCGCAGCGGGTCAAAACCAACATTTTCATCCTCGTCCACATCGTGAAATGGATCAAATCCAGGCCCCGGTTGGTGTCCAATCGGAACACCATATGCCACAGGCGCAGGTAAATTACTTGTTTCGATGTGCCGATGTTGCATTAAATTTTTGCGCCCAATGAATGGTCAAACCCAGATTCCCTATTTAGGACATATCATAGAATTAATAAAGCAATTATGAAGTCACCAGATCGCAATGAAGCACCCAAAACCTATTCGTTTAGAGAGAGAGCTTCAATCAATCAGACAATACTGATTATTAAAATTGTCAGAATGGGTATTCTATTCCGCATAATTTCAATGACAGACAGGATCAAAATTAAACCGGCAACCTTTGAAGGGAGCTGGCAAAACAGTCAATATGTAAGCGATAAATGTATCATGGGCTAGCTGAGCTACTTCCCCCACTCACAACAATAACGGCACCGGCAACTACCGCACCACCAACAATCAACAACGGCAGGCTAGGACCAGCTTGGGTAGACGATCCGGTCTGAACAAGCTCAGACGACGAGTCATAGAGACTGGAGACTCTCACACAAATATTACCCGAATTTCCAATGGGTTGTTGAATGTTCACAATTGAGTTTGCCGCGATATTTAGCTTGCAGGAGGATCCTACGGAAATACGCGCAGATCCATTATCACCAACAGAAATTTGCGCACCTCTGATTAATGGCGATCCAGATTTCCCGCTCTCATATCCGCGCGCACCGGTGTACAAAACTTCGCCTTTAGCGCTGGTAATTCGCCCAATTGTCGCTGAAGTTGACAAAGGGCCTGAAGTTAACAAAGGGGCTGATACACAAGAGCAACCCTTAAATTCATTACCTGCCGCACTCGCACCAGATACTATACTCAAATTTACGGCGACCAAAGCGCTCAACAAATACTTCATTTTACCCCAACCCAACTTATACAATCTTTACCTGATGATAATTTGCACTGCAACCAGAGTCAAGCGCATTAATAGATTCTTAAGCATTTTGAGTATTGCTTAAGATTATCCAGAATCTGAATACCATTTCAACCAATTTCGCAAAATCAGAAAAATCTGATATTTATTGGCAGGACTGAATCGTTTTTACTGGGCTGGGCAAATGAAAAAACTGATTTTCAGCATAATTGTGCTGTTTTTATTGTTGGTCGGCTCGATATTTGTTTTGCCGGTCGTCTTGTCATCCGACACTGCGCGGGTACAGTTTTCCAAACAAATTTCAACTTTGAGCGGCCTGCAGATTGTCCTGGACGGCCCGGTAAAATTCTCTGTATTTCCAGATTTTGGTTTGGTCGCAAACAACGTAAAGCTTCAATCTTCCAACGGCGACTTTTCTGTTGCCATTGATAAAATTGTCTCCGGCGTAAAACTAGCGCCGCTTCTGTCTGGAAACCTCGAAATTATCGGCCTAAGTCTGACCAGGCCCGAGATTACTATAAATACTGCCGAAGCCGGACAAACCTCGCCCTCGACAAACAGCGAATTGGGAAATTTGAACGACCCGTTTGCAACAGCCGTCACCTGGCTTGAAAAACTTTCCTTGAAGCGATTTGAAATTACCAATGGTAAATTTATTTCAATATCCGCAGATGGCAGCGAAAGCACGATTTCAAACATCAACACAACTCTGCTGGCACCCAGTCTGGATGGTGAAATCAATATCAAATTCAGCGCGTTAATAGATGACCAGCAAATTTCATCGACCATAAAACTGGAGGCGCTCAGGCCCATCCTCACGCGTCAACCATCACAGGTAAACATTGCGTTAAAAATGATGCCGGCACCGCATCCAGGCCTTGCAGATCTAACCATCAGCGGAAAAATCCAGTTAACTCAGGATGGCTCCTACCAACTATCCGATGGTGCACTGGCCAGTCTTGGACAACCGCTCAAGCTGGATTTAACCTATAAACCGGGAGAAAGACCATATATTAATCTGGCAATAAAAGCGCAGAATGTTGATTTTGGACTAATTGAAAGGGTCTCAAACGCCCGCCCGCCGCCTACGCCAAAACCAGATAATGAATCCTCAGCTTCCAAAACCATTGACTTCGGGCCGCTGCTGGAAATGGATGCAGACATTGCCATCATCATCGACCGGTTTTCCATGGATGGGGCGAATATTCGCAAGATTAATCTGCAGGTCAACCTTCGCGATGGTGATCTAAAAATTAATTTGGGCAATGCCAAAATTGCCAATGGCCAAATATCGGCAAAGGTCATCGCCAAACTGGGCGATCCAAAGCCAAGCGTTCAGGGTAGTGTTTCCGCCTCACGCCTTGATATTGGCAGCTTGTCTAAACTCGCCAACGCACAAATTCCTTTAACTGGCAAAGTTGGGCTTAATATTGGTTATGCATTCAGAGGACTTGATGCAAAATCCATTAAAGACAGTTTCAACCTTGCCGGATCAGCAAGCATTTCCAACGGCGTGGCGATAATTCCCGCATTGGGAGAATTTGGCACAGGGCCTTCCGCCAAACGAATTTCTGCACTGAATGTTGTTGCCATTATCAAGAATGCCCAAAAACCCGTTGATATCAAGGCAAGGATGAATTGGAACGGCGAGGCAATCCGGCTTAACAGTTTGATCACCCCCCATAATTTTATCAAGAATGGGTCTGGGCCAGTAACTATTTCATTCGATTCCAATAAACTCGTCGCAGACTATTCCGGCACCGTCAGCACTAATGGCACCATCAACGGACGCGCAAAAGTCACAATCAAATCTCTTGGCAATATGTTGGCATGGCTTGGCCAAAAGCAGAACAACGATCTGAAAAGATTTTCCTATATGGGGAACGTCAAACTCAATAACGACAAATTTGAATTCACCAAGGCCAGAATTTCACTCAACGGAATTCAAGCCAATGGTTCAGGTTCAATTAGCCTTAAAGGCAAACCATCGCTAAATACGGATTTGGCATTTCAAACACTGGACATAGCAGCTCTGACGGGCGGAACCACTGCCACATCAAACACCAAAGGCAGCCGTTCTACAGATACAAAAATTGACATTTCCGGGCTGACTAAATTCGATGCAAATATCAAACTCAGCGCCACAAATATTCGCTATGGCAAAGTCACCGCCGGGCCGTTGAAAACCACACTGGTGGTAAAAAACGGCATTGCGAAGTTCAAGCTGTCCAAAACCCCTTTTTACAATGGGTCAATTGTGGCCAATGTTACTGCCGATGGTTCAAAATCTATTGCGGCCATTTCGGCAGAGGCAAAACTCTTAGGCATTGATGCATTGCCATTGTTCCGCGATGCGGCTGAATTCAAACGTCTGGAAGGCAAACTCAACGCCGACTTATCAATCAAAGGTTCCGGTGCAACAAGCAGCCAATTTGCCAAATCACTAGCCGGTAATTCCAAGGCTCAATTTGCCGATGGGGCCATTCGCGGCATAAATATCGCCAAAATATACAACAATCTATCAGCCATACTAAGCGGTGGCTTTAAAGAAGATAGCCGCGAGAAAACCACATTCACCGAGCTCGGTCTATCCTTCACAATCGACAAAGGCATTGCCACCACCAACGATATAAAATTGCAAGGGCCGCTGGTCAGAATGGATGGCGCGGGCATCGTAAATCTCGGCGAAGAAAGCATCAATATGCGGCTTAATCCGCGCGTGGTGGCCTCTGCAGCCGGTCAGGGTGGCGATTTTGACGTGAAAGGCCTGGGCATCCCGTTGATCATCAACGGCCCTTTAAGCAGACCGCGGGTCTATCCAGATCTGAGTGAGGTTTTAAAAAACCCACAAGCCGCACTTAATTCGCTTTCCAAACTGGGACTAAACATCAAAGGGCTTAAATTGAAAGATCTCGGCAAGGGAAAACTGGATATTGCGAAACTTGCCAAGGAAAAACTCAACTTAGAAAAGCTCGATAAGATTGCAGGAAAAGGCACATCCAAAACCGTCAGCAAGGTTATTAAAGGCCTGTTGGACAATAAGGAAAAACCGGGCGATGACAGCAATAACAGCGGCACAGAAAAAGTTATTGGCGCATTGCTCAATCAATTGACCGGTTCTGAAAACACCAATACAGAACCTTTGGAGCCCGAACCCACACCGCTCAACACACCACCGAAAGAAGATATTGATCTAAACATAACTGGAAATATTCCGGTGCCAAAACAAAACCCGCGCCGCAATGCATCAGTAGCCGTAAAACCTAAAACTACAGAAGAAATTGCGATCGAAAAAATAGCGCCTAAAATAGACCTGCCTGTTAGTAAAAAGGCAAAGGAAAAAGGCTTGAAACTGTTATTCGACAGCATCTTGAATTAGGCCTCTTTCATAATCGGCAAGGGTTTTACCTGCCCCCCAATCATTGGCTTTGAGCGCCTTTAGAATGCCAACGAGATTATTATCGCGAATGCGTTCCAGCTCTCGGATTGAATAGGCGCCTGATTGCGCGTCCGACTGATTTGCAATCTGCTCCACCAGTTCATCATCAAGTTCCGGCACATCCATCAATTTGGTCCAGGGCAGTTTCAGGCAGGGGCCAAACTGATGGATGAAATGCTTCATGCCTGCCTCGCCACCGGCCACCCGATAGGTTTCAAACAGGCCCATTTGCGCCCAGCGCAAACCAAAGCCAAATCGAATGGCATCGTCGATTTCTTCAGTTGTCGCAATTCCATCTTTAACCAGCCAAAGGGCCTCTCGCCACACGGCCTCCAAAAACCGGTCCGCAATAAAGGCTTCGATTTCCTTGCGCACATGCAAAGGCTTCATTCCAAGGCTTTTGAAAAAGCCCTTCGCCCGTTCGATATTGTCCGGACTGGTTTTTTTGCCCCCGACAAGCTCAACCAGCGGCAATAAATAGACCGGGTTAAACGGATGCGCGACCAGCAGTCTTTCCGGGTGCAAAAGTTCAGCCTGCAAATCAGAGGGCAGCAGGCCGGAAGTCGATGAAGTTATCAACGCATTAGCTGGCGCAGATTGCTCAATTTCCCGATATACTGCCCGCTTTATCTCAATTCGTTCCGGCACCGATTCTATTATCAGCAGGGCGTTTTCCGCAGCCTGATTAATTGACTTGCAATAGACAACTTCGCCCGGTTTTGGGCGGGGCATATCGCTGAGGTTTTTGTAAGCAATAGATGCATTTTCAAGCACGTTGGCAATCTTGCGCTCCGCATCCGGGTCGGGGTCAAAAATCCTAACCTCAAACCCGTTCTCAATCAGTCGTGCCGCCCAGCCACCGCCAATTACCCCGCCACCAATAATGGCGATATGATTTGAAGAAGCACCCATCATCCCCACCTTTTTTGCAGTTTCAGCTTTTCGCGAACTTCCGCAGGCGAAAGGATATTGTAACCCATTGAGGTGGCGATTGTGACGGCGCGCGATACCAAATCACCATTGGTGGCAAGCTGACCCTTAGCAAGCCAAAGGTTATCCTCCAGCCCAACGCGAATATTACCACCGGCAAGGGCTGCCATCGCCACATAGGGAAGCTCGTTTCGACCAATGGAGAATGCAGAAAAAATCCAACCATCGGGCATATTTTGCACCAGCGCATTAAAGCTGGTCATATCATCTGGCGCACCCCAAGCGATCCCCATGCAAAGCTGCACAACGACCGGGTCATCAATCAGGCCCTTTGATTTCAGCCATTTGGCAAGTTCCAGATGGCCCGTATCAAAAACCTCGATTTCCGGGCGCACTCCAAGGTGCAGAATTTGCACCGCCATCGCCTCCAGCATTGAAGGGGTGTTGGTCATAACATAATCACCCTCGCCAAAATTCATCGTGCCGCAATCCAGCGTACAGATTTCAGGCAGCAGATCGGCCACATGTTGCAACCGTTCGGTAGCGCCCGCCAAGTCAGTTTCCCGCACGTTTAACGGCAGGGGCTTTTCAGCCGAGCCGATCACCAGATCACCCCCCATCCCCGCCGTCAGGTTCAAAACCACATCCACCCCACTTTGTTTGATGTATTCAACCACTTCAGCAAACAATGCGGGGTCGCGAGAGGGCGCACCGGTTTTCGGATCGCGCACATGAATATGGGCAATCGCCGCCCCGGCATTCACCGCCTCAATGGCCGCATCGGCGATTTCACTTGGGGTCACCGGCACCTTTTCAGATCGCGCCACCGTATCGCCCGAACCGGTGACAGCACAGGTGATAAATACATCCCGATTGCCCGATAGAGCCATCTGACTTCCTCCCATAAAATCAGAAGGCTAAACCCGCAATGCAAATCCATGATAGGCATTTTGCGCAATTTTCTGGATTTTTTGCGCAACACCCCGTCACAGGCTTTCCAATCGCAAAGGCGGCTGGACGGAACCAGGCTAAGATACTACCATGCAGGTTCCAGATACTTTCCACTTTCACCATTCACATCGGATACAGGCTTTGTTGTCATTTACCCTGGCTGTATTTTTACTACTAATCACACCTGGCCCTGGCGTATTGTCGACCGCGGGCGTCGGTGCCGCCTTTGGCGCTAAACCGGGGCTTAAATATGTTTTTGGCCTGTTTATCGGCACAAATATGGTTGCACTAAGTGTGGTTTCAGGGCTGGCTGCAATTGTTTTTGCGCTTCCTCCAGTGCGCAATATTCTACTTGTTCTCTCTGTGATTTATTTACTCTATCTCGCCTTTCGCATCGGTTTTGCCGGGAGTAAAATTGCTTTCATTGAAGCAAAAAGCCAGCCGGGAGTATTTGCAGGCATCCTGCTGCAAATCATCAATCCAAAAGCCTATGCAGTTAACACCACATTGTTTACTGGCTTTGCTTTTCTACCGCAAAATCTCGCTGTTGAAACCGTGATCAAGTTCGCAATTCTAAATGCAATATGGGTGCCTATTCACCTGCTTTGGCTAATCGCAGGCAGCATGGTTGAGCGGATGAACCTTGAACCGGCAACCCAGTTCAAGATTAATATAGCAATGGCGACGGCCATGCTTTTGGTTGTCGCTCTGGCGGTATTCTCGCTCAATAGCTAAACATACCGCCAGGCATTTATCCTTAAGCCCGGGCCGGAATATGAACGGCCTTCTGACTTGCAGGGCGTTCCATGCACCGTTTTGCCCATGCCTGAACATTTTTGAAATTATCAATTCCAACCAGATCACCGGCCTCATAAAACCCGGTCATCGCACTAATCCAAGGCCAAATTGACAAATCCGCAATTGAATATTTATTTCCAACCAGATAATCGCCCTTGGCAAGTTGGCCATCTAATACACCAAGCAGCCGAATGGACTCATCGCGATATCGCTCCAACGGTCGTTTGTCTTCGATTTCCTTGCCGGCAAATTTATGAAAAAAGCCAAATTGGCCAAACATCGGGCCAATGCCACCCATCTGGAACATCAGCCATTGAAGGGTCTCTATCCGCTCCACCGGATCGTTTGAAAGCAGTTGGCCGGATTTTTCAGCCAGATAAATTAATATCGCACCCGATTCCCATATACCCAAAGGTTTGCCGCCCGGGCCATCGGGATCAATGATCGCCGGAATTTTATTATTGGGGTTGAGTGAAATAAATTCAGGTGTCATTTGATCGCTGCTACCAAAATCAACCAAATGAGGTTCGTAAGCAATACCAATCTCTTCCAGCATGGCAGAAGCTTTAATACCGTTCGGCGTTGGCAGTGAATATAATTGTATGATCTGCGGGTTTTTGGCAGGCCATTTTTGGGTGATCGGAAAACTGGTTAAATCAGGCATAATCATTCCTTTCAATCAATCGCTTGTCAGATATGGGGTGAATTTTGAAAGATTCAATCAGAAACAATTATTAGGAATAGTTCAAGTTAAATATAGCTTTTTCGATAGAGACCTCCAAATTGATAGAGATGCAAACTCCTTCCAATCCTGTCGAAGGGGTATGCATGGGCGGACTCAGCGTGTCAGCGATTGTCGTGAGATATGATTTGGCGGAGTTGGAGGGTGAAACTTCGAACTTCAGTCATAGCAGCACAAGTGCTGCCGGGCGGTCAGCCCGCCCCATCGGAGACTAGAGCAGGCACAACGTGTCAGCGATTGTCGTGAGATCAAGTATGGCGGAGAGACAGGGATTCGAACCCTGGGAACTCTCGCGAGCTCAACGGTTTTCGAGACCGCCCCATTCGACCACTCTGGCACCTCTCCTTTGATCACCCAAAGGCAATCACCAAAGCCAAATAACCCGCATGGATTAACAAGACAAGATAAACTATCAAAATGTTTTTGTTTATTCAGATTTAGGTTCAATTGTCTGCCAGCAACACCTTGAATTCGCCAATCCAATCGAGCGTTTCAGCCGTTGCACCCACAGGGAAATATTCAGCTGAAACTGCCCCGTCATACCCCACCTGCTTCAAGGCATGAATGGCCGCGGCAAAATCAATATCTCCACTTCCCGGCTGATGGCGACCGGGTGCATCGGCAAATTGCACATGGCCAATTAACGGCCCAACCTGGTTGATCGCCTCTTCCAGATTATGTCCAAGACGGGCCATATGATAGAAATCGAATTGTAGTTTCAAATTCGGATGATCGGCCTTTTCGACGGCCCTCAGGCCTGTTTCCAGATCACCGGCAAAGAAACCAGGCACATCAAGCACATTGATAACTTCAAGCTGCACTTCGACATTGATTTCGGCAAAATATTCCGCGGCCCGCACAAGGTTTTCAACCAGCATATTAAACATGGCTTTATGTGCATGCCCCTCTGCCCTGCCAGATAAAATATTGACCTTTTTTACCCCAAGCCCTTGCGCCCATTGATGCGCCAACTCCATTGCCCGCAGGAATTCCTCCTGCCGATCCGGTAGGGCCGCAAGCCCCACATCACCTGCATCCCAATTGCCTGCGGGCAAATTGATCAGCTCAACCGGCATCTGATATTTCGCACAGACGCTTTGGATATTGTCGAGGTTTTCTCCGTAAGGAAATTGGACTTCTACCCCTTCAAAACCTGCATCTGAGGCCGCCATTATGCGCCCACAAAAGGGTAGTTCAGTAAATAGGGTTGAGATATTAGCGATTAATTCCATGCAACACCTTTCAGGCAGGCCGGGGTCTAATTTACAAATACAGCAACATTTTCGTTTTCCAAAGCATGAAAATTTTGCCGCACTGGTCAAGCGTCAATAAAAAATGATAAGCAAAAATCCTGCGCTATTGAACTGAAGAAAGCCGATAATGACTGAAGCCTATATTTGCGATTATATTCGCACTCCAATCGGCCGCTTTGGCGGCAGCCTTTCCACCATGCGTGCGGACGATTTGGGCGCCGCCCCGATTAAAGCTCTGATGGAAAGAAACCCGGATGTAGACTGGCAGCAATTGGACGAAGTTTATTATGGCTGCGCCAATCAGGCCGGTGAGGACAACCGCAATGTGGCGCGCATGTCGGCACTTTTGGCAGGGCTACCCACTGATGTGCCAGCTGTCACTCTAAACCGGCTTTGCGGCTCTGGCTTGGATGCGGTTTTCACCGCCGCGCGCGCCATTAAGGCCGGTGAAATTGACATGGCAATCGCTGGCGGGGTGGAGAGCATGTCGCGCGCGCCTTTCGTCATGCCAAAGGCTGAGCAAGCCTTCTCCCGCGCCAATGCGGTTTATGACACAACCATCGGCTGGCGCTTTATCAACCCGCTCATGAAGGCCCAGTACGGGGTGGATTCCATGCCTGAAACTGCCGAAAATGTTGCCGAGGACTACAATATTTCGCGCGAAGATCAGGATGCCTTTGCCTATCGCTCGCAACAAAAAGCCGCCGTTGCGCAAAAGTCAGGCAGGCTTGCCAAAGAGATCGTCGAAATTTCTATTGAGCGCCGCCGAAAAGACCCGTTGATTGTATCAACAGACGAACATCCAAGGGCCGATGCAAACCTTGAATCACTGGCAAAATTGCGCGCACCCTTCCGCGAAGGCGGCAGCGTAACTGCGGGCAATGCATCTGGCGTCAATGATGGCGCGGCCGCGCTGATAATTGCCAGCGAAGAGGCTGCCAATCGCCACGGCCTCACACCGGTTGCTCGCATTTTGGGTGGCGCAACCACTGGCGTCCCCCCGCGTATTATGGGTATCGGTCCCGCCCCCGCCAGCCTAAAATTATGCAAACGGCTGGGTCTTTCACTTAAAGATTTTGACGTGATTGAATTAAACGAAGCCTTTGCAGCACAAGGGCTCGCAACCTTGCGTCAATTGGGCATTGCCGATGATGCAGATCATGTAAACCCCAATGGCGGCGCGATTGCGCTTGGCCATCCGCTTGGCATGTCTGGCGCACGTATTACCGGCACTGCCGCTCTTGAACTAATTGAAACCGGTGGCAAACTGGCGCTTTCAACCATGTGCATTGGTGTGGGCCAGGGTATCGCCATTGCCATGGAGCGGGTTTAACCCCAAGACCTTAATACCAAAACTGCAAGCTTTGCACCGTGCGCATGGGTGGTCTGATTTAGCAGACATTGTGCCTCGCCTTGCCCTGACCTATCTCCGTTGCATGAATTTCTAATCATCCTTCGGAAGGAACATTCAATGTCAGTTTTTAGAAAATTTGGTCGCAGCGTGATCGAAGGACGTCAAAGACAGGCTAATAAACTTGTCTATTCAACACTGCTCAACCTTGGCGACAAGGCCATCCATTCTGCCGGATACACCCGCGAAGAACTAAAACGCAAAGCCGTCGGTGCAATATATTTCTAGCAGTTTGCAAAAAAACTCAAATTCCAAAAGGCGGGTATTGCCCGCCTTTAATCAATCCATTCAAGCCGCTTTCCAGGCCTTCCAGCTGTAGAGTGCAATAATGCTCCAGATTGTACTGCGGAGAACCATCGCGGCAACTGTTCGCATTTCGTATGCATTCCCTTGCACGATATAGATGCCCAATAATGCGAAGACCAGAATTGTAGAGAGCGCAATCAATGCGGAAAGATGAACGGCCCATTTTTTCCAAAGCAACAGACCAATACCGGCGATTATATAGAAAAAACCGGCAAGGAAATTGAACCACACGACAAAGGGAATATAATTCCCCGCCGCCGCCCTGGCCGGCCCATCGATCAATACAACTGCGCCACCTGAAAACAGGGTTGCCGCGCCAAATACAATGGCGACAACTCCTGCTAAAATTGCAAGTTTGGGCCTATGGTTTTCAGATGCCATAATATAACCGGCTCTCTATTTTTTGCTCGCAGATTCAAGCCGATAGGTTGAATGACAAGTTGTACAATTGTTCAATATTTCAGCCATTTGCGCCAGAACCTTTTTCCCGTCCCCCATATCCGTCGCCTCTAGTGAAAGCGCATCAAATGCTTTGTGGGTCGCCATGCCGAGTGTCTTGAACTCAAGCGGCAGTTTGGCCATCAGCGTCACCGGAACACCAGCGGCATTGGCCATGCCAATTTTCTTGGCAGCGTCAGCAACAGAATTCATATCACCCTCCACCAAACCTTCGGTGATTGTCTGAACACCCTCAAGAAAGGCCCGCATTTCTGCTAATACAAGGTCACGTTCGCCAGGCTGAAGAATAATAGCGGTACGACCATCAGCACTCTCCGTTACATTACCTCGAATAACAAACATATAGCCCATGGCCAGAATCCCAGCCAACAATAGGACACTGACACCCCAACAAAGTTTACACGTCTTTTTCATAAAAATTCCCCGTTTATTTTGCTCAATTAATTAGTAAGTAATCACTAACTTAATTTTTGTCAATTGCTTTTTATTGCGGCCAATCAATCGGTGGCGAATTAAAAACGGCTATCAATTCAACTTGAGTCAGTCGGAAATAATTCGCGCAAAAACCCAAAACTTACAGAACGAAATAATTGGAGTTTGGCCCCAACCTACAAAATTAGGGACCATCGACACAGTAGCCTTGACAATCATTATAAAACGCTTATTTTAAAATGATTGTTTTATAATGGAGTCAGCATGCCAAGAAATGCCGAATTTGACAACAACATGGTATTGCTCAGCGCAATGCGCGAGTTCCGCCAGCATGGATATGCAGGAACAACAATCAAATCTCTGGAGCATGCTACCGGCCTCTCATCGGGCAGCCTCTACAACAGTTTTGGTGGTAAAGATGCAATATTTTCCAGCGTACTTAACCACTATAACAATGTCGTGGTACGCCAACGCGTAAAAGAACATCTGGAATCCAACCCGCCTGAAGAGGGCATCCTTTCTCTTTTTCTGTCTTTGTTGGATTATTCAGACGACCAACCACATGGCTGCCTGTTGACCAATAGTGCTGTGGAATTTGGACCCATAAATTCTGGTTCACAACCCGGTATCAAAGAAGGATTTGAAATACTCGAGAAGGGATTTCAAACGGCTATCGATCGATTGTTGCGCGGGCAAAATATTTTGGCAGGTTCGCAAGCCGCCCGGCTGCACACCCATTCAGCAGCTAAACTACTGGCATTTTACCAGGGAATATTGGTGCTAGTACGATTTGGCCGCCCAAAAGAACAATTGTGCACTCTTATCAACGATGAAATCAATCAATTAACAGGGACAACAACATGATTAAAAATAAATGGGAACAGTATGCAGAATTCTGGTCTATGGCAAAAGATGATCGCGATGAACGTCTGGCTGAAGTTGCAACGCTGGATGTAATTTATACAGACCCGAATGTATCAATATCCGGTAGAGCAGCATTTTCAGATCATATAGGACAGTTTCAAAAAGATATCCCAGGTGGGCGGTTCGTAATTACCGATGCATTTGAACACCATAAATTCACGCTCGCCCACTGGGACATGTTAAGCGCAGACGGCTCAGTAATGATGAAGGGAACCAGTTTTGCCAATCTAACCGATGATGGAATGTTCTCATCATTCACCGGATTCTTCGGCGGATAGGCATTTTATGGCATTCATTCGATCCTCACTGAGCAGAGAATTTTTCGACCTTAAGCTTTGCAGATCAAGATCGAATGAACAGCCACATAAGAACTTATGCCGCAGTCCAGCCGCCATCAATGGAAATATTAGCACCGGTTATTGAATTTGCGGCACTGGAGCACAGAAATTTTGCCGTGTCGGCAACCTCTTCAATAGAGATAAAACGCTTGGTCGGTTGCCTGGCCAGCATGACATTTTGAATGACATCTTCCTCTGATATGCCTCGCGCGCGCGCCGTATCAGGTATTTGACCCGCCACCAGCGGGGTCATCACATAGCCCGGCGAAATTGCGTTCACCGTCACTCCATCCTGCGCACATTCCAGCGCCACCGTCTTGGTCATACCGACAAGCCCATGCTTTGCGGTCACATAGGCCGATTTGTAAGGCGAAGCCACCAGCGAATGGGCCGAGGCAAGATTGATAATCCGCCCCCAGCCGCGCGCTTTCATGCCAGAAAGTGTGTGACGGATGGTATGGAACGCGGCATTCATGTTAATCGCGATGATTGCATCCCATTTATCAACCGGAAATTCCTCAATCGGCGCAACAAATTGAATGCCCGCATTATTAACAACAATATCAACGCTGCCAAAGGCACTTTCCGCCTGATCGACCATGTCTTTAATTTCGGCAGGTTTCATCATATCGGCAGGGGAATAAAGGCATGTGCCGCCGCAAAGTTTGGCAAGCTCCTGCCTCAACGCCTCAATTTCGGCCTTATCGCCAAACCCGTTGATCATCACATCTGCACCCTCACGCGCAAGCATGGTTGCGATACCACGACCAATGCCGCTGGTTGATCCCGTAATAATTGCAGATTTTCCCTTGAGCATTCTAACCTCACAAGTAATGATGGAACTGATTTTAAAAATAACTATATCAAACCAGAAAATTTTGTAACCGCGAATGGGAGATGATCATGAATGAAGAAGGCACAAACCGTATTGCACTTGTAACAGGTGGAACAAGGGGTATCGGCAAAGGCATTTGTGAACTGCTGAAAGACCGCGGTTACTATGTAATCGCCGGCTATGGCGGCAACGTGGAAAAAGCCAAAGCCTTCACCGCCGACACCGGCATTCCAACCTATCAATGGGATGTGGCGGACTTTGATGCCTGCCAAAAAGCCGTCGGGGAAATATCCGCCGAACATGGCGCAATTTCGGTGCTGGTTAACAATGCCGGCATTACCCGCGATGGCACCTTGAAACGCATGAGTTATGAGAACTGGATGTCTGTGATCCAGACAAACCTCTCTTCCGTGTTTTCGATGAGCAAGGCCGTATGGGAACCAATGCTGGAGCAGAAATTCGGCCGCATCGTCAATATTTCCTCCATCAATGGACAGGGCGGCCAATACGGTCAGGTCAACTATTGCGCAGCTAAAGCCGGCGTTATTGGCATGACCAAAGCAATGGCGCAGGAAGGCGCGCGTTTTGGTATAACGGTCAACGCGGTGGCACCGGGCTATGTGGCAACCGATATGGTGGCAGCCGTGCCAGAAAACGTGCTTGAAAAAATCGTTGCCAACATTCCAGTGGGCAGGTTGGGTGATCCGCTGGAAATCGCCCGTGCGGTATGGTTTTTGGTGCGCGAGGACAGTAATTTCGTCACCGGCTCAACCATATCAATCAATGGCGGCCAGCATATGTATTAGGGCCTAGGCCCTAGTTAAAATCGCACGTGGAGCATCAATTCATATTGCACGTTGAACGAAGTGAAGCGCAAAATATGAATATCAGATAAGCGATGCGCAAGATTTAAACCATTAAGAATTATTCTCTCACGGCTGTTCGCAGCTAACGCTGCGGCCTACGAGGTGCGCTGCATAAGCAGCGGCTCGCTCTGCACTCGCAATACGTTGAGTTTAGAATAATTGGATTAAACGCTAAGTCGCCAACTTTAAAAAAGTTTACCGTATGGCGAGCGAAGAGCGAGCCGCCAGCATTCTGGCGCCCTCGCGGAGCCGATGCGCAAAGCGCATCTGGTGTGAGCGAGATTATGCCCCTCCGTGGCAGGGCAATAATTTGGCATTCGAGTAAGCGCGCCCGTCGGGTCAAGCCCGAGGGCAGGCTCGCGCAAGCGAACGACAATAAAGCCAAATTGCCAGCCCGCGAACGGTCGCTCAGCCGGAGGCTGAGAGAAACAAAAATCAAGCCCCTAAATTATCCACCACCGACGCGCCAATTATAGCGCCGGGGCTTCCGTCCGCATTTGTTTCTTGCAGCAGGATGGCGCACGAATCATAACCCGCACGTTTAATTTCTGAAAGCGGCAGATCAACCGAGATCGCACCGGCCTTCAACATGCCAAGCATCTGGGTTTCGCGCACGATGTTATGATAGACAATTGTCTTGCCGCGATTTTCTCCGCGTTCAATTTTCACTTTTTCAGAACGATTATAATAAACCATATAAAGTGTCGGGTGATTTTTTAACGATGCGCTGCCAGCAACCCTGATCTGCATCTGATCCTTAGTCACTTTCACTGAAATCGGCACACTCAGACCTTTGCTACCGGAGCTAAAGCCTTTCATCATCCCATCAATCTTGCCCTTACGCGAGCCAACGGTATGATCGCGGCCATTAACGATAGCTTGCGGTGTATAAATCTGACGTTCCTTCAAACCGGTGGCATAACGCCGTTGCCGATCGGTGAATTGCGCCTTGGAAAAAGTATCTTTCCAGCCAAGATAATTCCAGTAATCCACGTGCCAGGAAAGCGACAAAATATCTTTGTTACTTGCATAGCCAGCCATAATTTTGTCAGCCGGAGGGCATGAAGAACAACCCTGCGAGGTGAACATTTCCACCACCGCTTTAGGCGTATAACCATCTGCCTTGGCCACATTCATCATATGACCGCCCAATGGCATCATCATAATAGCTGCCAACCCAAGAACTTTGATTACTGAATTTTTCATAATAACACATCTCTTTCGTTGCCGTGGATGTACTAAATTCCCATCTCAACTGCTACTCACGATGCGGTGAGCCTCATCACAGTTTTGTAAGCGCATAAATCACGCCAATCAACTCTGATTGATGAGGGATATATTATTTGCAGAATATGGACGCCAAACTTCTGCCAAATTCCAGCCAATATATCTTGACTCAAAGGGCACTCTCAATGTATGAGCCAGCGGGAATAGAGGCGTGGGGATAACCGCGCCCTTTCTTTTTAACGCAACAGACTGAAAAAGACGCTCCGCTGCAACGACGGC
>JAJRQF010000103.1 GCA_024280375.1 Alphaproteobacteria bacterium | reverse complement strand
GATTGTCGCGATCAAATAGCTTTTGCTTATTCAAAAAATCTACATGTGGTCAAATAATTGACCATGCACAAAAATTACGATGATTTCAGGGAGTTAACCTGGCTGGTGGCTAGTGGCCGGTTTCGTTTATATCGGCTTTTCCATAGGCTGACAAAAAATCGTGACACTAATTGAGAATAACTCGCCAATATTCGCGATATAATGAGGCACTCGTTGGGGCAAATTCAACCAAGGAGATAAGCCATGAAACTGTCTAAAAGACTTTCAATATTTGCAGCAACTCTCTCGCTGATTGGTCTGGTGAATATCCACTCCGCTTCTGCTGGTTCCCGCATTTACTTTGGAATGGACTACGGCCAACCGACCTTCTCAATCGGATATGATGCCTTTCCCTATTACAGGTCCTATTATCGGCCCTATTCGGACTACGGATACAGATCCCGACACTATTCCCGATATGGGTTTTCCATTTTCCCAAATCAATATAATTACCGCCGACATAAATATGGACGCCATCATCAATATCGGCGTCATCAGTATCGCCGAAATCATTATGGCCACCGACATTATCGTCGCAATCGTTCATACGGACATCGTTATAGAGAACGCCGCGACAGCAAATAATTGTAACAATATCAGTTGGCAGACCTCAAGATGCGAGGTCTGCCTATAAAAAATGCGGAAATAAATCCCTGTAATCAACGCAATATATGTTACCCTGATTCTCTAATTGGTTCCCTGCCGTTATTGCGTCAGCTTGGCTCTTGATTTCGCCTTATAATGGATTCAAAATAAGTCATGAATCATCTCACCGACTCAACCCTGGGTCTGGACTGTTAGTCAAACCAAATTCCTTGACGGAGCATGAATAATGCCTCAAAGCCCTAAATCAGAAAATTCTCTATGGTTTTCGTTTGGGATTGAGAAACTTGGATTGCTGGCTTTAGTAAGGCCCGTCATTTCAGCGCTTGTCATAATTGCTGTTTCAATATTGGCAATGACCGGTGTTTCAAAAATTTCCGTCGATGATTCATTGAGCGAGTTGTTTCGCAGCAATAGTGATGATTTTAAACGCTATGAACAGGTAGCAAAACGATTTCCTTCATCCGAATATGACGTATTATTTGTGGTTGAAGGACAAAACCTACTCTCTCGAAATTCAATACAAGTGCTGCGCTCAACCATTTTGGAACTTGGGCTTGGAGAGGCCGTTAGCGGTGCCGTGTCTATATTCTCCACGAGACGAATGCTTGACAATGATGGATATGCAGCGCCGCTTTTTCCAAGCGAACTGCCCAAAGGGGCAAAGTTCGACCTGCTGATTAAAGAACTGCTCAACAATGAGATTGTAAAAGGAAAATTGCTGTCCGAAGACGGCACTTTAACGCTGGTCGTGCTGGCGCTTGATAAGGATATTGTGCAGGAAATCGGGCTGAATAATTCAATTACAGAAATAAAGCAGCTGATAAGCGAAGGCTTTCAGGGAACTGACTTAAGCTGGAAGCTCACTGGCGCACCGGTGATGCAGCTGGAAATCAGGAATGCGGTTCAGCGTGACCGGATATTATATAACGGCTTGGGGTTTGCCCTTGGCGGCTTGATCGCATTCTATTTCTTCCGCAGCATTTCACTTACAGTTATCGCAGCAGCCGGCCCTGCCATTGCCGTATTATGGGCGCTTGGGGCTGTGGGGATGATGGATATTCGCCTCAACCTTTTCGTCAATGTGATCACGCCTTTAATAATGGTCAACGGCTTTTCAGATTCCATGCATCTTGTCTATTCAATCCGGCGTGATGTGAATGCGGGCCTCGACCGCAGAACCGCTGCCCGCAATGCAATCTTGAATGTGGCGCCGGCCTGTTTTCTAACCTCCCTCACCTCGGCTGTTGCTGTTAGCACCTTTATATTTGCGCAATCTGCCCTCATTCGTACATTTGGCATTGCGGCAACCATCGCGGTTTTAATCGCCTATATTGCCATTGTGATTGTCGTGCCGACCATGGCTGTATTCTTGTTGCCAAAGAAAGAGGTAAACAAAAAACCAAAGACTGATGGCCTTAATGTGCTGGCACGATTTTCCGTATGGTTGTTTCTTTTTACCGCTCGCCGCGCGGCAATTTTTGTGGCATTGGGCATCGTCCTGGTTCTCGTTTCCGGGGCGGCTTATGTCAATTTAAAACCGCATTATCGCTTGGCCGATCAGGTGCCCGACAAAGAGCAGGCACTGATTGCCACTGAACGGCTGGACGAAAAGCTTTCAGGTGCCAGCCCCGTACACGTGATGATCGAATGGCCAGAAGATGAAACTCTGTATTCTCCAACTGTTCTGAACGCCATCGCAGATGTTCACAATGCAATGGAAAAAGTCGATGGCGTTGGCAATGTCTGGTCGATTAATTCATTGCAACGCTGGTTAAAAGAATCTGGCAATGGTGCTCCTGAAAATCTGAAAAAATATGTGGGCTACCTGCCCGGGCATTTGAGAAACAGGTTTCTTTCGCCTAAATCCAGATCGGCTTTGGTTACAGGCCGATTGCCAGATGTGGATGCCGGTGTAATCTTGCCAGTGGTTCAAAGTCTCAACAAGGCGCTGGATAGCGTTCGAGCCACCTATCCCCAATTTGGTATTCATGTGACCGGACTTGCATCAATTGCGGCTAAAAACAGCGGGCGGATGATTTGGGAGTTAAATCTTGGTTTGGTCAGCGGCATGTTCATTGTCATCATTCTGCTTGGGCTGGCTTTTCGTTCGGTGATGGCAAGTCTGGTTT
>JAJRQF010000102.1 GCA_024280375.1 Alphaproteobacteria bacterium | reverse complement strand
TTTTTCCTGCACTTTAACTTCGCTCATATTCTTGTCATTTCGTTCAATAGAATGCCTTGCTGTCCTCTAACATTTTTATTTCGATATTCACAAGTTGATTGATGAATTGATGCCGGCAGAAATTGTTTGGATAGCCGTTATCAGCGCATGGATTAATCAGGTAGCGGGCAAAGCAATCGGCCCCCGAATACCAATCAATGTAATTGTTGAATGTGCAATACATCACAACAAAAGTTGGAGGGTCCGTTATGTTTGATAGCACATTCAAACTGAACCAAATACAGAATTTGCCAGGTTCAATAAAAATACGCCAAAAGGAGTAAGTCCATGGACCCAATAACAGAGAACAGCCGGTCGTTTGAAGATAGAAGTGGAAGCATTATTGGCTCAGCAATACAAGGTGAAATTGAGTCAGTGGTATTGGCAAGAATGAACAGTGCAGGTGGCAATCTCGCCCACCTGGCGCGTTTTAGGTCCTTTTTCAGCGAGGCACTTGGACTTTACGGAACCGTAACCGATATCATTGATATGGCCGTCGCGGGTTATGAAGCCATGACGATCAATAGCAGAATGTTGATGCGGGTATCAGCAGCACACGGGTTTGGCTATTGGATATTTCAAGATCGGTTGCGGGTGACAAGACCGAGTAATCCGCCAAATTCTTTTCTGGTTATGCATCGGGAAAGTGACCGCCGAGACCAGGGAATCGGTAGTAGAACAGGCAATCAAGACTTCTCATCCGACGGCGGCCTGACTTCAGCAGACTGGAACATTATTTGGCAAAGAGGTTTTCGAAATAGCCTTCAAATTATGGACAATCGTGCACGCGATATGCACAGAAGCGGAGTAATGCAACGTAGCTTGCAAAACCGGATGAGC
Organism: Alphaproteobacteria bacterium; assembly: GCA_024280375.1. GTDB lineage: Bacteria > Pseudomonadota > Alphaproteobacteria > Rhizobiales > Rhizobiaceae > SZUA-100. Next base: position 8,060 of record JAJRQF010000102.1, on the reverse strand, counting down.
CGTGCCCAGGTTTTTCAACAATCATACGCTGCTATTGCCAGTCAGTATCGAAGTGTAATTCTCGCACCAAAATTTATCAGCCCAGCCGCCGCTGCAGGCGGTTATTTTCTATCCTCCCTTCATAATGCCTCGGGTATAGAAAGAGATATGAATCTGCGGCTTTACCGGCAGTTCCCATATAATCCGACTACAGCTTAATGAAGTGACTTGGCGCAGATAAGAAGTTAAATTTTATGCATGCAGGCATGACAAAATCCTAAATCAAACCCAATACGGCACCTGCAAAGGTGAGTTGGCACATAAAACCCGCCGCGAAGGCCAGCGTTCTAAGCCCCGGGATACCAAGCAAAGTAATGATAAAATGCGCCAACCGGGCGAAAAAGAAAATTTGCGCTGCCCAGATTGTCAACACGGTCGAAACGCCGGTCAGGTTTGCGATAAAGACCAGAGGCGCAAAAATTACCAGATTTTCCACCGCATTGGCATGCGCCTTCATCGCCCGCTCGGCCCAATCTGAATGGGGTTTGGAATCGGGCGCGGAAAGTTTTAAAGCCCCCATCAACCCGCGGACAAAAACCCGGTTCGGCACATATATAATGAACAGGCAGGCGGTCAAAATAATGGTCAGCGTCAGCCAGTAAAGCTCAATCGTCATCGGTTTATCCTCGTTTGCAGCGCAATAATATACGCATTATCGAATATAAACGGATGGATTAGAACCGCCTGACGGTAAGTTGATTGCGACTTTACTTCGGCCAGTTTTCACGCCGCCGCCGTCTGTTCTCTACCCTCCAGCCGCTTGAATGAAGGTTCCATGCAGACCAAGTGGAAGAGCTAAATCCATTTCCGCTTTCATTATTGGACCATCTGAAAGATGCATTCCATCGTATATCGATAAGCTGGTCTTGCCTTTTTGCCAATCAAGCGCCGTTCCAATGATCCAAAAAGCACGTTCGTTTCCAGGCTTTGGAATAATCAAATGCTCTTCAAGCATTTCTGTTTCGCTAACATCAAAGGAGGACGCGTTTCCGGTGTTTCTATCAACCAATACCAACCTGTTAAATCCAAACACACTTGCACTACCAGGTTGAGCTAACATGAGAGCGTGTCGATGGCTTGAGAGGTTTTCACGGTCATCCGTTTGGATGAATTCCACCTGCCCAAATTCAGGGGCTTTGTCCAGACTGACGGTTTTGGATTTCAGGTTTATTCTGGCTTGCACGTAGCGTGATGCCGCAGAAGCCGCTCCATCCCAACTGCCATCCATTACCGCAAACGCGTCTTTTGTCATGAAGCCAGGGTCATCGTGCAAAGCAAGGTCAAATCCAATCTCAGATGTGCCAATATCGTAAGCATTGCCAAAATGAAAAACCCAAAAAGGGTCAAATTCGATCTGGGAAACATTGGTGAGATCGGCTTTATCAATGACCAACACCTGAGTAGGTTTGTCTGAGCGCCATTCAAATAAATCAATGAATGATTTATCTGTTGTATTTGATGAGGTGTAGGGCGGGGCAACGATAACAATCTTAGTCGCGGTAATCATAAAATCGTGGATCATCGGTGTTGCGGTTTGCGGTATTACATGAGTTTGCAAAAGCTGCCCATCTGCCGAAATATGATAGAGGATCAAAGCAGCGGGATTGACGGAGTATCCAAGGTTCCACATGGATCCATCCTTGTCGACACGGGGATGTGCGCCAAAAGGTAGGCCTTGCGTTTCGGCTGACCAACTTTTGCGCCCCTCCGTTTTTAGTGTTTCTGGATTGATGATATGGGGTGACCCGCCCTCCCACAGCGCTAATAATTCGCCTGCGTGGTTTATGAGACTGATATTCCCTGTGTTTTGGCCATCCGCAGAACCGCCAGAGGTCAAATCATGGCCATGTGTACCAAATCCCAAAAACTGGATGCGCCCTGCCTTTGTCTCTGTTACGTTCCGAGCCGTCTCAACCAAACGACCGTGGTGGGTGACTTTGTTGTCGGCAAAGGTAAATCGTTGAACCATGCCCGGGGCATCAAACCAATGCGCAAAGCGGTCAGGACCAAGGTTGTGTTGCGCTGGGCCGTTGCGAAGAAAATGGCCTCGCAGGTCAGATGGCACGCGCCCTGAAACGATATGTAGATTTGCGTGAAGTTCCGTCTCACGGGTTCCAAGATATCCGAGCAACCAAGGCTTCTCTTCAAGAGCTTTCAAAAAGGATACTTGATCCCCGAGAGGTGTTTTCGCTTGCAGGTGAGTTGGCAAGGCTGACCCTGTCATCAGGCCCGCCAACATTTTGGAAAAGGTACGTCTATCCATTTTTCAGCCGCCGTTCAGCGTTATGTTGAGGTCTTGTGGCGCGCCTTCAAATTTGAATTTAAAAGCATCAAATTTGGGAGCGGAAAAACCAATCTTGGGATTGTTAGAAAACCCAAAAGGCTCGTTGGGAGCGCCGAAAAGGTTTGTATCCAGCTTTTCGTTTCCATTTAGATCATGGTAAAGTGCGATGCCGTAAGTGCCGGGCTTTAAGTTTTCGATAGCTAATACGCTGGTTCCCTTTATCGTCGGGCCAACGGATCCGGCAATCATTTTGCGTGTTTCAAAAGATTTCTGGCTATCATAAACAGCGGCGCGCAGGGTTCCAATATTTGAAGGTGTTTTGATGTGAAGAGTGAGAGTATCGGCAAATGCCGTGCCGGCAAATACAGACGCAAGGATCATGGCCATCGGAAGATATTTCATATTTTCACCAAACTAGGTTGAGATCCAAACAAACTTGACCCGGCATTTTGAAAACGGCAACACTGCAACCCTTGAGAATTCGCCAGCTAAAAGTTATTATTCGTGAAAGCCTTGATTAAGGAATTCACGAAGCGTGAAATTTGAAGGAATTTTAAATGTGGTGTCAGAAACTATTCGATTAACAAACAAGGCTGCGGTTAAATCACTGCGTGGCCTGACTTTCTGGATAATCACCTGTGGCGTTACAGCTGTATGTTTTTTGAGTGGGCCTTTTGGAACATTTGAAGCGCTGCCAAATGGATTTCGTCTAATTTATTGGGCTTTAATCGTATTTACCTCTGGCCTTCTATCTCTTTGGACTCACGCACTAATCCGCATTCAACAGTGGGCTTCTTTTTCCAAAATTGCGTTTGTAAGCGTCATTTTTGGCCTACTCACTGCAGGATTAGTTATCTTACTCAGTATTTCACTATTACCCCCGATCCAAAAATATCCAGGCCATATCGAATTGTTCTCTTATAGTTTTCCCAGTGCGACGATTATATTTTTGTTTACAGTTTTATTGAGCCGCGTGCACGAGGCAGCGCCCGACGCAGAGGTAATGGGGGATAAACGACCAGATCTTTTTGCCCGATTGGAAAAACATCCAAACGCACAACGAATTTTGTCACTATGCGCACAGGACCATTATGTCGAAATCACCACCGAGATGGGTTCGGAACTCTGTCTTATGCGTTTAAATGATGCAATTGCTGAAGCAGCACCTGAGGAAGGTTTGAAAATTCACCGTTCACATTGGGTGTCGAAATCAGCGGTGGAGGTATTGAAAACCAATGGGTCAAGCGGGCAAGTGCATTTGGTGGACGGAAGAATTCTGAATGTCAGTCAATCTCGCCTAAAAGCGGCCAACGCATTTTTGAGGTGAAGGATTGCTGAGTTAACCGTTATTCCTGTAAAAACTTTTCAGGCGATATTAGCTAAAAGCCAAGCGTCGATGTTTGATTTGACACATAAAGCCTGTCACAACTGCAAGTGTTCTAAGCCCAAGAATACCAAGCAAAATAGCAAAAATGCGCCAACCAAGCGAAGCAGATAATTTGCGTTACCCAGGTTCTTACGCCGCCATCGTTTGTTCGCGAAGATAGTAAAGCAGATCAAGCGAGGGTGCTTTGCCGGTCAATCGGGTGAGCAGCGCATGAACCTGCCCACGATGGTGGGTTTGGTGATTGAAAAACTGCGCCAATGCTGGCGAAAGCGGCTGCGTTATATTTTCCGGGTTTACGATGGTTCGATATGAAAAATCTGCGGCCAATGTGTCGTCATCGAGATTGTTGGCATAGGCGATTATCCGCTCATCCATGGCTATGCGGGCCTGATTTAACGCATCAAAATTCTCATGCATTACGGCGCTCGGATCTTTGGGTATTTCGCCCTTGCCATCAAACCGCTTCATCCAGATCATATCACCGACAAGCAGATGATTAAGCGTTCCATGAATGGATTTGAAAAAAGCACCAAGGTCTTGGCGATATTGTTGATCTGGCAATTGGACAACGTCTGCATATAGCAGCTGGTTTGCCCATTTGTTGTAATTTGCAAACATCAAATAATGTTTAAGCATGGCTTGTTCCTTTCGATTGCTGGGACTAGGCTTCGTTTCAACATTTTCTCCCAGAGGCATTGATATGAGCATTAAACTTTATGAACTGTGCGGCGCAGATGAAAATCACCTGTTCAGCCCCCATTGCTGGAAAACCCGCATGTCGCTGGCCCATAAGGGGCTTGATTTCAACTCACTGCCGACCTCTTTTACCCAGGTGCCAAAAATTGAAGGTGGGGCAACTAAGGCTGTTCCGCTGCTGCGTGACGGCGACACACTGCTTTCAGACAGTTATGAGATCGCTAAATATCTGGAGGAAACTTACCCGGATGCGCCAACTCTTTTTGGTGGCGAGGGTGGCGTAGCACTGACGAATTTTGTCATCAACTGGTCGCAGAGCCAGCTTCATCCGTTAATTGGCGGGCTGGCGATGAAAGACATTTATGACATTCTGGCCGATGAAGATCAAATTTATTTTCGGCAGGATCGTGAAGCCAAAATCAAGATGACCCTGGAAGAGCTGCACGCGGGCAGGGAAGGCAAGGTCGCCATGCTGAATAAAGCGCTGCTGCCGCTGAAGCTAATGTTAAAAGGGCAGGCCTATATTGGTGGGGATGCCCCGCTATTTGCCGATTATGTGGTGTTTGGGGCGCTGCAATGGATGCGCATGACCTGCACAATTCCGGTATTGGCAGAGGATGGCGAGGTTGCCGACTGGTTTAACCAATTGCTCGATATGTATGAGGGCATGGGGCGCTCGGCAAATGCCGCCGCCTAGCTCATGTTGCACGTTGAGCCATTATAAAGCCGCCCTTGCAACAATTGACGTGAGCAGCTATAGGCTCGCCAGAACAATTGCTGCCTGAATATGGGTTGCAACCCTTGCTGATTTCACAACATAACAGGACTATATAATGGCCATTGAACGCACATTCTCCATGATCAAACCAGACGCAACAAAACGCAACCTTACCGGTGCAATTACCGCCAAGCTTGAAGAAGCTGGCCTTCGCGTTGTTGCTTCAAAGCGCGTTTGGATGAGCCTTAAACAGGCTGAAGGCTTCTATGCAGAGCATTCTGAACGCCCGTTTTTTGGCGAACTGACCGAGTTTATGTCATCCGGCCCAACCATTGTTCAGGTGCTTGAAGGCGAAAACGGCGTATTGGCCAATCGCGAAATCATGGGCGCAACCAATCCGGCAGACGCTGATGCGGGCACTATCCGTAAGGAATTTGCTTTGTCCTTGGGTGAAAACTCGGTTCATGGTTCTGATGCGCCTGAAACCGCTGCTCGCGAAATCTCCTACTGGTTTTCAGAAATCGAAATCGTTGGCTAGTTTATACAAAGTGAGCGCATGTGTTTACGCGCAAGCGCACGTAGAGCGTAGTTCATGTTGCACGTTGAGTGAAACAAAGCGCAAAACATGAACCACTAAAAAACGGGCTGGTACATTTTGTATCGGCCCTTTTTTTGTTTGCTGCCCTAACTGGAGACACCCCATGTGGCCCGATAATAAAATTACCAGTCTTTTCAATATCAAACACCCGATTTTACTGGCGCCGATGGCCGGGCCGGGTGGTGCTGAATTGGCATCAGGTGTGGCGCAAGGCGGTGGCTTGGCATCACTTCCATGTGCGATGCTGAGTGCTGAACGTATCCGAAAAGATGTGAGCATTATTCGCGGCAACAGGGCGACACCGATTAATCTGAATTTCTTTTGTCATACGCCAGAGCCTGCAGACCCCAATCGTGATGCCCAATGGAAATCTCGGTTGGCTGAATATTATGTTGAATTTGGACTTGATCCAGATAAGCCGGTTGCAGCCATTAATCGCGCGCCATTTGATGCAGAAATGTGTTCGCTGGTCGAAGAACTTCGGCCGGAAGTTGTGAGTTTCCATTTTGGCCTGCCGGCAGAAAATCTGTTGCAACGGGTGCGCGATGCGGGGTGCAAAATTATTGCATCAGCAACAACCGCCGATGAAGCGAAATATCTGGCTGACCGGGGCTGTGATGCAATTATTGCGCAAGGGGCAGAGGCCGGCGGCCATCGTGGCATGTTTTTGACTGATAATGTTGCATCGCAAGCAGGCACTATGGCGCTGGTGCCTCAGGTGGTCGACGCGGTCTCTGTGCCTGTCATTGCTGCCGGTGGCATAAGTGATGCGCGTGGAATTGCAGCGGCTTTTGCGCTTGGCGCATCGGCTGTTCAAATTGGCACGGCCTATTTGCTTTGCCCGGAGGCCAATGTGCCCGCGATGCATCTGGATGCGCTTCGCTCCGCCAGGGACGACGCGACGGCATTGACCAATGTGTTTTCCGGCCGCCCGGCGCGCGGTATTATCAACCGGGTAATGCGCGAGGTCGGGCCAATTTCGGACGATACGCCCGCATTTCCAACCGCCGGTGGGGCGCTCGCACCTTTAAAGGCCGCTGCCGAAGCGCAAGGGAGCGCGGATTTTACCTCGCTCTGGTCCGGGCAGGCGGTGGGTCTGGCGCGCGAAATGCCCGCACGGGAATTGACCGAAACTTTTGCAAGCGAGGCGCAAGGTTTACTCAAAAAACTGGGATCAGTTTAAATCGCACGTAAAGCGAAGCGATGCGCAAGATTTAAGTTACTAAAGAGAAATCGCACGTAGAGCATCATCTATAAGTATATTCCGCCCAGCCCTCCGGTTGGCCGTCCGTTCACGGGCTGGCACATTGCTAAACACAATGTTTGCCCTGCCACGGAGGGTTAATCTCACCGTATGGTGAGCGAAAACAATTCAAGCGAACGTCTAAACAGAGAGAGCGCACGTGTTTACGCGCAAGCGAACGGAATACCAAAGTGAGCGCACGTGTTTACGCGCAAGCGAACGTCTAAACAGAGAGAGCGCACGTGTTTACGCGCAAGCGAACGGAAAACCAAGAGAGCGCACGTGGATATACTCAAGTCGCACGTAAAGCGAAGCGATGCGCAAGACTTGAGCGTAAGACCGCGCAAGCGAACGACTATTAAAGCAATGTGTCGAAATGCATATTGTTGTGGTTTGATCTCAATTATTGTCAGCCCAACGCAAACAGAAATATTTCCTTGGAGACAAGATCATGTTGGGAAGAATAGTCACAACTTTGATGGTGATGGTAACACTGTTTTTGGTGGTTATCGGCAATAGCTCGGCTTCCGCATTTGAAGGCGCAAGTTTTGATCCAAAGAAGACCTATTCAGTTGTTGCGGGTTCCGGGGTGATAGGTGATCCGGCGATTTTTGTCGGTCTTGCCAGTGGCTAGATCGGCGGTACAGTCGTGATGACATCGATGAGCCCGCAAACTGGCCTGGTGATTACCGCAAGCTTTATTGAGCCCGGTCAAAACGGCCAGCCAGGTGGCGGCCATGCATTTCTGTTGAAACCGCAGGAAACGGCAAAAATGATCAATTTGCTGCGCAAGGGGCCATCTTGGGCCAAAATTGCGCATGAAAACAGCGTCAGCGACTATTCAAAAACCGTTGGTCTGGTGCGCGGTGAAACGGGCAAAAATGATGCCGTATCGGTGGTGTTTGTTGTGTCTGCTGACAACGAAATGAGCATGCAGGTCGAACATCAAATTGGCCGGAATTCAAAAAAGTTTCAGTTTGACGTGGTGGCTGCAATGAAATTTTCCAATCAACTGCTGCATTATCTCGCCAGTTCCGGTTCGGAATTTGCGCCCGAAAACCCAAAGGGCGATGCGGAGAAAGACAAGCTGTTTAA
>JAJRQF010000101.1 GCA_024280375.1 Alphaproteobacteria bacterium | reverse complement strand
TTATTGTGTGAAGAATAGACATAAATATCCGCCCTAAAAACTCAAAATGACGTCTTGATCAGCCATAATGGCCGCAAGCTCTGATTTATTGACGAAAGTAATGGATGGTTTCTCCTCCCAGTCATCATCTTCGTCTTCGTAGGTGATTTCCATCAAATCATCTTCGCTAAGGCCACGCTCTGCGAGCGATTCCTTCTCGACGAAGAGTTTGGTGACCTCAAAATCGCCAAGCGCACGGTAAGTTGGAGAGAAATTCTTCACCCCGATATCGTCCGTGTTTTGTCCCTTGACCAGCTGGAATACTCCATCGTCAAGAAACGCCAGCGAAACATCCTGCTCAAACGCCGCACCGATTAGCACAACTTCAAGCGATTCCTGCGCGTAGATTGTTCCGTATGGAGCCTTGCGGTTCACATAGAGGAACTTTTTAACAACACCGCCACCATCTTCAGGCATATCATTCATAATCCAAGCCCTTCCTAATCGCCAAACGTCACAAGACGATCAGATTGCACGCCAGCTTCAATCAGCTGCCCAAGACCGGAAATCCGGAAACCGGGCGCAATGTTGTCGCCGTCCATGCCCTGCCGCTTGGCTTCGTTCTCATCCATGATGCCCCGACGCTGCGCTGCAGCGATACAGATCACCATATCAAGATCATATTTCTCAGCCAGTTCCGACCAGTTACGCTGAATATGCCGATCATCCTGCGGCGGCACGCTCATGCGCGTGCCCACATTCACCCCATCATGGTAGAAGAAAACCCGATGAACATCGTGTCCCTTCTCCAAAACGGCCTTGGTAAACTTATAGGCTGTATCAGCGGCCTGATGCGTATACGGCCCTTCATTTACAACAATTCCAAATTTCACCTGATCACTCCTAATCAATCAGTTTACTGACAGTATCAAACGATACAGGCTTAGAAGCGCACATGTGCGGAAGCGTTCATGCGATGGCGAGCACCGGTCCATGTATCAAGATGATGCTTGGTAAATGCCAAGTCAGTCATGTCGAAGAAACGCGGCCAGCCAATACGGTCAATCCACTCACCCATACGCTCATAGTCACGCGCATCATTTTTGTAGGTGTAAAGAATTTTCATCACAATCTCTTCAACTTCCGGCCAGCGTGGCGGGTTGTTTGGAAGATTGGCAACCACCAGCTTGTGGAAGGTTGGTTTCGAACGGGCGTTTGAGTGTTTACCACCAACCCAGATAGCGATCTTGGTTGAATCTTCGCCGTTGATCTGCATTGGCGGACAAGGCGGATAGCAAGCACCGCAGCAAATGCATTTCTTTTCGTCAACTTCCAGTGAAGGCTTACCATTGACCATTGCAGGACGGATCGCAGCAACCGGGCAACGCGCCACAACAGCAGGACGTTCACAAACATTGGCAACCAGATCATGGTTGATCTTTGGTGGCTTGGTGTATTGCACGTTAATCGCAATATCGCCCTGACCACCACAGTTGATCTGACAGCAAGAAGTTGTAATGCGAACACGGTTCGGCATTTCTTCCTTGATGAATTCAGAATGCATACGGTCCATCAGGCTTTTCACAACGCCAGATGCATCCGTTCCAGGAATATCACAATGCAGCCAACCCTGGGTATGGGAAATCATCGAAACCGAGTTACCAGTACCACCAACCGGGAAACCCTCTTTACCAAGCGCCTCGATCAGCGGGCCAACCTTAGCCTCATCACTGACCATGAACTCCATGTTACTGCGTGTGGTAAAGCGAAAATGGCCATCAGCGAAATTATCCGCAATGTCGCAAAGCAAACGAAGCGTATAAACATCAGTCTGACGCTGTGTACCGGCGCGCACGGTCCAAACCATGTCGCCAGTTTTCGATACGTGACGCAGCACACCAGGGCGCGGACGATCATGCCAGTCCCAATTGCCATAGTTGGCAATCAGCGTTGGATGCATGTACAAAAATGGGTCCGGAACCCCGGTTTCATCGGGAGTACGTGGCGTTGTTGCAATATTCATGAATTCCTCCAGTAGGAACGCGAGCCCAACCAACCCTCAGATATAAAGGGCCCGCAGTTGTTATTATTCGAATTAACGGATGACTGAATTACTCAGCAGCAACCGTTTGCTCAGCCGCCTTGGCTTTTTTGCGTTCGAAATACTTCTCGGCTTCCTCGGTAAAGTCATCAGTACGAACATAACTGGACGTGCGAGGATGATTGACCATGTTAGGATCTGGATCAATATCCATAGCCTCAAGGAATGCTGGCAGACCAATACGGTCAATGGTCTCACCAATACGCTCATGTTCGAGAGCATTATCAGCGAAAAATTCCATAATTTCACCGGCAAATTCAACCAGTTTCTTATGATCTTCATCCGTATCAAGCTTCATGAACGGCACAACCATAGTACCCATAAGGTCACCAACTTTAAGCGAACGCTTACCACCGATCATGATCGACGCACCCTTATCATCTCCCGGAGACAAGGCTTTGTTCATCACATTGATGCAGTGCATGCAGCGCACACAGCTCTGATTGTCAATTTCAAGCGTATCATCATCATTCAGGCTAACCGCACGGGTCGGGCACATGGAAACAACGTGGTCGATTGTATATTTGCGGCCATGTTCCTTGATGTATTCTTTAACTTCGTCCTGCTTGATTTTGATATCATCACGCCACGTACCAATCACAGCAAAGTCTGCGCGGTGAATTGCGTTGACACAGTCATTGCCGCAACCGGAGAACTTGAACTTGATTTTGTAGGGGAAGGACGGGCGATGCATGTCATCAACATATTCGTTGATAATACCGCGAAGTGCTTTTTGCTCATCATAATTTGACATCTCGCAACGTGCAGCACCAACACAGCTCATTGCTGTACGCATGCAAGCACCGGCACCACCAAGGTCAAACCCGACCTTGTTGAATTCATCAAATGCGAGCTGCGTATTTACAGTCGTCGCACCCTGGAACATGATATTCCCGGTTTGGCCATGAAACGCGATCAGGCCGGAACCATATTCTTCCCAGATGTCGCACAATTTGCGCATAATCTTGGTATCATAATGGTTGCCAGCTGGTGGCATCACACGAAGCGTATGAAACTCTTTTGATGCAGGGAATTTGTCAGCAACTTCAGAAAAACGTGGGATAATACCACCGCCATAGCCATAAACACTGACCACGCCGCCCTTCCAGAAGCCCTTTTTCTTTTCATATGAATGCTCAAGCTGACCCAAAAGGTCATTCATCATTGGAGCATATTGTTTGTCTTTCGAATCACGCAGCCGTTTTAGGCCGGTGACGAAGCTGGGCCAAGGTCCCTTTTCGAGCTCATCAAGCATCGGTGTAACATGCTTGCCGTTCTCGTCTACTTCGCCAAAAGTTACTTTGGTGTCGCTCATATCAGAAATTCCCTCCGTCGGTCCGCATTTCAATTCGCGGGTTTCTTCCTATTTGATGGCTTATCCGAAATTACAGGATTAGCCAGTTAGATCCAGCACGACCGCAATACAGACTCCCATTCCATATTAGGTCTTGCAATTAACTTTCATATATTCTTACATTCAAATATTGATATGTACAACAAAAAAGTTCATTTCATGTCTCGATGCGTCACATTGACATTAACAATCCACAGGCTGAATTAAGCATATCAAACGCTTAAATCCATACTTAGAGAATGAATTGTGCCTCTTATAACAGAAAAATCTAATATAATCGAGAGCCTGACTTCTCCTTTTAACCTAGCCAGAGACGAGGCCTATCAGGTTTGGCGCAAGGAAAAACTTGATAATTACCCGGACGATTCTGCAAAATTAGTTGTGGAAATTTCTGATCTGGGAAATATTTCTGACGAAGAATCCAATTCTATGCGCGCGATTCTGGCAAAAACCAACATGGTAATTTACACCTGCCGCAATGTATCCGACGATCCAGCTAGCATCCGAAAAGGCCTCACGGCTCTCTCCGCCCGCTTTGGCCTGAATGCAAATGAGGCACATCGTTCAGCTGGAGAAGAAAACATCGTCGCGCTGGAAGTCACCAATCTGGATGGAAAACGCGGCTACATTCCCTATACCAACAAGCCGCTCAATTGGCATACGGATGGCTATTATAATGCAAGCGGGCAGGAAATCGGCGCATTTTTGTTGCACTGCGCCCGCAACGCACTCGCAGGCGGACAAAACCAGCTGCTTGACCCGGAAATTGCCTATATTCGGCTGCGCGATGAAAATCCGGCCTATATAGAAGCATTATCTCACCCAGAAGCCATGACCATTCCTTTCAACCGGGAAAAGGATGGCTCTATCCGTCTAGACAGCGTTGGCCCGGTCTTTAAGGTTTCGGATGACGGAATGAACCTTTCCATGCGCTATACCGCTCGTACCAGAAGTATATCCTGGCGCGATACGCCCAAAACAAATGAAGCGGTGGCTTTTGTCAGACACCTGCTTGATGGCAATGAGCCTTTGGTTCAAACTATAACCATGCGGCCCGGACAGGGCATGATAAATAATAATGTATTGCACAACCGAACAGGCTTTGAAAACAGCGCAACAGATAACAATGGCAGACTGCTTTACCGCATTCGTTTTCACCAGCGGGTAAACATTCAGGCCAACTCATTCTAACTGAATTAGAAAAGAGCAAATATCATGAAACTGAGTGACCTAATTATTCAACACAAGGAAGTCGATACCTTTGCCGAGCTTGAAAAGCTCATCGCGCATTTGGGTGAATCCGGCGAAATGTTCCTTGAATACGATCTGAAACCAGACTATCGCGACACACCAAAACAATGGGAATGGCGGCTTGAGGGCAGTTTTTACCGCGGTATCAAACATGATGAGGAGGAAAAAGGTGCGCTCGACAATTGAGGAAGTAAACACCACCGAGCTTGATGAGATTATGCTGCCCTATGGGCACACGGTGAAGCTGAAGGAAATCGAATACCAAAACGGCATGAAAATATTGCGTGCCACCATTCGCGAAAATCGCCGTTTCACCACGCTCGACTTTGACGCCGAACGGGCCAGCGATCTTGCAACCGCGCTGATGAACTGGTCAAAAACCGCCAAATCGGCTGATACCGACTAAACCCGATACCAGGAATTATCCAACGATGGACCATCTACCAGTATTTCTCGATGTGAAGGGCCGCAGCATCCTTGTTTGCGGCGAGGAAACCATTGCTGCGCGCCGGGTAGAGGCATCCTTGCGAGCCGGTGCCAATGTTCAT
>JAJRQF010000100.1 GCA_024280375.1 Alphaproteobacteria bacterium | reverse complement strand
GGCGTGGTAAAACCTATCTGCCAAAAGCGGGTACCGGTTTTGGGAAATAGACCACGCGAAATTAAAATAGAGCATGGAAGCAAATCAATCATTCGCACCATGCTTTAGGCCATTATCTGGAGCGCAGCCAATGCCTGACACTGTCATTACCCAAGAGCATATTAATACCTATCAACAAGATGGCGCTGTGCTGATTAAAGGTCTGTTCGCCAACCATATAGATATTCTGCGCCGCGGCATTGAAATTAATATGGCGGAGCCAAGCCAATTCGGTGCTGAAAACCTTAAACAAGGAGAGGGTGGCCGTTTCTTTGATGATTATTGTAACTGGCAACGCATCCCGGAATTTAAAGAGGCAATTCTAAATTCGCCAATAGGTGCGGTTGGCGCAGATTTAATGCAATCTGACGGCGTTCAATTGTTTCATGACCATGTGCTGGTAAAAGAACCGGGCACGGCCAAACCGACACCCTGGCATCAGGACAGTCCCTATTATTTTGTAGAGGGTCGCCAAACCATTAGTTTTTGGTCGCCGCTGGATGAAGTAACCGATGCCACCCTTCGCTTTGTTGCCGGTTCTCACCTGTGGGAAAAACCGGTATTGCCAACCCGCTGGCTATCTGAAGAAAAATTTTATGCGGATGATGAAGTCTACATGCAGGTTCCAGACCCGGACAAGGAGGGCATGAAAATCATTGAATGGGAAATGCAGCCGGGCGATGCGGTCGCGTTTCATTTTAAAACCCTGCATGGCGCCCGTGGTAATGAGAGCATATTTCGACGGCGGGCATTTTCAGTTCGGCTGGTTGGCGATGACGCGCGTTATGTGGACCGCCCGGGGCGAACATCGCCTCCTTTTCCTGGCCATAATATGCAGCCTGGACAAAAATTACGCGAGGACTGGTTCCCAACGATTTTTAAACGTTAGGGCGTGTCCGTTTTTGATGGAGCACTCTATTCAGTTGGCTGTTCAATATCACCGGTATCTGCACTTTCATCTTCTGCCTGCAGGTCTGAAAGTTTCGGGCCACCCTTGGCAACACCGACCATTGCGGGCCGCAAAACCCGATTACCAATTTTATAGCCTTCCTGAATGACTTCGCAGACCGTATTATTTGGAACCTCCGGATTGGGCACTTCAAACATAGCCTGATGGAAATTCGGATCGAATTTCTCGCCTTTCGGGTCCAGCTTTTTAACGCCATTTTTTTCCAGTGTGGAGAGCATATCGCGCTCGGTCATTTCCACACCTTCGATCAATGCCAGAAAGCCCTTGTCGCCAGCCGCCTTAGTCTCATCTGGAACCGCTTCGATTGCGCGGCGCAGATTGTCGCTGACACTCAACATATCACGGGCAAAATTGGCGGCCGAATAGGTTTTTGCGTCGGTAACCTCTTTGGCAGTACGACGACGCAGGTTTTCCATCTCTGCTACCGTGCGCAGCATTTTATCTTTGGTTCCGTCAAGCTCCGCTTGCAAGTCGGTAATAATGCGATGCATCGCCTCAACAGGGTCTTTTGGAGCGTCATCATCGCCCTTTTCCTGGGCTTCTTCAGCTTCCAATGCATCAAACTCTGCCTGCTCTTCAGCAGCCAGACGCTCTTCCTCTTCTTGCAGATCGTCAAACAATTCGTCTTCGTGACTACGGTTACCCGGCATATTCTATTCCACCACAAGCAATTAAAGGGATTGTCTTTCAGGCAGGCATATCAGCTTTTGCAGCAGAAAAATCAAGAGGTGTAATTAAAGTAAATCGACAGACCCGGTAAATTATCCAAGAATCCGACTGACTACCTGTGCCGTATAGTCAACCATCGGGATAACGCGCGCATAATTCAGCCTTGTCGGTCCGATCACGCCAACTGCACCAATGATGCGCTGATTGCTGTCGCGGTAAGGGGCCACTATCACGGAAGAACCGGAAAGCGAAAACAGATTGTTTTCTGAACCGATGAATATTCGCACCCCTTCGCCTTCCTCAGTCAGGTCGAGCAATTGCATTAGGCCTTCCTTGGATTCCAGCTCATCAAACAATTGGCGCAAGCGCTCAAAATCTGTATTGGAACCCATTTCACCAAGCAAATTTGCCCGGCCACGCACGATCAATCGAAGCGGTTGTGATGCGGAAGCTCCAGCCCAGGTGGCAAGCCCCTGATCGACCATCGCCTTGGACAGGCCATCAAGTTCCTGTTGCGCCTGTTCATGTTTTTTGGCAATCTCTGCCCGCGCCTCACTCAAGGTGCGACCGGCCACATGGGCGTTTAAGAAATTGGTCGCCTCATGCAAACTGGATGTGGAAAGCCCTAAGGGCAAATCCAGAATACGATTTTCCACACTGCCGTTTTCGCTAACCATCACCACAAGCGCTTTGGTTGGTTCAAGGCGCACAAACTCTATATGCTTCAGCCGCAAGTCCTGTTTGCCGGTAATCACCATGCCAGCCCCCATCGACAGCCCGGATAACATCTGGCTGGCCTCGGTCAACACCTGATCAACAGATTGCCCGGGGGCCAGCGTATTAACCTGATTTTCTATATTAACCCGTTCTTCGCTGGTAAGATCACCCACTTCCATAAAGCCATCGACAAAATAACGCAGTCCAAGCTCGGTCGGCATGCGCCCGGCGCTGGTGTGTGGCGCATAGATAAGACCCAAATGTTCCAGATCAGACATCACATTGCGCACGGATGCAGGAGAAAGCGTCACCGCTAACTGCTTTGACAGGTTTCGGGAGCCCAATGGCTCGCCCCTGGTGATGTAGGATTCAACGATCTTGCGGAATATATCCTGAGATCGTTCGTCCAGTGACTGTAATTGATCCATAATTTCTAACACTACTCGTGGGTACTGCTGGATAATATAGGAATGTTGCGGCATCTGGCAACATAATCAAACACACACACAAATTCATGTTTGCACCCTCCCGCCAATCTGGCTACAAGCGGCCAACAGTTTTACATTACAGGAGAGCCGAATGCGGCCGTCAAAACGACAAAATGATGAAATGCGGGCCGTGAGCCTTGAACGCGGTTTTTCAAAACATGCGG
>JAJRQF010000099.1 GCA_024280375.1 Alphaproteobacteria bacterium | reverse complement strand
GCTTCCCCACGAAACAACTCCAGCATTTCAGAATAGGTCTTAACAATCATATATCCTGGCTTTGACTGACCGGAACGGGCCATTTTGGCCTGATCGATGATTTCCTGTGCTTTCTTGGTGCCAAAACGAGCCTCAAGCTCCTCAAACAGAGCCTGCATGTCACACTCGTGGTTCATTGTCGTTGTATTTTTCATTGTGTATCTCCCCGTATTAGTTATTAATACTTATGTAAATTAAAACAATACTGAGATTTATATAGACAAATGGTTAATAATTAATTAAAAACTAGTAAAAAATAAGAAATAATGTAATAAATATAGAAATGATTACATCAAAACAGATTAGAGCAGCACGAAATTTCCTCGGAATCGACCAGAAAACCTTGGCTGACGCTGTTGGTGTGTCGAAGATGAACATCTCGGATATTGAAAACGAAAAGGGGAAACCGCGAGCAAGTACCTTAAACACCATAGAGCTATATTTTCAAACCTGCGGGATCAGATTGACTCCAGCTGGCGGAATAGAGCCAGTTCAAAATTTCGTCACAATATACGAGGGGGAAGACTGCTACTTTGATCTTCTACTGGACGTTCAGGCCACCCTGAAAAGAAAAAAGGGAAGAATGCTGTGTAGCGGATCGGATGAAAGACGTTCATCTGAGGAAATAATTTGCCAACTCCGAAAGATGCGTAGCGATGGCATAGTTATGCAGTCACTAATCGAGGCGGGCAATAGCTACATCATGGGTAAGCTGGAAGAGTATCGCTGGATGCCAGACGGTCTGTTCGTCGATGGTGATGTAAAGGTCATATATGCTGATCGTGTCGCCTATTTGGTGAGTTGGGCAGGGACACCAAGGGTTATCGTCATTCAAGATAAAACCATAGCAGAAGAGGCGACACGCCATTTTGATTTCATTTGGGCACATTCAAAGCAGCCCAATGAAACAACATCCCAGATATTTTATGAGGATGAAAATGGCGAAAACTAGCATAAGCGCTAAGTCAGCGTGGAAAACAAACTCTTCTTTTATGCTGGGCATTAGCATGGGAAGCCAAAACCATGAAGGCGAAGCATTAGAAGCAATCGTTGACCGCATCAATGAAGGAGGTTTCACTCATGGGGTGCTCGACGTAGCGGATACTCTCAATCGATACAGATATATTGGCGACGGAATACCAGAACGAGAAGCTATCGAAATTACTAGGAATGAAGGAGGCGATTGGTTGGAGCGCAACAACCATATTATTTCTAGGCTACGGATGCCTGTAGCCGTTCATAGATGGGATGAATGGCTCAGCCACCCAAAGTACCCAGAAACAATCGCGCAGATAAGAGAATTATATGCAAACAACCATATTCTCTGTCAGGCAGTGGAACAAGATATAGATAATTTTTACGTTAGGAATTATGGCACGGCTGAAGTTTCGTCCGAAAGAAGACACTTAAGCGTAGAGTATTATCTCGAGGAACTAGCGGTTGCGGCTATCATGCTTGACGAAAAACCTAGCCTTGTGATGTATCCTGGCAAACAGCTTAACTGTTTTAGGCTTATTCGGGATGGGAAAGTACCAGAAGCACCACCGTCACTGTCAAATTCATCCTTTAGTAGATTGATTATCCATAGCTTTCAAAGGCCGCCAGCAGTCAATGAAAATCGATTGCAACCTGCTGATCTAGCACCACGCCGAACGAGAGCAATGGCCTCTCAACTCACGTGACAAATCACGCCTGACGTGAGTAACTGATCTCCAACACCACGCCATACGTGAATAATGCACTTTGAAACATGTTTTTCCTTGGAGTGGCGATTCAATCGTACGATCATCTCACTCAATGCAGTGCGCAAATTTTTCCCCACCGCATATGCGAACCGGAAGAGGATTACCCTATTTCACCGTAGAGGATGTGTAATCATCTTCCGGCTTTTTTGAATTTTGACAGGAGTGAATATGTGTGACGCTGAAAAACAGATGGCCAACAGGCTGAGCATTGATTTAATAAGCAGGCATTTGCAGCAGGTGCTTGATCAGGTGGCCGTTATTACCGATGAATTACAGGAAATGAAAGACCGCGAAGGCGGTGTGCATTGACGCATCATGACGTGATTCTGTTTTTTGTGGCACGGTTCAATGACCCATCGCACAGCAACAGTTATGAAAAGAAAACTTAAATACTGCGCTCCGCAAGATGTGGTTTTGTAATACAAAACCCGATCTTGGAAAGGGGAACCCGCTGCGCGTTCCCCGTTTCATCCCCTCCGGCTGATGGCTGGATCAAGGCATTGAGCCTTTCCCAGCCATAAAAACCGTATCGCCGGTTAATCACTCATGGGAGACTTCACTCTCCCATATCCATTAGAAATGGCCCATCGACTTAAGGGCGTTCCTGCCCCCAAGACCCCAGATAATTCCATTAAGGCAACTCCATTGAGGCCAACCGTTCGCCGTTTGAATGCCGCCAGCTTGTCGAAGCTGAACCACGATCAAGCCTGGAATTTGTTGCATTTTCGGTAGGTTGCTCTTATCTTTGGTGTGCATGAATTTTAAATGAAAAAACTTGCAAAATGTACAGATTTGCGATAAGATGAAAATATGAGCAAATTAGACACACTGAAGAAGCATCTACGCCAGGGGCAGGTCTATCGACGTGCCGACCTGCTGCCGTGGTCAAATGCCGTTGATCGTCACCTCGGCCAACTTGTAAAAGAGGGAACGCTGACGAAGCTGGCAGGAGGGCTTTACTACTATCCCAAGCAGACAAGCTTTGGTGCGGCGCCCGCCGACGATGAAAAACTGGTCGAAGCGTTTCTGAATGATCATCGCTTTTTATTGACCACGCCTAATGCCTATAACGCACTCGGTGTTGGCTCAACGCAGCTCTATAACGAAACCGTGGTTTACAATCATAAACGTCATGGTCGTTTCAAACTTGGCAAGCGTGAATATAATTTTCGGATAAAGCCGCATTTTCCAGCAACTCTTTCAGAAGCATTTTTGCTGGTCGACCTTGTCAACAATGTTGATCGCCTGGCAGAGCGCCAATCGTCCATGCTTGAGCGCGTGAAGAAAAAAGTAAAAAGCATGGATCAGCAGGTATTAAATCGTGCCGTTCGGGATTTTGGTGGTGCCAGAGCCAAGAAGTTCTTTAATCCTCTATTGGCTCGCGGTACACTGACCCATGCCGCATGATTTTCTTCACAATCACAAAGATTTTCCTGATCTGATCCGCATTGTCAGCGATGAACATTCTATTGATCCTGTTCTTATCGAGAAAGACTACTGGATCATGCACTGTCTCTACGGATTACAACAGATCGGTCTGGATTTTGAGTTGAAGGGCGGCACCTCTCTGTCAAAGGGTTTTGGCATTATTGACCGTTTTTCTGAAGATATCGATATCCGTATCGAACCACCGGCAGACATGGGTGTAAAAACCAATCCCAACCAGCAGAAGTCCGCCCATGTTGAAACACGGAAACACTTTTATGACTGGCTTGCAGGAACGATAAAAATCAGTGGCATTGTCGACGTTGAACGGGACAGAGAGTTTGATGACGAGCGCTATTATCGGAGCGGCGGCATTCGTCTTTTGTACGATGGACGTATGGGCAGACTTTCAGGATTGAAAGACGGAATTTTGCTGGAAGTCGGGTTTGATTCTGTCTCGCCAAATTCTCCCAAAACCATATCGTCATGGGTCTATGATTTTGCAGCAGGCAAGAGCGAGATGACTGATAATCGCGCGGTTGATGTTGCCTGTTATCATCCTGGTTACACTTTTGTTGAAAAACTTCAAACCATTTCCACGAAATATCGCAGGCAGCAGGAAGATGGAAATTTCCCCGCAAACTTCATGCGTCACTACTATGATGTCTATCGGCTTTTAGGTGAGCCGATTGTTCAAGAATTCATTGGCACCAAAGAGTATGTAGAACACAAAGCAAAACGTTTTCCCAAGGCTGATAATCCTGTCCTGGCTGAGAACGACGCATTCCTGCTGAGTGATCCCGATATCCGTGAAATTTATGCCAAAGCCTATAATCAGTCACGATCTCTCTATTATAAATCGCAACCACAATTCGAAACCATTCTCAAAGCTATTGCTGATGCAGTGCAGATCAAAGGTATCTGAGCATGGTTGAAATAAATAGTCAGAACGGATGCCCGCGTGCCAAGATATAAAACAAAATATCCTGTCGTTGATGTGTTCGCCGGTCCAGGCGGATTGGGAGAGGGCTTTGCTTCTTTTCAGGATGAGCGCGGAAACCCGAGGTTTGAGAGTGTCGCCTCTATTGAAATGGATGAATTTTCCCACAGGACACTGCACTTGAGGCATTTTCTCAGAACCTTTCCTGAGGGAGAGTTCCCGGACGAATATTACAAGTACCTTAAGGAAGAAATTTCGCTGGAAGAGCTTTTTGCTCTGTTTCCGGAAGCGAAGGAAGATGCTGATAAAACAGCACTAAAGATTTCACTAGGTTCGGAAAATCACGCCAGGGTCAGAAAGCTGATCAATCAGAAACTGGCCAAGAAGAATAAATGGGCGCTGGTAGGTGGCCCTCCCTGCCAGGCATATTCCCTGGTCGGTCGTTCCCGAATGATGAGTGACCCTGAATTTGAAAATGATATTCGGCATTTTCTTTATCGGGAATATCTTAAAATCATCATTGATCATCGTCCTCCTGTGTTTGTCATGGAAAATGTGAAGGGACTTCTCTCTGCGCGCGTAAATGGTGAGCTTGTAATAAATATGATTGTCTCCGATCTTTCCAATCCAAAAGCAGCATTGGGAAATAAGTCAAACGGGCTTGGTTATAAACTGTACTCATTGTCTGAGGATGAAGTTCCCGAAGAAGAATTTGATCCCCGTCTTTTTCTTGTAAAAGCCGAGGAATATGGTGTTCCACAGTGTCGTCACAGAATGTTCATCGTTGGTGTACGCAATGACATTGATATCAGCCCAGGTAGACTTTCTTGCCAAAAACCTCCTACTGTGAAGCAGGCAATTGGCGGTCTTCCTTCCATCCGAAGCGGCCTGTCACGTGGCAGAGATGATCCAAAAAAGTGGCGTAAGGAAATTGCGCAACTGGCGAGAATGGGAATAAAAAGAGGCCTGAACGGCAGCGAATATGCCGGAGAAATAACCAGAAATATTGCTGCCAGCATCAACAGCGACAGGTTTCCTGAAGAACGGTTTTCCACACACTATCCCGGAAAATCACGCAGTCGGCATGAAGCTGTCAGCGGTTTATACGATCCGCGCCTTTCGGTATTAACCGGGCATGAATCAAGAGGTCACATGCCATCTGACCTGCGCCGTTATATGTTTGCCGCTGCATTCAGCCAAGTGACTGATATAAGCCCGAAGCTGTCAGATTTCCCTGAGATTCTGCTTCCCGATCACCGTAATGTTGAACTTGGTAGGTCAGGAAAAATGTTTTCTGATCGATTCAGAGTTCAATTGCCTGGCAAACCCTCAACGACAATCACATCTCATATTTCGAAAGACGGTCACTACTTTATTCACTATGACCCAATTCAGTGCAGGAGTCTGTCTGTCCGAGAAGCCGCTCGCCTCCAGACGTTCCCTGATAATTATAAGTTCGAAGGACCACGCACATCTCAATACCATCAGGTCGGCAATGCGATACCGCCCTATCTTGCGCGTCAGATAGCTGAAATAATTTCTGAAGTGCTGAACGCCATGAAGGGCGGATATTGATGGTGGATCGAATTTCAAAAGAGCATCGAAGCTGGAACATGTCTCGGATACAGGGGAAAAACACGAAACCCGAATTGCATCTTCGATCTTTACTGCATCGTGCAGGTTTTCGTTTTCGCCTTCACGACTCCAGATTGCCAGGTAAGCCTGACATTGTTCTTCGCAGGTATCGGGCAGCAATATTTGTTAATGGCTGTTACTGGCATCGACATGAACACTGCACAAAGGCAACCATGCCAAAAACCAGAACCGATTTCTGGCAGGAAAAATTTAATAAAACTGTTGAGCGCGACCAGCGCAAATGCCGTGAATTAAGGCAGGCAGGCTGGCACGTCATAACCGTATGGGAATGTGAACTGGAAAAAGCCCCGGAAACAGTTCTTAATGAAGTGGCGCAAACAATAAAAGGAATCGCTTAATGGCGCGTGAACATTTACTTCCTCCAAGCGCGTCATCTTTGTCTGCATCAATGCGTGATCTTGGATACTCGCTGGAAACAGCGGTTGCCGACCTTATTGACAACAGCATTTCCGCCAGTGCCACAACAATTGATATTTTCTGTGATCTGACACGTCAGATTCCGGCTCTTGCAATCATTGATGATGGAGACGGAATGGATGCAGATAAACTGTTAGCAGCGATGAAGCATGGCTCGACCAGTCCGAAAGAAAAAAGGGACATTCATGATCTGGGCAGGTTTGGTCTTGGCCTGAAAACGGCATCTTTTTCCCAATGCAGGCAAATGACAATAGCAAGTGCCCAGAATGGAGAAATCGTTAGTGCGGAATGGAACCTGGACCTCATTGATAAAAAGGACGATTGGATCATTTCCATTCTTGATAAGGGTGAGATTGCCCAATTGCCGTTTATTGATCTGCTTGAAGCTAAAGGCACCATCGTTATCTGGCAAAATATGGACAGGTTGCTTGAGGACGAACATGGTCAGAAAAGAGATGAAATCGTAAACGAAAAACTTGATATTGTTGAGAAACATCTTGCATTGGTTTTTCACCGTTTTCTATCGGGTGAAGTAAGGGGAAGAAAGAAAATTTCGATCTCTTTGAACGGGCACAATGTGGAGGCTTTTGATCCGTTTTGCCGAAAAAATTCTGCGACCCAGTTGCTTCCTGAGGAAATTGTAAGAATTGATGACGAGCTGGTTCAATTACAGCCCTACATTTTGCCCCATCACAGCAGACTGTCAGCAAAGGAATATGACTATTATCTGAATCGTAGCGATTTTATTTCCAACCAGGGGGCATATATTTATCGCGGCGGTCGATTAATGGCCTGGGGGGACTGGTTTCGCCTGATTCCAAAAGGAGAGGCCACTAAGCTGGCACGCGTTCAGATTGATTTCCCCAATTCCCTTGATGAATCATGGACGATTGACATTAAAAAATCACGAGCACGCCCCCCACAGCCGGTCAGGGACAGACTAAGGCAAATAATCACCAAAATTTCCGGCAGAAGCACATCAGTCCATCGCGGGCGTGGCAAAAAACTATTTGAAGAAGTCGAGGCTCCTGTCTGGGAAAGATATGCTGATCAGGGAACCATAAGATACGCTCTGAACAAGGAGCATCCACTGGTTCAGTCCCTCATGGGAAAACTGGATTCAGAATTTCCTAACAGACTGAATTTATTACTTGATTCAATATCCTCCTCCTTGCCTATAGAAATGATTTATTCTGATTTTTCGACGAATCCTCGCGATATCGAACAGATATCACTTTCCGAAGAACTGGTTGTGGAGAAGTTGAAGATTCTTGAAGAAAGTCTATTCGGAAACAAGTTAGGAGATGCTGAAATATTCAAAGAAGTGGTATTATCTTTAAAATTATTTGAGAATCATCATGATGTTGTTGAAAAATACATCGCCCGGGAGTTGAAATGAACTTGAACGAATTAGAAAAAGAAAAGAATTTTACAAGTTCTCTCATCACCGCTCTTGCAATTTCTGATGAGGTTCCAACAAGGGATGAGGTAAAAAAGAAAGCGAAAGCTTTTGCGGAGATTGCCGGATATGACGGTAAATTGGACAGTGTCATTGAAAATGCAATGATTGCCGTTGATACAAGGATGGGGGAAGGCGTTTCACTCGTTAATGTGGAAGCCGACCACGACGAAGATTGGGTATTCAATCGGGGCAATTTCTCTTCAACATACTCCGACGCTTATGACGAACATCTTAAGAATGATGGTTGGCATCCGACAATGGTTCAGTCACTGAGTAATGTCAGCACCAGATTACTTGGCCATCTTCAGGACCCTGATAGTGTTGGGAATTCCTGGGACCGGCGCGGTCTTGTGATCGGAAGCGTTCAGTCAGGTAAAACAGCCAATTACATGGGGCTGATAGCTAAGGCGGCAGATGCCGGTTACAAATTCATTATTGTCAGCGCTGGTGTTCACAACAATTTGCGAAAGCAGACTCAGGAACGGATTGATGAGGGGTTTGTAGGGAGGTCAAGCGACCCGGAAAATCGCGTAGATATCGGTGTCGGATTGAAAAAAGACTACCCGCACCCTGCGACGCTAACCAATATAAACGATGATTTTAAGAAAAAAACAGCCGACCAGAGTGGTTGGAAGCTTAACGATTTCAGCAAACCTATTATTCTTGTGATTAAGAAAAACGTACACACGCTGAACGCACTTCATAAGTGGCTGAAAGAAATGAACGCTCAGGGGAATGGTCGCATTGCGGATGTTCCCATGCTGATGATTGATGATGAAGCAGACAACGCATCTGTGAATACAAACAAGGAAGATGTCGATCCCACAAAAACGAATGCCTGGATCAGAAAAATCCTAGGGCTGTTTGATAAGTCCTGTTATGTCGGATACACAGCGACCCCTTTTGCAAACATTTTCATCAACCCGGAATCATACGACCAAGAGGTTTACGACGAGCTGTTTCCGCGAGACTTTATTTATTGCCTTGATGCCCCCACCACATATTTTGGACCGGAAAAAGTTTTCTTGGATGAAGATCGGAGCGAATTTATCACCAAGCCGATTACGGATTGCGAAGACTACCTCCCATTCTCACACAAAAAGGACGATGAAGTGGCCGATTTGCCACCAAGCCTTTATAGAGCTATCGATCAGTTTGTTGTTGCTCGCGCCATCAGAAATTTGCGTGGCCAGAAAAACAAACATTGTTCGATGATGGTCAATGTTTCGCGATTTGTAAATATCCAAAAAACCGTTCGCGACATAATCAGTGTGTACGAAATAAAACTTCGGCAAGCCGTTAAAGCAAATTATGCAATGCCTGAAGAAATCTCAATCCAAAACAAATATATGAGAGCTTTAAAGGACGCCTTTCTATGTGAGTATTCTGATTGTGAATTTGACTGGGGAGATATCAAAAGTGCGCTGTTTGGAGTGTTTGCTAACCTACGTTTGTTTGTTGTGAATAGTAAATCCGATGAGCCGCTTGATTACAAAAAATACGAGAAGGATGGACATGGCCTGACTGCTATAGCAATTGGAGGGCTAAGCTTATCCCGAGGACTGACCATTGAGGGTCTGTGCATGAGTTACATGTATAGGAACACCAAAATGTACGATACTCTAATGCAAATGGGTCGATGGTTTGGGTATCGTCCAGGCTTTGAAGATCTCTGTCGCGTCTATCTTTCGCAGGATTCAATTGATTGGTACGGTCACATTGCCGGTGCGTCTGAAGAGTTAAAGCAACAAATTACAAGAATGAGACAGGACGGACTCAGCCCAAAACAGTTCGGTCTTTATGTGATGTCTCACCCTGATCGTCTTCTGATAACGGCAAGGAATAAAATGCGAGCCGGGCAACAGGTTACTTTTAAACAAAATTTTAGTGGCCGCCTTCTCGAAAGTTACATCCTTCCTACTGATAGTAGAATTAACGAGCAGAACGAAGAGCTGATTGCCAGATACTGGAAGGATGGATTTGGTGGGAAAGAGTTACGCCCCACAGGCAAAGGTTGGATTATCGAAGATATCCCAGTAGAGACCATTGAAGGCTTTATTACTAAATTTCGCCCGCATTCCACTTTCGCGGAGAGAAAAGCTGCTGCGGTCAGCTATCTTCAGGCAATTTCGGAAGATGCGCCAAGAGGAGATGTTCTGCTGGTTTCGGTTCAAAAGAACGGAGAAAATACCAAAAACTTTCGACTGGGAACACAGAAAAGATCAAGTGCACGGAGACTAGAAAGCGCCTGGCGAACCAGTAAGGACAGAGTTGCCAGCAGAAATGATGAGAAACTCGGCCTGTCGGAGCCACAACAAGCTGAAGCTGAAAAAATTGCTCTGCCAAAAGCTCCATCAGACTTTCACTACCGATCAGTCAGGAAAAAACCGCTCTTGATGATCCACGTGCTTGGACCTGTTGGAGAAGATAAGCCTGATGATCGGGTTCCGGCCTTTGGTATTAGCTTTCCACCTGGGTTTTATGAAACCGAAATCAATGTAGTGGCAAACACTGTTTGGGTTGAGCGTATGCACGGAGCTTCTTTTGATAGTCCTGAAGAAGAGGATGATGAAGAATGACAGCTCGTTCAACACCCTGGGATGAAATTGCGACTCCGGAGTCTGACTATAATGTCCGTTTAATAGCTGGTTCTTCTGTTATCCCTATGTATTGGGGCAAGGACATCAACGGACGCTGTCTTTTTCTAATTGAACTCGAAGGGGATCACAGTAAAAATTTTCAAAAAAATGGAACATCTGTACATGGGATCGACGTTGACCTCAGAGGGGGAAGCGCATCGCAATTACAAGGCCTGGTACTCACGCTTGAAAATCAGGTGGACAGGGACTTGTTTTCGGGTCTTTGCGAAACGCTTGTTTCAAGCCTTCAACCTGTAACGGATGCTTCAACCGCCCTTGCTGTTGCTTTGATGCATATCAAGCGATGGAAGGCCTTTCTTGCAGGAAGAAAAAGGCGTGTTCTTTCTCCTGCTGAAGTTAGGGGTCTTTTCGCTGAATTACAGTTTTTACGCGCATTGTATGACGGACATCTGACTCAGTCAAAAGCTGTAAACGCATGGTGTGGGCCTGAGGGAGTCCATCAGGACTTTATTTTTGAAGATACGGCAGTTGAGATCAAATCGCTAAGTGGCCGAGAGCGAAACAGTGTCAGGATATCATCCGAAGATCAACTGGAGGCTCTTTCCGGTAGTCTTTTTCTTATGATTTTCAGGCTGACAGAACAACCGGATTCAGATCAATCGTTATCTCTTAATTCCCTCGTTACGCAGATTGAACAGGAGATGACTGATTCACATGCGCTTGAAGAGTTTTCGACGAAACTAGCCGCGAATGGTTACGTAGAAATACGCGAGTATGACGAGCCCGTTTTTCTGGTATCAGGACAGAAATGCTACCGCGTCCGTGATGAATTTCCCCGCCTTATTCGATCTGAACTACCAGGTGGAATCATACGTGTTGGATATGAAATTGAACTAGAAAGCATTTTAGAATTTGAGTGTGATATCTCAGAGATTTGGAGTGACTGATTGGAACAGACTACTCAGGAGTTTTTTCACGATTTTAGACAGGAGCTGATGGCTGGTGCCGAGGCTAATAGCGCATTTCAACTGGCGGAGTTTATGGAAGCTGTCGCTGGAGAATTGATTGATACAGGTTTTGTTGAGGGATTCGATTTTTGCCACTTTCGCGCCCAAAGAGGTATGCGTGTTGATGGCTACTGGTTTAACGATGAAGGAGCTCTTGACCTTTTTATTGCCGATTTTGAAAGTAGAAATGAACTCGCATCCTTAACGCAGACTGATGTTGTTTCAGCTTTCAAACGACTAACAAATTTTTTTGATGCAAGTCGTACAAAAGAGTTGTTCAAGGAATTGGAGGAAACGGCGCCTGAGTACGGCCTGTCCCGCCAGATAGCAGAACGAAAAGGACTTATACGACGTATAAACTGTCACCTCCTCTCTGAAAGAGCGTTGAGCGAACGGCTTCAATCTCTTGAGGATAATGAGATTGTCGGAGTGCCCGCAACTTATCACATCTGGGACATTTCCAGACTTCAGCGTCAACGGAGCTCTCGCGGGCAGAAAGAACCACTGGATATTAACTTTGTTGAGATGTTCGGTCAGGGAATTCCAAGCCTTCCAGCTCACCTGGGTTCTGATTCATACAAATCTTATTTGGCAGTAATTCCTGGAGAAATCTTAAGCCGTCTGTATGGAAAATACGGAGCCAGGCTTCTTGAGCAGAATGTACGTTCGTTTCTTCAGGCCAGAGGGAAAGTGAATAAAGGTATTCGGACCACGCTGCTGACGGAACCTGAGATGTTTTTTTCGTATAACAACGGAATCACAGCAACAGCACAGGACCTAGAGACATTAACGGATGAAGACGGACTTCAGATTATCCGTATCAAAGACCTACAAATTGTGAATGGTGGCCAGACCACCGCATCACTTTATCACACTCAGAGGAAGGACAAGATTTCCCTAGAGAAGGTTTTCGTCCAAATGAAGCTGTCAGTCATTGACAGCGAATTGAGCGAAAAAATTGTCCCGCGAATTTCCGAGTACGCAAACACTCAAAACCGTGTGAATGCAGCGGATTTTTTCTCCAATACCCCATTTCATATTCGGATTGAGGAATTTTCAAGACGTATCTGGGCTCCAGCGCAACAAGGGGCTCAAAGAGAGACAAAGTGGTTTTATGAACGTGCAAGAGGTCAGTATGCTGATGCACAGTCCAAACTGACACCTGCTGAACAAAGGCGCTATAAGGCCGAATATCCTAAACCTCAGATGTTCACAAAAACTGATCTTGCAAAATTTGAGAATGTTTGGGATGAAAATCCAAGATGGGTAAATCTGGGTGCACAGAAAAATTTCGCAAAATACGCTGCCAGAATAGGCAGAGAATGGAAAAATTCGCCTGAGCAATTCAGTGAGCATTATTTTAAACGCGCAATTGTTCGGGCCATGATATTTCGAAAAACAGAAAAACTGGTTTCGGTTCAACCCTGGTATAATGGTGGGTACCGAGCCAATATTGTGGCCTATTCAATTGCGGTGATCAATGAGTGTTGCAAGCAGCGGAAAAAAACGATCGACCATGTTAGAGTTTGGAATTCTCAAGAGCTTTATCCATCATTAATTGATGGCCTTGCCATAGCCGCAAAATTTGTAAGTGACGATATCTCACAGCCCCCACAGGGTATCTCAAACATATCAGAATGGTGCAAGAAAGAGGCCTGCTGGCAGCGGATCGTTGCAAAAATTCCAGGCTTTGTGAAGACTATTCCTCGCGAATTCTGGGATGATTCTGTTTCAGTTGAAGAACTTGATTTTGAAGCAAAATCTGCCAAAAAAATTCAACTGATTGATGATGGAATTGTTGCCCAAAAAACTGTTTGCGAGTTACCTGCCAACAAATGGGCTCTAATACTTAGGGAAGGTCAGGCTCGCAATATTTTGACGCCAAAAGAAATTGGAATCTTAAATATTGCATGCCAAATTCCCTTCAAAATTCCTTCGGAAAAACAAAGTATTATCCTTGTTGCTGTTTTAAAAAAGGCAAAGGGAGAAGGAATTGCCTTCTAAAGATCGTTCCGTGTTTGCGGTAGGTACATGAGTTCGTGTGAGTTTATGTGAAAATGACCCAAATTTCTTGCTACCCCAAATTCCTTGAACGCAGTTTCTTTCGCTTCTGCTTAGCACTTGATTCTGCCTGTTTGCTTAAAGTCTGTTCCTGATAGACAGGAGAAAGCTTGAGGTAATCACCCATATCGCGATTCAATTTTTTAATCTGAATTCCATGCTGATGGCGCATAAGACGAAATTCATGTTGCAAATATCTACGTTCATGTAGTTGCCGATCAATCAGATTTTGCCGTTCTGTCTGATCGCGCTTTTCGCATTGCGTGGCATTGGCTTCATTTTCATTTTTGATCACACGGTATTTTCCTGTGACGCGAAACCATAGCGCTTTCAAGCCCGTGGGTAAGCGAGAAGAACGGGTTAGCGTTTCCTGTTGTCGTCTGGTTTCTTGAAACTGCTTTAAGTGGGCACGTTCCTGACGATGGCGTTCGACAAGCGCCTGCCGTTTTTGCTTGGGACGTTGTTCTGCCTTGTCATGAGAAGAAACAGCTTCATTGACAAATTGCTGGAGTTTATCCGTAAGTTTTTCTGCCAGTTGCTGTTGAATTGTTTCAACAAAAGACAATTCATCAGGACTGCCAAGCCTTGCTTTAACATCTTTAGCCTTAACACCAACCCAGCGGGATATGGCATAGACTTCGCCGCGCCAGTCCAACGCAACAAAGCCGCGCCTATCACCTCTCGCCAGATAATAGCCCCGTTCCTCTAACGCGTTGGCAAAGGCAGTTCTCGAGTCAGAAATTGCCCAACAATCCTGAAACGCTTGCTTGATGGCGCGAGGGTCTTGCTTTGTGCGCTTGGCTTGTTGCCATTCAGCTTGTGTGAAATTAAGGGGATCACATTCTTTGCTGTTCATCAATCCGCGTGGCATTTTCCAACCATGTTCCAGATATAACTCTCGCGATATGTCCCGCAACTGTAGCTTATCATAGGAAGGATCAATTGCCTTCATCTCCTCAACGTCAATGCGCGACCAGATACAGTGGGCATGGCGGCGGCCTTCTTTTTCGTGAAAGACAATCGCGCGGGGTTGATTAGAAAATCCCAATTTTTCTTCAATGTCGTTTATGGCTTTTTCAAATATCTCAACCGGAACGGATTCGATTTCAGGTGGGCTAAGGCTAAGCGAATACAGAAATTTCTTGCATCGGGTTCCACGGCTGATCGCATAGGCTTCCGTCAATGCTTCGCTCAAGCTGTCTGAAACAAATCCGCGCATTTCATGAACGGTGACATGCTCATTGTCTTCCACATTGAGAAGATGAAGAGCCATCTGCATGCCCCCACCACGACGATTGCCTTTCAGGATCATTTGTCTCGTACCTCACGCAGGCCCAGCGCCTCAATCAACTTCACCCGCATCCAGGCGATATGAGCACAGGCCAGCTTGATTTCCTTTTCGGTTTCCTCATCCATCAACAAGGAGCCACAATTGGCTTCATAGGCAATCTGATTGAGATTGTTGGCAATGCGCGTTTGCCCCAAGAGGCCGAGTACCTGTGCCAACGCTTTTCGATCTTTGAGTGGCGTATTCTCGCGCACGCCGCCCTTTTTCAATACGCACCAGCGAATATGGGCGCTCAGGCTTGAGCCATCAGCATCTTTTTCCAGTTGCGCACGTTCATCTTCCGTCAATCGAAGTGTGATGGGCGATGGATATTTCTTCTTTGGTGACTTTGTCGGCTTGGCGGCTTTTTTGAAAGATAGACCAACACCAGTCTTGGTTTTCTCAGTGTCGATCTGCCTCATGGTGACGGCTCCCGACGAATGGGATGTCGCTTGATATCAGACTGTATTTCAAGGCTATTCAGGTCAATATTTTCGGCCTTGAGATAAGCATTCCATTCTTCTAATGTATCAAAAAGGGTGTTCGAGGTTTCTCCCTCTAGGCCCACCATT
>JAJRQF010000098.1 GCA_024280375.1 Alphaproteobacteria bacterium | reverse complement strand
GAACCCCCAACCGAGCGGTTATGAGCCGCTAGCTCTAACCAATTGAGCTACAGACCCGGCAAATGCGGTTTATAGCGATTTCACCGGATGCAACAAGCCCCAAAATCTTCAAACCCGATCTTTCTTTGGCACTCAATTCAAATTCACCGCGCACAACCCTCACTGATCCGACAACTGCAAAGGCATTCCAAAACAATCAAGCGCCTCGAAGGTAATCCGAGCGTTGGTGCTTATCTGTCAATATTGATTTTGCAACACCCATAGATCGGGCGCGGCACCTGCCCTTTTAAAACAATAACCTGATAGGGATATAGCAGGTTGCTCATACTATCATCGCACATCGGCGAGGCTTTGCTGATGATCGTTTGCAGATAGGAACCATCACTTTTGGATTTGAGCGTAACAGACCATGCGCCCGCCCCCATTTCAACGATTGGATGAACGGCCATTGTCTCAAGTTTGGCATTTTCCAGCCAATCGCCATTTTCCAAATCGGTGCCATTATAAAGGGGGCCTTTTTTCGAATATTTTAACGACCAAAACGGCTCTGTGCCGCTGCATTTCAGCCGATCCGGCGTTAATTTCGGACTGTTTGGGCCTGTGTCATTTGCCAAATATTTTTCGTTCACCCATCCACGCACCTTACCGGAACGGATCTCGCGCCAAACAGAGTTACCAATTTCAACCACAAGACCGCTTGAAACAATATCTTTTTGGTTCCAGGCAAGATGGCCAACCACATTGGTCTCATCCAGTGATTGCGCCTCGATTACATTATCTCGTACATTTAGCCCGGAAGGGTCTGAATGAGAGACCCCCACAACCCGATAGGTTTGCAATCGCTCATTAGCATTTGCCAAACCAACAAATGAAATCATCAAAAAAGCAGGGATTACGATAAATTTCACAATAATATTCATATTGACCTTCATTAGGTTGAGCAGCATTTGCGATTTAATTTCAATTAATTAACCTGTTTGCCCTCAACATTCCTCAATTGATGGTCTAAACCGGAGCGAATAACACACGGTCTGGACAAAAACATACACCCACTGCCCGGTGATAGAAAAGGATTTTATATAAATGGCAATATTCAACAATAAATTTCGAAAATTTATAATCATCACAATCATGGGTCTGTCTCCCATGCCCTTGATCTCTCAACCGGGCATAGCAGCTGAGATAATTGTGCCAACAATAGCCCTAAATGGCACCGGCAAAGCCCTCGGCGCCCCCGATATGGCAATGCTTTCACTGGGCGTGCTGCGACAGGCAAAAACGGCAAACGAAGCCATGAAGAAAAACAACTCTGCAATGGCAAAAATATTGGCGGCCTTGAAAAACGCCGGCATTGCAGAGGAAGATTTGCGGACCACAAATTTTAGTATTCGGCCCCAATATAAACGATACAAAAAAACCTCTTCGAGCAGAAATCGCCTGCCGGAAATTATCGGATATACTGTTTCCAACCAGATGAGTGTTAAAATTAACGATCTGAAAAAACTGGGTGAAATAATAGATATGACCGTTAAATTGGGCGTCAATACCGGTGGCAACATCCAGTTTCTCAACAAGAACCCTGCCCCCTTTATCAGCAAGGCCCGTCAAAAAGCCATGGAAAACGCCATCGCGAAAGCTAAAACCCTAACCAATGCAGCCGGAGCGAAATTGGGAAAAATTCTGACAATCACAGAAAACTCATTCATACCACGGCCCTACAGGGTTCAAGCACAACAAAGCCTGGGAGCACCTTCCATGAAAGCTGCGGTTCCAATTGCCTCAGGCCAAAATGTTTATTCAGTTACAGTGCAGGTTAGTTGGGAAATTCAGCAATAATCTATTGCAAAAGTAACAAAACAGCCGGGTTTGCAAATATCGCAAGCCCGGCTGATTGATTTGGTTTAATGCGCGTTTAGTAATTGATATTTCGGTAGCCAATT
Organism: Alphaproteobacteria bacterium; assembly: GCA_024280375.1. Classification (GTDB taxonomy): domain Bacteria; phylum Pseudomonadota; class Alphaproteobacteria; order Rhizobiales; family Rhizobiaceae; genus SZUA-100. Next base: position 20,803 of record JAJRQF010000098.1, on the reverse strand, counting down.
ACCGGGCATTGGCGGGAGCGGCCAAAAATCATTTTGGCCCGGTCGCCATAGCGAAAGCCTTTAACAACGATCACCCGGCGATTTACCCTTGCAACATGTGCATGGCGAATACCAAATCTGCGGGCCTTTCTAAGTGCCCGGTTTGGCGCGCACAACCGGCGCCCATACCTGCGATCGCGATTTCGCCTGTCATAACGACCGTGACCACGGTAATGGCTTCTATATCCGCGCCCGCTGGAGAAATAGATGCCCGACCCTCCAATGCCAAGGTCAATATATCCAGATCTCGCTTGGGATGAAACAGTGGCTGCTGCCATGCCGCCTATGGTAACAACAAGAGCAAGTATCGATGTTCGAAGAAATTTGGGAAACATGGTTCTGGTCCTTTCGGTGCTGAGTTTTGCCGCATTACAGCAAGTGTCCAACACTAGAACAGACCATATGAACCCAATAAAAATGGCTGGTTCATCCTGTGTTCATCTTGAGCCGAAAATATTTGCTCACAGTGGGGTAATTGATCAGTTAGTAGATTGAACCGGTACTACAGGCCCGGCAGCGCGGGAACGACGATCAACCAGCGAAAGCAAAAAGCGGGTGGTCGGGTTTTCCACCAGCAGATGCACACCGTGGCCGACAAGGGCGCAAATTACCAGGGATACACCAACAAAAGCCCAGGGCATCAGGTTTAGGCCAAAGATATCCGTGATCCCCAATTTCATCCAGATCACCTTCAACACACCAAGTACAAACGGGTGTGTCAGATAAAGCGCGTAGGAACTTGCACCAAGCGAAATGAGGAAATTTGGCAATGGACGCTTGTCTAAATCTTCGGTCAATGTGCAGGCAACCATAATGATGAGCGCCGGTATGCCATAGACAACCACCCGCCAGATTTCACGGTCCTCGGTAAATGCCGGGGCAAATGCCAAGATCAGCAATCCCCAATACATCAACCCCCAAAACCGCTGATAGGCAATCCGGTAGCCTTTAAGGTAAATCCAGCCAAGCCCCGCACCGGCTGCAAATTCCAGCATTATCGGGTCAGACCAAAACTTCAATTGCGCATTTGCCGGCTGCAACAAAAGCCCGGCAAGCACAATCAGCACGATTGCCGCAATGACACCTGGAACAGCCCGTTTGATTGGCCAAAACAGCGCAATTGCAAAAAGAAAATAAAACGACATCTCATATTGCAGGGTCCAGCCAATACCCAATAAAGGCCTAATCAGCCCGTCTGTTGGCCGCTCTACCGGAAAAAACAGAAATGATGCCAACCAATGAACCAGATCTTTTGTACCATTGTCCATTAATTGCGGAGCAAGGGTAACAATAACCACGACCACCAGCGTCATAATCCAGTAGAGCGGAGCCACGCGAGCGACCCGTCGCACAATAAATGACCAGCTTGCACCAAAGGTTCCAAAAGCATCCCGCGAAACGAACACCATGATGAAACCGGAAATTATAAAGAAAATATCCACCCCAAAATCACCTGGATAGATCTTGTCATCAAAATGCATGCCCCTGTCTGCAAGCATTTCACCGATTTCGTGCAAGGCATGGGTAACCACCACGAACAAAGCCGCAAATGCCCGCAACATTTGAACATGTAGTAATTTCGGACGGTTTACTGAATTACTCGACAATTGGATCAGCCTTCAAACGATGCATGGTTCGAACAATTAAAATTATCACGACAAAATTCAGAAAGTTTTAACCCAAACAGGCACCGCTAATTTTGGTTAACAAACGGTTGACATATACGCCTTCAATTCATACCATACTGCATAGTATGCAAAAGGAATACCCCATGAACTTCTGGTTGATCGCAGCATCTGCGCTCTCACTTTTTATTTGCTCGCTGCACATTTTCGGCGGCGGACCAACAACCGTACCTGATTTGATCAAGCGGCGTGATGCGCCAGGTGGTGTTGGCCGCATGACTGCCTATTACGCCTGGCACCTTGTAACGATTACCCTTGCTGCACAGGCTTTGGCATTTGGAATGGCGGCCCAGCCTGATGGTGCAATTGAACTTGCATGGTTTGCCTCCATTGGCGCATTGGCCTTTGCGGTGTGGAGCGTGATGATGATCGCAATATTCAAACTTAAACCGCTGCTTTTTCCCCAATGGTTGTTATTTTTTCCAGTAGCCATCGTCGGACTTGCCGGGATTATCTTGTGAGCAAAGAAAAAACCACCGGGCGCTTTCCCGGGCGCTTTCCCGGGCGCTTTCAACGCAGCCACTGGCTGGAACTGGGTTTGACCGCGGTTAAAAACAACCCGCAAGCCAGGCTGACGATTGAGTTTCTGTGCGAGCAGGCCAACAAAACCAAAGGCTCATTCTATTATCACTTTGAAAATATAGACGGCTATTTTGCCGCCCTTGCAGAATATTGGTATGAACAATTTACCCTCGAGCTCATCCGCCAGAGCGAAAAGCGCCCCACCCCGAAAGATCGGCTGGATTTGCTAAATACACTTGCCGTCCAACTCGATCCTCGCATTGAACAGGGCATGCGGATGCTGGCCGCACGCGAACCTGAAATTCGCGACATCTGCAACAAGGTTGATGAAAAACGCCTCGATTATCTATCAAAATTATACCGTTCGACCGGGCAATTCGACGATGACGATGCAATGTCGCTTGCGGTCTTTGAATATGCGGCAATGGTTGGTTATCAGCAGATAAAACCGGAGGCAACGCCAAAAGAAACCGCTGCCATGTATCAGCTGTTTTTAAAACTCACCGGTCGGACATAGAGTCCTGACCCTAATCCCGCTGCCAAATCAGCAATTGATTATTGGCTGGCATATTGTGATCAGCTTTAAGGCTCAATTTGATATTTTGCGCCAACTTATCCACCGCTTCGAAATCGCGAATGCCGCTTTGCGCATCGCGCGCCTTCAGCCATTGGTCAAACCGCGCGTTGCTATCTGTGGTAAATGCACCCTTGTATTTATACGGACCGTAAAGTGCTAAATAACCGCCCTTTGACAAAATTTTTCCAACGCCCGTAAACAGCGATTCCACATGCTGCCACGACATAATGTGCACCGCATTTGCAGCATAAACCGCATCAACATCACTCACCGGCCAAGTCTGCTGTGCCACATCCAGCACCATTGGTGCCCGCACATTTGCCCCACCCTCACGCTCAATCCGGTCATTGATTATGTCATGATTTTCTGAAAGATCACTGGTCTGCCACACAATATCCGGCAACAGGCTGCCCATATGAACCGCGTGCTGACCCGTTCCACTGGCAATTTCCAGCACATGGCGACAGGATGCGAATATTGGCACCAACACTTCCGCAATATGGGATTTGTTATTCTCCGCCGCCTGACTAATTCCATTCATACAAATTCACCCCTGTTTTCCAAAACCAATCCACAACAATTAGCCGTAAAACCTTGCATTTAGCTAACCACGCGGTCAAAGTCTCATCAAGAATCGGAGAAAACTGATGAGATCAAAGTTTATTGCAATTGCATTATTGGCAACACTATCGTGCCTGCAAGCAGGCCTTACTGCAAATGCCCAGGAATTGCTGGACAGCTATATAGCAAGAATAGGTCCAAATGATCATTTTAATTCTCGTGGACTTCGCTTGAAAAGTGCGGCGGCTATCATTCGTCAGGACCGGGCAAATTATCATAAATTTGGCAAGGCCGACGGAGAAGATGAATATGATTCATATTTTAGCTCGAAAGCCAATCGTGGCCGCATGGAGCGCATGTTACGCAATGGTCGAAGCTCTGGCTCTGCCATCAATGCAATTATCAACCATCAACCCTTGATCAGGGTAAAAATCTACCGCAATTCAGTCGTCGTCAAAGTGCTATAGTCGAAAAACATGGTTTTTAGAGTAAAGATTTGGTAATTTTGCGAGATTGATCAAGACTGAAACAGAAACTCACGGGCTTGGGGGCCACATGCGCAATACAATCATACTTTTATCCGTACTTTCAGCTGGCTGCGTTCCAAGCGAAACGCTTACGGTCAATTCAGAAAACCAATCCACTGTCACCGGTTCATCCTGCGAAGGCAGTGGCGCCAGTTTCTGCACCTTTATCAACAGCCCGGTTAAGCTCGGCAAAAAGGAAATCAGATTGCCGGGCCGTGAATTTCCATTTTTCCTGACCGAGCAAAAACTGAAATTTGTTGATGCCAGCCACAGACAGTGGGAAGCTCCAATTAATACGCTTACCGATGGCGCATCAATTCCACCAGCTTTGATCGGTGTCATCGGCAATCCGCGCGCCAAAGAATTCATCAATGCCGCAACCATCCACGATGCCTATTGTGCAACCGGCAATGAACAGAAATCATCCTATCACACCGCCTCATGGCAGCTGGTTCACCGCATGTTTTACGATGCCTTGCTTATTGGCGGCACGAAACCGACAAGGGCTAAAATCATGTATGCGGGCGTTTATCTTGGTGGGCCGCGTTGGGGGAAAATCAAAAGCGCAAAGCTGACAACGACAGTTGGTCGCAGCGCTGCAGGTGGCGGCGGCGCTGGCGGCACGGCAACCAGCAAAAGCACTGCAATCACCAGAAGTCAGCAATCAAATCGGCCATTGGCGGCGCGCGGTGTAACCAATGCCAAACTGGTTGTGGCGATGAAACAGGCAAAAGCCTATATTCAATCGACCAATCCTTCGCTGAACCAGCTTGAATCCTATATGACAGGATTGGAAAGAAGCCTACTCGGCAAAAAATCCAGCCTTAAAACCAAAACCAGAAAATCTACCCGCGAATCTGAAGGCGGCGATGGTGGAGATGGCGGCGGCGAAGGCAGTTACTAATCTTCCAGTTTACCGGTGATCACATATTTTAAAATCTGCACCACTTCGGCGGCCGTTTCTGTGACCGCAAGTGCAGAAGCATCCACTTCCTTCAGCGCGTGCTGGTGGTCTGCCCCATGCATAATTATCGTCGGCGTATCGAGCGCCGATGCATAACCCGCATCAAATGCGGCATTCCACTGCTTGTATTTTTCACCAAAGCGCTCCACCACAATATCCGCCTCGTTGATCAGCGTGCGGGTACGAATAGCATTAATCTGCGCGCCCTTGTGATCGTGCCAGAACTTGTTGGGTTCAGCCCCCAAAATGGCCACACCACAATCATCGCTGGCCGCATGGTCGGTCACGGGATATGAAAATTCCACCGGCAATTCGGCTTCCTTGCAGCCCTGCTCGATCTGTTCACGCCAATCGGAGTGAATTTCACCGGAGAGATAAATATTCCAGATTTTTGTCATGATTTCCTCATTTTCCGATCATTAATTCGAATTAAACCCAATACCCCTCACCCGTCTCGCTGCGCGATCCACCCTCTCCCACAAGGGGAGAGGAAAGAGGTTGAGAGATATTGCCACTTTCTTCCTTCTCCCCTTGTGGGAGAAGGTGACCCGAAGGGTCGGATGAGGGGTGATTACTACCCGCTAATCTTGGAAAAATCCGCCACCGTTTCGGTCGCAGCCTTTATCCGCTGCATCAAGGCCAAACGGTTGGCGCGAATGGCCAGATCATCATCATTGACCATGACATTTTCAAAGAAGTTATCAACCGGCGCCCGAAGGTTAGATAAGAACCCCATCGCCTTGGCAAAATCTTCCTGCTCAATTGCCATTCTTGCGAAATTCTCAGCCTCTTCAAGTGAGTCAAACAGCGCCCGTTCTTCGTCCGTTTTAAACAAGGCTTTGTCCACACTTGTGGCAATCTTGGTGCCCTTCTTTTCCTCGGCGGCGAGAATATTCGCCGCCCGCTTGGTGCCCGCCACCAGATTAGCACCATCATCGGTTTCAAGGAACTGTTGCAAGGCTTCCACACGGCGCACGATCATCAAGAGATCATCGTTGTTTGACCCCTCACCCGTCTCGCTGCGCGATCCACCCTCTCCCACAAGGGGAGAGGAAAGAGGTTCAGAGATATTGCCGCCATCTTCCTTCTTCGCTTTAGGAGTAGAAGAGGATTGAGGGATTTTGCCGCCGACTTCCTTCTCCCCTTTAGGAGTAGAAGAGGATTGAGGGATTTTGCCGCCGACTTCCTTCTCCCCTTGTGGGAGAAGGTGGCCTGAAGGGCCGGATGAGGGGTTAGACAATACAGCATCAATCAGATCATGCCGCGCACCCTGATCACGCAAATAAACTTTCAATCGGTCGTGGAAAAACGAGAGGAGGTCGGAAGTCTTATTCTTTGCACTAGAAAACGAAATTTTCAGTATTTTCAAAGTTTCAGCATGATCTGAAATATCTTCAAGCAAAGAAAGTCGATTCACCAAATAAGCAAAGATTTTTGATATACCGGAGTATTCCTCAACACGGTCAAATTCAGCATCAATTTTTGAACTGACATTATCTAAATCTTCCTTCGAAACGTCATTTAAAACACATTCAAATTCGAATAAATTCAAAAACACTACATTATTAAAATCCAACCGAACCCCATTTTCCAATACCAGCCTGATCACACCAAGTGCTGCACGCCTTAGTGCAAATGGGTCTTTGGAACCGGTGGGTTTTTCATCAATCGCCCAAAAGCCAACAAGTGTGTCGAGTTTATCGGCCAGCGCCACGGCGATGCTTACCGGATCACTTGGCACATCATCCGATGGGCCTTGCGGCTTATAATGTTCCTCGACCGCTCGAGATACGGATGCGTGTTTGCCGGCGCGTTCCGCATAATAGCGACCCATAAGCCCCTGCACTTCGGGAAACTCATAAATCATGGCTGAGCCAAGATCAGCTTTCGCCAGCATTGCTGCCTCCGCGGCTAATTCAGGGTCAGCTCCAACCGCCGGTGCAAGCTCTTTCGCCAATGCGGCAATTCTTTGCACCCGCTCGCCCTGCGTGCCCAGTTTCGCATGAAAAGTAACGCTATCGAGTTTTTTGATCCACGTATCAAATTTGTCTTTCTTGATGGTAGCCAAATCACTTTCCCAGAAGAATTTCGCGTCCGACAACCGCGCCGCAACCACCTTGCCATTGCCCTTGGCAACTTCCACCCCGCCATCATTGGCCTCAATATTGGAGACCAGCAAAAACCGGTTGGTAAGGGCGCCATTGGCACCCCGCAACACAAAGCATTTTTGATTGGTGCGGATGGTCAGTTGCACCACTTCGTCCGGAATATCGAGAAAACTCTCGTCAAATTCACCCATCAACACGACCGGCCATTCAACCAGATTGGCAACCTCGGCCAAAAGCCCCGCATCTTCCACCAGCTCCAACCCTTGCGCAAAAGCGAGGTTTTTGGAGTCACTTAGAATAATTTCCTGCCGCCGCTCGGCCGAAAGTACAACCTTTGCTTTTTCAAGCGCCGCTACGTAATCGCCAAACCGGCGAACGATAATCGCGTCCGGCGCATGAAAACGATGGCCATAGGTGATGTTGGAAGAACGAACCCCACCCACTTCAAAGTCCACCACAACCGGTTCTTCGGTTTCCGGCCCGAATGTACAAAGAATAGATTGCAGCGGCCGCACCCAGCGCATCGAACCGGCATCGGCTGATTTATCACCCCAGCGCATGGATTTTGGCCATGGGAAAGAACGGATAATTTCCGGCATCACATCGGCAATTATTTCATCCGCAGCGCGACCGGGCTTGTTGATGACGGCCACATAAAACTCGCCCTTTTTCGGGTCGCTATGAATTTCAGCCTCGTCACGAGACGATAATCCCGCCCCGCGCAAAAAGCCTTCAATCGCCTTATCCGGCGCATCCACCTTCGGGCCTTTACGCTCATCGCGAATATCAGCCGAACGCGCGGTAAGCCCGCGCAGATCAAGCGTCAGCCGTCGTGGTGTCCAATATTCGGTTGCCGCCTCATAGGTCAACCCGGCATCTACCAATGCATCGGTAACGCGTTTTTTCAAATCTGCCGCCGCTTTTTTCTGCATGCGGGCGGGAATTTCTTCGGAAAATAATTCGAGTAACAAATCAGGCATTGCTCAATTCTCCACCCGCATGTTTTCCAATATTTTGCGTCCTCGCTCGGCTGCGGGCGCAAGGGCGGGCAGGAATTTCTTCGGAAAATAATTCGAGTAACAAATCAGGCATTGCTCAATCCTCCACCCGCATGTTTTCCAATATTTTGCGTCCTCGCTCGGCTGCGGGCGCAAGGGCGGGCAGGAATTTCTTCGGAAAATAATTCGAGTAACAAATCAGGCATATGAAAAACGCACCGGGTCAAGGAATCTAAGTACGAGCGATTTAGCAAGAGCAGGCGCAAATGTCATCAATGCATTTGGGAATATTCTCCAAACAACCGTCATCCCGGAATCGCAATAAGCGGTATCCGGGATCCAATGAAATTTTCAAATTGCCGAGAGTGGCATTAGGTCCCGGCTCTATTCGCGTTGCTCATTTGGCCGGGATGACGTTCGATAGTTGGTTGAGTTCAAACCTCACTCACAATTCGTTATGAGAACCATCGCAAAAAGGTTCGCCATCAGTTTGCTTGCAGGCACAGAAGAATTTCTTGCCATCTTCTTCAGCAGTCCATTTCATCGGGGTAAAATCGGTATCCTTGTGAGAGCCATCACAAAACGGTTGTTTCGATGATTTTCCACAGGTGCACCAGAAATAGTCCTTGCCCGCTTCAACGTCCACTGCGATTGGGGCCTTTGCCGCCACTTCACCTTTTGCCATTATATTCCCTCTCTGTTTAAAAGAGCGAACCTACGTCAACCGCACAAAAACACAATGAAATTTTGCGGAAAAATCATTCCGCAAACCAAGAACAATCAACGTCCCTCCCCTTAAAGCTTCAAGCAGCCACGGCACCGCCAGCTTCGGTTTTGAGATAAGCCTCACCGCAGGCCTTGGAAAGTGCCCTCACCCGCAGGATATAACTTTGCCGCTCGGTGACGGAAATCACCCCGCGCGCGTCCAGCAGATTGAAGGCGTGGCTGGCCTTGATGCACTGGTCATAGGCCGGGTGCACCATGACGATTTCGCGGCCTTTTTTCGGATCAATATCAGCTTCCGCCAAAATTCTGAGGCATTCTTTTTCTGCATTATCAAAATGCTCAAGCAACATTTTCGTATCGGCCACATCGAAATTCCAGCGCGAATATTCCCGCTCGGTCTGTTGAAAAACATCGCCATAGGTAACCCGGTCATAACCGGTTTGACCATTGAAATTGAGATCGTAAATGCTGTCGACATTTTGCACATAGGTGGCAAGGCGCTCTAAACCATAGGTTAATTCACCGGCAACCGGCGAACATTCCTGCCCGCAAACCTGCTGAAAATAGGTGAATTGCGAGACTTCCATCCCGTCGCACCACACTTCCCAGCCAAGACCCCATGCGCCGAGTGTGGGAGATTCCCAATCGTCCTCAACAAAACGAATATCGTGCAATAGCGGATCAATACCGATTGCATAGAGCGAATTGAGGTAAAGCTGCTGCAGGTCTGGTGGCGAAGGTTTTAGCATCACCTGATATTGATAATAATGCTGCAACCGATTGGGGTTTTCCCCATAGCGACCATCGGTCGGGCGGCGTGATGGCTGCACATAGGCGGCATTCCAGCGCTTTGGCCCAAGCGCCCGCAAGGTGGTGGCCGGGTGAAATGTGCCCGCGCCCACTTCCATGTCATAGGGTTGCAAAATCGCACAGCCATATTCTGCCCAATATTGATGCAAGGTCAAAATCAGCCCTTGAAAAGACCCGGTCGGGTTAAGGCCTGAATATTTAGCGGTTAATTCGGCAGGAGTTAAGGCTGCGCTCACGATACTATCCTCGTAAAATCTCTATAGGCGCGTAATAATCATGCCGGGCTATCAAGGTCAAGAAACCGCGCTCAAAATCTGAACAACTATAGAGCGCTTCACCTTTCGGATTAATTGGCGTGTAGTTTATTCGCTCACGGCTATTCGTGCTTTGCACGGCCTGCGCGAGCGCGGCCTGACCGGCCGGACACCTCTTCGGTGTCTTGATCGCACAAGCGTATAAACTCAAGTCGCACGTAGAGCATAGTTCATGTTGCACGTTGAGTGAAACGAAGCGCAAAACATGAACCATAGGAAAAGCGATGCGCAAGACTTGAGCATAAAACTACGCAAGCGAACAACAAAAATCAAAGAGAGCGCACGTGTTTACGCGCAAGCGAGCGACAAAAATCAAAGTGAGCGCACGTGTTTACGCGCAAGCGAACGACAAAAATCAAAGAAAACTATTCTTATGTGATCTAGTTACATACCGGGCGCAAAGAACCAGCTATTTTGCCATCATCGAAATTCCAAAAGATGGAGAAAATCATGTTTAAAGCAAATGAAGGCACTATTGACCGCGCCCTTCGGGTAATCGTTGGTCTGGTACTTGTATCTATGGTGTTCACAGGGCTTCAAACACCCTGGGGCTGGATTGGTCTTGTACCGCTGATTACCGGCATTGTTGGCACATGCCCGCTCTATTCAATTCTTGGCCTTAGCACTCTGAAAAAGAGCTAGACTGCTTCATGTTTACATTAAAGCATCAGGCTGCGAAGAGCGGCCCGATGCGATTGCATCGCTCCCGCGAAGGCTGGGGTGCAACCCCAAATTGCCGTGAGCGAAAGAAAATTAGAGCGATTCCGTCAAAGACGGACACGCGCTAACACTATCCGATGCCTATGTGGGGTAACACAGGGTTTGGACCCAGAAGGCGGGAGCAATTCCGCCTTCTTTTTGTGCGCTCATATCTTCCTGCACAATATTGGCGCTTACCCATAGCTACGGAGCACTTTGGTTTTTACCTGATCGAAAATCTCATCCGGCACAAAGAAATCTCCGGCAAGCGAACCCTCGCCACCGGGCGCATATTTGGCGAAATCTTCAACCCCCTCTTCCATCAATACCAGCTCATCGATGAAAAAGTTGCCGGTGCAGCTTTGCGCATCGCGGGTAAAAATCGCATGGGCCGCATCGGCCAGAATTTCCGGGCTGCGGCTCATTTTTGCAACCGCCTCACCACCAAGTAGATTGCGCACCGCCGCCGTATCTATCGCGGTTAGCGGCCAAAGCGAATTTACTGCCACACCCATCTTGGCAAATTCCGCACTCATGCCCAAAGTGCACATCGACATACCGTATTTTGCCATCGTATAGGCCACATGACCGGCAAACCATTTGGGCGACATATCAAGCGGTGGCGCAAGATTGAGAATATGCGGATTGGCCGCCTCTTTTAAATGCGGCAGGCAGGTTTTGGAAACAAGAAATGTACCGCGTGTGTTCACCTGATGCATCAGGTCAAACCGCTTCATATCGGTCATCGGCGTGGGGGTCAGTTGAATGGCAGAAGCGTTATTGATGCAAATATCAATACCGCCAAAATTACCCACCGCCCGCTCAACCGCTTCCATCACCTCATCTTCATGGCGAATATCGCAGACGACCGGCAGGGCTTGCCCACCGGCCGCCTCAATTTCCTTGGCGGCCGTATAAATCGTGCCCGGCAGTTTCGGGTGCGGCTCGGCCGTTTTTGCAGCAATTACCACATTTGCCCCGTCACGCGCGGCGCGCAAGGCAATCGCCAGCCCGATGCCACGCGAGCCACCGGAAATAAACAGAGTTTTATCGGCAAGAGATCGTTTCATTTTGGGCTCCAGAAATGTTTGATTTAAACATTATGGAGAGAATAACAGTGACGTTCAAGCCATCAGTTTATCTGGATGTTGCCATCCATCAAGTTCGCTTATTCGTTGCAGCCAAGCCTGAACTTTTGGCCAGTTATCAATATCAAGACCTGCATCACTTAGCCAATAAAGATAGCCTGCCAAACTGCAATCTGCAATTGTTAGGCCCATTCCAACGACAAACCCGCTGGTTCCTGAAAGATGGGCATTGAGAACATCAAGGTCATTGCGCAATCGCTCTTCCAGCCAGGCTTGCACATCTTGCTTCGTTTGAGAGTTAAACAGCCGTTCAAAGCGCAAGTTTGGCAACGAGGAACCCAGTCGACCTTGCTCCCACATCAACCATTCAACAATATTTTGCTGCTCTTGCTCCGCACAGGTAATTCCGAGTGATTTTTGTAGCCGCAATAATATTGCATTGGACTGTGCATAAGGTTGCCCATTGATAATCAGCAATGGGACTTCGCCAAAGCGGGCGCGCTCCCGAAAATCAACTTGGCGGTCTGCCCGTGATTGTAACAAGTCAACGGTTTTGTATACATGCGGTGTTTTAGTCAGTGTCAGATATAATCTGACCTTGTAGGAATGTCCGCTAAAGCGATTTCCATAAAGTGAAATTTCAGGCATGAGTGCACGATTTCTGATATTGTTTGCACCCAAATGTATAGCATGACCTAATCTGGCAAACATATCTTTTTGTGATGAATAGCTTTCACAGTTTTGACCAACAGCATCGAGATTACCAGCGTCAACACCACGAGCATAACCATCGAGAACCAGTGAAAGCCAACGATGCCGGTTTTTTCATACATAACAAATGTTGCAATGGTCATCGCGGCCAACGGAAATGAATAGGCCCACCAGGACAAGGCGAACGGCAAACGGGCAAATCGAACAATCTGCGTCGATAGGAACAGGGTAAAAAACAAGCCCACATAATAGAGAATTCGGGCAAATGAATCGAGCTCACCGACCAATTCGACATAGGCCACAAACCCAACCGCAGGCGGCGCGATTAGAATAAACATGGTGGGCAGTAATTTGCCCGGCAACGGGTCGTGAAACAAAATGCGGTTGAACACAATTACCAGCAAGATGATCCAGAAGATCATGCCAATTGAGAAATAGAACCACGAGATTTCAATATAGCCGAGTGAAACCCCGGTAATCGGCACAATCACATTGCCAACGGCTGGAATGAACCATGACGGATTGATGTGGGCAATTTGAAAATGGTCGCGATTAACCCAGCAATTGAGCACATAAAGCAGCAGGCCCAGATGCAGAATAATGCCCGCAAGCCAAAGCACATGGGCAAAGCCCGGCGCCAGCGGCAAAAAGCAAACAGATAGCAAAATCAACGATATAGAAGTCGCCGGAAAAAATGGTAATTTCACCGGGTGGTTCAACTCGGCACGAAAAGCCGCCGGGTGTTTAACAATTTTCATCAAATAGATCATCGATAAAAACACGAACACAATCAGCGTGAAAGCGGCAAGCGCATTACCAAGCATCGACGACAGTTCCATAACGTCACTGCCCTTGCGCCAGGCAAGTGTGAGGCCTGAAAGCCCCATTATCATGGCAAAAAACGAAATCGGAAAATGCTCAAGCCGTTCGATATCGGCGGCCTTTTCATCTGACATAAAATCAACCCTTTGACCCGCCAGATATTCAGGGAATTAATCCGGCTCCGTTATATAAGTAAATACTAATATACGGGAATTGGCCAATCTTGTACAGGGAAAACTTTTCTAATATTCATCATGTCGTCTGATCCATGCCTGACTATAGTCCAGTACGTCCTCATCGCGGCCCTTTGGCAAAATATCCATATAGTGATAGGCACCATTGAGCATATCCAACCCGCGAGAATATGTTGAATAGGTGTGGTAGATATTCCCAGTTTCATCGCGCGCAAAAACGCTGATACCGGGGGCTTCTTTACCGGGAAAGGTGGATTTTTGGTAATTGTAGATCGCGCTGCCTTCTTCAATTTCAGCATCCGAAAAGCTGACATTATAATCCTGATTGAACGAACTGCCCTGTGCCGATAACCATTGAAATTGCCAACCCATGCGCTTTTGATAGGCCGCAAGCTTGTCGTAAGGTGCTATCGAAACTACGGCAAACGCCGCATCGCGCGCGGCAAGGTGGGGCACAATTGAGTTGAAATTATCCGCCCAGAACGAGCATGAAGGACACCCCTCCTCCCAGTCATCGCCATACATGAAATGATAAATGATCAACTGAGATTTACCGGCGAAAAGATCAGATAATTTAATTTCCCCATCGGCACCGGTGAAACTGTAATTCTCACTCACCGCCACCCAGGGCATTTCCCGCCTTTTGGCCGAAAGCACATCGCGGGCGCGGGTAAAGGCCTTTTCCTCCGCCAAATGAGCAATTCGCGCAGCATTCCATTCTTCACGACTAACAATATTGGGCATCACTAAATCTTTCATTTAACATAATTGTTAACTAAAGGATTTTCAAACCGAGGTCAACCTTGATCAATATCTTCTAGTAATGATTTCTCGTGCCTGATGAGATTTATTGCAGCTTGAACAAAAGCATGCATTTCAGGCGAATGTTTGAATATGGCCAGCAATTGCGATCCATGCGCCAATAGGAATTGTATTGCGTTGAACAGGGCAACCTGATCAGTAGGGTATCCCGCTAAACCAGCGCCCACAACAACAGTCGAAGCAATCGGAATTAGCCCTTGATCCTTTGCTCCAAACAAAAATTTTGCAATGGCCAATGTGCTGTTTCTGATAGTAAGATAGCCAGAATAGCTTGTTCTACTGGCGGCCCAACCCGTCTCATTCAATGCATCAAGAATAGGCTTGTGTAATTTGCGGGTTTCTTCCTCAACCAACTCACGATTATTTGTCAGTTGGGTAAGCACAGGTTTGGATGGCTCCGTAATCTCCAAAACCAAGTGGGCATTTCGTGCAAAATGATCGGCCCGCTCAACAAGTTCAACTCCGCGATCAAATCCAAGTATCAAGGCACCATGATCCCGACACAAACCAGACAATGCTGCCGTTTCGGGCGGTTCAAGTGCAACAGTCATGGTCTTTGTGTGGTTCTGGTCTGCATAAGCTTCTTTGAGCTCAAACAAGGCACCACCAACCGACCACAAACCATCCACATCAATCTGGTCAATTGGCTGATTGAGAAGGTCAAGATACTCAGCCACCGCTTCCGCAAGTTCCGGATATTGATTGGCCGTGGTCAACATTAAATCATTAAGCTTTGCAGCTTTGGCCTTTACCCGATTATGTAGACTTAACTGATCTTCGGCCTCATTGGCCGAAGGCTGGGAACCCGAAGCTGAAAGCTTACCGGTTGAAAAACCATATTCCGGACCCGGGCCTTGCGCTGGTTCATCAGGTAAAATCTCATCACTCGCCTCTTCTGCCCGCAACTCCGCTAACCAACCAGCAATTTCAGCATTGACGATTGATGGCCCCTGCTCCCACCAATCATAGTCCTTATTAGCAATGCGCAGCATTAGAGTTTCCGCATAACCCGCATTCAGCCCCCAGCTTTCCCGGCCTTGCAGTCTTGATTGATACCATTCAGCGCAGACATGCCAATTATCATTAAATCCGGACAGATTTTGAGCAAGTTTGTCAAATTCACCCACGACCCATTCAGGTGCAGCATTTTCACCCTGATCATTTAACCACAATGCATGTTCGGCCAGTGCTTGTGCTATGGCTTCTGGTGCATCTATATGATTTTCCAAAAATTCCGCATCCCGATTGAGTGCGCTCCAAAAACCAGCAGCAAGGGAGACGGCATAGTCTGCGGTATAGTCGGCGGCATTGGCGGCGGTTTTAGCGGTAATAGTGGCGGCTTTAGCGGCGGTAAAGGTGGCATGGGTGGCTAGGGCGGCGGCATTAGCAGCACGGAAAGCAAGGGTAGCATCGGCGGAACCAGCGGCGTCACCGGCGGCAAGGGCAGCAGCTTTGGCGGCAACGTTTGCGTCAAGGGCGGCCAAAACCATATCATCGGTAGGATATTTACAGGCAACCCACGATATGGAAGATGCACGAAAAATCGTAAAAATCAATTGTTGCTGATCTTTTGGCTTGAGTGTTTTTGCTTCCAGCACTTGCCCAACCAACGGAAAAACCCGCAAAGCTGAACGCATGGCAAGCACCTGCGCCCACTCAATTGGCTTGCCTTCAAGCCAACTCTCAAAACTCTCGCGATCAGTAATTTCAGCCAAGCAAGCCCCTCCTCACCTCACAATGAAATATTCGCCTTTAGGGTGCAAGGGGGTATGTTTCGCATACAGAAAACAACCGCCACTCTCAGCCATCATTCCTCCTGAGCCTGTCGATGGGCAAGCAAAGCGCGAGCCGGAACCTATTATAATTCTCTGTTTATTGATGGGGTAAATGGATCCCGGATAACACACCTTCGACAAGCTCAGGATGTAATTCCGGGATGACGGTGGAGAGGAAGGTCGTGTACCCCCTCCCGTCATCGCTACGCTCAGCCACCCTCCCCCTGAAGTGGGGAGGGCAAACCAGCCGCAAATTCATTCGGCTATGTTTTTCAATGATACAACCTCATTCTCCAACCCTCCACTTTTCAGGGGGAGGGTGACCCGAAGGGGCAGGAGGGGGTCAACAAACCTATCCCCTCTACAACGACACTTCATCCCCTCACCTACCCAAGCGAAGCTGTTTGCCCAGTGTTTCAATTGCATTTACAGAAACATCGCCATAAAAGAGTGAGGGTGTGTCATTTTTTACGATCAAATCATACGGAATACCAATATGAGATTTTCAAAAACACTAAAGATATTATTGTCGATTACATTATTCGCACTGTTTCAAACAACGTCAGCAAAAGCCGAATATTCCCCCTGGATGAAAATTGACAAAATCGAATCCTATGGCAAAACTCTAAAACGCAGAAAACTGGTTCCCGACAGAATACAGTGCAAGCGTGGTCCGGGCCGGGTTTACTGGCGCAATACTTTAATGCGACTAAAGCTAGTGCCGGCATCCAGTAGAAAAATCACCGGCTGGAAAGTTTCTATTTCCCAAGCCTATGAAGGCGGAAGAGGCATGTCGAGGCAAGCAAAAGCCTATTACCATCACATGGTAATTGTACCGCCGGGCTCAAGCGGAATTAGCGCTCATTGCGGCATTATTCATTACACAAAAGGGAAGATACGATTTCGCAAAAGAAGGCTGCTATTCTGACCTTGCACCATCATTCCAGCAAAGATGGCGCCAAGCCTAAATCGCCAGATACTCATGCCGCAGGTCTTCATTATCAAGCACCTCTTTGGCGGTGCCGGAGAATACCAATTCGCCAGAATCCATGATAATCGCCGTATCGGCAAGTTTGAGTGCCGCAACCGCATTTTGCTCCACCAATACAGTGGTAATGCCAGCCTCGCGCACTTCAATCAGTGCTTTTTCAATATCCTGGCGCACCACCGGGGCAAGCCCCTCATAGGGTTCATCCAGCAGCAGCAATTTGATGTCGCGGGCAAGTGCGCGGGCGATCGCCAGCATTTGCTGCTCGCCGCCCGAGAGCGTTGTTCCCTCCTGCTTGCGGCGTTCTTTCAACCGCGGAAACAGCGAATAAATCCGCTCATAATCCCAGCCGCTTTTGCCGGCAATGGTCGCAAGATCAAGATTTTCCTCAACGCTCAAGCCTTGAATGATGCAACGATCTTCCTGCACCAGTTGAACACCGGCAAGCGCTGCCTCAAAGTCTTTTTTGTCATGCAAAGATTGCCCGTCGAGCCAAATTTCACCGGCGCGCAATTCCGGTTCGCTGGCCCGCGCGATAGAACGCAAAGTCGAGGTTTTGCCCGCCCCGTTGCGGCCAAGCAGGGCAACAATTTCGCCCTCCCGCATGTCAAATGAAACATCTTGCACGATGAAACTATCACCGTAAAATGACTTCAAACCCTTGCAGGAAAAGAACGGTGCGCCGCTGGCGGAACTGTCGGCAGGTTCGCTACCGGGAACCGGGTCTTTGACGGTTGCGTTCATACCTGCTCCTCCCCCAGATAGGCTTCCCTGACCTTGGGATCTTCCTTGATTTCATCCGGTGTTCCCTGCGCAATTATCTTACCACGCGCCAACACACTAATCCGGTCGGCCAGCGAGAACACCACATGCATATCATGCTCAATGATCACCTTGGTCATGCCGCTTGCCTTGATTTTTTTCAACAAATCAATGGTGGCATTGGTGTCATGGCGCGCCATACCGGCGGTGGGTTCATCCAGCAGCAAAAGCCGCGGTTTTTGAACAAGGCCCATCGCCAGCTCCAGCCGCCTTTTATCGCCGCGTGACATGGTGGAAGCCACCTGATTGGCCTGATCGGCAAGCCCCATATCTTCCAGCAGCGCCTCAACCTCGCCACGAAGGTTTTTCTCGCCCGAAATCGGCCAATAGGCATTCATTTTAAAGGCACCATCACGCTTGGCCAGCGCCGGAACCATAACATTTTCCAAAACCGTGAGATCAAGAAAAACCTCCGGTGTCTGAAATATCCGGGCCACACCAAGTTGATTGATTTCGTGCGGTTTTTTACCCGTTAGTATTTCACCATCAAACACCACCACGCCGCTATCAGGCTTTAGTCGACCAATGCAGACATTGAGCAAGGTCGATTTACCCGCCCCATTAGGCCCGATAATCGCATGGGTTTCACCCTCACGCACATCAAGGTCAATATCACTAAGCGCATGCAGGCCACCAAAGGTTTTGACCACATCATTCACATGGAGAACAACATTTTCCATTCCGCTCTCCTATTCCGCCGGTTGGGCGGTAGACTTTGCCGCACTTACTTTGGGCGAACGAAGGAACAGACCGCCAATACGGCGCGCACCCTCCATCAAACCACCTGGCAGGAAGATAACAATAATCATGAACAAAAGACCAAGGGTTAAATGCCAGCCGTCACCAACAAACATGCCAACCACGGCGACCATAATTTCCTGCAGGCTTTCTGGCAGGGCGGAAAAAATACCCTGTAGGATATTATCATTGATCGCCGAGAAAATATTCTCAAAATACTTGATAATCATCGCACCAAGTACCGGGCCAACAAGCGTTCCCGCTCCGCCCATGATGGTCATCAGCACGACTTCGCCAGAGGCAGTCCATTGCATACGCTCGGCACCGGCAAGCGGATCGGTCACCGCCAGCAACGAGCCTGCAAGACCGGCATACATTCCCGATACAACAAAGGCTGCCAGCAAATATGGCCGCGTGTTTATGCCGGTATAATTTAGCCGGTTCTGGTTGGATTTGATCGCCTTCAGCATCATGCCAAAGTTGGAGCGCGCGATGCGGATTGAAATAAAGAACCCGATAATCAGCAACACGGCGCAGAAATAAAATCCCTCAAATCCGCTCATTTTTATTCCGAATAAATTGGTGATCGGAATACCATGCTCAACCACCCCAAATGCCTGATCGACCCAGCGTAAATCCTCATCAACCAATTTCAAAACATAGTCTGGCGCCCGGTCTGCCGGTGCCAAATGGCGCACTTGTAAACCGGTTTCGCCATTGGTAATCGGGGTTAAAACCGAATAGGCCAGATTGTAAGACATCTGCGCGAAGGCAAGCGTAATGATGGAGAAATATATGCCGGAGCGCCGCAGGCTGACAAAGCCGATAATCAGCGCAAATATCCCGGCAACAATCACCGAAAAAAGCACAGCCGGTATCACATTCATGGTGAACAGCTTGAACATCCACACCGACGCATAGGAACCAACCCCAAGAAATGCCGCATGGCCAAACGACAGATAGCCAGTCAATCCAAACAGGATGTTGAACCCGATGGCAAAAATGCCGTAAATGGCGAATTTTTGCAGCAAATCTGGATAACCAGCGCCAATTAGTGTCGCCCAACCGGTATAATCAAAACCACTAATGCTGAAATTACCGGCACTTAAAACCACAAAGGCAAAACCCGCCAAAAGAAGCCAGTCGCCGCGTACAGAATTACCACCCATCATCTAATCCTCCATCACGCCCTTGCGGCCCATCAGGCCACGGGGAAGGGTTAGCAGAATTATCACCGCCACCAGGTAAATGATGATCTGGTCGATACCGGGAAAAATACTCTTAATTTCATTCATCGACGAAAATGATTGCAAGATGCCGAGCAAAAATCCTGCCGCAACCGCTCCACCAAGCGAACCCATGCCACCAACAACAACGACGACGAAAGACAGAACCAGAAAGTCCATGCCGATGTGATAATCCGGCGGCAAAATAGGCGTGTACATGGCACCGGCTACGCCCGCGACCACAGCCGCCAACCCGAACACAATAGTAAATTTTTTCTGGATATTAATGCCAAGCAAACCGACCGTATTGCGATCAAACATACCGGCACGCACGACCATGCCGAACGTGGTGAATTGCAAAAACGCAAACACCCCAAATATCACCACGGCAGAGAATGCGAAATAGACCAGCCGCCACCAAGGGTATACGACATTTTGCCCAAGCCCGACCCAAAGGCCGACATTGGCGCTGCCGGCAACAATATCAGGTGCTGTTTGAGGTATCGGATTTGCACCAAAATAATGCTTGATGAGTTCCTGCAAAACAATCGCCAACCCGAATGTCACCAAAATCTGATCAGCATGCGGCCGATTATAGAAATGCCGGATAAGTCCGCGTTCCATAATCACCCCAACCAGCAGCATTACTGGAATTGTCACTAATATCGAGACCGGGACAGAATAGTCGACCAGAAATACACCAAAATCACCCAACCATGATTCAATATACGGCGTCTTGATTTCAAGCGGCGTGCCCCAGGCAGTTTTTTTGGTCGGGTCAAGAACAATCTGCTCAAGACTTAAAATCTTATTGAATGTGACCGCGCAAAATGCACCCAACATGAACAATGCGCCATGGGCAAAGTTCACCACGCCCAATGTGCCAAAGCCAAAGTTAAGCCCAGTGCGATCAACGCATAGGCGCCGCCCTTGTCCAGCCCGTTCAATACTTGAAGAAATATCGCATCCATTAGCCCTGTAAACCCCGGCTCAGGTGAATTTGTATCTTAACAGATACCAGCCGCCCAAGAGAACAATCAAGGGCGGCCGGATCATTTCATGGTGATAAGTTAGCAGGCCTTGGCGT
>JAJRQF010000097.1 GCA_024280375.1 Alphaproteobacteria bacterium | reverse complement strand
TCAAGTTTTCTAAGACGTACCTTGTAGCCACGCGCTTGTAACAGAGCACCAAGTGCTGCTGAAGCAAGCCCTTTACCAAGAGAGGAGACCACACCGCCAGTTATAAATATGTATCGCGCCATGGGCTTAGATAATATCTTGATTTATATGAGTTGTGCCAGTTATTTTTTATGTTTTCACATATTATTTTTTAATCAGCTCTGCTGATTATCCGTTCGCGAGCTGGCACGCCATTCTGGCGCTTGCTCTGCCACGGAGGGGGGAAATTGTTAGCTTGGCCAGCCGAGCTTGCTTTTTTAATCCGCCGTCACAGGCTATGCCTGTTTCCCCGGAACCCCCGCCTTGCCACGGAGGGGGAAATTGTTAGCATGGCCAGCCGAGCTTGCTTTTATAATCCGCCGTCACAGGCTTTGCCTGTTTCCCCGGAATCCCCGCCCTGCCACGGAGGGGGATTTGTTAGCTTGGCCAGCCGAGCTTGCTTTTATAATCCGCCGTCACAGGCTACGCCTGTTTCCCCGGAACCCCCGCCTTGCCACGTGCGATTACTTTCTAATTATTCAAATCTTGCGCGACTCTGCCACGTGCGATTTGAATTAACGCTCCAACTGAACCGATAGGTGAAGCGCAAAGCGCGCCCGCGCAGGCTGTGCGCAGCACAAATAGCCGTGAGCGAGTTAAATATCTCGCAAACGGACGACCTGTCGGAGGCAGGTCGGAGCCAAATAAACTTCTAATTACTATCAGGAACGTTGCTTTTTGGGGCTTCCGGTGAAGGCGGCAAAAGATCCGGCACAACGCTGGTAGGTGCAGAGCCATCCGCGGGTTGGGTCTGGTTGGTTGGAATATTGTCCAGAATATCGCCCGGATTGCCGTCCAGCTTGGCCAAAATACCCAATGTCAACGAGGTTACAAAAAATGCCGCTGCAAGAATGCCTGTTGTGCGGGTAAGTGCATTGGCAGCACCGCGAGCCGACATCATACCGCCGCCACCGCCGCCCATACCAAGAGCGCCGCCCTCAGAACGTTGCAGCAATACGACAACGACAAGAGCCAGCACCACCATCAAATGGATAACGATTACAACGGTTGATATATTTTCCATGAGTATTTTCCGTAATGCCAATCTGGTGCAAAGGCCAAACTGGTTTTCTCATAAATTATAAAGACGTGGCTTCATACACCATCGTCTATTAATGTCCAGTATTAGTTGCCAATATTTAGGCAATCCATGCTCGCTATATGTAATTTGCGCATTCTATTTTCAAGCCATTGTGCGATAGGCTTCGCAAATACCCAGAAAATCGGCAGATTTTAAACTTGCGCCGCCAACAAGTGCGCCATCAACATTGTTGATTGCCATTAACTCGCCCGCATTTCCGGGTTTTACCGATCCACCATAAAGAATGCGCATTTTAGCCCCCTCATCGCCAAACCGTTCAACCAGGGTTTTACGAATAAAGGCATGCGCTTCTTCCACATCAGATGCTTCAGGCACCAGGCCGGTTCCAATTGCCCATACGGGCTCATAGGCGACAATTGTGTTTGCGGAAGTTGCTCCACCTGGAACAGAGCCGGCTAATTGCTTCCCCAGCACATCAAGGGTTTCGCCTGAACGACGCTGGGCTTCCAGTTCACCAATGCAAATGACAGACACAAGCCCTGCCCGCCATGCGGCTTCAGATTTTGCGGCGACATCGGCATCGCTTTCATTATGGTCAACCCGGCGTTCAGAGTGTCCCGTCAAAACCATTGTACCATCAGCGCTGGCGATCATTTCAGCTGCGGTATCGCCCGTATGGGCACCACTTTCATTGGCGTGGCAATCTTGTGTGCCAACTGCAATCGCGCTGCCCTTCGTCCAGGAAGCAACGAGCGCCATCAATATAGCGGGTGGAAAAATTGCCATATCCAGCTTGCCTTGCAATTGCTGGTCAAATCCGGCCACCAGTTCACGAACCATTGATTCAGAGCCGCAAGAGCCGTTCATTTTCCAGTTTCCAGCGACAATAGGCTTGATATCCGGGGTCATGGGTTCAATCTCTTTCCATAAATGTTCAAATTTCCTTCTGACTAATTAGCTTTAGGCAACAAATCAATCCTCAAACGCTTGCGGCAGACCCGCGCACTGACTAAGAGTACATTTGAAAAATACATCGAATTCGACTGAATAGCTGTGCAGAGTGCGCCTGCAACAAGAAAGAAGATAAAACATGCTTGAACTATTACGCGGAAGTGTGAGCGGCTGGGTTGCCAAAATTTTCATTGGTCTCCTGGTGATGAGCTTTGGCGTTTGGGGTATCGCCGATGTATTTCGCACAGATGCCGGTAGTGCGGTGGTTACTGTAGGTGAAACACAGGTAACCGCCAGTGACTATAGTCAAATTTATCAACGCAATCTGAATACCCTTTCGCAGCGCTTTGGCACTCAACTCACAAGAGAGCAAGCGCGCGCATTGGGCATTGAAGTAACGGTTATGGGCGAAATCGTATCCGGGGCCGTGCTGGATGAAAATGCCCGGATACTCAATCTTGGTCTTTCGGATAAAACACTTGCCGGACTGATCGGCAAAGACCCGGCATTTGCAGGGTTCGATGGCAATTTTAGCCGGGACCGGTTTCAGCAGGCCATTCGAAGTACACAAATGCGTGAAGACCAGTATATCAATGGCCGCAACCGGGTTGCGGTTCGCAACCAGATTTTTGAAGCCACTGCGCGCGGAGATATTCTACCTAAATTGTTCTATCAGGCGGCGGCAGATTATACGGAAGAAGCTCGAAAATTTGATTTCATCTTACTAACTGCTGAAAGCTTAAAGCTCGATCCAAAACCGGAAGCTGGTGGTTTGGAAAAATATTTCAAAACAAATAGAGCTGTCTACGCGGCTCCAGAATTTCGTAAGCTTTCGATTTTGAAGGTCGAGCCGGAAGATATTTTCAATACCATCGAAATTGATGATGAGACCGTTAAAGCCGATTACGAATCTCGTAAGGACCGATATGGTAATCCGGAGCGGCGGCGAATTCAGCAGATCGTTTTTAAGGACCGGGCAAAGGCCGAGGAAGCCCTAAAGTCACTTTCTGAAGGCTCTTTGTTTGAAACGCTGGTATCCGATTTAAAATTAAAAATGTCGGATGTAGATCTGGGCATTATGAAAAAATCAGATTTGCCAGACAAGAAAATTGCTGAGGCCGCGTTCAAACTCGAACTCAATACGGCAAGTGAAATTATTGATGGCATTTTTGGTCCGGTTATCGTTCGGGCAACAGAAATTGAACCCGCCGCAATTACACCCTTTGAAAAAGTAAAAGATGAGATCAAAAAAGACCTGGTTTTGCGCAGGGCTATCGACGAGGTAATTTCGCTGCAGGATTCAATTGAGGATATGCGCGCAGGTGGTGCAACTCTTGAAGAAATCGCAGAAAAGAATGAACTAAAGTTACGGTTCGTCGATGCGGTGGATGCGACCGGATCAACACCGGAGGGAACGGCCCTCAGCGATTTACCAAACTCAGCAGCACTGCTGCGTTCAGCCTTTGCGGCTGAAGTTGGTGATGAAACCGACTATTTGAATGTGGGCGCAAATGGCTATGCCTGGTTTGAGGTCAAGAAAATCATTCCAGCCCGTGATCGCACATTTGATGAAGTTAAAGACCGGGTCGCCGCCGATTGGCGCAGCGCCGAAATTGCCAGTGCACTTGGCGCAAAAGCGACCGAATTGAAAAAGAGCCTGGAAGACGGAAAAAGCATGGTTGATGTGGCATCTGTAATTGGCACCAGCGTACAATCTACCGGATTTCTGAAACGCTCCGGCAGTTCAAAATTGCTCAATGCCAATGCTGTTCGGGCAGGATTTTCCGGCCCAGATGGTCATGTGGCAATTGCCAATAGCGAGACTAATGGTGTTCAAATTCTGTTGCAGGTTGCAGGTATAAAAATACCGGATTCTGCAACTCTGCCAGATCTTGACAGATCGCGTATTGATGAGGCCGCAGGCAATGATGTGCTGGAACAATTGGTGGATCAACTTCGTATTCGTTATGGTGTTTCGATCAACCAGCAATTGATTCAATTGGCGCAAGGGCAACAATAAACAAAAATCCCATTGGGTCTGACGGACGAAAACGAAAAGAATTGTTATGACCGATTTCAAGCAATTAATTGCCAAGGCTGCTGATGGCGCGGCACTCACCCAGGAAGAAGCTGAAAGTGCATTCGGTGTTATGATGAGTGGGGAAGCAACGCCTTCGCAAATTGGCGGGTTCCTGATGGCGCTACGCGTGCGCGGCGAAACGGTTGATGAAATCAGTGGTGCAGTTCGCTCGATGCGATCTCGCATGTTGAAAGTTGTAGCGCCTGATAATGCGATTGATATTGTTGGCACCGGTGGTGATGCCTCTGGCTCCTATAATATATCAACCTGCACGGCAATTGTGGTGGCCGGTTGCGGTGTACCAATCGCCAAACATGGCAATCGCGCACTTTCTTCCAAATCAGGTGCTGCTGATACTTTAATGGCGCTTGGGGTTAATCTTGAGCTTTCCCCGGCTGAAATTTCCAAGTGCATTAATGAGGCCGGTCTTGGCTTTATGTTTGCACCGGCACACCACGCGGCAATGCGCTATGTGGGGCCAACGCGGGTAGAACTTGGCACCAGAACCATATTCAATTTGCTTGGTCCGCTTTCCAATCCGGCAGGGGTGAAAAGCCAGTTGGTCGGCGTATTTTCGCCGGAATGGGTGGAGCCGTTGGCCCATGTGCTTAAAAACCTCGGATCACAATCTGTATGGGTGGTGCATGGCGACGGCATGGATGAAATGACCGTAACAGCCGATACCCAAGTTGCAGAACTCAAAGACGGCAAAGTGCGCACATTCACCGTATCTCCGCAGGATGCGGGTGTTGGCACCTATGATTTTGAAGAACTAAAAGGCGGCGATGCCGAGCACAATGCGGCTGCACTTCGAGAAGTTCTTGGTGGCGCAAAAAGTGCTTACCGCGACGTTGTTTTGCTCAATGCGGCCGCATCATTGATGGTTGCGGGCATTGCTGACAATCTGAAAACCGGAGCCGAACTTGCGGCTCAATCAATCGACAGTGGCAAGGCCAGTGAAGTTCTGGACAAACTCGTTAAAATCTCCAATGCGAACAAACTGCAATGAGCGATATTCTTAAAAAAATAGAGATTTATAAGCGCGAGGAAATTGCTGCGGCAAAGGCCGTGATTTCACCTGCAGATATTGTGGCACAGGCCCGGGATGCAAGCCCGCCACGCGGTTTTGCGCAAGCCTTGAGGGCAAAACATGCCAGTAGCGAATATGCTCTAATTGCCGAGATAAAGAAGGCCAGCCCTTCCAAAGGATTGATTCGAGAGGATTTTGATCCACCACTCCTGGCCAAGGCTTATGAGGCAGGTGGTGCTGCATGTCTTTCCGTTTTGACCGATACGCCATCTTTTCAAGGGGCGCCAGAATTTCTGACTTCGGCTCGTGCGGCGACAAACCTTCCTGCCCTTCGCAAGGATTTCATGTTTGAACCATATCAGGTTTGGGAAGCGCGCGCATGGTCGGCTGATTGTATATTGATCATTATGGCAGCGCTTTTGGATGATGAGGCCGAGGTGCTGGAAGAGACCGCATTTGAAGCGGGAATGGACGTGTTGATTGAAGTGCATAATGAGCAGGAGCTTGAGCGCGCGCTAAAACTCACCTCCCCTTTGCTTGGTATCAATAATCGAAACCTCAAAACATTTGAGATGGATCTTGCGACCTCTGAACATTTGGCAACTCAAGTGCCTGCTGATCGCTTACTGGTGAGTGAAAGCGGGTTGTTTACCCCTCATGATCTTGCCCGAATGAGCCGCATTGGCATTAATACGTTCCTGATCGGTGAAAGCCTGATGCGCAAGGAAGATGTGGCATCTGCAACTCAAACTCTGCTTAATCGCGATATAGAAACAACGGCTGCATGATGGGCGACAATCTCACCCATATTGATGAAACCGGTGCCGCCAATATGGTGGATGTCGGCGAAAAATCTCACACCAGTCGGGTGGCGGTTGCCGTTGGCTCTATCACTATGAAGGCGTCCACTTTGGATATGATTGTTCAGGGCAACGCCAAGAAAGGCGACGTTATTGGTACGGCCAGAATTGCCGGCATAATGGCTGCTAAAAAGACCCATGAACTCGTCCCCCTTTGTCATCCGCTTATGTTGACCTCTGTCAAAGTCAGCATTGAACCAGATGATAAACTGCCCGGATTGCGGGTTGAGGCAATTGCCAAAGTTGGCGGCCAAACCGGCGTTGAAATGGAAGCTTTAACAGCAGTAAGTATTGCCTGCCTAACCATCTATGACATGGCCAAGGCCGTGGATCGCGGCATGGAGATTGGCCAAATCAAACTGGTGAAAAAATCCGGTGGCAAAAGCGGATCTTGGTCTGCGGATACTCAATAAGAATCGGTCTGGATTTATGAAGCCATTACTACCCGTTAGCGATGCACTTGCGGCCATTCTTAAAGATGCAAACCAGCTTGATGGTGAATTTGTTCCACTAGCGAACGCTGCAGACCGCGTACTCACCGGTGATCTTGCGGCACTTCGCACCCAACCGCCATTTTCTGCCTCAGCAATGGATGGCTATGCGGTTCGTCATGCGGATCTTGATACTGTTCCGGTTGCACTGAAAGTCGTTGGAGAGGCCGGTGCCGGCCACCCTTATATTGGCGAAATTGGTGATGGTGAATGCATTCGCATATTCACCGGCGCACCGGTGCCAGATAGCGCTGATACAATCATTATGCAGGAAAACACAGAGCGCGATAGCAATTTGTCGCCACTGGTGAAAATTCTTCAATCAACACCTAAAGGCAAATTTGTTCGCAAAAAGGGTTTGGATTTTGAAGAGGGCAATATCCTGCTGAAGGCGGGCTCACTGCTTGATCCGGCCTCCATTTCCCTTACGGCTGCGATGAACCACGCAAAACTAAATGTGGTCCGCAAACCGAGGGTGGCAATCATCGCCACTGGTGATGAATTATTGCCACCGGGGTCAGAAATTGGACCGGGGCAGATTATTGCATCAAACAGTTTTGGCGTTGCCGCAATTGTTGAAAAACACGGCGGCATTGCGCTCGATATTGGTATCGTCAAAGATACGGGTGAAGCGCATGAAAAAGCGTTTGCCAAGGCTATTGAACTGGAAGCAGATATATTGGTCACGCTTGGCGGCGCATCTGTTGGCGAACATGATCTGGTACAAAATACCCTGCTTAGTATGGGGGCAAGAATAGATTTCTGGCGCATTGCCATGCGGCCGGGGAAACCGTTGATGTTCGGTGCCCTGCCCCATTCTCGCGGCTCTATGCATTTTCTTGGCCTTCCGGGCAACCCGGTATCAAGCCTCGTTTGCTCAACGCTGTTTTTAATACCTTTGATTTCAGCCCTGGGCGGTCGGCGATATGAACAGCTAACTGAAACAGCGATGCTTGGTAATGATTTGCCGGAGAATGACCAGCGGCAGGATTATCTGCGGGCATCTTTGAGCATAGGTTCTGATGGGAAATTACGGGCCATGCCGTTTGTAGCACAGGATAGTTCCATGCTGTCACTGATGGCGCATGCCGATTGTTTGATAATCCGCCCGCCCTTTGCGCCTGCTTCGAAAGCTGGCGATGCTTGTAATTTCGTGAGGCTGAAAGATTAGCCCTCAAACGGGACGATCTTGCCTTCTTTGATGGTCACTATACGGTCCATTTTTGCAGCGAGTTGGTGATTATGCGTGGCAATTAATGCCGCCAATCCCGAAGAACGCACAAGACGTGTTAAGGCCTCAAACACATATGAAGCCGTTTCGGGATCGAGATTGCCGGTCGGCTCGTCAGCCAATAGAAGCTTTGGCGCATTGGCAACCGCGCGTGCGATCGCGACACGTTGCTGTTCACCACCGGATAGTTCGCTTGGTCGATGGGTAGCCCGTTGAGCGATATGCATATATTCCAACAATTGGGCCGCACGTTCTGCCGCCTCGCTTTTGGTCAGGCCTGCAATCATCTGCGGTAAGGTTACATTTTCAAGGGCGGTAAATTCAGGCAACAGGTGATGAAACTGATAGATAAAACCTATATCAACGCGTATGGTTTTTGTGCGCTCATCATCATTCATGGTGCCGCAGGATTTTTCCCCGATAAACACCTCACCGCTTGATGGGCGTTCCAACAGTCCGGCCAAATGCAGCAGGGTTGATTTGCCGGCACCAGATGGAGCCACAAGGGCAACCATTTCGCCCGAATGAACAGCCAGATCAGCCCCATTTAAAACTTCAATTTTATTTGCTGCATCACCATAATGACGTGATACGGCTTCAAGGCGCAATATGGCCCTGGAGGAGTTGTTACTCATATCGAAGTGCCTCAACCGGGTCGAGTTTGGCGGCTCGCCAGGCGGGAAATAGTGTTGCCAGGAATGAAAGTGCTAAAGCCATCAGCACAATCATCGTGGTTTCGGCCGGGTCCATATCGGCTGGAAGCTGGCTCAAAAAATAGAGTTCGGGGTTGAAAATCGTGGTGCCACTAACCCATGAAAAAAATTGGCGGATGCTTTCTATATTCAGACAAACCACCACCCCAAGGATGACGCCCGCCAGCGTGCCGACCAGGCCAATGGCCGCGCCGGTGATGAAGAAAATACGCATTACCGCGCCCTTTGTAGCGCCCATGGTACGTAAAATTGCGATGTCGTGGCCCTTGTCCTTAACCAGCATAAACAGGCCAGAAACCACATTGAGCGCGGCCACCAAAACGATCAAAGTTAAAATCAAGAACATGACATTGCGCTCGACTTCCAGTGCTGAAAAGAAGGTTACATTGCGTTGTCGCCAGTCAACCAGATAGAGCTGTCGGGCAGCCGCCTTTTCGACCGCTTCACGGATCTCGCCTACCTTGTCGGGGTCGTCTAAAAATATTTCAATTACGGTAACCTTGCCCTCGCTGTTGAAATATAGTTGGGCTTCTTTCATCGGCATGAAAATAAATGAGGCATCATATTCGGACATGCCGAGTTCGAAAACGGCCGCGACTTTGTAGGATTTAACCCGAGGTGTTACGCCCAGCGGGGTAACATTGCCCGCTGGTGAAATCAACGTTATGCGATCACCCGCTGATAGTCCAAGCGATTCAGCCAGCCGGATGCCGACGGCAACGCCCCTTTGTTTGTCAAAGTCTTTGATGCTGCCCTGGCGGATATTTTTCGCCACCGCATCGATTTTTTGGAGATCATCGCCCCTCACCCCGCGCACAAGCGCGCCGGTGCCACCTTTGCCACCGGAGGCAAGTACCTGACCTTCAACAAGTGGTACGGTATAGGTTACACCTTCAACTCCATCGACACGTTTTGCAACGGCTGAATAGTCGGTTAAATCAGAGCCGATCGGCTGAATTATCAGGTGACCATTGATACCCAGAATTCGGTCAAGCAACTCGCCTCGAAATCCGTTCATAACCGCCATCACGATAATCAGCGTTGCAACGCCCAGCATTATTCCAGCAAATGAAAAGCCTGCAATAATTGAGATGAAGGTTTCCTTGCGCCGCGCCCGCAGGTAGCGCAAAGAAATCATCCATTCGAAGGCAGCAAACGGCCTGGTATTGCTAGCCTGGTCAATGGCTGCTTCAGATGTTGCATCAACGCTCATATTTATTTGCCACCAAGCTGATTAATTGCTGCTTCGATTGTAAGAGACTGACGCGCACCGGTTTTACGGTTTTTCAATTCAATTTCGCCATTTGCTAGCCCGCGCGGGCCAACAATCAATTGATTTGGCAGCCCGATCAAATCCATTCGTGCAAATTTCCCGCCAGCCCTTTGGTCCGTATCGTCGTACAATACATCAAGTCCGGCATTTGTAAGGCTTGTGTAAATGTTTTCACAGGCCGCATCTGTATCCGCGTCACCCGATTTCAAATTGATCAGACCCAGATCGAACGGCGCAACACTTTCAGGCCAGATAATGCCGTTTTCATCGTGGCTGGCTTCAATGATCGCGCCAACCAACCGGCTTGGCCCAATGCCGTATGAACCCATATGAACGGGATGTTCCGCGCCATCGGGGCCTGCAACTTTTGCATTCATCGCATCTGAATATTTGGTGCCAAAATGGAAGATATGCCCGACCTCAATGCCGCGGGCAGCCAGTTGATCGTCTTTTGCAACAGATTGCCATTCGCTCTCGTCATGCATTTCATCAGTTGCGGCATAGGGGCCAGTCCAGGTTGAAACAATTTCCTGCAATTGGTCAGCATTATCAAAGTCCACATCACCAGATGGCACAGGCAGATTGAGATAGTCGCGATGGCAAAATACGCCACTTTCGCCGGTATCGGCCAGTATCAAAAACTCATGGCTCATGTCGCCACCAATTGGGCCGGTATCAGCGCGCATTGGAATAGCTTTGACGCCCATGCGTTCAAAAGTTCGTAGATAGGAGACAAACATGCGATTATAGGCGACGCGCGCCTGTTCTGCATCAAGATCAAAAGAATAGGCATCTTTCATCAGAAACTCACGACCGCGCATAACGCCAAAACGGGGGCGCACTTCGTCGCGAAATTTCCATTGAATGTGGTAGAGGTTTAGCGGCAGGTCCTTGTAGGAACGAACATAGGAGCGGAAAATATCCGTCACCATTTCCTCATTGGTCGGGCCAAACAGCATATCGCGTTTATGGCGATCTGTTATGCGCAGCATTTCCTTGCCATAAACATCGTAACGACCGCTTTCACGCCAAAGATCGGCCGATTGAATGGTCGGCATTAAAATTTCAACAGCGCCTGCCCTGTTTTGTTCGTCGCGTATAATGCCTTCGATTTTACGCAAAACTTTTAGACCCAACGGCAACCACGAATAGATGCCGGCCGATTGCTGCCGCACCATGCCAGATCGTAGCATTAGTCGATGGGATACAATTTCCGCTTCTTTGGGTGTTTCCTTCAGGTTTGGAAGAAAATATTTGGACAAATACATCGGCTTGAATGCTCACTGATAAAGAATCGTTACAAAGGATTATAAAGGGTGTGTTACCGCAATAATATACCGCATCTCCTTATATAAAAAGGACAGGAATACATATTGAATAATTGGTAATCTGGGAATTTTAATAGCTGCTTTCAACCACCATATATCAATGTATGGTCTCTGCGTTTACCAAAAAAGGAGGAATTTACCCATATTCATCACTTTTTGCGGGTTTTTGCGCAATTTTTCGTTTTTTTAGATGACATATAATTTTCACTCGTCTAGGGTCGGCTCAAATAACAAGAGACAGCAACAATGTCTCGGCTATCGCGGTCTATGTCTTGGGAGGATGTGGTCCAGGCGCGTTTATCGCAGCCGCTATTCAACGAGTGATCGTTGGACAGATTTGGATCTGGGCGCGGAACTAATTTTACAGGGCTTTGGCCCTGTATTTTTTTGCCGTCAAATTTTACAACTATTTATAGGGTTAGTTTTAATTCGGCTTCTCGTGCTTCATATTCACGCTGGACATCAACCGTATAATCTCGAACCAGCGGTGCCGCATCGCGATTGCGTGAAAGCTGGATATGGAATACCATCTGGGCGCCGGTGCGAAACATCATTTCGGCACTGATCAGATAAAATTCCCACATGCGGGCAAATTTCTCATCAAACATTTCTTCGACTTCTGCCCGATTTTCCTGAAATCGTTTTTCCCAATGGGCAAGCGTTGTCGCGTAATGGGTGCGCAGAATCTCCAGATCAGTAACCCACAAATGGTTCTGTTCGACCACCGACAAGACCTCGGACATTGATGGCGAATAGGCGCCGGGAAAAATGTATTTTCGCAACCACGAGCTGGCCATACCCGGCGGGCTCATATGACCAATGGAATGAATGAGTGCCAAGCCATCATCCGGCATAAGGGTGTTTAGTTTCTTGAAGAATTCGTCATAGTGATGAACGCCCACATGTTCAAACATACCAACCGATACGATACGATCAAATTGCTCATCAACCTCACGGTAGTCCATCAATTTAAAACGAACCCGGTCTGCAAGGCCCTCATCTTTCGCCCGCTTCGATGCAAGCGCCTGCTGTTCTTTCGACAGCGTAACACCAAGCACTTCGACGTCGGCCATTTTTGCAATATAGAGCGCCAGATCGCCCCAGCCACAACCAATATCAAGCACTTTTTGGCCCGGTTGCAGATTGAGCTTGGCGGTCAACAGGCGTAATTTATTGCGCTGCGCCTGCTCCAGGCTTTCATTATCATTCATGAAATAGGCACATGAATAGAGCATGTTTTTATCGAGGAACAGTTTGTAAAACTCATTACCGATGTCGTAGTGGTGTGCCACATTGGCCTGGGCTTTGCCAACCGGGTTTGCCTGTTGAAGTTTGCGAAATTTCATTGAAATCGCGCGCACTACTTTTTGAATTGGATAACTCGTGACATTGCCGCGATTGATCGAAAACAGGGTCAAAAATTCGCGTAATGTTGACCCTTCAACAAAGCTTAACCGGCCATCCATATAGGCTTCACCCGCATGTAATTCCGGGTTTAGAACCAGCTTGCGATATAGCGAAGGATCGCTCAGTTTCATCGTGACTTCCGGGCCGCCCGGTTCACCGACAAATTTATGCGGTAAGTCTTTATGGTCAATTATGGTAAGCGAGCCTTTTTTAATGAAGGCTTTCATCATATTTGAAAGTGGAAACATGGCCGGCTCTCTTGGAATGTTTAACGTATTATAGTTATAAAACTAAAGAAATCATATAAACTAATAGTGCTGATTAGGGTCTGAACCCAATTATTGATAAATAGTCATACCAAACTATAGAAATATCTGGCCGCTACCAGTAGCAGGAAAAACCCAAAGGCAATTTCCAACTGACGTTTTTCCATTGCATGGGCAATTTTAACACCCAGTGGGGCAATCAATACAGTTACCGGAATAACCAATAGCACCGCTACGATATTAACATAGCCGAT
The DNA here is from genome assembly GCA_024280375.1 of Alphaproteobacteria bacterium. Lineage (GTDB taxonomy): Bacteria > Pseudomonadota > Alphaproteobacteria > Rhizobiales > Rhizobiaceae > SZUA-100. The sequence goes on along the minus strand of JAJRQF010000097.1, from coordinate 5,401 downwards.
TGAAAATGGCGGCAGGTTTTCTGCATCCCACCCGGCCCAGATAAAGCCAAGAGTTGCGGGAATGGAAATCAACACCCCAACGCCTGAAGATGTTGCAACCGCTTGATGCATAGGCCGATTAAACAGGGTCATAAACGTGTTGGTTAAAACGCCACCACCAATGCCCATCAGCGTTGAAAGAAATCCGATTACAAACCCTACAATTGCGCGCACAGGATTTTTTGGCACATCATCACCCAAACGCCAGCTTTCACGATTAAACAGCAATCGCAGCGCCACCATAATGGCAATAAGGGCAAATATTATCCGCAATCCCGCACTGGATATTGAAGCCGCTACAAGTGATGCCAAAATGACGCCAGATGGAACTGCAATTATCCACTTTTTCAATAGCTCCACATCTACCGCGCCTTTTTTCAGATGAGCGGTGAAGGATCGCAGTGAGGTTGGAATGATAATCGCCAGTGATGTGCCGACGCAGACATGCATGCGGATTACTTCGTCGATGCCGAGCATTGTTAAAAACTGATAGAGCACCGGCACCAATATGGCCCCGCCGCCGATGCCAAAAATTCCAGCCATTATTCCAGCAATTGCGCTTGCAGTCAGCATTGCTAGTGCAAAGGGCAAAAGCTCCATAATGGTCAATGACTGGCTCAATATCTGTCTCGGGTCTGCAAATAAAATCTGGTTTGTATTTTACGCTGATAACATCAAATCATTGTCTAGAACAGCGGCAAATGCCCGTTCAATAATTCGCTCATTGGCGTCTGGTTTGCACGTATCAACTGTCATTATCTGGCGATAGCGCCGGGAACCTGCCCTGCCCTTGAACAGGCCCAACATGTGCCGCGTTACGTGGTTGACCCTGCCACCGGCGGACAAATGTTGGGCAGTATAGGCCATCATGGCGTTACACAGTTCTTCATAATCAATTGGGTTTTTGTCAGCGCTAAACAGCTCATTATCTACCTGACGCAGAATTTCCGGATTATGATAGGCGGCTCGCCCAAGCATGACGCCATCGACATACAGCATATGATTTTTGGTTTGTTCGAGCGTTTCGATGCCGCCATTTATTCCAATGAATTTGTCTGGATATTTCTGCTTAAGCCGATAAACCCGTTCATAGTCGAGGGGTGGAATATCGCGGTTTTGTTTCGGGCTTAAACCTTCCAGCCAGGCTTTTCGCGCATGCACCCACAATCCATTACAGCCTTTTGAAAAGACCGCCTCGGCCAAATTATCAAGTGCCGGTTCGATATCCTGATCATCGACACCAATTCGGCATTTGACTGTGACTGGAATATCAACCGCCCTCTTCATTGCATCAACGCAATTACCAACCAGCTCCGGCTCTTTCATCAGGCAAGCACCAAATGTACCGGATTGAACGCGGTCTGACGGGCACCCAACATTGAGATTGATTTCGTTATAGCCCCATTTTTCGCCCTCAATGGCTGATTTAGTCAGTTTGTCTGGCTCACTACCCCCGAGCTGTAAGGCAATGGGATGTTCTGCATTGGAAAAGCCCAAATGGCGTTCAAGGTCCCCGTGCAAAATTGCATCTGCAACCACCATCTCGGTATAAAGCAAAGCGCTACTACTCATCAGGCGATGAAAATACCTGCAGTGACGATCACTCCAGTCCATCATCGGCGCAACGGCGAATATTTTTTCTATATTTTTCAAAGCTTTATGATGCATTTCAAACGATTATCAGAGATTTAAGCTGAGTGGGCATTGCCTAAACAAAGGAATGAAGGTTGCGCGCCAAGGTCCACCGACGGGTTAAATACGCGTCCCGCGCCATCCGTGTCAAATCATTAGCCGATGAATGGGTGGTTGAAACAGAGCGTCTGATCGACCTGGGTAGCGAGCCGTTATGAAATTGCAACGACAGAACCATATGCGATCTCATCGACCTATTCATAACTACCCGCAAGAGATGCGGCATCCGTGCCGCGAAAGGAGATGATGGTTGTGCCAGCGGCAAGCGTATCCGTCCCCTCACGCCCCAAAAACAACCATAACAATAACACGTACCCCGCACGCAATAAATGCAAGAGCGCGGAATGGTTGAAAGCAATATTGTCAGGCAAGCACCAAATATTCACATGCAACCCAATTGCCCAGCCAATAATTATTCGCAACCCTGCCGGTCGCGGCATTAGAATCAAATTTTGATGGAGCCAAATTGGCTGCAATCCAATTTCTGGGAACCTGGTATCCGCGTGTCAATATATTGTCGATCAATTCAACAACCAATCGAATGTTTTCATTGTATGGCTGCCAATAAACCAGCCATTGAATGCACCATGACTGAATGACTATGTAAGGCGACCTTGCTAATCCAACAATTGCGCTGGTAGCCAGAGCGTGATTTGTGGCCAGTAAATCACCATGCCCAAACCGATGAGCTGCAAACCAACAAACGGAATAATACCTTTGTAGATTGATTGCATTTTCACCTCTTTTGGAGCAACGCCCTTCATATAGAACAGCGCAAAACCGAAGGGTGGCGTCAAGAACGAAGTTTGCAGGTTTATCGCCACCAATATGGCAAACCAATATATCACCTGCGCCTGCACGTTTCGTAATGGTTCTGATTCGTCAAATCCCAAATGATCAGCGAACTCTGGTGCCAAAAAGCGCACAATTGGCGTGAACACCGGCAAGATTATCAAGATAATCTCGAGAAAATCAAAGAAGAAGCCCAGAAGAAAAATTACACCCATTAACAGGAACAACAATCCCCATGGGGCGAAATCCAGCCATTCAATGAAATTAATAATCAGATCTTCTCCGTATAGTGCACGGAAGAAATATGAGAACGTTGTTGCTCCCAAAAAGATCAAAAAGATCATTGCTGTGGTCAGCGCAGTTCGATGACACACATCTCTCAACACAGTCATGTTCAAAGCATTGTTGAAGACGGCCAATACTATGGCACCAAATGCGCCAATGCCAGCGGCCTCGGTTGGTGTTGCCCAGCCACCAAAAATGGAGCCAAGGACCACAACAATCAGAAAGACTGGTGGAATAAACCCTTTCAGCACCAGGCCAAATAGCGAGTTCCCCTCACGCTTGCCGAAAGCCATCGACAGGGCGAATATGGAGAAAAAGCCGATTAACCCCCAATTTACATATTCTGATGTCGGTGTTTGTGAAAGTCCATAGGCCATAATTACAATGCTGGCGGCGTAAATTAGAAACTTATATTTTCGCGTCTTGTTGGTCTCTTTTACTTCAATCTGCCCTTCTTTCAAAGGTGGTGCCCAATGGGGGTAAATAGTACTCATGGTCAAAATATAGGCAAAATACAGTGCGGCCAATAATAGCCCTGGAAGAACAGCCCCCAAAAATAGATTGCCGACTGAAATTGCCATCAAATTGGCCATCAGAACCAACATGATGGATGGTGGAATGAGAATGCCCAGTGTCGCTGATGCGGCCAATGTGCCGGTTGCAAGTGGCTGGTTATAGCCCTGCTTCAACATTGTTGGCAGCGCCATTAGTGTCATCATAACTACAGATGCGCCAATAATACCGGTGGTTGCAGCCATTATGGTGCCAAGAACGGTCACAGAAAGTGCCAACCCACCAGGAACGCGCTTTAACAATACCTGCAATATTTCAAGCAAGCTGTCTGCCACTTTAGAGCGTTCCAGCATTGTCCCCATGAATATGAAACAGGGTATCGCTACGAGAACGGTGTTGTGGGCTGCCCCACTTCCTCCATCCCCGCCCCATATGCGGTTTGGTACATTAAAAAATTCAGCGAATGAAACAACTTCGAAATAAATGCCGAGAAATCCGAAGATCATGGCAACGCCGCCAACTGCGAGCGCAACAGGCAGGCCTGTAAACAGGATCAACGCCAGTGCGACAAACATATATCCACCGAGAAATTCGGCGAAATGGTCAAACATGAATTCAGGCATTGGATTTCTCCCCACCGTTGTCATCGGTATCGGAATTACCCAAAACGATTTTTATTTTCTCGTCATCTTCATCCGAGTGGGCAAATACTGAAATTACGCCCATGGCCTTTTCTTTGATGTTGTCATCACCAAACAGAAAGACAAACAACCGCATCCAAGTGGCAAGTAATGCCGCCAAAAGGCTTAAAAAGCCGAGCACCATCACAGATTTGATGATGTAGCGCATACCGATGCCGGTCATCGATTCAGACCCTTCACCCTGATGGAAAGACAGAGCAACAAAGACATAGGCAAAATAGGTAATGATCAGCAAATATGGAATAGCCATAAGAGTGAGGCCGATCAACTCAACCCAAGCCTGTTTACGCTTCACTAGCAATTCGCGGAATATGTCGACCCGAACATGGGAGTTCATCAAGTAGCCATAGCCAAACGATGTGAACAACAGAATCGCATGCAAATGCCATTCAGAATCTTGAAAAATATTTGGATTGAACCAAGCGATATTTGCTTCAGCGAGTGCGATACGAAAAAAGTCGATTTTTCTGGTAATCACATCAAACATTATGATGCCGATTAGTGGTAAAATAAACCAACTGCCTATTTTACCAATTGCCCTCGACGGTCGATCAAGCATCTCCGCCACATTAAGGAGGCGTTCCATAGCTTTGATTCCTTCTGGTATTTCAATGCAAGTGCCTGGAAAAAAAATGCGCAAATACATGCGCCAGTTGCCCACAACCGGCAGTTCAGTCGTCATATTACGATTTCCAGAATACAAATAAAGTGGCCGGCTACGATAAAAGCAGCCGACCAAATAGTTAAAGTCCTATTTCAGGTAACCGCGGTCACCCCAAACTTTGAACTTTTCGTGGAAGGCAGTATAAGATGCCCACACTTTTTGAGCGTCAGGGTTGTCCTTGATTTCTTCAACAACAACTTCGTCCCAAGCGGCCCGGAACTTGCCGATCTGTTCGTCAGTCCAGGTCATGTTTTTCACACCATTACCTTCATTGTCGATCATGGCCTGGAACTGAGATGCTTCACCATCGGCAATTTCTTGCGCGATATTGGCTGCACACGCTGTTTCAAGCATCGCTTGATTGGCGTCGGAAAGACCATTCCATTTGTCCATATTGATCAACAATTCATTGGTTGTTGATTGCTGATGCCAACCAGGGAAATAGTTGAATTTAGCGATCTGGTAAAAACCAAGTGAGCGATCAATTGCCGGCATGGAGAATTCGGTTGCATCAATTGTACCAAGTTCAAGTGCTGGATAAATATCAGCAGCGGCCAACAATTGTGTCGACACCCCAAACTTGTTCATAACCTTTGCGCCCATGCCGAAGAAACGCATTTTCATGCCTTTCAGTTGATCAAGGCTCTTGATCTCTTCACGGAACCAACCGGATGTTTCCGGCGGGATCATGCCGCAAAGCAAGTATTTGATGTTG
>JAJRQF010000096.1 GCA_024280375.1 Alphaproteobacteria bacterium | reverse complement strand
AATATTAACGCTTGATTTTCGTGAGCAATCCCAATAATCACGGCCTCGGAGAGGTGGCCGAGTGGTCGAAGGCGCGCCCCTGCTAAGGGCGTAGGCGGGGAACTGTCTCGAGGGTTCGAATCCCTTCCTCTCCGCCATTTTTATGCGGGTCCGAGCCAATGCCACGGGTATTCATTCAAACAGTGGCATTTTCCCCGATGGATTATCTGCTGAAACCCTCGTAGGACCAAATTAAACATGTATTCCGCGAGAACTAATGAGTGCAGTGGTAAAGTGAAATTTACCGGTTTATGTGCCTTGCATATTGGGCTCCTGTTTGTGTTGTGGTTCAATACGGTGGCGATGGCAGAAAAAAACCCGATGATAAATCAGAATGTATTTGAGCAGGTGCTTGCCGCCGCATTGGCCAACGATATTGCCAAGATCACCGAATTTGCCGATGCAAAAAAACTGGATGCTCTGGACAGTAACGGCCTATCCGCCGTGCTGCACACACTCATGCAAAATCAGCTTGATGCAATGCAAATGCTGCTAAATGCCGGTGCCGACCCCGATGCATTTGATCCTGAAAGCTCAAAGAACGTTATTGATCAAACGGCCTTTTTGTATGCTGGTGCGACGGGCAATAACGCAGCATTGAAGATATTGATTAACGCCGGAGCGCGCGCGGATATCTTCAATTATTACGGCGGCACGGCGTTAATTCCAGCGGCAGAAAAGGGCCATGTTGATACAGTCAGGCTTTTGCTTAAAGAAAGTAAAATCGACATCAATCATGTAAACAAGTTAGGATGGACAGCACTTCTTGAGGCTGTCGTGTTGTCCAATGGTGGTAAAACCCATCAACAGATTATAGCACTTCTATTACAAGCTGGAGCAGATGTCGCGATTGCCGACCGCGAAGGCGTAACCGCTCTTCAACATGCACAATCAAAGGGTTATACGGAAATCGTAAAGCTGATTGAGGCTCACCCGTGAACATGCTCCACAATTCATTACCAATTTTTAATTGCACCATTCCTCATATCCGCTTGAGCTTCCAGCCGGTGTAAGCATTAGGTTTGACCTGTAATTTTCAATTCCTGAATTCGCAATGGATGGAGATATGATGATGAACGGTTCAGACTGGATGGGCAGCGGTATGGGTTTTGGCGGTATCGGCATGTTGCTGATTGGCCTTTTGGTAGTTCTGTCAATTGCCGCACTGATTAAATATCTGATGAAGTCTTAAAACGCTCTAAAGCGGAAATACCAGCAAAATCATCGGTACGGCGACCGCCACAACCAGAATTTCCAGCGGCAGACCGGTACGCCAGTAATCGCCAAATTTATAGCCGCCGGGGCCCATGATCAGCGTGTTGTTTTTATGCCCGATCGGTGTGAGGAACGCGCAGGACGCGGCAATCGCAACGGCCATTAAAAATGGATCTGGGTTTACCCCTAGCTTGTTGGCGATGTCGACGGCAATCGGGGCGCCAATAACTGCCGTTGCCGTATTGTTGAGAATGTCCGACAGGGTCATCACCACCACCATCAATACGGTCAGCACCGCCCATGCGGGCATGCCAGAAGTAAGATCGACAATATTAGCGGCAATCAGCCCTGTACCGCCAGATTTTTCCAACGCTACTCCGAGCGGTATCATACTGCCCAGCAATACGATTACCGGCCATTCAATACGGTCATAAACGCTGGAAATCGGCACGATATCCAAAAAGACATAGAGCGCCACCACAACCGCCAATGCGGTCGCGAGATAAAGCAGACTAAATGAAGCAACGGTAATGGCCACACCAAATAGCCCAACCGCCAACCAGGCGCGGGTGTGTTGGGTGACATTCAGCCCGCGTTCCGCCAGTGGCAAAACTTCCAGCCAATGCACCACATCGCCCAGCATATCTTTTGGGCCAAGCAGCAGCAATATATCGCCAGCGCGCACTTTTTCGTGCCGCACACGGTTTTTAAAGCGTTTGCCCTGTCGAGATATGCCCAAAAGGGCGACGCCACGGCGGGCGCGAAGTCGCAGCGATATAGCCGAGCGACCAACGATGCGGGCATCGCGCGGCACCACCACCTCTAGCAATTGCAGGCTGCCGGTAACGGTTTCGCCGCTTGGTTGCTCGCCAAAAAACTCAAGCCCTAAAGTGCCGCGAAAGCGATCCATGTCTTCGGCGGCGGCTTCCACAATCAACATGTCATTGGCGCGAAGTTCAACGCTTGCACCAAACCCATCGAGCCGACGACCGTTTCGAACAACGCCGAGGATCTCCACACTTTCCTCATCTGCGGCGGGATAAAGTGTATTCACTTGCTGGCCGACAGCCTTGGATTTTTCTGGAACAACCAGTTCCGCCACATAGCCATCAAGACTTAAAAGGTCGGAATTATTGCCCTCATTCTCGTCGCCCTTGGGGATCATCCGCCAACCAATCAGCACGACAAAGGCAATGCCGACAATTGCAACGGTGAGGCCAACCGGGGCAAAGTCAAACATGGTGAAAGGTTCGCCCACGGCACTTTCGCGGTACGAGGCAATTATGATGTTGGGCGGTGTACCAATCAACGTCACCATGCCACCGAGAATGGTGGCAAATGAAAGCGGCATCAGCGTGCGGCGGATCGGGCGACCAGCTTTAAGTGCCGCCTGAATGTCGACAGGCATCAACAAAGCCATGGCCGCCACATTGTTCATAAACGCTGAGAGGATCGCACCAACACCGCTCATGATCGTAATATGAGACGAGACGGCGCGGCTTGTATCAATCAATCGCCGGGTTATTAAATCAATCGCCCCTGAATTTTGTAATCCACTGGAAATCACCAGCACCAGCGCAACAATCACAGTTGCCGGGTGTCCAAAGCCGGAGAAAGCCAGCTCTGTTGGCACAAGGCCAAGCACCAGCGCTACTAATAGTGCTGAGAACGCTACAAGATCGTAGCGAAATTTGCCCCACAAAAGCATGACAAATACACCGGCGAACAGGCTGAATAAAAGAATCTGGTCAAGGGTCATGGGCGCATCATGGCAATTTTTATTGCTGACGCAAGGGCAGAATGAAAATGTTCTGTAATTTTGAAGTTTCGTGCTTATATACGGTTTAAGGTAATCTAGGGTCTGGACTCAATTAGGAATGCGGCTGTGCAGTTCGACAATTTTGATCTCACAAGGCAAAAATGATCGATTTGGGCGACCCCCAATGAGGAGTTTTCAACGCTGTGAGGCGAAATTGTCGAGCTGCCCAAGGGGTT
>JAJRQF010000095.1 GCA_024280375.1 Alphaproteobacteria bacterium | reverse complement strand
GCCCATCATCAAGCCCATCATGTGCTGATGGCTGCGGGTGGTGCAAATATTCACGGAAACTGATTTACCGATAGTGATCGGCTGATTGCCTTATTCGATGTCTTCCACAATCTTGTCTTCGCCCGTCACCTGATGGGCAAGGGCTGCTTCCATGAACTGATTGAGATCGCCATCGAGCACCGCATTTGGATTGGTGCTTTCAACTCCGGTGCGCAGATCTTTCACCAGTTGATAGGGCTGCAGCACATAGGATCGGATTTGATGGCCCCAACCAATTTCTGTTTTGGAATCGTGCGCCGATTGGGTTGCTTCTTCGCGCTTTTTAATCTCGATATCATAAAGCCGCGCCCGCAGCGCTTTCATCGCGTTGGCACGGTTTTGGTGTTGCGATTTTTCAGATGATTGCACCACAATGCCGGTTGGCAGGTGGGTGATACGCACGGCCGAATCGGTGGTGTTGACGTGCTGCCCACCAGCCCCGGACGAGCGATAGGTATCAATTCTGATATCCTTGTCCTGAATATCAATCTCAACATTATCATCAATAACCGGATAAATCCAAACGGATGAGAACGAAGTGTGCCGCCGCGACTGGCTGTCAAACGGCGATATTCGAACAAGCCGATGTACGCCGGATTCTGTCTTGGCATAGCCATAGGCATTGTTACCTTTGATCAAAATTGTGGCTGATTTTATACCGGCCTCATCACCTGCGCTCGATGATTGAACCTCAACCTTATAGCCCTGCTGTTCACCCCAGCGAATATACATGCGCAGCAGCATCGAGGCCCAGTCCTGGCTCTCCGTACCACCAGCACCGGAATGAACCTCAAGATAGGTGTCATTTGCATCGGTTTCGCCTGAAAGCAGCGTTTCAACTTGCCGTTTACCTAAGGTCTTGTGCAGCTTTTGAATTGTCGCCTCGGCCTCGGAAACGATATCGGCATCACCTTCCTCTTCACCCATTTCGATCAATTCGAGACTATCATTCATCTCGACTTCGAGATCGTTGATCGACTTGATGCTGGTTTCCAGATGTTGCCGCTCGCGCATAAGTTTCTGCGCATTACCCGAATCGTTCCAAAGATCAGGGTCTTCAGCTTTTTCATTCAGGAAGATCAGGCGCTTTTGCGCTTTGTCCCAATCCAGATGGCGACGCAAAAGGCTGATAGCCTGTTTAATTTCGTCAACAAGACTTTGCGTTTCAGCGCGCATAAAAAAATACTTCCTTTTTCAGGGTGTAATTCCCTGCATCGGAAAATGTCAGGGTAATTTTGAAATGAAATTACGCTGCAGGTTATGGGAAGTAAAGTGCCTGTAAAATTAGGGACTAATACAATCCACCTGTGCCGGAAACAACCGCCCGGTTTGCCTGAGGCGTTACCGTAAGCGATCCGCGTGCCAGGTCTTCTTCAAACCCGATCACAGAAAGTGTGGTTGGTGGGCGAGTGCCGGGTTTAAACGCTTCGAGAATAACACCCGGTGATCCGGCCCGTGCGCGAAGGCCGGTTTTCCGGTTGATCGGAATAAGTTGAATACCGGCCGGAATACGAAACTTGACCGGTGGCACATCTTTCAGCGCAACCTCCATGAAACTTCTGAAAATCGGAGCAGCCAATCCGCCGCCTGTGCTGCCTCGGCCCATCGGCTTGGGTCGGTCAAAGCCAACAAACACCCCAACCGCAAGGTCGGTTGAATAGCCCATGAACCATGCATCTTTTTCCTCGTTGGTGGTGCCGGTTTTGCCTGCAATCGGTCTGTTCATGGTTCGCAGCCGAGCCGCCGTGCCGCGTTGCACCACACCTTCCATCATTGAGGTGATTTGATAGGCAGTCATCGGATCAAGTACCTGATCACGATTATCGATCAGTTCAGGCTCATCTTGCCCATTCCATTCAGAGGCGCTGCATGTTTCGCAAACCCGTTCCTCATGTTTGAATATGGTTTTGCCATATCGATCCTGAATCCGGTCAATCAGTGATGGCTTGATACGTTTACCACCGTTGGCCAGCACAGAATAGGCGCTGACCATGCGCATGACGGTTGTTTCACCAGAGCCAAGTGCCATGGAAAGAACCGGTAGCATTTTATCATAGATACCAAAGCGTCTTGCATATTCAGCAACCAGCGGCATGCCCATATCCTTGGCCAGCCGCACGGTCATAAGGTTTCTGGATTTTTCAATTCCAAGGCGAAGGGTTGAGGGCCCTGCATACTTGCCACCGTAGTTTTTCGGTTCCCAAATGCCGAGTGAGGCACCCTGGTCGATACGAATGGGCCCATCCAGCACCACCGAAGATGGCGTGTACCCATTGTCGAGTGCCGCCGCATATACAAATGGTTTAAAGGCCGAACCAGGTTGTCGATAGGCTTGTGTGGCGCGGTTGAACTGGGATTGTGCAAACGAAAATCCGCCAACCATGGCAAGCACACGGCCGGTATGCGGATCCATCGCGACAATTGCTCCACCGACCGCAGGGGGCTGACGCAACAAATATCCGGGGCGTTTTTCGTCCTTGGATTTTTCAACATAGATCACATCTCCAATATTGAGAATTCCATCGATGGTTTTTGCTGTTCGGCGTTTTTGGTCCTTTAGTGCTACTTTTTTAATCCAGCGATTGCTTTTCAAAATGATGCTTACTTCAGTCCGATCAGCAACAATTTTACCATCGACACCGGTAGGCGGGCGTAATCCAACCCGTGCTTCTTTGTCATTAACCGACAATACAGACGCCAGCGTCCATTCCGGAACATCACTAAATGGTTTGACCTTGTTGAGACTAATTCCCCAGTCTGCGCTTGGCTCTAATTTTGCAACCGGTCCACGATAGCCTCTCTTTTTGTCATAGCTCATCAGCCCTTTTATCAGCGCACTACGCGCCGCGATTTGCAGCCGCGGGTCAAGAGTTGTGCGGATAGACAATCCGCCCTCATACAAGGCGTCACTGCCATAACGCTGAATAATTTCACGACGTACTTCCTCGGTAAAATATTCCGAAGCAAACAGATATGAGCCTTTTGGACGGGGATTAACACCAAGTGGCTGCTTTTTCGCCTCGTCAGCCTCATCCTGGGTTATATAACCATTATTGAGCATACGATTAACAATTGTGTTTCTGTGCTCGATAGCTCGTTTTGTATATCGGTAGGGGTGATAGTTGTTCGGTGCTTTTGGCAGGCTCGCAAGATATGCAATTTCCTGCAAATTCAGCTCGTTGACCGATTTATTGAAATAGGCAAGCGATGCGCCCGCAACCCCATATGAACCAAGACCAAGAAATATTTCGTTCAGGTACAATTCCAGGATTTTGTCCTTGGAATAGGCACGCTCAATACGCAGGGATAATATCGCTTCCTTGATTTTACGGTCTATCGAGCGTTCATTCGACAGCAAAAAGTTCTTAGAAACCTGCTGGGTAATGGTCGAGGCACCAACAAGTCTTTTGCCCGATCCGTAATTTTGAATATTTATGACAACAGCTCGTGCCAAACCGGATAGGGATATTCCTTTATGGCTATAAAAGTTTTTGTCTTCGGCCGAAAGAAAAGCTTCTTTCAAGAGCTCTGGCATTGCTTGAATTGGCAGGTATAAGCGTCGCTCATGGGCGTATTCAGCCATCAGGCTGCCGTTAACCGCATGAACGCGGGTGGTCACCGGTGGTTCATATCGGCTGAGCACCTCATAATCAGGTAGATCGCTCGTCAGGTCCGATACATACCAGGCAACACCTGCGGCCACGATTAACCCAAGCATCGTTCCAATACCAAACAGATAGCCAACAATTCTCAAAAACATTCAATTTTCCCTAAAAGGCAGCTCTACCCGAATTGCAACCAAATCTCAATTTAGCGAACTTATCTGGTCTTACCTAACGTAATCTATAGCGATAAGCTTTCACCTAGTAAATCTCCACATTTGATTCAAGTGGATAAACTAAAACACTGTGTACAAAATAGGGCTACAGAAAGCTGAGCTCTTCAATTTTCGATGATTCGGCATACCTCGAGAATTCTGTTTCAGTTTATTTCATTAAGCGCTTTGAATCAATAATTCTGATATGTTGTGTAATCTATTGATATAATAGATTTTTTCGTTCGCTCTAATATTGGGCTTTAGTCTATTTTCCGCGCAAGGCAATTTTAGGGCGCAGAAAATTCATTATGGCGATTCTCATTTGCTCGGCAGCTTTTTGTTGCCAAAGGTCTGAACTGAGCTGTTGCTCATCATCTGTGTTTGAAAGATAACCAAGCTCAATCAATACTGATGGCACCTCTGGTGCTCGCAAAACGTGGAAATTTGCCGCACGCAGCGGATTTTTTATCAATTTGATATGGGACCGTAATTGCGAAACCAAAATTCGGGCAATTTGCAATGAGAATGATTTGGTTTCCCGCCTTGTTAGTTCGATTAAAATGTCGGCAACCTCAGCGTTTTGCTGAGGAAGGGCAAGTCCGGCAACCAGATCGGACCGGTTTTCCTTATCGGCCAGGTTTTTTGCCAATTCATCCGAGCCCTCCTTCGAAAGCGTATATATCGTTGCGCCCCTGATTTGCTTTTGCCTCAAAGTGTCCGCATGAAGCGAAATCATCAGGTCAGCCTGGTTTCTTCGCGCAAAGCCGACCCGCTCACTTAACGATACAAATGTATCTGCAGTTCTGGTCATTAAAACTTTCAGATGCCTGGATTTTTCCAACTCGCTCTTCAATTTCAGGGCGATTTTCAGGGTGATATTTTTTTCTGCACCGACATGTTTGCCTTCCGCACCCCCGTCAATGCCGCCATGCCCGGGGTCAATGACCACGGTAATCTTGTTGTTTTTGTTGTCTTTGCGCCTGATTCGATCGCCCTTATAGGCAACATTGCCCGAATTTCCGATATCACCAGTCTGCAGAAATATAGTGTTTCGATAGCTTTCCTTATCTGTTTTTACAATATCCAGCAGCAGACGATAATGTCCTTTGTCGCCGTGCGGCTGCAAAGAGGAATTATCAATACGCGTTGGGGAGCTGGTTTGTAGCACAATCCTGGATCGCCCCGGTGCAATTGCCCCATATCTGATACCGCCAATCAGGCCAAACAGCGAGATTTGTTGATCACCGCCGAAACTGAAAATAGTATCTGGCAGGTCAATGACCAGACGATTGGGGTTCTCCAAAAAAAGCGATTTAAAGCTGATTTTCCGATCAAAATCCACCACCAGCCGGGTTCTGTTGGAATCGCCCGCTATCCGCGCAGCAAATGCAATTGCGGTTTGTTCGCCCGTGCCGGGCACCGCTTTGTTGGCGGCAATAGCATTCTGTGGCAGAAATATAGCTGCGCAATATGCAATAGCCACGCATAAATTACGCAGCATTGCAAACATATGTGGCCATTGATTGTGAACGCGCCAGGACATTGTTTTTTTTAAATCCGCCGGATTGGTTTGAGCTGTTATAATGACCGCTGCTGATTGAACTATGGTTAACAATATCTTGCATCAGCAAATTAATCACATCCGGTTAATTGAATGTTTTTAAAATTGTTCTATGATTCTGAATATGCAGTAATATTGCTTGTTTTATTTTCAATGCGGGCATATGTGTATTGCACGGAACCTGGTTGCGATTTGACGGGACACAGGCAAATACAAGATTGAAATGCGGCGGTAAGGTATATTCCGGTTCGGCAGTGGGCTGAATTTAAATAATCCTTACAATTATTTATGCAATTCAAAAAGTAAATGTTTTTGCCGTCCGACGTCTGATAGTCCAGCAGGTCCGATTTACGAGTTCGTGGATGCTGTTTGTTGCAGAACCACATTTTACAGGCATTTCTTTATGATTTTCATTGAGATGCCCGCCCAAAAGGCAAATTCACATCATTCACCAGGTGCAATGCCGGTGAGTGAAATTTTTAATCAGTTCGTTTGCGGAATCTATGAGAGCCAATTCGATACAGTCACAAAATATCACGCCAGCTGCGCAAAACGCGCAGCCAGTGGCCTTGATATTCAGCCCGGACACCAAAAGGGTGTTTTCCGGTGTGTGCCATCGTCTGCTTGAAAGTGATCCGGTACAAACGCACCAGTTATTCGATTTCAATGGCCGTGTTCCCGATAAAACGGGGCAGGGGGAAAGCCCCGGCATTTGGCAGTGGAATCGTGGAAAGAATTCTAAATGGCACAAAATAAGATGCTTATCGATGCCTCCCACCCGGAAGAAACCCGGGTTGTGGTGGTCCGCGGCAGTCGGGTTGAGGAATTTGATTTTGAATCAGAGAACAAAACCCAAATTCGTGGCAATATCTATTTAGCTAAAGTTACCCGCGTAGAACCATCCCTACAGGCAGCATTTGTTGATTATGGCGGAAATCGCCATGGGTTTCTTGCCTTCAGCGAAATTCACCCTGACTACTACCAAATTCCGGTTGCAGACCGTCAGGCGCTACTGGAAGAGGAAGCGGCTGCGGTAAAAGAAGAAGCTGAAGAGGAAAACGAAAAAGAAAAAGAGGCAAAACCTGCCAAGCGCAGACGCCGTTCACGCCGTAAGCCTTCAGCCAAAAAAGCATCCGAAGAATCAGCAGAAGATAATGCTTCGGGTGAAACTGAAGAAAGTTCGGATGATAAAGAGGGTGAAAGCCCGATTGCTGAGGCTAAGTCTCGCGAAGAGGCGGACGCGCCTGCAGCTGAAAAAGAAACGGCTTCAAATGAAGATGAAGCCACGGATTCAGAGACATCCGATAAGCCGGATTCAATTGCCGCAGATAATGAAAGTGACACCATATCTGAACCGGCAGGCGAAGATAGTGACGACGACGATGATGATTATGCAGATGAAAACGATGATGACGATGGTGACGATGATAATGGCGACCATAGCGAAGATGCCGTTGAATCTGTCGGTGTTGAAGATGCATTGGAAGAAGTGCCTGTTCGCCGGATAAAACGCCGTCATTACAAAATTCAGGAAGTTATCAAGCGCCGCCAGATTATTCTTGTTCAGATCGTCAAGGAAGAACGCGGAAACAAAGGCGCGGCCCTTACAACCTATCTTTCACTTGCCGGGCGTTATTCTGTGCTTATGCCCAATACGGCCCGTGGTGGCGGTATTTCTCGCAAAATTACCAATGTGACCGATCGCAAGCGATTGAAATCAATTGCCGGCGATCTTGATGTTGCCGAAGGCATGGGCGTAATTCTTCGCACAGCGGGCGCAAGTCGCACAAAACCTGAAATCAGACGGGATTTTGAGTATTTGCTGCGATTGTGGGAAAATGTTCGAAATTTGACCCTGCAATCGACAGCACCATGTTTGGTTTACGAAGAAGGCAGTTTGATTAAGCGCTCGATCCGCGATCTATATGACAAGGATACCGGGGAGATATTTGTTTCCGGCGAAGAGGCGTATAACGAGGCCAAGGGCTTTATGAGCATGCTCATGCCAAGCCATGCCAAACACGTGAAACGCTATACCGACCGGGTGCCGATTTTCAGCCGAAATGGTGTGGAAGCGCAGCTGGATAAAATGCTGCAGCCTCAGGTGACGCTGAAATCCGGTGGTTACCTTGTGATAAACCAGACCGAGGCGCTGGTTGCTATTGATGTGAACTCCGGCCGCTCGACGCGCCAGCATTCA
Source organism: Alphaproteobacteria bacterium (assembly GCA_024280375.1). Taxonomy (GTDB): domain Bacteria; phylum Pseudomonadota; class Alphaproteobacteria; order Rhizobiales; family Rhizobiaceae; genus SZUA-100. The sequence goes on along the minus strand of JAJRQF010000095.1, from coordinate 69,466 downwards.
ATTGAGGATACGGCAACGCAAACCAATCTTGAGGCCGCCGAAGAGGTTGCTCGCCAACTTCGCCTGCGTGATCTTGCCGGTCTGATTGTTGTCGATTTCATTGATATGGAAGAAAAGCGCAACAATCGGGCAGTTGAAAAACGCCTGAAAGATGCCTTGAAAAATGACCGTGCACGCATTCAGGTAAGTCGTATTTCGCATTTCGGATTGCTGGAAATGTCGCGCCAGCGCATTCGGGCAAGTGTTTTGGAAAGCACCACGCGAACCTGCCCAACCTGTGATGGTATTGGCCATGTGCGCTCACCTTCTTCTATTGCGCTGCACGTGTTGCGAACAACAGAGGAATATCTGCTTAAAGCCTCCAGGCACAATTTGGTTGTCAAAACCTCGGCTGAAACGGCGCAATATGTGCTTAATTTCAAACGGTTGAATCTTGTCGATCTGGAAACCCGTTTCGGAGTTTTGATCACGATTGAAATTGACCCGACTATCGGTAATCAGTTTTTATCAATTGAACGTGGAGATTTTGCCACGCCGCGTGCGCAGGTGGAAAACCATGTTCAACCTGATTCGTTTTGGCCGGATGCGGATGATACAGCCACTGAAGAACCAGATGCTGTGTCCGATGGCGCTGATACAGACGAAAACGAAACTCGCCCAAAACGCAAGCGGCGCAGAAGCAGGCGCGGTCGTGGAAGATCGAATCAGGGTGATGAGAATTTGAGCGAAGAAACTGTTTCAGAAGAAACCGTTTCAGCAGAAGCTACAGAAACCGGTGCTGCTGAAGATGCCTCACCCGTTGAAGCTGCAGCCTCCGATGAAAGTGATGCCAAACCAAAGCGCCGTCGTCGTGGACGTCGCGGCGGTCGCAATAGCAATTCAGATGAATCAACATCGGCTGAAACAAGCAGTGAAAGCACTGTAAGCGCTGCCGAAACAGAAACAGTTGAAGCTGTTGAAGTTGTTGCTCCTGCTGAGCCGGAGGCGGTTGAAGAAACGCCAAGCCGTAATCGCCGGCCTGGCCGCAGCCGAAAAGCCAAACCTGTTGAGACCCCGGCAGAAACTAATGATACCGCAGATGCTGCAGAAGAGACGGCTCCCGCTACTGAAGCGGCAACTGATGCTGTTGAGACGCCAGAAGTTATGGCCGAAGAAACCAAAAAGCCACCACGCCGAACAAGCAGGCGACCGCGCAAGAAAAAAACCGAAGAGGCCGTTGAGGCAACTGAGGCAACTGAGGTTGCGCCGGAAAAATCAGAATCTGTTGTTGAAGCTGCACCAGCAGAAGAGACCTCAGAAGATGACAATACGCCGGCAAAACCACGCAGAAATACCAAGCGCAAAGCATCAACCAAAACTGTTGCGGAGGTGAATGTTGCTGAGACTTCGAGCGACGAAGTTTCCGAAAAGTCAGGCAAAGATGATGGAAAAAAGAAAAAAGGCGGCTGGTGGCAGCGCCAGAGTTTTTTTTAAAGCCTGTCTCCTAAAAGTGGGCACCGGTTTTAGGAATAGAGACATGCGACGGCGAACAAAGCCTGTCTCCTAAAAGCAAGCCCTCGGACTTGATCCGTTGGTGGGCACCGGTTTTAGGAATAAAGACATGCGATAAAAAATAACTAAAGCATATTGAGTGAATACCAATGAACGCGATATGCTTTAGGTTAAATTACAATTTGGCAGTCGAGATGAAACTTTCGGCTGCCAATTTTTGTAAATTCATCCGGTAAAACCATCATTGTGCTTGAGGCTGATGATGATCTGTTATAGTTCTGCGCGCATGAATGGGGAGTAATCATTCCCCGCAAGAATGGCCCCTTAGCTCAGTTGGATAGAGCGCCAGCCTTCTAAGCTGGATGTCGCTGGTTCGAATCCAGCAGGGGTCACCAATTTTTGAAGAGTCCTTAACCAAACTCTCTTTCCACGGCATCAACACCTTCCCTTCAAATCGGCAAAGCGTCACTCAAGTCTCAGTTCTGGCATTTTCTTGCAGCGGGGCTATCGCGCAAGAGCCGATACGACAATTCAACCTATTTCCTTAGTTTCACATCTTTAAATGTGCCGGTCACATGGCAGCTCTCGCATTTTTTGCCAAAACTGCCCCGGTGCACGTCATCGCGTTTGTGGCAACTGATGCAAGTTGTTGGGAGATTTAAACTGGCGCTACGTTTTTTGGTGTGGCAGGCCCGGCATTCCAGCCCCTCGTGGGAGCCGGTAAGCTTGAATTTGGTCTGCCGATTGTGATTGAATACCCAGCGATCCCATCCATTTGGGTTGTGGCATGTGGCGCATTCTTTGCCGAGCCGCTTTTCATGATAGTCATCTTTTTCGTGGCATGTGGCGCATTTAAGCGGCGCATCGCGGTAAGCCGATGTCACATGACAGGCCTCACAAGGAACAAGAGCATGCAACCCAATCAGCGGAAAACGGGTTATTTCATGGTCAAAAACCACATTGTCGCGCCAGCTTTCAGCTGAATGGCATTGGCTGCAATTCTTACCCAATTGCCCTTCGTGCGGATCGTCCTTTTTGTGGCAGGCAACGCAATCAGTTTCAAGTTTTACCTTAAATGCATTGTCCTCATGGCATGTATCGCATTTGGCCTTGGCGTGTTTTCCTGCAAGTGGAAATTTGGTGTCTTTGTTATGATCAAACTTCACCTCTGTCCATTTGGATGGTGCATGGCAGGTTTCACATTTCTCACCAAAACGGCCCTCATGAACGTCTTGAATACGGTGGCAGTCAATGCAATTTGTCGGCAAATCTTTATAGACTTCACCAATATGGCAGCTTTTACACGGAACTTTTTGATGATTGTCCTTGAGCGGAAAATTGGTTTTCGAGTGATCATAGGTCGTAGTTTTTACCCAGTCTGTCGTTGTGTGGCAGCTGGCGCAATCCTTGCCCAGTTTGCCCTCGTGGGGTTCCGCATCCTTATGGCAGTCGATGCAGGCAGAGGGCGCTTCACTGAACTTCTTTTTTGGTTTGTGGCATTGGGCGCATTCGGCTTTTACATGCGCCCCGTCGATCACAAAATCCGTTAGTTTGTGATCAAATGTATCGGCATCGAACAGCACAATATCGGCCTTTCGTCCAATATGTTCCGTGTGGCAAAATTTGCATTCCTTTGTTTGAATTTCCGCCCGCTTGCCGTGAAAGCCAGTCTTTTCCTTCACATCAACCGCAACTTCCTTATGGCAATCCAGACATTGCTTGCGCTGCGATTTTTTCGAAAACGAGGTATGGCAGTTAGAACAATCCGCCTGCAATTTTTTGTGCGCTTCTGTCAATTCTCCGGGCATTACAAGGCGCTCAAACCAGCTTTGTGAGGCAGCAGGTAAGGTGAAGAATGCCGTTATCGACAAAGCGATAACAGCAAGAATGCAGGGACGAATTTTCATTCAGCAATATTCTTTTTATTAGTACAGATGGACCGCCAAAATGTGAACGATAGCGGCAAAGACCAGAATGATGAAAAGCGGCAGATGCAACATGTGCCAGTAGGAGAAGAGTTTTTCGTAGAGTGAAAACGCTTCCGCACGTGAAATTGCATCAAAATATTTATCAAGACGGTTGCTGTAATTATCAAGTTGGCTTTGCCATTGTTTTTTGCTCCATCTTTGATTAATGGCGCGCTGCGTTATCAACGAATGGACATGGCTCATTATTTGCTTGTGCAACCGTCTCCCGGCAATTCGTGATGAAATGGCCCGCCAGATTCCGACCCAGACATTTGGCGCGTGGCGCAGGCGTTGGTGCTCGAACCCCTTCAGCATTTCAAATACTGTCGCACTGTTGGGCTCATCTTCCCGCAAGGCAATTTTAAATGATCCCGCATCATTGAGAAATTCCTGTACGATCGCCTTGCGCCCATAAAGGCCCCGGTGAATGCGTGAATAAAAAAATCGTCCAATGAAACCGCTGCCCGCAACGATCAACATTGATATCAGAGCGACAGAACTATTGAACGATCCAAGTGAGAAATTTGAGTGCAAAAGGATCAGAGCCGGGCCGGCTACCCCCAAAAGCATATGAATTTTGAACCATGAACGAACGTCGCCTATGGATTTTAGCGCCCGGAATCGCTTGCGCAACGGGTATGCCAGCAAAGCGACCATCATCAGGCTGCCAATAATGCCGAGATAATAGCCAAGGCCCTCTTCAGCGGTGAGGTGGCGTTCACTGCTTTGCAACCAGCCATAAAGAAGAATGCCAGTCATCAATAGGGTAAGCGCCGGTAATTCCAAGGCTCCGGCACGGCGTTTAACTTGTTCTTTTACCTGCTTATTCGCGGGATTTTTAGAATGCGAACTTGCGCCGGTTGGCGAAGTTTTCGTTCCTCTTGATTTAAGCAGGGTGGCGGCAATGGACGGGCCGGAAGCTGATGCTGACACTGTATACTCCTGTTTGGTATTTACTGGCGGATCGAGCCAAATTCTGGTGGCGTGAAATTGTTCGATCACAATAAAAAGTAATTGAAATATTGTCGGTCGAACAACCCGGCTGGGTTCTAGTTCCCATTCAAAATGTGGCCGAAATCTGACCAATAACCAGATCAATTGCTGACAATTGGTAACGCAAAATTACAAAATATTATGAACAATAAAATTTCCAATCTTGCCATGATACCAACTTATTCTGCGCACAAACGCCAATCTGCTGGGCAACAAAATTGTTTGATTATCATGGGTGTTTTTGCATCGTGATTCTCACCCGTAGATTTATGAGAGTGGTAAATCCATGTCCGCAGAAATTGGTCATTTTTCCCTATTGTTGGCGCTATTGATTTCGATCCCGCTATCCGTGGTGCCCCTTATTGGTGCGCATCGTCGAGATCCCAATTTTATGGCTTTTGCCAGCACCGCAACCCTTGCTCAACTTGGGTTTATAGCTGTTGCTTTTGCCTGCCTCACATACTCATTTTATATCTCGGATTTTTCCCTTGCAGTGGTTGCGACCAATTCCAATTCAACCATGCCAATGCTCTATAAGATAACCGCAGTTTGGGGTAATCACGAGGGTTCTCTGCTCTTGTGGGTACTCATATTATCTCTGTTTGGGGCGGCCGTTGCATTGGCCGGCGGCAATCTTCCCAAAACCTTGAAAGCGCGGGTATTGGCCATACAGGGCATGATCGCAGTGGGATTTCTTGCGCTGATGATTTTTACCTCAAACCCATTCAGTCGCTTAAGCCCGCCACCCTTTGATGGCGCCGAGCTTAACCCGCTGTTGCAGGATATTGGTCTGGCCATCCACCCACCATTTTTATATCTTGGTTATGTCGGATTTTCACTTACCTTTGCCTTTGCAATCGCCGCATTGATCGAAGGTAAAGTGGATGCAAGTTGGGCCCGCTTCATGCGGCCCTGGGTGCTGGCCGCGTGGTGTTTTCTAACCATCGGCATTACCCTTGGCAGTTTCTGGGCGTATTATGAACTCGGCTGGGGTGGTTGGTGGTTCTGGGATCCAGTTGAAAATGCATCCTTCATGCCCTGGCTGGTCGGCACAGCATTACTGCATTCAGCATTGGTTGTTGAACGACGACAATCACTGGTAGTCTGGACCGTATTACTTGCCATTCTTGCCTTTTCCATGAGCCTTGTGGGCACGTTCCTGGTGCGGTCCGGCGTATTGACCAGCGTTCACGCCTTCGCCACTGACCCGGTGCGGGGAATGGGCGTTTTGGTTTTGTTATTTGCGGCAACCGGTGGCGGATTGGCATTGTTTTCATTGCGCGCGCAAAGTCTTTCCAAGACCGGATTATTTACACCAATCAGCCGTGAAAGTGGGTTGGTTTTAAACAATATATTGCTGGTAACGGCCGGTGGAATTGTATTTGTCGGAACTTTCTATCCAATGTTTGTCGACATGATGGGAACCACCAAAATTTCGGTCGGCGCGCCGTTTTTCAACTCAACATTTGTGCCCCTTATGGTGCCTTTGCTTATCGTCATGGTGGCCGGGCCGTTACTGCGCTGGAAACGCGATGAGGTGAAGCGGGTTGCCAGCCAGTTGGTCTGGCCTGCAGCGCTTGCCTTGATTGTTGCCATTACTGTGTTTGCCATTGGATACGGCACCCATCTTTTGGCCTCACTGGGCATGGGCCTTGCGATTTGGATTATTACCGGTTCGCTATTTGTGATCGTGCAGCGCGTTCGATTGTTCAAGGTTCCATTTGCGAAATCTCTGAACCTGTTTCGCAATTCACCAAGGGCTGTCCATGGCATGGTTTTGGCGCATCTTGGCATGGGGCTGACAGTTGCCGGAATAACCGCCGTATCCGCCTGGCAGGAGGAGAAAATTCTCACCATGTTGCCGGGTGAAAACACAACGATAGCCGGGTACGAGTTTACGCTGGAAGAAGTGAAGCGCATTGATGGGCCAAACTATGAGGCCGAGCAGGGGCAGTTCACGGTTCGCTCAAATGGCGAAAAATTCGCGTTAATGACATCCGAGCGCCGATATTACCCGGTGAAAAAAACTGTAACCACCGAAGCTGGAATTCGGGCGGTCGGGCTCACCAACCTCTATGTGGCGATTGGTGAAGCCGATGACGCGGGCAATTGGGTGGTTCGCTTATATTACCATCCTTTGGCTCTGCTCATTTGGATCGGGCCACTCGCAATGGCTATGGGCGGGTTTGTGTCTCTTTCTGACCGACGTTTCAGAGTTGGCGCACCGCAGCGACTTAAGAAGCCCAAACCGGTGGAGGTTTGAGCGTGAATATCACTAAGCTCACCCGGTTCCTGCCTGTTGCGGTGTTTGCAGCAATTGGATCGCTGTTAATATTGGGCTTTACGATACCAAATGGCGAGGTTGGTGTTGGCCATCTTGATCGTCCGTTTCCGCCATTCGATCAACCGGCAATGCTCGGCACCGATGCGGGCATTTCAACCGGTGATATTGCCGGTGAAGTGTCCTTGGTCAATGTTTTTGCATCCTGGTGCGGTGCCTGCCGGAGAGAGCATCCCAAACTGATGCAAATCAGCGGGGAAAAAAATGTGCGTCTCTATGGCATCAACTGGAAAGACCGCCCCGGAGCTGGAAAGGTATTCCTCAATCGGTTTGGCAATCCCTACAGGAAAACCGGCGATGACGCGGATGGAAAACTCGGCCGAAAACTTGGTGTTACCGGTGTGCCGGAAACCTATCTGGTCGATCGTAGCGGACGAATTCGTTATCGCCATATCGGCCCGATTGATGATCAAACCTGGAGCGCGGTTATCAAGCCGATGATTACCAGACTGGAGGCAAAACAATGAGATTTATCACAAAAGTAAAAGCGCTGATGCTGGTTATAGCGATGCTGATAATGGCACCTGCAAACCTGTTTGCGGTTGAACCGTCTGAAATGCTGAATGATCCGGTACTCGAAGCGCGAGCTCGCGAATTAAGCAAAGGTCTGCGCTGTGTTGTATGCCGCAATCAGTCGATTGATGATTCAAACGCAGCTTTAGCGAAAGATCTTCGCGTATTGCTGCGGGAACGAATTTCAGCCGGTGAAAGTGATGAGCAGGCCGTTCAATATCTGGTTGATCGATATGGCCCTTATATCTTGCTAAAGCCGCCATTGCGCTCCGAAACCTATTTGCTATGGGGCGCCCCCCTATTGCTTTTACTGGCCGCAATTGCCGGTTTCTCCCACGTCTGGCGCAGACGAAAAAATGAAATTGCTCCTGATGAGTTATCTTCGAAAGAGCGTGCGCTCGCTCAATCAATTCTAAAAAGTGAGGTTACCCAATGACCCTGTGGATCGTTTTGACCGCGTTGACATCTTTTGCCGCAATTCTGGTGGCGGCACCCTTTATTCGAAAACTGGATGGCGTTGATAAAAGTACGGCCCAGTCCATCGAGGTTTACCGCGACCAGATGAAGGAATTGGAGAAAGAAAAAGAAGATGGCATTCTTGATGATGCCTCTGCAAAACTGGCGCAGACCGAAATTGAACGACGTGTTCTCGCTATCAGCAGCGAAGAGAAAGAGAATGGATTTTCATTCTCGCCAAAGGTCCAGTTTGCTGCGGTTGCTGTGGTTTCTTCCTTTGTATCCGTCGGCGCAACCATGCTTTATACAATGACAGGCGAACCGGAATTGCCGGCCGCTCCATTTGCCGCCCAAATGGCACAAACGGCAACACCGGCAGCCGATGAATTGCAACGCAGATTGGCGCTGCCTGAAACCAATGGTGGCGCCCGCGCAATCCTTGCCAGCAATACATCGGATGTTGGCAGTGCCGATCAATTGGTAAAAGATCTCGCTGCCCGGTTGGAGAAAAACCCTGACGACGAAAAAGGCTGGCGCATGCTGGGTTGGTCCTATTTCAACACCAAGCGATATACCAAGGCGGCTGATGCCTATGCGAAGGCAGTGGCTTTAAACAGCGAAGATGCTGACCTGCAGTCTGCCTATGGTGAAACTCTTGTTCGCGCAGCAGATGGGTTCGTATCAACCAAAGCTAACGCTATTTTTGACAAGACGCTTGAACTTAATCCCAAAGATGCACGTGCCCGCTTTTTCAAAGGTATGAAGCTTGAACAGGATGGCGATCAAAAAGCGGCCCTAAAACTTTGGAAAGAGATTTTAGCCGACGCCCCAAAAGATGCCTATTGGATAGATGGCCTGCGCAAACGGGTCGATGAACTGCAGGTCTCAACGACAGGCGTTCCAAATCTGCTTGCTCCAATGGCTGGTAAATCCGTTGATAAGGCGGAAACAAAAGTGCAGCCAAATCAGGTCGCTGAAGGAAAAATCACCAAAGGGCCAACAAAAGAGGACATCAAGGCCGCTGGTGAAATGACCCCAAAAGACCGTCAGGCCATGATCAAGGGCATGGTAGACCGGCTGGCGGCTCGGCTGGAGGATAACCCGAAAGATATGGAAGGTTGGATCAAGCTGATGCGCTCCAGATTGGTGATGGGCGATAAGGATGAAGCCCTAGCGGTTAGCAAGAAAGCTGCAAAAATATTTGCCAACGAACCGATGCAGCTTGCGCAGATTACCGAGGCCGCAAAAAAACTTGGCCTGAATGTCAATTGAATCGCAGCGCTTGTTTATTCGACTGTGATCTAAACCACTGGAGTTACACCTATCAATGCCAACTCAATTGATATTGGTTGCCTATGTAGCACCGCTATTGCTGGTTTGGGCTGCAATCGTATTTCAGCGCAAGCGGCACGAAAAGCGCGCGCTATCAATAAGAAGTGCAGCGGAAGAGGCCGGATTAACCGAGCCGACATCGCTGCACCCCGTCATTGACCCCGAGTTCTGTGTCGGTTGCGCCGCCTGTGTGACCGCCTGCCCAGAGGGGAAAATTCTGGGGCTTGTCAATGGTAAGGCTGTGCTGGTCGAGCCAACACATTGCATTGGCCATGGAGCCTGTGCCACTGCTTGCCCGCTTGGCGCGATCAGCCTGGTTTTTGGCACCGAGAAACGTGGCGTGGATATTCCCCATGTCGGGCCGGATTTTCAAACCAATGTACCCGGTATTTTTATTGCCGGCGAGCTCGGTGGTATGGGGCTCATTCGCAATGCCATCGAACAGGGAAAACAGGCCGTCGATGAAATCGCCAAGTTGGACGGTATGGGTAAGCCTGGCATGCTTGATCTGATGATTGTCGGAGCCGGGCCTTCCGGTTTTTCTGCAAGTCTTGCGGCAATGAAACATGGGCTTTCAAGTGTGACCGTTGAGCAGGACAGTTTTGGTGGCACCGTATCTCATTTCCCGCGTGGCAAGCTGGTCATGACAGCACCGGCAGAGCTGCCGTTATATGGTCAAATGAAATTTACCGAAGTTTCAAAAGAAGAACTGTTGGGGTTTTGGCAAAATGTGGTTCAAAAAACCGGACTTGAAGTTTCGTTCAAAGAACGGGTGGAATCAATTAAGCCGGTAGAAAATGGATTTTTGGTCAAAACCAATAAGTGCGAACATCACACAAGGGCCGTGTTGCTGACCATTGGTCGGCGTGGTACGCCGCGCAAGCTTGGGGTTCCGGGCGAAGAGCAAAGCAAGGTTGTTTATCGGTTGGTCGACCCGGAACAATATCGCAATCAACATGTGCTCGTGGTTGGCGGTGGCGACAGCGCGCTTGAGGCGGCGGCAAGCATCGCCGAAGAGGAGGGCACATTTGTAACGCTTTCTTACCGCAGTGCCGCATTTTCCCGCGCCAAATTGAAGAATCGCGAGCGGGTGGAAAGAGCCGAACAATCTGGCAAGCTGAACCAGGTATTGAGCTCAAATGTTGTAGCCATTCACAAGGACAGTGTGGAGATCGAACAGGATGGCATAATTCACAAGGCAAAGAATGACGGTGTCATCGTTTGTGCCGGGGGAATTCTGCCAACAAAATTCTTAAAAGACACAGGTATTGAAGTAGAGACAAAATATGGCACTGCCTAAATCGCGTTCGCATCCACGATCAATGATCCTGCATTCCTTAACACTTGCGCTAATGTTGCAGCTCGCTCCACCGGTGGTCATGGAACCAATGGCCGCTGGTTTAAAGAGCCAATTGCAAAAGGTCGATAGTGCTGTTCGCAAACGTGATTTTTTTCTGGCCGCCGATATACTAAAGCGCCTGTCAGCTGCAAAACACGCTGAAGCGCGATACAGGCTGGCGGTGCTTTACCAACAGGGCAGGGGCGTGCCGCGCGATTATGTGCGTGCCTATCTGTTGATGTTGGAGGCCGCCAAACAGGGTCACGCAAAAGCGCAATATAGCCTTGGTAAAATCTATTTGTCGGGCCGTGGAGTGCCGGTAGATAAAAAGGCCGCGCGTTTGTGGATTGGTAAATCGGCAAAAAAGGGTAACGTGCTGGCACGCAGCCTGTTGGGCAAACTGGCAAAGGCAAAACCTCAAAAGAGCAAATTAAGCAAACGTAAAACAGCGACCGCGAAAACCAAGCGGCAACCCGTTGTTTCTGCTTTATCAAAAAAGTTGGGCTACAGCGTTTTGATGGAGGCCGTTCAGCGGGGCCATGAAAAACTTGTCCAACAACTGATTAAGGACGGTCATTTTGTCGACGCACGCGACAAATTTGGTTCAACACCGCTTATTCAGGCGGTCAAAAACAAGCGAGACAAAATAACCGCCTATCTGCTTTCGGTCGGAGCCGATATGAATATTCAGGATAGTTCCGGAACCTCGGCAATTGCTTATGCCGCCCAAATTGGCAGCCCAGATATTGTCAAAATTCTCATCAATGCCGGGGCCAACTTGAATCTGGCCGACAAAACCGGGGTGAAACCGATTGATCTTGCCCTGATGGAGGGGCAAAGCAAAATAGTATTGATGTTGCTGTCGCGCAATGCCGTTGTCCGCAATATCAAGGGAAAAGAGCGGGTTATTCTGCTCGCTGCCCGTACATGTGATGAAAATGTTATTGCAGCGCTAATTAGAAGGGGTGCAAATCCCGGTAAACTGGATATGAACAATCGCAACGCGCTTTGGCATGCGGCAAGCGCTGGTAATGTGGGTGTTTTGAAACTACTGCTACGGCTTGGTGTTGAATATAACCAAGCAGACAAATTGGATGTAACACCCTTATTGGCCGCGCTAGACGCCAAGAAAATGGGCGCTGCCAGAGTTTTAATCACTGCCGGAGCGGATGTCGAGCGGGCATCGCGGTTTGGCAACTCACCGTTGATGATTGCAGCCCGCCTTGGCGATGCACAAATCGTAAATGCCCTTCTACAGGTCGGGCCAAAGGTCGATGCGCGCAACAAAAGCGGACATTCCGCCCTTATGCTTGCGGCGACTTCCGGTAATGTGGAAGTGATAAAACTTCTTTTGGCTGCCGGTGCAGACCCAAGCCTGCGTAATAAAAAACGAGAACAGGCGCTCGATGTGGCACGAACTGCCGGGCATAATTCGGTTATTAAAATACTGGAAAACCTTTAAGACAATCCCAATATTATCTGCCAAGTTGAGTACGTCTAATTTGCAAGATTGAAAAAACCAGCCCCAAATGATGAGGCTGGTTTTTGTTTGGCCTGTCACGCGTCAGGCTTTGGTAAAGTGCCTTTTAAGTCTGCCGAAAGGGAAGGCTGGTGCATCGCTCAAGTTGCACGTTGACCCTTGATCCGGAGGAAGCGCAAAACTTGAGCCGTTAGAAAAGCCCTGTTGGCCCGGAGCTTATGCGCCGCCCTAGAACTGATACCTAAACCCGCCAATCATGTAATATTCCATGTTTGTTTCCGCACCAACTGCCGTGTCACGAGATGACCAGCGGCCGCCAGCTTCAATCTCAAAACTGGTTGATTTGGAAAACCTGTAATTCGCGGTGACCGAAGGTATGAAGAATATCTCTGATCCGCCGGTGCGTTTAAGTTCACGATACCCAAGTTTGGCACGCGGGCGAAAGCGCCAGTCTTTGCCGAACGGATAGCGAATATAGGTATCGAACAGGTAGAGATTGGAAGACGAGGTATTTGCGTAACGAAGCGTTGCGCTGACAATATCACGAGGATTGAACACACCGCTGCCAACCAGTTGAGCGGATGTGAAAAACTCTGTTCCTGGTGCTGCGATTGCGGCAATGCCGCCTGAAGCCGGATTGCCACCTGTGCTGAATACAGTACCGTCAACGGTCAGTTGCCACATATCGTCCAGCGACATCGAATATGCCAGATTGGCAGACCAGGTTTCCGTCGTCCGATCAACGGCAAGCTCCTTGATTGCCGCAAGAGAATATATATTGCGCAGGGCGCTGAGGTTGTCGGAAACTTGACCCTGTAGCGCATTGCTCAAGCTCAGCGACGGCGAATTGACATAATCTATGCTGGCCGAAAGTGTGGAATCGTCAGTGAATAAATATGATCCGGTCACCAGGGCAGAATTGACCCGATTGAAATAGAGATCATAATCAATCGAAGCAAAAACATTTATTCGCTCATCATTATACCGAAGTTCCGTACCAATTGCGCGCCGATCTACGAGTGAATCAACGCGTTGTTCAGTTGCGTAAACAGTCATGTCCCAGGTGCCAAATATATCTTTTAAATCAACACTCAAGCCATAAAAATAACGATTATAAAGGAATGGCAAATCCTTGCTGCTATCAACCGGCGAACCGACCGTTACGTTGACAGTGGTATTATCGTCATAATTCCAACTGAACAGACCACCGTCGAACCGGCCCAATATGCCACCGGTGTTTCGCGTTTGGCGGCCGAGTTTAACGCGGCTTCCAATGTCCTTAATAACAACCTCCGCATAGGCCGATGAAACCCGATAGCGATTTTCGTAGTCCTTGGTGAAATCGCCCTCATGGGCACCTGAAAAACGCCATTTAAATTTATAGTCGGCGTTTTCAGAGGTGCCTTGCATAGTAAGCGACGATAGAATGGAGTTTTGGAATATATCATCATCCTTGGTGGTGCGGCGTGATTCCAGCTCTTTCAACCGGGTAAACCCCTGATTGAAATTGTAGTACTGTGATACCGTACCATAAAAGGTTGATTTATAGGCCAGCGGATCTTCAATCTCGCGTGGCTTCCTTTGGTCTCTTTCAGGTTGCTCGGTTCTAGCGGCCAATTCATCAGTCGCAATTTGGTTGTTCACCCGACCGCCCTTTGTGACCCGCGCATTCTTTGGTGTTGTTCCGGCTTTGCGCAATTTTTTGCGCGGCTCGGCTTCAACAGTTGATATGGCAGCAAGTCGCTGGCGAACACGTTTCACGCCTTCGCCCTTTGGATAATTGCGCAGATAAATCTTGTATTCCGCCTTTGCGTGGGCAATTTGCCCATTACGTTCGCGAACCACGCCAAGCAATTCCTGTGACTTCGCCCGATATTTGTGTGGCGGCGAGTTAATTAGTTTGGTCAATATTATGGCGGCCTTGCGATAATCCTTTTTGGTTATCGCCGAACGCGCATCCTGAAACATCTGTTTGTTATTTTTTGCAATTGGTTTGGGCTGCGCCGTCGAGGCCGCTGGACGACCGGATTTACCGGTAGCCACAGTATCATTGCCCGACGGCGCAGGAGCGGAGGCGAGACTTGCAAGGCAGGATTTTGATGCCTGCGTACCGCCAAGATGAACAAGGATGGAGGAAAAATCCGATCCCTGACTGACTTTATATTCAACCCGCCGGGAAAATGCGACGGATAGCGATGGTCCGCTGCCATTGGCTTCGAACGTGATGGAGCGAATATCAATGCCGGGAATGGTTGGTACAAATGCGGATTCCCGCGCTGTCAGGATATTTGACGCCGCGCCATTTCGGTCCAGAGGTTGCACTTTTATGCGCAATACCCGGCCGCCATTGATCGGGAAATGGCTGGAATACCGTACCCGAAAATTGAATTTTATTCTGATCGCGGGGCACTGGTTTCCGCTGGCCGGAATTACCGACGTGCCGGCGAGCACTTGATTGGATACGGCTTCAGCCGCTCCAGGCGTTGCCCCGATTGTGATCAGACCTGCACTGCCCAGCATTATCGCAGACAGTGTTGTACGGACTAATGAATTCATTTACCAGCCTCCTCGGCCCGGGCGGTGTTTGCCTGAGCGTCTCTTTTTAATGGTTGTTAGTGTGGCGTCGGTGTATTCGTGGCACGCACCAGCACAATCTCGTAACTCGCTTACCCGGTAAAATACGGTTGTCGGGCTTCTGTATTTTTTGTGTTCTTTGATTTCATAATCATTCGCATGGCAACCGGCGCAATCAGGTTTGTAAGCCGGCGTTGTCCAGGCGGATTGGACCGTGTTTCCACGGTGGCAGTCTGTGCAGTCCAGGTTCTTGGAGTGCCCCTGAGGGAACGAGCCTGTTGTGTGCTGGAATGTTATTTGCGACCAGCCTGTTGTCCGATGACAATCATCGCACTGCTTGGTGGTAACGAAGTGCCCATTCGGCTTGCCCTTGGCTGTGCGTCCATTATGGCAGCTTGAGCATGAACCAGTTACGGATGCATGGTCGAAGCGAACATTGCTCCAGCTTGTGGTGACGTGGCAGTCTTCGCAGGTGTTGGTCGTGGCAATATGGTTGTTCGGCTTGCCCTTGGCTGTGCGTCCATTATGGCAGCTTGAGCAAGATCCCGTTACGGATGCATGGTCGAAGCGAACATTGCTCCAGCTTGTTGTGACATGACAATCTTCGCAGACATTCGATGTTGGAATGTGGTTGTTTGGTTTGCCGGTGGCTGTGCGTCCATTATGGCAGGAAACACAGTTTCCATTCACCGCAGAGTGGTCAAAGCGCACATTGCTCCAGCTTGTTGTGACATGACAGTCCTCGCAAGTATTCGATGTTGGAATGTGGTTGTTTGGTTTGCCGGTGGCAATACGTCCATTATGACACGTCGAGCAGGAGCCGGTCACGGATGCATGGTCAAAGCGCACATTGCTCCAGCTTGTTGTGACGTGGCAGTCCTCGCAAGTATTCGAAGTTGGAATATGTTTGCTCGGTTTGCCGGTGGCTGTGCGTCCATTATGACACGTCGAGCAGGAGCCGGTCACGGATGCATGGTCAAAGCGCACATTGCTCCAGCTTGTTGTGACATGACAATCTTCGCATGCATTCGAAGTTGGAATGTGCTTGGAAGGTTTTCCAGTAGCTGTGCGTCCGTTATGACACGTCGAGCAGGAGCCGGTCACAGATGCATGGTCAAAGCGCACATTGCTCCAGCTAGTGGTGACGTGGCAGTCCTCGCAGGTATTCGAAGAAGGTATGTGCTTGGCGGGTTTGCCGGTGGCGATGCGCCCATTATGGCAGGTTGAGCATGAACCGGTGACATTAGCATGGTCGAAGCGCACATTGCTCCAGCTTGTTGTGACGTGGCAGTCCTCACAGACATTCGAAGTTGGAATGTGATTATTCGGTTTGCCCGTAGCCGTCCGGCCATTATGGCAGGAAGAACATGTTCCAGATACGCCAGAATGATCAAAGCGCACATTGGTCCAACTGGTCGAAATATGGCAGTCTTCGCACATATTTGATGAAGGAATGTGGCTGTTGGGTTTGCCTGAAACCGTGCGATTGTTATGGCATGAAACGCAAGTCCCCGTAATCGACGAATGATCAACACGTACATTGGTCCAACTGGTGGAAACATGGCAGTCCTCGCAGATATTGGAAGATTGAATGTGTTTGGCAGGCTTTCCGGTTGCTTTGCGTCCGTTGTGACAACTGGAGCATGTGCCCGAGACGGCTGTGTGATCGAAACGCACATTTGTCCAGCCGGTCGAAACGTGGCAATCTTCGCAAGAATTTGTAGACCTTATATGATTATTGGATTTGCCCTTGGCGATTTTACCATTGTGACAACTGGCACAACTGCCCGTGACTTGTGAATGGTCAAAGCGGGAAGGTTTCCAATTAGAGGTCGTGTGGCAATCGGAGCAGGTTTCAGCTGTGCGCGGGTGATTTTTGGATTTGCCTTTTGATATCTTGTTATTATGGCAACTGGCGCATTTAGTTGGCGTGTTCTTAAGCTTTCCGCCGACATGACAGGATTCACATGTGGCTGTCTTATGTCCACCGGTGAGTGCAAACCCGGTTGCACTGTGATCAAAATTGGCAAGTCTGCCGCCTTTTGTCGATGTTTGTTGGGCAAAGGATGCAATGGTAAAGATGCATATTATTGCCAGCATAAGGATAAAAGTAGCAATTACCTTTGAAAGGGCTTCGTAACCTTTGATCGGGCCAGAAATGTCAGGGGAATCCTGATTGCAACCGCTGGAATGCAGTTGCAATTGTGGGACTGAAGAATGATGGTCAGAATTGATTCCGGGGTAACTGGATACAATTCGACCTAGGCTATAGCCAGCCGTGCATGCAAGCATGGACAATTCAATACTCCCCAATTCTGACCCAGCCGCAGATTGGGTATCATCGAAAAGATGAACGAATTATGACAGCGATTGTCAGCTAAATGTAAGGTTCAAAATTTTTCATTTCGTTATAATCTGTGATGAAAATGCCTTATTCTAGCAGGTTCAAATAGCGATTCTCAGTTGGTGAACAATTGCACTCAACCCAATTTGGGCTTGATCTTCAAAAATCTGTTTAGATTGCCACGGTTAGCTTTTTATCCTCTGAAGCGATTTGAGAACAGGTGGATACTCATGTTGGGCGCAGCGGCCACAATTGGCCGGTGATACAATCAATTTTTGCCCAACGCCTGCGATCGTGACTCAATTTGAAATCGCTATTTTAACAATATGTGACTGATTTTCTGGGTCCAAATCGCCTTTGTTTCTGAAGGGATGCTTGAAAGCCGGGGCCAATGTTCGTCAAACAAGCTGTGTAAATTGTTGAAAGTTAAGTGGTTGGTTTAAACGATTCAGATGAATTAAGCGGGCATTCAAGAGGGATGAGAGCGGGCTCATTATAATGAGATGTTGTCCAACAGAGCTGACAGCGCATTGGCTGATCCAAAATACCCAGACCTGATTACCAGACCATGTTGAAATGGAAAGTAATTGCACCCAAGATAATACGCAATGGATATCACCAACGCGTGCGCGATCCTGAACTTGATTGATTTGGCGTTTTTTGATGCCCATTTCTGTCAAAGTCCATAAAGCGTCAATGCGTCTGATATTCGATTTCTCACTTCAGAGCTTGAGAATGGGAACGATTCAAAAAAATGAGCCTGGCATGCATCTGATCGTCGCTTTTGGGCATTGTTAGCCCAGTATTGGGCTTTTTGTTGATTTTCGTTCAGGGAATTAGCGATCACGGCGATCATAGCGATCAGGAAATGTGAACCCGGAGCCCGTGCTGCTTTTTCGGCCCAATTGGAGGCGGTTTCGTAATCACCATCAATCACATAAGACAACGCGCGCGCGCCCAACATTCCATAAACAAACGGATCAAGCGGGCTAAGTGTAAATGCTGTATCCAAGTTGGTGCGGGCTATGTCGGAGCGGCCCGAGAGCATATCAGTAAAAGCATGTGAGTAGTGACCATGGGCATAATTTGGGCTCAGGGTGATGGCACGATCGAGCCAATCGATGCTGCTGTCAAGATCGCCATCGAGCCAATATGAACGGCCAAGCGTAAAATTTGAGAACGGATCAAGCGGGTCAAGTTCGATACTGCGTTCGGCAAAACGGCGCGCGGATATAACCGAAGCTTCCGGTGTGTCATTATATTTCATGAAGGCGTCTTGAAAGCTGGTAAAGGAAAGTCCGGCGTGTGCTCGAGCAAAACGGTGATCCTGGGCAACAGCGCACTCAAAAAATGCTGTAGCCTTGGCGTTACCCTCATGTGAGAAGCGATACATTTGCTGCAAACCCAGATGGTAGTTAGACCAAGCATCGAGGTTTTCAGATACCCCAAGGCGGGCATTACGTGCTTCGTTGAAGGGAATATAGATTTCCAGAGCCGATACTACCCGAGTAATGATCTCCGTCCTGATCTCGTGGATAGCTTTAAGTGCGAATGTAAAATACTCCCCCCAAACAACTTCTCCGTTACGACTGTCAGAAAGCTCAACTGTGATCACCAGGGAATGATTTTCAGTTTTTAACGAGCCTGCCAACACATATCGAACACCCAGTGCCCTGCTGATCTTTTGCACGTCTGGATCCGGTGCGCGAAATCGAAAAGCTGATCCACGCGCGATGACAAACAACCAGCGCAGCTGGGAAAGTGCCTGAATAAGCTCATGCGATATTGCTTCGGCAAATGTACTGTTAGGGCCGGGGGTGCCAAGATACTGAAAAGGCAGCACAACAATCGATGGTTTTGCCGTTATTTCCCACGACTCCATAGGTGCTGCTTCGGGCGATAGCTGTGCCGGTATTTTGCTCGTTTCAGGCTGTGTGGCGGCGGCAACAAATCTGTATCCTTTTCCATGAATAGTGCGGATCGTATGTTGAGCACTGCCATCGTCGCCTACAGCGCTTCGGGCAAACTTTATGCGGCTGTCGATGGCTGAGGCAGACAACGAGCGCCCATTCCATATTTTGTCAACAATCTCGCCTCTGGTAACCATACGGTTCTGATTTTCGATCAGCAGCCGGAGCAACAAAAATACCTGCGGTTCAAGAGATACCAAGCGGCCTTTATTCCGAAGCTCGAACTTCTCAGGGTCCAGTTCAAAGTTATTGAACAAATAAATCATATCAATTGACCCATACCGCAGAATCCAGCCTTTCTACAAGGAAAATTCAGATTTTCATCATGCTGCATGGATGACAATAATATACAGTGTGCTGAGCATAAGACGAATTGGTGCCTCATAAATGGAAATCTTCAATGTCTTAACAACTGGCCAAACTATACTTGGAGGAAATCAAAGCTAATGAATACTCAATCAAAAATCAGAACAACCGGCGGGCGCGGGAAGCTGTTTGACAGCATTTTGGATACAGTTGGAGACACGCCGTGTATACGGATCAACAATTTAGCACCTGACGGTGTTCGAGTTTATGCCAAAGCAGAGTTTTTCAATCCCGCCGGATCAATCAAGGACCGGCTTGCACTGAACATTATCGAACAGGGTGAGCGCGATGGTACTCTTAAACCCGGTCAGACTGTAGTTGAAGCAACCAGCGGTAACACTGGTATTGGGCTTGCCATGGTATGTGCTCAAAGGGGTTACCCGCTTGTGGTGACAATGGCTGACAGCTTTTCAATCGAGCGGCGCAAACTAATGCGAATTTTTGGCGCAAAAGTTATCCTGACGCCACGCGCTGAGAAGGGTTTTGGAATGTACAAGAAGGCCGTCGAATTGGCCGACGCAAACGGATGGTTTTTGGCCCGCCAGTTTGAAACCGATGCCAATGCAGACATCCACGCGGCAACTACGGCGCGTGAAATTCTAGCAGATTTCGATGGTGACCGGTTGGACTACTTTGTCAGTGGCTACGGAACCGGCGGCACACTTTCAGGTGTTGGGCGGGTTTTGCGGAAAGAGCGGCCTGAAACAAAAATTATCATGACGGAACCTGCCAATGCCCAGCTCGTTGGTAGCCAGCAGCCGCAGGAACGTGGTGATGGCGGTGCACCAGCTGCCAGTCATAGTGCATTTGAACCGCACCCGATCCAAGGTTGGACGCCGGATTTCATTCCGCTGGTGCTCCAGGAAACCCTGGATGAAAAGTACTATGACGATCTTATTCCGATTTCTGGTCCTGATAGTATTGCCTGGACGCTGAAACTTGCTCAGCAGGAAGGTATTCTGACAGGTATTTCGGGTGGTGCATCCCTTGGTGTTGCTATGCAGGTTGCCGAGAAAGCTGCCCCCGGTTCCGTCATTCTTTGCATGCTGCCCGATACGGGCGAACGCTATATGACTACGCCACTTTATGAGGCCATTGCCGAAGATATGAATGAAGAGGAAACGGCTCTGTCATTGTCCACACCTGGCTACCAAATGGGTTGAACAACGGCATAGCGCATAGCAAAATTCGCTGACTGTTACCTTAGAAATGTTACACTAAACAAATTACTGGAAAGGCAAAACGTGCCAAATTCAGAAGAAACACTCGACCCAGACAACTGGGAGGACCTGCGCAGACTTTCGCATCAGATCGTGGACGACGCCATTGACTATACGCGTGATGTGCGCGACAGGCCCGTTTGGCAGGCTATTCCCGAGGATGTGCGTAGTACTTATGCAACGCCGTTGCCGCAGCATCCAAGTGCCATCGAAGATGTCTATGGCATGCTAACCGAAAATTTGATGCCTTATCCAATGGGCAATATCCATCCCCGGTTTTGGATGTGGTACATGGGATCCAGTAACTTCACCGGTGCCTTGGGTGATTTTCTGGCTGCTATATTGGGGTCTAATCTCGGTGGAGGCAGCCATGCTGCCAGTCTGATTGACCAACAAGTCGTCGATTGGTGCAAGGAGATGCTGGGATTTCCACGGACTGCAAGCGGCACCCTGGTTAGCGGTGGTTCTATGGCAAATATACTCGCGCTGGCGGTTACTCGAAACGAAATGGCTGGGCTCGATGTGCGCGAACTCGGCACGAGGGCAATGGAATATCCCTTACGATTTTATGGTTCGGACCAACTTCACAGCTGCCACCAAATCGCAATGGAAACACTTGGATTGGGGAATCGCTCCTTGCGCAAGATTCGCTCCAAGATGGATTGCACCATGGATATCAATGCCCTGAAACTTGCAATAGCGGAAGATCGGGCAGCGGGTTTTAAACCGGCCTGTATCATAGCGACAGCCGGTACAGTGAACACAGGTGCTATTGATGATCTGCAGGCAATATATGAAATTTGCCGGAATGAAGGCATGCGATTTCATGTGGATGGCTGTATTGGAGCGCTTATCAATATCGCTCCGAAAAACAAAAAGCGGGTTGCCGGTATTGAGAAAGCGGATTCTATCGCATTGGACCCCCACAAATGGCTTCATGCGCCTTTTGAAGTTGGTTGTGTACTTATTAAAGACCGCGATGCCCATCGCAACGCATTCGCTGTAACACCAGAGTATCTGGAATGCACCGAACGTGGCATCGCCTCCGCACAATGGTTGCACAATTATGGCATCCAGACATCACGTGGTTTTCGGGCGCTAAAAGTATGGATGTCTTTGCAGGAACACGGCATTCAGAAATTTGGCCGACTGATTGATCAAAATATCGATCAGGCAAAATATCTGACTGAGTTGATCAGCGCAGAACCCAAGCTTGAACTCACTTCAACAACGACCATCAATATCGTCTGCTATCGCTATCACCCCAATAATAAGTCTGAAGAAGATTTGAAACTCATTAATACGGAAATAATGCTGCAAATGCAGGAATCTGGTGTCGCAGCAATTTCAGACACGACTGTCCATGGTCAGCATTGCTTGCGCGTTGCAATTAATAACCACCGCACGATCTCAGCAGACCTCGCCTTTTTGGTCAAGGAGACCGTTCGATTGGGTGAAAAACTGGCGTAACTATTTAGATACTAAAAATCACCGGAGTATTTTGAGGGAGGGCATGCATATGGATCGTCGACTTGCTGCTGTTCTTGTCGCTGATATCGTCGGTTATTCAAACCTGATGGAAAGAGACGAATCCCGTACACTAGATGCGGTCAAAGCCCATCGCAAGAATGTCATGGACCCGGCGATCGCACGCAATAACGGGCGTTTGGTGAAGCTGATGGGTGACGGAATTCTGGCAGAATTTGCCAGCGTTGTGGACGCGGTCAACTGTGCACTGTCGATCCAGAACCGGCATGCAGAATATGATGATGCAATCGTTTTGCGCATAGGCATCAATCTTGGCGACATCATTATCGACGGTGATGATATTTATGGTGATGGTGTTAATGTAGCAGCCCGCTTGGAATCGATTGCCAATCCTGGTGGTATCTGTATCTCATCAATCGTACACGAAAGCCTGGGTAACCGGATTGATGTACAATTTTTTGATGCCGGTGAGTATTCATTGAAAAATATCGAACGTCCCATTCGGGTTTATCGCTGGCCTTTGACAACCGGCAACAATCAAGCTCGGAAAGCCCCCTCCTTGCCCGACAAACCATCACTTGTTGTGCTGCCGTTTGACAATCTGACCAGCGATCCCAACCAGGAATATTTCGCCGATGGTATGGTTGAAGCCATCACCGCGGCGTTGGCAAATATTCGTTCTTTTTTTGTTATCGCCCGCAACACAGCTTTCACATATAAGGGCAAGCCAATTAATATTCGCGAGGTAGGCCAGGAGTTGGGTGTTGGTTACGCTTTGGAGGGCAGTGTACAGCGCGCTGGCAATCGTATTCGCATCACTGCCCAGCTAATTGAGACGGCAAATAGTGCCCACGTTTGGGCAAAACATTTTGATGGAAACATTGAAAATATTTTTGAACTTCAAGATGATATTACAGCGCAAGTTGCCGGTGCACTTCAACCATCCATTCAACTAGCAGAGATTGAACGCACACGGCGTAAAAGACCACAAGATTTTGTGGCCTATGATTTTACCATGCAGGCATTACCTCATTGCTGGTCTTTGGAAAAAGAGGAAACTGCATTAGCTCTGGGTTTCCTTGGGCAGGCGCTTGAAATTGATGCAGATTATCCTTTGGCTCTTTCTCTCTCTGCCTGGTGTCATGCCCAGCGTTCCGTTTACAACTGGATTGAGGACATCGAAGGAACAAAATTACTTGCTCTCGATTTGGCTGAACGTGCAGCCAATCTTTCCAGCGATGATCCATTGGTGTTGTCGGTTTTAGGCACTGTACACACCATTATTCGCAATCATGGCACTGCACGAATTTTGTTAGAGCGAGCCGTATCCATAGATGCCAATGCGGCATGGGCGTGGAGCAGATTAGGATGGCTTGATGCCTATAACGACAATTGTGATGCAGCCATCGCCCATTTTGAAAAATCCCAACGCTTGAGCCCGTTCGATCCCTTGAATTTCAACACTTATGTCGGCATGGCATCTGCGTATGAAGGGGCAGGTAATTGTGAAAAGGCTATTGAGTTTTACCAGCGTGCCCTGCAAGAGCGCCCCAACGCTATTTGGATTTACCGTAGCTACGCATCAGGGCTCGTTGGCGCCGGCAAAATTGAAGAAGCCAAACACGCCTATGCCAAATTGATGGAAGCTTATCCTGACATAACGGCTCAGAAAATTCATCAGGCGATGGTTTTTACACCAAAATTTATGAACCGGATGCTGAAAAACCTGAAAATGCTCGGGCTTCCGGATTGAAAACAATAGACTCTGGCGCTACATTTTTGAAATCGACGCTGGGTCTATGTGTCATGTTCTTTCTCCTTGATGGCTATTATTCCATTCAAAGACACGGAATCAAACCGTGACAAGACCACACCCGTGCGAAGGAAGTTACAATCGAGTACTGTAAGGAAGTCATTGATAAGATGTGATTTTTGTCGTACCGCAAATGCCAACTTGCCAAATCCGGTGCTTATACGGTGCTTTTATTTTCAGCACAAAATGCCAAAATCGTAAGTTGTTGATATATAAGAAAAATGGTGCCCCCAACACGATTCGAACGCGTGACCTACTGATTACAAATCAGTTGCTCTACCAGCTGAGCTATAGGGGCCCAAGGCGCTTGAATTTAGTAAAACTCATCATTGCGCATTGTCTTTGCAAATTCAATTGCCCCCATGGTCGGGTGCAGGTGATTTGCAACAGGCATTAAATAATGCTGCGCCATGCCGATAAACCATCGCCTTTTTAATTGCAACCGCAAACCGTATTAAATCCGGCAATTGCCCGCAAAATAATCTGATGGGCAGGCACGGGGCTTTTGTCAAACCCAAATATCGGGCGACACATGAACTGTATCCATTTATACTGAAACCTTCAGGACGGGATTGGAACCCGTCCCGTATCAAACGCCGCAAACATATCGAACCTGTGCAGCGCGCGCCTATTGGTTATGCCGGTCATGCTCGGAAAAGGTCATTTTGTTTTCGGCAAGTTCCAAAAGCAGCGGGGCCGGTTTCCAGAAAAGCGCGCCATCGCCTTCCGCAAATTTAACCACTGCATCAGCAACTATCTTAAGGCCAACGCTGTCGCCATAATGCATCGGCCCGCCACGCCAGCGCGGATAGGCATAGCCGTGGTTATAAACCACATCAATATCGCTGGAACGCTGGGCAATGCCCTCGGCCAGAATATGCGCACCCTCATTGATCAGGGCAAACTGAGTGCGTTGAATGATCTCGTTCTCGTCGATTGCGCGCGGCGTAATGCCAAGTTCTTCGCGCACCGCATTGATGATGTCGGTTGCAGCCGGATTTTCACTGCGGGCCCGGGTTTCCTTGTCGTAAAGATAATAGCCGGAGCCGGATTTCTGCCCCAGATGGCCAGCCTCCACCAAACGGTCGGCAATTAGCGATACACGCACCTCGTGCGGTTCCAGTTGGCGGTCCTTGCGGGATTTATAGCCAATATCGAGACCGGCAAGATCGCCGACGGAAAACACCCCCATGGCAAAGCCAAATTTGGTCAGTGCACTGTCAACCTGCTCGGGTGAAGCGCCTTCCAGCAACAACAACCCGGCCTGTCGGGCATAGGGGGTCAACATGCGATTGCCGATAAAGCCGTGGCACACACCTGCTACAACCGCGTTTTTGCGGGTGCGCTTGGCAATCGCCAGGGCGGTTAAAAGCGCGTCATCGGCGGTCTCATCGGTGCGCACAATTTCCAGCAGCCGCATAATATTGGCGGGCGAGAAATAATGCATGCCCAAAACATCGCGCGGGCGCGAGGTCGAGGCGGCAATTTCGTTGATGTCAAGATAGGAGGTGTTGCTGGCAAGCACCGCGCCGGGCTTGGCAACTGCATCGATCTTGCCAAATACGTCCTTTTTGATGGCCATGGTTTCAAACACCGCCTCGATGATCAGATCAGCATCTTTAAGGCTGTCATAGGAGGTGGAGCCGGTGACCAGCGCCATGCGGGTCTCGACATCCTTTTCAGATATGCGCCCACGTGCGGCACTGCGCTGCCAGTTTTTTTCCATCATGGCGATGCCGCGTTTAGATGCCTCATCACTCATCTCGATAATGGTGACCGGAATGCCCGCATCGGCAAAGGTCATGGCGATGCCGCCGCCCATGGTGCCACCACCGATAATGCCGACTGACGCAACATCGCGCGGGGTGCCGGAAACATCGGATGGGGCTTTTGCCGCCGCCCGTTCAGCAAAGAAAATATGGCGTAGCGCCTTTGATTGGTCAGAGGCAACAAGCTCTATGAATGTTTCGCGCTCTTTGGCAATGCCTTCCGGGTAGGGCAGGGTATAGGCGGCTTTTACACATTCGGCTGCCTTGAGTGGTGCAATCGCTCCGCGCGCACGTTTGATGATCTGGGCATCTACCCCTTCAAATTGTAGAGATATTACTTTGCTCAATGACAATTCCCGCTTCGAAAGGCGGCGGTCGTCGAATGGTTTGTCAGCGATTGAATGCGCATAGGCAATGGCAGCCTCAACGCAATTTCCCTCAATGATTTCATCAACCAGACCGATTGCTTTGGCTTTTCGTCCGTCTATTGGTGCACCGGATGTGATCATCGCCAGCGCTTCAGGCGCATCTATCAGCCGGGGTAATCGCTGGGTGCCACCAGCACCGGGTAAAATGCCCAGCGTTACTTCGGGCAGGCCGACGCGGGCTTTGACATTGGCAATCCGGTAATGGCAGCCAAGTGCTACTTCCAACCCGCCGCCAAGTGTATTTCCTTCAATGGCTGCAACAACAGGTATGGAGCAGGCCTCGATCAGATCAATCACGTCGCCAAGGCCAGGTTCCTTTGGCGGCTGGCCAAATTCCTTTATATCAGCCCCGGCAATAAATGTGCCGCCCTGACCGGCGATAACCACAGCCTTTGCACCTGAACCATCGGCAAACTCAAGTCCCAGTTTCAGCCCCATACGCACCGCATGGGAAAGCGCATTTACAGGTGGATTGTTAATCAGGAGGACGGCAACATCGCCCTCGCGGTTCATTTCAACAGCGGTCATATTATTTATCCTCAAAGCACTTCAAACAGGCCAGCAGCACCCATGCCACCACCAACGCACATGGTGCAAACCACATATTTTACGCCCCGACGCTTGCCTTCTATCAGCGCGTGTCCAACCATGCGAGCGCCAGACATGCCATAGGGGTGACCAATGGAGATTGCCCCACCATTGACGTTGAGTATTTCATCGGGAATGCCCAGCACATTGCGCGAATGCAAAACCTGCACTGCAAATGCCTCATTGAGTTCCCAAAGGCCGATGTCGTCCATTTTTAGCCCGTTGGCCGCAAGCAGTTTTGGCACAGCATATATTGGGCCTATGCCCATTTCATCCGGTTCAAGACCGGCAACTGCGATGCCGCGATAGGCACCAAGCGGGGTGAGGCCGCGTTTTTCAACCTCTTTGGCCTCCATCACAACGGCGGCAGAAGCACCATCGGATAGTTGGCTGGCATTCCCGGCGGTAATGCTCATATCCGGTCCAAGTACGGGTTTTAGGCCCTGCAAGCCTTCAAGCGTGGTGGATGGACGATTGCCCTCGTCTTTTTCCAAGGTCACATCGTGGCTGGAAACCTCGCCGCTTTCCCGGTCTTTCATCATCATGGTTGATGCAAGCGGCACAATTTCATCATCAAACTTGCCAGCCTGTTGGCCCGCAGCCGTTCTTTGTTGCGATTGAAGCGCGTAGTCATCCATAACCTCGCGGGAAATATTGTAGCGCTCAGCCACAACTTCGGCGGTCTGCAACATGGGCATGTGTACATCCTTGTGCATGGCCACGAGGGAGGGATCAACGGCAACCCGCATTTTACCGGTTTGAACCATGGAAACGGATTCAACCCCGCCACCAACGGCGATTTGCATACCGTCGCAAATTACCTGTTTAGCGGCAATTGATATGGCCATCATGCCAGAGGCGCATTGACGGTCGACAGATTGTCCGGCAACACTGACCGGCAAGCCTGCACGAAGGGCGGCCAACCGGCCGATATTGCTTGCCTGAACGCCCTGTTGCAGGGCGGCACCCATCACCACATCTTCAATTTCCGCGCCTTCAACGCCTGCGCGTTTGACCGCATGTTCAATGGCGTGCCCGGCAAGGGTGGGGGAGGGAGTAGCGTTGAACGAACCGCGATAGGCTTTGCCAATGGGGGTGCGGGCAGTGGAGACGATGAGAGCTTCGCGCAAGGGAGATTTCCTTTAGTTTGGGTGTGGTTTTTTTGGCAGAATGGCTTAGGGGCGCTAATTTTTCAACCGGTGAATTAGATAAACCTGAATATACAAGATCTTGGCCACGCCAACCAACCAATGAAGAGTGTTTGTAGAGGCAGGAAATATTGTTAAGCCGCACAATCAGGCTGATTTTTCGAATGTGTACAAAAGCAATTGCTTTTGCGAATGATTTGCATTAGCAATAATTCCGGGTGATATTTTGTCCGGCAATCTCGACAAGCCCTCATGCGTTTTACGTTGGAAAGCGGTCAGTTGGATTCAAAAACTTCCTTAGATAAAAATACCGATGACGGGTTTCATACATCCATCGATACGCCGTCGATGATTGAGTCCTATCGCTCGGTTCCTGTGCCGACTAAAGGTCGGTTCTTTTCGAGGTTTTTTGCATTTTTAGGGCCGGGCTTTCTGGTTTCTGTCGGTTATATGGACCCCGGAAACTGGGCGACATCGATCGCCGGCGGATCAGAGTTTGGCTACACTTTGTTGGCGGCCGTATTGGTATCGTCATTTATGGCAATTTTGCTGCAGGCATTGTGCGCGCGTTTTGCAATAGCCACCGGGCGTGATCTTGCGCAGGCCTGCCGTGATTCATATTCCAGGCCCGTATCATTCATATTGTGGGTACTGGCGGAGCTTGCAATTATTGCTACCGATTTGGCCGAGGTTATTGGCACCGCCATTGGCCTGCAATTGCTGTTTGGGCTGCCGCTCATCTGGGGCGTTGCAATCACCGCATTTGATGTTTTTCTAATTCTCTACCTGCAATCGCGTGGTTTTCGATGGATTGAAGCCTTTGTGGTAACCATGATCCTGGTGATCGCGGTTTGTTTTGTCGGTCAGCTAATCCTCGCGCAGCCGTCGATGAGTGGCATTCTTTCCGGTTTTTTGCCGTCCCCTGAAATCATAACCGACCAAAGAATGCTCTATTTGGCATTGGGCATATTGGGCGCAACGGTAATGCCGCATAACCTTTATCTGCACACCGGTATTGTCCAGACCAGAGCCTATGAGCTTGATGATGCGGGCAAACGAAATGCGATCCGTTTTGCCACGCTGGATTCTACAATTGCACTTGGGTTTGCCCTGTTCATCAACGCGTCAATTCTGGTTCTGGCAGCAGCTGCCTTTTACGATCGCGGGCACGGGGCGGTCGAGGATTTAGGCGATGCCCATGCACTGCTCGCCCCACTATTGGGCGCGTCCATTGCGCCGGTTCTTTTTGCCGTGGCGCTTATCGCATCCGGCCTTTCATCGACGGTAACCGCAACAATGGCAGGGCAAATCATCATGGAGGGTTTTTTGCGCATCAGGCTGCCGCTTGCTGCCCGCAGGCTGATTACCCGCGGATTTGCAATTATTCCGGCAGTCATGATGATCTGGTATTTCGGTGAGCGCGGCGCGACCGAGTTATTGATCCTCAGCCAGGTAGTGCTTTCCTTGCAATTGCCGTTCGCGGTTGTGCCATTGGTAATGTTTTCTGCTGACCGCAAAAAAATGAAGAATTTTAGGGCACCCGCCTGGATGTTGGTGCTTGCAGCAGTGATTGCGGTTCTGGTAATCGCATTAAATATCAAACTGGTATTTGATTTTCTCGCGGGTTAAAATTTCCAAATCTTCCAAATTTGAGGCGATCAAGAGATTTGTAATCATATTGTTTGGCATTTTACGTAAACTGCGCTAATAGAGCATCAATTGAATAATAATCTGATTTGCGGCATGTTCGATTACCTGCCAAAACAAACTCACATCAACACAAAGGAATTTGAAATGTCACTTGCAGAACTTACCGATGGAATGAAGAAAAGCGTCGCGGAAAAAGGCGGCATTGACGGCAAGGTCGTTGTATTTGATTTTGGCGATGACGGAGCTATTCGCATTGATGCAACCGGCGCAGATGCGGTTGTTGATAATGAGACCGGTGAAGCCGATTGTACCATCGGTGTTTCTATGGAAGATTTTGCCGAAATTGCATCCGGTGATTTGAATGCACAAATGGCGTTCATGTCGGGCAAGTTGAAAATCGATGGCGACATGGGCATTGCCATGCAGCTTGGTTCCTTGTTGGACTAAATATCAAAGATATTTATCCTGAATTATCTCTCTCACGGCTATTTCGATGCCTTGCACCGAGCCTGCGAGTTCGCGCCACGACGGTGGCGGCTCGTTATTCACTCGCTTTCACATAAGCATTGAGTGAATTGATTGAATGAAATATGAGCGATTGAAATATTACCAACAAAAACCCGCCGCACAATTTGTACGGCGGGTTTAATTTTGTCTTCAGATGAGGGGTCTGGCCTATTTAGCCATCCAAAGCATATCCAGCGGGTGCTTTTTCTTGCCGGCATCTTCTCCGATCAATAGAACACCGCCACCCAGAGCCAGAATATTATCTGGATTGGCTGGACGGTTCACATCACATTTGCCGTCATCTGTGGTTTTGCCAATGACGTATGGCTCCAACCGGGTGATGTTATAATCGTCGCCAGTTGTTGCCTTGTAAACGCCACCACAATCTTCCTTGTCGAGCGCGATATCGCCGCCATCAGTTTCATCGCGTTTGCCGGTCATCCAGTTTGGATCACCCCAGCTCTTATCCATGGTCCAGGAAAGCGCTGATGCCCCCACATATACGGTGTTGCCATAGGAAGTGATGCCCTCCAGCTTGTCCCATTCGTTGGTGGCTCCAAGGGCGGCGGCGGCGCGTCTGGCTTCAAGGAATGCTGGACGATCGTCCTTATACGATCCAACGGTTCCATCGCCATTCAGGTCTTTGCCAGTTTTACCTTCAGCCCAATTATTGATGTCAGTATTGGAGATATAGCTGGACTCACCTTCCTTGTAGTCGGCGACGGTTACACTGTCATACTCTGCAATCCAGCCTGCAATCTGCGCATTGTTGGATTGGCCAAGCAGCACCCATGTCACATTAAAGCCCGCCTTGTTTGGATCGCTGGTATCGTCCTGCGCCATTTTTGCGGCATAAAGCGAACCGGCACTTAAATCACCTTTGGTATCGGCTACAAATTTGAACAATACGCCACCGGATGCGGTGTTGTATTTTTTCGAATTGTATTTCGCAGAATCATCATCGCTCATATAGATGGTTTTCATATCTGGCATGATGGCTGCAGTTTCATGGCTAAGACGCCCGGTCGCATAATGCTTCACCAGTTCCTGCCCGTCTTCTGCGGCCGCATTGTTAATTTCAAACATGTAGCCATAGCGATAAGGGTTGGCCATCTTGCCTAAGTATTTGGTCATGTTTTTTGGCTTGATATATGTAATATCATTGCCGCCTCGAAATCCGGCTTTTTCGTCAGCATCGTGGTTGTCCGGGTGGTTCCACACGGCCGTGTTAAAGAAGAAATATTCCTCCGCAAGCAATGGCGTGCCCCAAGGTGTGACCACACCGGAACACAGAACTTGTCCACCGTCGATGGAACTAAGGTCCAGCATTTTGGACTGCTTGAGATCCGCCTGCCATTTGCCGTCAACCCGGCTGAGTGAAAGGCGGCTAACAGCACCCGCGCCATCACGCCCTGCACCTTCCCAGCCCGTATAGAGATAAGCGGAATTAGCACCGCGCGAAATGAAACCGTTATAGTCGGGAGCGTTGGAGATATACATCAACTTGCCGGATGTATCATAAACCCCACCAAATACCTTGCCATCACCAAGTGTTTCGCCCGCGCGGGCGAGTGTCACATAGGATCCGCCGGTTACGTTGACTTTACTACGTTCTCCATCTGCCGGCATTGGCATGGAAGCACCGTTGAAGGTTTGGGAATCAAATCCTGCCACATAGCCGATAAATGCAGGAATTTTGCCCTCTTTCAAAGCATTGCTGCCTCCGGGATGCTGGGCGTTTAAAAATAGCTCGCCAATACCATTGGTCGTTAAACCAGTAACTTCTGCGCCTGTTGGCATAGTTGCAATCCGCGTAAGGGTGGGTTCGCCTGCAAAGGCGGAAGCTGTGCTAAACGCAACAGCGGTTAATATCGACGTACATAAAAGGCGTGATGTCAGTTTCATGATCTTCTCCCGGGGGTGTCTTTTTTTATCGTTAGGTAAAAAAGTTAACGCGTTTCCAACCGGTGGTAAAGGGGGTTTAGAAAAATGCCCAACTGAACCATGTATTGAATTATTTTCGCGTGTTTACCAAGATTGAAATTTAGTGTTGTTTTTACCAACAATTCAAGGCAAATTTGATGCAAATGCGGCCAGCCGGAAAGTTTTACAAGTTTTCGGTATTTTTAATTTACCAGCTTCACGCCCAAAAACCGGGCGGAAAGGACTGAAATGGCGCATTTAATTTCGAAATCAATATTGGCGCTGGCGCTTGCCGGTTTTCTTATACCCGTAACTGCTGAATATTCTGATGCAGGGCAGCGCTATCAATATACAAAGCAATTCCGAAGCTACGGGCACCGTTCTTCAAAACGTCGTAACAATGGATTTGCGCTGCATATTCCAGAAGAATATTTATATGATCCGTATTACGCACCAACCGATTTTACCAATCGCACCTATATTGGCGGGCCGCAGATAATCGATGTTCAAAAAGTGTTGCGTGAACGCAAAAATCGTAAGCAGTCCAACTAGCTGTGAGTGAAACAATCTAATTGTCCAGATATTTGCGTGCCGCATAAAGCGATATTGCAGCCGCATTTGATACGTTAAGCGATTTGATCGCGCCCGGCATATCGAGCCTTGCTAGCGCGTTGCAGGTTTCGCGGGTTTTCTTGCGCAGGCCCTGACCCTCGGCGCCCAGCACTAAAGCGATAAAGCGTCCGTCATTGGGGGCTTGCGCAAATGTTTCTTCAAGTGGGGCCGGGCCTTCACTATCCAGTCCAATGCAGAAATAGCCCTGATCTGACAAGCGCTCGATAGCGCGCGCCAAATTACCGATCTGAATATGGTCGATCATATCCACCGCACCGGAGGCTGATTTCGCCAATACACCCGATTCCAGTGCGGAATTGCGGGCGGTAGAAATTACCGCGCCCGCATCCATCGCAACGGCTGTGCGCAAAATTGCCCCGACATTATGCGGGTCGGTAATTTGATCGAGCACCAGCACCAACGGCTTTTGCTCCATGTTTTCTATGTTGATCGCGGGCAGAGGCGCTGCTTCCAAAACAACACCCTGGTGCACGGCCTCACCGCCAACCAGCCGACCCAGTCCGCCTGTTTCAGCCGGGAGGATTTCCAATCCATCAATAAGGGCCGGGTCGATGTTCAATCGGCCAAGCGCATTTTCTGTGGCGTGAAGACGGTATTTTTCACGGGTCTGGTTTTCAAGTGCGGCTCTAACCGTGTGCATACCATAGAGGTAAACCCGCTCGGGCTTCGCCTTGCCCCGTGTACTGCGCCCGCGTTTTTCCTGCCCGCGCCTTTCTTGCCCAGGTCTTTCTTGCCCATGCCTTTCTTGCCCGCGCTTATCCTGCCCACGCTTGTCAGAATTGCGAAAGGTGGCCTGATTGTCCGCACGTGTTTCTGTGTTTCGGGTTGGGGAACCCGCTCTGCCTGCCGGGCCTTTTGCATGTCTGGAAGATTGTCGTTTGTTTTTCATTGGTGGGGCTTACTTTGTTGCGCGGATTGATTCTATCCACCCTTCTATAGGGCAGGTGGCCGCGGGTACAATGAGCGAATTACTTCAAGTGCAATATATTTGGCCTTTTGAATGAATATATACATATTGCCACAGCGCATTACAGGCCTTGGTGATATTGATTGCGAATGTGGTGAAGTTTCGCTTGAAATTGGTTTCAAACCATTTATAGAAGCCATTGTTCCGATGGCTAGTATTATTGGCAGTTGGTTCTGGCGCTCTTGGTGATAATCCTTTTTGCATTTATAGCGCTAATAATTCCATATCCAGACAAGTGTGTGGATATATATCTGGCTGCGGAGGAGTGTCCGAGTGGTTAAAGGAGACGGACTGTAAATCCGTTCGCTTAGCGTACGCTGGTTCGAATCCAGCCTCCTCCACCACAGCCATATATTGCGGGTGTAGCTCAATGGTAGAGCAGCAGCCTTCCAAGCTGAATACGAGGGTTCGATTCCCTTCACCCGCTCCAGATTATATTTGTTCAAAATTTACACCAAATAAGCACTGCTTGTTAACAGCAGGTGCTTTACGCTGTTCAGTCTGTGTATAAAAATATGCTTAGTAGCTTTTACCACCGGAAATCTTTGTCGCGCCATAAGTCACTGTATTGATGTTTTTTGGTGCGTATTACGTCTGAAATTAACTTCACGGCATTTAGCGGGGGGTATTTAAAACACTCTCTTGCAACCTGAGTTTTTCCATCTTTTTTATAAGTGGACCCAGCAGAATAGCGATTAAGCAACGTGTGGACTTCTTGTTCAAGTCGCCCCATTTCTTTGACTTTAACGGAGAAAATCAATCGCCAATCATCTGCACCTCCGTATCCATCAAAGTTTAGTTTTTTCTCGCGATTGTCGGTTTCAATTGAACTGCCAATTTTTATAAATCTTACTTTTTCGGATACAGCAATGTAAACATATCCAGCACGGCGATGACGTTTTTGAAATCCCATTTTGCTTGTATCACATTGGAAGCAATGATTAGACCGAGTGCGAAGTCGATGGCCTGCCTTATTGCATGGCGTTCCAATAAGTACCCGTTTGCCTTTAGCGCGAGCCAGTTTCTTGCAATTGGTTGACACAGGTCCGGCACAGTTAAATACATCATCGGCTGACATGCCTTGTGTGGAAAGAAATTTGAGCTCGTTATCTGTTAACTTCAATGAGTTCCCCTCAGCTGTGTCAAGAAATTCTGAACAGTATTTCAGCCAAATTTATTGGTCAACCTACTCACAAAACATCAGATAAGGAGTACCTGTGTTCAGAGCCGTTGAACCACAGATTGAAGATATTGGAATACTCAGTTTAATTCGTATTGATATTCCCTTCACTCGCTCCATCCAACCTATTGAATATATTGATGTTTTTCAATAAGGAGCGGAGTCGCGTTTCAAGGCGCTACACTCTCGTTTCAAGCGCCAGCCGTATCAAGTGTCTGGATGCTTGATATATCAATTTCACTCTGGCTTTTTGCCAAGTCATAACTGTTTTGCATATTCATCCAGAACGTTGGTGTCGTATTGAAAACCTTACCAAGGCGCAAAGCTGTATCAGGGGTAATGCCGGTTTGTTCGGTCGCAATTCGCTCAATGCGGGTTCTTGGTACGTTGACTAATTTGGCCAGAGCACCCGCGCTCAAGTTCATAGGAAGAAGATATTCTTCACGAAGAACTTCGCCAGGATGAATTGCTGCGATAGAAATTTTACTCATAATCATGGCTCCTAATGGTAATCTGTAATTTCAACATCTGTTGGTCCGGTATTGGTCCAAATAAAACAAATGCGCCATTTCTTATTAATACGAATTGAGTGTTGGCCTTTACGGTCACCTTTTAGTGCTTCAAGTCGATTGCCGGGCGGTGAGCGCATGTCATCAAGCTCTGCCGCGTTATCCAGCATAAACAGTTTTCTGGCTGCAACATTAATCAAATTGGACGGAAAACCTTTGCCAATTTTCTTTTGGGCAACGAGTTCCGTCCGTTTATCTTTGTAACGTGTGATCACCTATGGCCTGTATCATTTAATGATACAGTTGTCAATGCCATTGTATCAACTGCTGATACTCTCCAACTCCTACCGCAGCGATGCCTCGATATTGCCACCGTCCACGGTCATCACATGGGCCGTGGTGCGCGGGCTTGATGCGAGCATGACAAATGCATCGCCCACATGGTGGGCCTCAACCTCGCGGCGCAACAGATTGCCCGCCATATAGGTATCCTCGTCAATACCACGCGCTTTGGAGCGCTCGGCAATAAAATCATCATCAAGCAAGCCAGAGCGAATACGGTCGGCATTGATGCCATTGACCTGCACGCCCTTGGGGCCAAGTTCCAGCGCCAGCTGTTTCAGCAAAAAGAAGGTGGCAGCTTTAGGAATACCATAAGCGCCAAAGCCCTTGCCGGGATTAACCGCCTGTTTGGAAACATTGAACAAAATCTGTCCGCCGCGACCCTGCTGCTCAAAAATATGTGCCGCCGCCTTGGCGAATGTCTGATGGGCAAAGAAGTTTAATTCAAAACTCTTGCGCAAATCCGCATCATCCAGCGCAGCCATTTCGCCGGTCCATGCGGCACCCGCATTGGAAACCAGAATATCCAGCCCGCCAAATTGCTTGACGCAGGCCTGTGTAGCCTTTTCAGCGGCACCCTTATCGGTGATGTCGAGCGCCATGCCAGCGTGGAACGAGCCAAGTGCTTTGAGGCCCGCATCCAGCGCGCTTTGCTCAAGATCAACCAGGAATATGTTCGCCCCAAGGGCGGCAAATGCTTTTGCCGTTGCAAGGCCAATGGCACCGCCGCCGCCGGTAATCATAACGATCTTGCCCTGAAATTTCGGCGGCGCGCCTTTGCCAAGTTTGGCCTGTTCCAGCGACCAATATTCCATGTCGAACAGTTTTTCTTCGCTAACCGGGTAAAACCCGCCGCAATCCTCGCCATTTGTCATGGCCAAAATACCCTGTTCGGCAAGGTCTGAGGCGGTGGATGCAGCCTTGGCGTTGGCGCTGATGCCAACGGCGCCGACACCCTCAATCCACGCAAGGTTGGGCGTTGGCATGAGCAGGGTTTTCTCGCCCGGTGCAAACCGGGCCGCATTGCGTTCAAAATAGGCGGTGTAATTGGCGACAAAATCATCAACCGCATTTATCAGTGCCTCGCGCCCACCGGCCAGAATATCACGGGTAATATAAAGCGGATGGTTTTTGGTGCGAATAACATGGTCGGGTGTCGCAACGCCGCGTGTGGCAAGACTTGCCAGGTCACTGCGCTCCAGAAATTCCTGCACATTTTCGCCGGCGCGGATGTCCATTACAGGCATTGCCTGATCGCGGTTACCGGAAAATTTGGCACTTGCATCACCAATGATACCGCGCAGCATGGGCAGAATTTCAGTGGCCTTTTGCAGCATGTCGGGTGAGGGGGGCGATGAGCGTTTTGGCAGTTTACCGCTTTTATTCTCCAGCCATTTCTCCACCATATTGGTGTGTTCGATGATCAGATCGTAGGACTGTTTCGCCGATTTTCCAAAGGCAAAATGTCCGTGTTGTTTAAGCAGCAACCCTTCCACATTTGGGTTCTGGTCAAAAATATCAGCCGCCGCCTTCGCCAGTTCAAAACCCGGCATGATGAACGGAACAACCACAATCCGGTCGCCAAAAATCTCTTCGACCACCGCTTCCACTTCCGGCAGGTCGGCCAGCGCCAGCATGGCGGTTGCATGGGTATGGTCCACATAGGTATGGGGCAAATAGGCGTGCAGCAGGGTTTCAACTGATGGGTTGGGGGAGGTCGAATCCAGTAAATTACGCCGTTGCGCATTGACCATATCTTCATCGCTCAAAACATCGAGCGACCGCAGTTCTTTCAGCGGTTCAATGGCAACCGCAGGAAGACCCGCCGCCTCGATGGTCTCTAAATCCCAGCCACTGCCCTTAACGTGCAGCACCTCAACATCATTGCCAAACAAGTCTTTGCGCACAAGTTTGCACGAAGTGTTGCCACCCCCATGCAGCACCAGATCATGGTCCTGACCGATTAAACGCGACGTATAAACCCGAAGTGCCAGTTCCTGATCGGCCGGATCACTGCCCGCCGCATCAACGAATTTCTTTGCATCTTCATCACGCCATCTATTAAGAACCATCGGAATGTTATCCTTTATTGATAAAATTGGTATATTCTCGTTTTAAGCACACATTTTGACAATTGTCAGCATATAGTGTCAAATATATAAAAGGTATTTTATGGCAAAGAATATTAGAAGGCGAACAGCGGGGCAAGTCAGTGGCGAAAGTATCGTCATTGAAGCCGCATGGATGTATTATCATGACGGGCTCAATCAAAACGAAATCGCTGGAAAGCTCAACGTGTCGCGCGCAACGGTGGTCAATTATCTGCAAGACGCCCGTGAACGCGGCTATATTCGTATCAGCCTCACATCCGATGCCTTTACAACCCACCGCCTGGCGCTGGAGCTTTGCGACGCTTTTGGCCTGAAGTCTGCCTACATATTGCCCGATGGGATTGGCGATAGCGAAGATATTTTCCTGCGTGTTTCCAAAGGCGCGGCCCAATGGTTGCCAGATTTGCTGAACAAAGGAGACCGGCTTGGGGGGTCCTGGGGGCGCACGGTCTATGAAGTTGCCGAAGCGCTAGAACAAACATCAATTGAAGATCTCACGGTTTCCCAGCTTGTTGGCTCAATGGCGACACCATATGGCTTTACTGCCGAAATATGCTCTGCCCATTTGGCCCAGCGGCTTGAGGGGCGATTGATCAATCTGCACGCCCCGGCAATTTTGCGCGATCCTGATTTGGCAGAACGGTTGCGTCAAGAACCTATTATTTCATCTCAACTGGATGCTTTAAGTCATTGCAATAAAGCAATTTTTGCAGCTGGATCCTGCCTTTCAAACAGCCATATTGTCGGTAGCGGTGTGGCCACACCAGAGGAGCTTTCGTGGTATGTCGAGCAAGGTGCAACCGGTGTGCTTTGCGGCCGATTAATTGATCGGGAAGGCAAGCCTGTCGCAGGCGCGCTAGATGACCGGATGATAGGCGTAACGCTGGATAAACTTGTCGGGCTTGAAATGGGTATGTTGGTATCGGTTGGCGATGAGAAGGTCATTCCAATGCTATCGGCAATTGCTGGCGGCTATGTCACACATTTGGTAACCAGCAGTGAAACCGCAAAAAGTATGCTGGAAACAGCAAAATAATTCGCGGTAATGGAAAAGTCCGCAGCATTCCCGTGCACCCTATTTGGCAAATTCGGGAAAAAGTGCTGCTAGGCCTTCGGGTGATGCTTTGCAAACACCGCGCTCGGTAATCAGCCCGGTCACCAGCCGCCGTGGTGTTACGTCAAATGCAGGATTGCCGGCGGGCGACCCATCCGGGCAAATTTGCACCGAGGCAACAGAGCCATCTTCCAGTTTGCCCCAGACCTTGGTGACTTCCGCGTCTTCACGTTCTTCAATCGGAATTTCCGCAACACCGTCTTTTACCGTCCAGTCGATGGTCGGTGAGGGCAGGGCCACATAGAACGGAATATTATTATCGAATGCCGCAAGCGCCTTAAGATAGGTGCCGATTTTATTGCATACATCCCCATGCGCGGTGGTACGGTCGGTGCCTACAATTACCATATCCACCTCGCCATGCTGCATTAGATGGCCGCCAGCATTATCGACGATCAACTGATGCGAAACCCCGTGACCGACCATTTCCCATGCGGTTAGTTGTGCACCCTGATTGCGCGGCCGGGTCTCATCGACCCACACGTGAACTGGAATTCCAGCCTCCGCCGCATGATAAATTGGCGAAGTTGCAGTGCCCCAGTCGACGGTCGCAAGCCAGCCCGCATTGCAATGGGTGAGAATTTTGATGGTCTCGCCCGGCTTCTTTTTAGCCGCAATTTCACGAATGAGTTCCAACCCGTTAAGGCCGATTTGCCGGTTGCATTCAACATCTTCATTGCAGATTTCAGCCGCCCGGCGCATGGCAATTGAAGCACGCTCGCTTTCTGGCAGGGGCTTGAGTAGCTCCCGCATATGGTTCAGCGCCCAGCGCAGATTGATCGCCGTCGGGCGGGTTTCATGCAGCACCTGCCAGGTCTCGTCCAGCGAGGCATCAGAGGGGTCAATGCTCATCTGCACCGCAACGCCGTAGGCAGCTGTTGCCCCGATCAAAGGTGCACCACGTACCCACATATCGCGGATTGCGGTTGCAAAATCCTCGCGCTTGATAAGTTCAACCACCCGAAATTCATGTGGCAACCAGCGTTGCTCGATAATCTTGACTGTGCCGCTATCATCATCAAACCAGATTGAGCGAAAGTGTTTTCCATCTACTTTCATGCGTGTTTTTTTCCTTCAAATTCCCGGGCGAGATCAAGCACCATAGCCATATTTGGCATGCGGCTGCGATTGACCACCAATTGCCGACCAAGTTTGAGGCTTGGTCGTTCGCATTGGCTGCGTAAATCTTCGTTTTCGATTGATTCAAATTCAATGTTATGGGCAAGACCCAATATGCGGCGATGCATTTCTACGCCGGCAAAACCAAGCGTATCCTGCCAAATTGCATTCAACCGATGGCCAAGCGCCTGTTCTGCGGCAACTTCATGCCCCTGGTCTTCATAGAGCGTTTTCTGGTACAAAATGCCGGTGCGTTCCTCACGCCACAGGCGGGAAAATTCCGTACTGAATGTGGTCCATGTTTCATCGACGACCGACAATATCCATTCCCGGTAATCATCGCGCTCACCGGGGGAGGCCTCATGGCCCGCTTGCGCATAATAGGCCATCAAAAAGTTGGCAATCAGCATGCCAATGTCAAAACCCATCGGTCCGTAGGTGACAAATTCCGGGTCAATAATTTTGGTCTCGTCCCCGTGCACCATCACAGAGCCCGCGTGCAAATCTCCGTGCAGCATGGTTTCTGCATTTGTGCAAAACGCGCTCTTCATGTGTTGCGCTTCGACTTTCAGATCAATATCAGCGCGAAGCTCTGCCACAATATCATCCAGTTGCGGCGTCGTATGACGGTTCATTTCCGCATCAAAATAGGGGTCTGAAAAAACAAGATTTTCGGTGATGTCGCAGAGTGCAGCATTGTCGACAAATAGAGCCACATCTTCTTTGCGCTTTGTTGTGTCCATTGAAAGGTCGGACCCGCGAAACAATGTGCGGGCGCAAAAATTTCCCAAAACTTTGGCCAATCCGCCATGGCGAACACCCTGCATCAGGCTGTGGCGTAAAATTACGTGCGGCGATAAAAACTCCATCACGATTAAAGCCTGGGTCTCATCGAAAAAGTAGATTTCCGGCACCGAGCCTGGGTCACGCTCCGCCTGACGGGTAAGCGCATGATATTCAAAGAATGCACGTTTCAGCGGCAGGGGCCAGCTATCTCCCACAAGGCGCACATAGGGAAGCGCCTGTTTTACAATGATGCTGGATTTCGGGCTCTCCACAATGAAAACCAGATTTAGATTGCCATCGCCAACCTCGCGGACTTTCCAGTTTGACGTGTCCTGGCCAAGCCTCGATGTAACCTCTTCAATTTCAACCAGCCGAGCAGGGAGGGTAT
The DNA here is from genome assembly GCA_024280375.1 of Alphaproteobacteria bacterium. Taxonomy (GTDB): domain Bacteria; phylum Pseudomonadota; class Alphaproteobacteria; order Rhizobiales; family Rhizobiaceae; genus SZUA-100. The sequence goes on along the minus strand of JAJRQF010000095.1, from coordinate 28,617 downwards.
CCACATCCAAAGGTTTGTATGGACTGTCAACGGCGTTCAATTTTTCTCTCCCATTTGTACTTGCAATATGCCAAATTTAATTAGAATACCAATATTTTGCACAACAGACATTATGCAATGGGCTATTCTTGGAACATTTTTTTCAATTGTCAATAGTTGTTGACAATTGCGCAAAAGTAATTCTATCCTGATTTTACAGGGAGAATAGGTGTGTCTTCAAGCGCGGTAAAAATAGTTGGTCTGACAAAAGCGTTTGCCGCAAACCGGGTTTTGCGGGGCATAGATCTGGTGCTCAATTCCGGTGAAATTACAGTTTTAATGGGCGCAAATGGCGCTGGAAAATCAACGCTGGTAAAGGTGATTTGTGGCGTTCATGCGCCTGATTCCGGTTCGATCGAGCTTTACGGCGAGGCCTTTAGTCCGGCCACGCCATCTGCTGCCATTCGTGCCGGTGTGGTAACCGTCCATCAAAGTATCAATGATGGTGTTGTGCCTGATCTGGATATCGCGTCCAACCTGATGTTGGACCGTTTGGCAGAGCCGGGCAGCAGTTTCTTTATTAACAAACGGAAAATCAGGGCAGAGGCGCGAAAAGTCGCTGCCGATATGGCGCTCAATTTTGATGTTACCCAACTGGTCAGCGAGCTTACTCTTGCCGAGCGCCAGCTTGTGGCAATTGCCCGTGCGATGGCACGTCGACCTAAACTGCTGATTCTTGACGAGCCGACATCTTCGCTTTCCGCAACCGAAGCCGAACGACTGTTTGAATTGCTCGATCGTCTGCGCGATTCCGGCGTGGCAATATTGTATATTTCCCATCGCATGTCAGATATTCGCCGTATTGCAGACCGTATAGTTGCCATGCGCGACGGCGAAATTGCAGGCATGTTTGAGGACAAGCCATTAAATTATGAAAGTGCAGTTGATGCAATGCTTGGCCAAACCATGAGCGATTTTGATCTGGATTTCAAATCGCCTGGCGCTCCGATGTTGAAGCTCGACCAAATTTGTTTGAGGAAAACCAGCGCACCGATTTCGATAGATTTTTATGGTGACGAGGTTGTCGCAATCACCGGTCTTGTGGGCAGCGGCAAGAGCGAGCTTGCAGATGTTTTGTTCGGCTTGTCAAAACCCGCATCCGGCAAAATGACCCTGCTGGACAAAGAATATCGGCCCGGTTCCTCCGAAACTGCAATAAATGCAGGCGTGTTTCTTTGTCCTAAAGATCGCGCCTCAAATGCGGTCATTCAGGGATTTGATATTACAGAAAATATCACCCTGCCATTTCTTACCAGATATTCCTCCTTGTCATTTTTAAGTTCAAAAAATGAACGCAATGTTGCCCTGAATACTATTGATAAACTGGATATTGTTTGCCAATCGGCAAAGGATGGTATCGGCACACTTTCAGGCGGTAATCAGCAAAAGGTTATGGTGGGTCGCTGGCTTTCGCAGGAATCAAAAGTGCTTGTTCTCGATGAGCCGTTTCAAGGGGTCGACATCAAGGCCCGCCGCGACATTGGTCAAAAAATCAGGGATACGGCAAAGGGCCGGGTAACAATCGTCATGGCATCAGAAATGGATGAGGTTCTGGAAATCGCAGACCGGATTATCGTGATGGGTGAACACACCATAAAAGGTGAGCATAAAAACAGTGACATCGACATAAATTTGGTGTTGGCACAGGTCGCGGGCCTTGGTGCTGCCGACGAATTATCGGTGAGTAATTGATTAATATAAATGATGAAGCGGCCAGAATTAACAGGCAATAATTGAATATGCAAAGTGAAACAAACAAAGGTGCTCAAGATGCTGGCACCAACAAACCGGATAACGGTAGCAAGCTGACAGATTTTGCCATCCGTTATGGATTTCTAGCTCTGCTATTGGGGATGGTTTTATTTTTCTCGCTGGCGGCAGAAGGGTTTGCCGGGCCATATAGCGCTGTATTTATTTTTCAGTCTGTGGCGATTACCGGCATTCTGGCGCTTGGTGTAACGGCGACACTGGTGGTCGATGGATTTGATTTGTCGATCGGGTCAATCGCCACATCGGCCTTGATGCTTTCTGCCTATGTGATGGTTGTCTGGGAAATGAACGCATTTTTTGCGGTCGCAGCCTGCCTTGTCATGGGGGCATTTGTCGGGTTTATAAACGGTATTCTGATTGTAAAAATGCGCGTGCCTGATCTGTTGGCAACGCTTGGCATGATGTTTCTTCTCATCGGATTACAGCGCATTCCAACCGAAGGCCGCTCAATAGCGACCGGTATGAGATTGCCGGGCGGAGAGGTGGCAAATGGCAAATTCCCTCCAGAATTTCTTGCCCTTGGTCGCCACCGGCTCGACTTTTTCATTGATAATCTTATTCCTTTATCAGTAGTTTTTTTGGTGGTTATTGCGGTGCTTGTGTGGGTGTTTCTGGAACTCACCCGACACGGCCGTTTGATGTATGCAATCGGCTCAAACGAGCGCGCCGCAAGCCTGGCTGGCACAAATGTCAACCGCTATAAAATTATTGCCTATATGATTTCCGGTGTGCTTGCCTCCGTTGGCGGGATATTGTTGTCTGCCCGGTTGGGGCGCGGTGATATAGCATCTGGAAATAACCTATTGCTGGATGCCGTTGCAGCGGCACTCATTGGTTTCGCCGTCCTGGGGGCTGCCAAGCCCAACGCGTTTGGCACAGCAATTGGCGCTTTGTTTGTGGGTATTCTTTTACAGGGAATGACCATGATGAATGCGCCATATTACACTCAGGATTTCGTCAAGGGAGCGGTGCTGGTCGTCGCTCTCGTATTCACCTTTGCGCTGTCAGGTCGGCGTGGGGGTGGCCATACATAACTTTTCATTGAACCAACAGGGAGAAAATAAAATGAAACTTACTCGTCGTTTATTTATGTCGCTTGCAGGAGGATTTGCAGCGCTTACCACGGGCTTTGTCGCCCCATCATTTGCGGCTGAAATGCCGGCACCTTTTGATGACCCGGGCAAAGTAAAAATTGCTTTGGTGCGCTATATTTCAACCGGCGATTTCTTTCAGGCCTACCTTTCAGGTGTCGAAGCGCAGGCCAAAGCCATTGGCGTTGATTTGCGAATTTTTGACAGTCGTCAGGATGCAGCCCTTCAAGCCGATATGGTCGATCAGGCAATTGCGCTTGGCGTTCAAGGCATCATCGTACAGCATGGTTTGACTGAATCCATGCAAGAAGCTGTACAACGTGCACTGGATGCGGGCATCAAAGTTGTTGCCTTTGATGTGAATGTCAAAAACCCAAAAGTGCCTCAGGTCGAACAATCTGACCGTGACCTAGCAAGACTGGCATTAGAGCAGGCCATTAAAGACAATGGTGAAAGCTTTAAAGCGGGCTATGTCTATGTGCCCGGTATTGCACCACTGGACCGCCGCGATGAAACTTGGTTGAAGTTTAAAGCCAAATATTCCGGTATTGTTGAGAAAGCTGTATTTGGCACATTAGACAATCCAATCGCCAACTCGGTCGCCAATCAGGCGCGTTCTGTTTTGCAGGCAAATCCAGACATTACAGTAATGTTTGCACCTTATGATGAATTTGCAAAAGGCGTGAAAATTGCCGTTGATGAGGCTGGCCTTACCAGTCAGATCAAGATTTATTCAGCTGACGTATCTACAGCTGATATTTCTGCAATGCGCGAAAGTGGTAGTGCATGGGCTGCAACCGCTGCAACTAACCCGGCCGTTGTGGGTGAAGTATCGGTGCGCACTCTGGCGATGTTGCTTGCCGGTGAAGACCCAGGCCACAATGTGATCATTCCACCAACGCTGATTACTCAGAAAATGTTGAATGATGCCGACATTAAAAACATGGAAGACCTGTCGGCCAAATTGCCACAGTTTGCCCATGCGGCCGTTTCTGTTCCAGCCTGGATGCCATTGCCTCCGCGCTAGGCTCTATTGATTATTGAATAATTGACCGGGGGCAGAAATGCTCCCGGTTTTTTCTATGTCGCGCTCAAATCCAGCCGTGGCTTCCACGTCTCAAGCAAGATCATCGCGAACGCCACCACAAAGACAAAATAGGTGCGATCATCTGGCAATGGGAAGGTAATGAACTTACCACCAAAGCAAAGGATGATGGCAACCAGCATCGCGGTTGCGCGGCGGTTCGGTGCCATGCCAGCGCGCGCCAGCATGCCCCAGGCGAATAGCAGAACCAGCATTAATTTGGGCCAATTATTGTTTTGCAGCGCAATTGATGCGCCCCGAGCAAGGCCTTTGAAATAATCCAGAACAGAAAAATCCGGATTAAAACCAACCATTGTGTTTTGTATTTCCACGTTGGAAAAGTAGAAATGCGCCCACCATCCGGGGTGATTATTGCCGCTGGTAATCCAGAAATAGCTGGCAAGGGCCGCGCCAAAAAGCGCAAACAATCCGAGCTTCCTTTGGCTGAACAAGATTGCCGAAAGGCATAATGCGAACAGGAAAATGATATTGTCCGGGCGTACCAGGAACGCCATAAACAGCAAGGGCAGGGCCGCAAGATCATTACCGCGTAACAGCAGGTAAATCCCACCCAGACAGAGCGCCGCAAACATCAAATCTGGCGTTGCGATGCGCGGCATATAGAAAAACCCGGCCAGCAACATGATGGAAATAACCACGGGTGCCGCCTGCGCAAATTCGCCGCGTATCATCCAGACGAGGCAAATTCCACCAAAGATCAGCGATGAAATTACGCTGATCCAGATGGTTGCATCAACCGGATTGGCGATCTTTCCTAAAAACCGAACGGCCGAAATATAGGCAACTTTCACCTCATACATCGGCAACATCGAATAGAATGCATCCGGGTTTGCATAAAGATGCAGATTGTAGGGATTGCCGGCTTTGAGATTGTATATCTGATTTTGCGACGCGCGCGCCTCGATCATATCCCATGTTTTTTGGTGTAATTCTTCTACATTGCTGCCATCAGTTTGAATGGCGGCGGCAATATAGGGTGCCATATCCCAGTTATATTCGGGCTTTTTCAGGCCAATAACCGCGATTGCCATCAGAAACAAAACGAACAAAATCAACGACAGCCGGTCCAATATTGATTTGGATAGGATCGGTCGCACCAATGCAATTACTGCTTTGGGAGACCAAAACAGATCTTTTTGCTGATTATCGTTTGTGACGCTCATGGGTCATCCATTCAAACTTTGTTCAACCGGGCTTAACTGACCTGAGATTTGAGGAACTTGGTAACAATTTTCACCACCCCTTCACCCAAAACACTGTCGAGCGCGGCGATAAACTGGTCCACATGTTGCTTTTCCGCAATCAACGGCGGTTCAAGGCGAATGACATTGCGGTTATATTCGGTAAAGGCGACCAGCACATCATGGTCGCGCAACAGGGCTGCCCCGATGAAGCCTGAAAGTGAGCCTTTGAGCTTGGCATCCAACAGTGAAACGGCGGGTTTGATGGCGAAGGGCAGGGTTTGCGAGAAATCCTGCAATTCCAGACCGATCATTAGGCCCTGACCGCGTACATCCTTGATAATCTTCGGGTATTTTTCCTTCAACCGGTTTAGTTCCTGCAACATATAGTCGCCAGAACGCGCCGCATTGCCGATCAGGTCTTCATCATAAAGAATGTTGAGGCCTTCGATCGAGGTGATGCAGGCTTCACCAATGCCGCCAAAGGTGGCTGCCGCATGGATCATCGCATTGGCTGGCTTACCATAGGCTTTCATATAGATTTCTGTGGTCGTGATCATCGCAGCCATTGCACATTTTCCACCGCCGAGGGATTTTGCCAATGCTGTTACGTCCGGCACAACACCCGCATGTTCAAAGGCATAGAAACGGCCCGAACGGCCAAGCCCGCACTGAACTTCATCAGCAATCCACAAAACATTTTTTTCATCACAGAGCGCGCGCAGCTGCTGCCAAAACTCAACAGGTGCCTGAATAATGCCGCCGCCGCCCTGAATGGTTTCAAGGCAGATAATGCCAATTTCCGGATCGTTGTTGAGGGCCGTGCGAATGGCATCAATATTACCAAAAGGAACTTTCGCGACATTGTTGACCAGATTAAATTCAGAACGATAAAGCGGGCTGTCAGTCAGCGATAATACGCCTTTGGTTTTGCCGTGGAAGGAGTTTTCCGCATAAAGCACTTTAGAGCGTTGTGGCCCTTGTGCCTGTTCTGCAACTTTAATAGCAGCCTCCATGGCCTCAGAACCTGAAGAGCCGAGAAACACCATGTTTAGATTGCCGGGCGAGATGGTCGCCAGATTATGCGCCAAAGCCGATGCATACTGAGATAGAAAAGCCATGGCGATTTCATGGCGGTTTTCGTCCTGAAACTGCTTGCGGGCTTTCAATATACGTGGGTGGTTGTGACCGAATGCGAGCGAGCCGAAGCCACCGAAGAAATCGAGGATTTTGCGGCCCTTATCGTCGATATAATACATACCTTCAGCGCGTTCGATTTTCACCTTGTGGAAACCCAGCAGCTTCATAAAATGATATTGCCCCGGATTGAGATGGGTCTTGAAAAGATCCGTCATCTGTTTGAGGCTCATTGATTTTGCCTCCTCAACGCCCAGCAATGCGGGTTTGTTGGTGCCTGCGAGTGTTGGTGTTTCACTCATGGTGCGGGTATCTTCCTCAGCGACGGTTTTGGTTGGCATATCAAGCATTGAACTAATCCTATTATAAGCGGATGAAATTTCTCTTATTCAAAATTCAGGTGGCTTCTGACGTGGGAGCCGTGCCGTGGGCGGTATCATTGTCCGCATCCTTATTGGCCCGATATTCCCGGTAGGCGGAAATCAACATATCTTCATCACGGTATTGCGGAACCCAGCCAAGTTCGCGTTCGCCCTTGGAGCAATCAAGAATGCAAACCTCGTCGGCAATCATATATTGCTCCGGGTCCATAATTGGCATGTTCATCCAGTCCAGCATATTCAAAGTCATTTTGACCAGCGGCGCTGGCGTTGGCAGCAGGACAGACCAGCTATTGGCTTCCTTGATCAGATCGCCCAAAAGTTTGCGCACCGGCGGCGGGTTGGTTGAGCCAAGATTATAAGCCTCATTTGGAAATCCTGCTTTCCATGCAAGGCGCGCGGCTTCTGCACAATCGAACACCGAGATAAATTGATATGGGTTTTTACCGGAGCCGATCATCGGCACTGGCAAATTATAGTCGATCAGTTTGAATAGTTTTTCCAAAATGCCGAGACGCCCGGGCCCAATAATCAGGCGCGGACGAAACAGCGAAATGTTAAAGCCTTTTTCACGCCATTCAGCAGCCAGCACTTCGGTTGCAAGCTTGGATGCCCCATATTCACCAATCGGTGCGACCGGGTGATCTTCGCTCATTGGGTTGAATATTGTGTGGCCGTAAATCATGTCGGTCGTAAAATGAACGAGGTTTTTAGCGCCGGATTTTTCCATTGCATTCAAAATGTTTCGCGTACCGAAAAAATTGACCGGCCAGAAAAAATCATAGCGTTCGGCGCGGGTTACAATCGGGCTTAGCATTATGGCTGACATATTATAAATGGCGTCATCGGGCTTGATTTCGATTTTGTCGAAATCTTCCGGCTTGGTCACATCAAGGGTAACAAATTCAACTGCATTTTTTTTCGATTGGTAATGCGCATGATCGCTGCGCTTGATATCGCCAACGACGACCTTTTCACCATCCTTCATAAGCTGTGCTGCCAGATAACTGCCGACGAACCCGTCACCACCATATATGATATGTTTCATGCTATTATTCTCCGGCAACTGATGCCACGTGTTGATTTGATTGCGCTGTTTTGATTGGTTCGTGTTCTTTGGTCCCACCTTGGGCAATGAGAACTGTGCCGATGGAGATGAAGCCAATTCCGGCAATCCGCCACCCGTTCAGGTCTTCGGCAAATACCAACCATGCGATGATGGCGACCGCCACATAGGCAAGGCTCAGGAAGGGGTAGGCAAAGGATAATTCGACTTTGGTCAGCACATAAAGGTGCGATGCCATGGAAATGACAAAGGTTAGCAATCCAGCAAAAACCCAGGGGTTAAATACGACTTTGAAGATAGTAAGGACGACGGCTGGAATGGTCACTGGAGAAACCATTTGAATCGCGCCGAGACTGGTCATCCCATATTTCAGCATGATTTGCGCGGCTGCGTTGGTAAAGACCGTGAACAGAATAAAATGAATATAGTTCATTGCCTTTGAACCCCCAAAATTTACAGCCTCAAAACCGTCGCCCCAATAGGGAAGACCCTATATAAAGGCTGTTACAATCACGTGAAAAAACCTGGTAAAGGGCCTGTGGAATTTTCCGGTTGCAATTGAATAAACTTGTATCAAATACCATATAAGGTATTGATTTGTCGTGCTTTATCAAAAAGGAGTCGCAATTGCGAATTTTCAAATGTTAACAATCGAACCACAAGCCGTGCTGAACTAAACCAAAGACGCTGGCGCTCGTATCGAAAGCAGGTGCATCAAAAACGCAGAATGCTGAGTTCATTTTGTTATCCCGATTGTCAGCAACAGATTAGCCGACTAACGTGTCGCGATGAACGTTGATCGCCCATCCTTTGGAATATTGTTGATGCTGGGATTTTGCGTCCTTGCTCCATTAGGCGATGCGATTGCGAAGTTACTCGGCGCAACCATACCATTGGGAGAGTTGCTGCTGGTGCGATTTGCTGCACAGGCTTTGTTTTTGATACCGGTGTTAATCTGGAGCAAACAGGGATTTCAGATGCCAATGCGGGTTGCCTGGATGATGGCTATTCGCACCGTTCTACATATTCTAGGCATTGGCGGTATGTTTATTTCACTTCGCTATTTGCCATTGGCAGATGCGCTGGCAATAGCCTTTGTCATGCCGTTTATTATGTTAATGCTTGGTCACTATGTCTTGGGCGAGCAGGTCGGGCCAAGGCGAATTATCGCCTGTGCTGTTGGCTTTATCGGGACATTGCTGGTTGTGCAGCCAAGCTTTGCAGCAGTCGGAGCGCCAGCGCTGATACCGCTATTTGTCGCCGTCGTTTTTGCGCTGTTCATGTTGACAACACGGCAAATTTCCAAGGATCTAGAGCCGGTCAAGCTGCAGGCAACAAGCGGCATTCTGGCGACAGTAATTTTGCTGGCGATCCATTTGATAATCTCGAGTTTTGACTTGTTTGCCCTTTCAATTGTAATCCCCAATCGAGTGGAAGCCTCATTACTGCTTACCATTGGAATAATTGGAACATTTGCCCACCTGTTGATGGCCTGGTCACTAAGGTTTGCACCTTCAACAACGCTGGCCCCGATGCAATATCTGGAGATACCAGTCGCAACTCTGTTTGGCTGGATGATATTCACAGACCTGCCCAACGGGTTGGCGGCAATTGGAATTTTGATCACAATGGGCGCTGGGCTTTATATCGTGTTGCACGAGCGCAAACTGGCGCAAATGGTTCCAGCCGAGACTTGATTATTGCGTTACCCGGCGCCAAAAATCAGACATGATGGCCGGATCGCGAAGTGCGTCTAATTTTTGCCAATCGGGGAAAGCCTGCTTGAATGTATCTGCCGACATGCGGGCATCTTTATAAGGGTTGATCGCACCACCGGCATTGATGGTTATCCGGTCGAGATCGTTTAACAGTGCGAGGGTCTTTTTCCCAAAATTTGGAAAATCCAGTGTCAGCGTAAAACCCTCGCGTGGAAACGACATAAAGCCGGGGGATGCGATATTGCCAAAGCGCTTTAAGACGGTGAGAAACGACCCATGTCCGGCCGTTTGGGTGGTCTTTATCAGGCTTGATACGACCGCTTCTGCATTTTCTACCGGCACAACGGATTGATGTTGAAATAACCCTTTGGGGCCGTAAAGCCGGTTCCATTTTCCTATGCCATCGAGCGGGTAGAAATAGCTGCTGCACTTTGCGTGGCTAATCACTTCGCGCTTTTGCTGCTTGTGATAGTATAGCTGATTGAATGCTTTTAGGGCCAAGCCGTTTATCAAAGATATTGGCGGCGTAAAAGGCACTGAGAAAAGTGGCTGCGTGGTTGAAAAATCAAGATTGCCATTCTTTGCATGATTGCCGTTTAGCAGCAGACCGCGCCCGAGTTTTCGCCCCGTAGCCAGTGAATCGATCCACGCCACGCTGTATTCATTGTTGCGATCGGCCTCTTCAGCCATGGCGAAATAATCACTCAACCGATTGAACTTAATGGCCTGCTGTTCAATATCAATGGATGTAATTTTCATCAGTTTAATAGTGGCGCTGGTGATGTTTCCGGTCAGTCCCAGTCCGCCAATCGTTGCGCTAAACAACATCTGGTTTTCTTGTCTTGAACATTCAAGTGGCGGCTGATCAGATCGTTCCAAACGAAAGCGCTCTACGTGGCAACCAAATGTACCGGTGCGGTGATGGTTTTTGCCATGCACATCATTGGCAATTGCCCCGCCAAGGGTGACAAATTGAGTGCCCGGCGTAACCGGTAAAAACCAACCTGCGGGCGAGATATGGCTGAGAATATCACACAGCAAAATACCCGCTTCACAGGTAATTTCGCCAACCGACGCATCAAATGAAATGATTTTTGAATGGGCGCGATTATCCAGCAACAAGCCCTGATCATTATGGCAGCTGTCGCCATAAGAACGCCCATTGCCAAACGGTAACAGGCTTGAGGTGGCATTGTTCAGATCACCTGAATGCCAGGCCTTTGCCTGCCGTTCAATGTGGGTGTTTCGGCCCCAGCTCTGGTAATTTTCGTGTGCCATTGATGACCTAATAAAGTGTTGCAAAAACCATCAACGCGACACCGGCGGCAACCATTATCTGGCTGCGCCAATCGCTCATGATGAACACCACCGGGTCGTCATCCATTTCGCCGCGGCGGGCGAGAATCCAGATGCGCACAATAATATAAAGCACCAATGGGCACAGCAGCCAGATCATCCGTGGATATGTATAGAGCGCCTTAACTTCAGCAGAATCGATATAAAGCGCCAGCACCAATACCGAGGCAAAGGCCGAGGCAATGCCACTTTGGCCGATTGTCTCAATGTCGATTTTTCGATATCCGCGTCCGGTCGTGGCGCGGGTCGCATTTTCATCCATATCGCTTAGCTCAACAAAGCGTTTTACCAGCGCAAGCGAGAAAAAGAAGAATACCGAAAATGCCAAAAGCCATGAGGAAATATCTGTGCCTGTTGCTTCACCTCCGGCAATTATTCTGATGGTATAAAGCCCGGCAAGGGTCATGATATCGACCAGCAATGTGCTTTTCAAATAGAGTGAATAGGAAAGCGTGGCCGCGTAATAAATCAGCAGAGTCAGGGTGAAATCGATGTGCAGCGTTAGAGATAAAGCAAACGATAGCACCAGAAGGGAAACCATCATGATAACGCCATGCTTGATGGGAATAGTGCCCGCCGCCAACGGTCGGTTCCGCTTTTTCGAGTGCTTACGGTCAATTGGAAGGTCAATCAGGTCATTCAGCAGATATACGCTTGAGGCACATAGGCCAAACGCGATGAACGCTAAATAAGCATTGGCTATAACCTCGATCTCAAATATCCGATGGTCCAATACAAGCGGTACGAAAATCAATGAATTTTTCAGCCATTGATGGATGCGCATCGCCTTGAGGTAGGTTTTAATCGTCGGCTTTGGTTGATCAAACAGCCGTGCATCGCCCTGTTGCGAACCGTGCCATTTTAGCGCCTTTGCATCTGGGCTAACGACGATCGCATTCTGGGCCTTTTCCCAGATTTTGATGTCACTGGCGTCATTGCCGGCATAATCAAATCCGCCTTCGCCATATCGTTCAACCAGTGCGGCGGCTTTTGCCTTGCCGCGCAAATTGATGTGTTTATTGCTGGCCATAACCTCATCAAACAGCCCCAGATGGGTGGCAACCGCATTGGCTGTTGCCTCATGGGTGGCGGTGACGAGTATCAGTTTTCGCCCGCGCGCCTTTTCAGATTTCAGGTATTCCAGAAATTCGCCATTATAAGGCAGTGTTGAAACATCAAGTTCCACCCGATTGGCGATTTCTTCCTTCAGCTGAGATTTACCTCTCATTAGCCACACGGGAAGAAAAAATATCCATAACGGATTGCGTTTGATAAGCGCGAAGATCAACTCATAAAGCGTGTCACTATTGATCAATGTGCCGTCAAGATCGACACATAATGGCCCCGTGGGCGTGGTTTTCTGCGGTTCTTCAACTTTTTGAAGCATGTTTTTACAATCTGAAATCAACCAGTTTGCGCAATTGCGCAGTTTCACATTTGCCTCAAGTCTAACTCAAATTGTTTGGAATCCCGTTAACTTGCCCATTTCCGCAAGCACTGAAACAGCTGATTGCGGTTTAGAAAAGTGCTGGGTAAAATAATGTCGAAATTTAATGTAGCAATTAGATAAGCGCCGCCCTGCTAAACTGCTGGATATTGGGCAAAATCTGGCTGTAAATTAATTTGGCGAAGTTAGGAAATCTGGATGAGAACCCATGCGCGCGCAGTGGTAATTGGTGGTGGTGTAGTTGGCGTTTCAACATTGTACCATTTGGCAAAAAAAGGCTGGACTGACAGCGTGTTGATTGAGCGCAAGGAGCTGACCTCCGGTTCCACCTGGCACGCAGCCGGTCTGTTGCCCTTGTTCAATCTTTCCTATTCAGTTGGCCAAATTCACAAATATTCAGTCAAATTCTACAGCGAGCTGGAAGCGGAAACCGGGCAAAATGCCGGCCTTTCTGCGGTCTCCAATATTCGTCTTGCCCGCACTCAGGATAGAATGGACGAATATCATTACTATGCAGGCGTTGCCCGCACCATTGGCGTGGATGTTAACTTCCTGACACCCGATCAGGTGAAGGAAATTTGGCCGCTGTGCAATATAGATGGGTTGATTGGCGCGATACAGCACCCGGATGATGGCTATATCCAACCCGCAGACCTGACCCAGGCAATGGCCAAGGGCGCGCGCGAATTGGGAGCCGAGATCAATCGCTATACCTCGGTCACTGCGATTGAATTGCAGGAAAATGGTGAATGGCTGGTGAAAACCGACAAGGGCGATATTACCTGTGAGCACGTGATTTCCTGCACCGGCAATTTCGTTCGCAAGACCGGTGCAATGGTCGGCCTCGATATTCCCGTCATTCCGGTGCAGCACCAGTTTATCGTCACCGAGCCGCACCCGGATATTGTTGCACGTCAAAAGGCTGGATTGCCGGAAATGGGTGTGCTGCGTGAAAGCGATTCATCCTGGTATATGCGCGAGGAAAATGGCGGCCTACTGCTTGGCCCCTATGAAGTTGGCGCGCCTTGTTGCTATGTGGACTCGCCCACCGACGATTCCGAGTACGAACTATTTCAGGAAGACCTTGATCGACTGATGCCTTATGTGGAAACAGCAATCGAGCGAGTGCCAGCCTTTGGCGAGGTCGGCATCAAGAAAATCTACAATGGCGCGATCTGCTATACGCCGGATGGTTCACCCATCATCGGCCCTGCGTGGGATCTGCCAAATTTTTGGCTGAATGAGGGCCATTCCTTTGGTATCACCGCCGCAGGTGGCGCCGGATGGCAATTGGCTGAATGGATTGTCGAGGGTGAACCGTCGATTGATATGATGGGCGTCGACCCACGCCGTTTCGGCCCCTATGCGGGCAAGGGCTATCTGCTGGAAAAGAACGAAGAGGCCTATGCCAAGGTGTTTGCAATCCACTACCCGGATGAGGAGCGGGTTGCCGCACGCCCCCTCAAGCGCGCACCTTGTTATGATCGAATGAAGGCGCTCGGCGCGGTGTTCGGTTCCGTTTATGGTTGGGAGCGGCCCAACTGGTTTGCCCCTGAAGGCTATACCATCAAGGTGGATGAGCTGGACAAGCCCGATGTGCTGCTGAACGATAATCACCCCAAGCCGGATGAAAATGGCGAGGTTAAAGAGCTTTGGTCTTTCCGCCGCTCTAACTATTTTGAGCATGTGGGCAGCGAGGTTAAAAACGTCACTGAAAATGTCGGCCTGCTCGATATGTCGGCCTTTGCCAAATGCGAAATTTCCGGCCCCAAAGCGCGCGAATGGCTGGAAGGCCTGCTCACCAACAAAGTGCCGAAAAAGAGGGGAAGGGTAGGGCTGACCTATCTGCTCACCAGCGAGGGCGGCGTGCGTTCCGAATTTACCATCTATGAATGGAAGCCGGGGAAATTCTATCTGGTTTCCGCCGGTGCGCTGGAGCGCCACGACCATGATTATCTGAAAAAAGCCCTGCCGAAAGATGGCGGCGTTTCCTTCCGCCCTTTGACCGAACGCTACGGCGTGCTGGTTCTGGCCGGGCCAAAATCTCGCGAGACTTTGCAAAAGCTCACCAGCACCGATCTTTCCAACGAAAATTTCAAATGGCTGAGCGGTGAGCCGATTTCAGTTGGCTTGGCCGAATGTCATGCGCTCAGGGTCAACTTTGTTGGTGAGCTTAGCTTTGAGCTACATCACCCGATTGATATGCAAAACACGATTTTTGATGCGGTTATGCAAGCGGGCGCTGAATTTGGCATCAAGCCGTTTGGCATTCGCGCAATGGATACCATGCGGTTGGAAAAATCCTATCGACTGGTTCCACGCGAACTCTCGATTGAATATTCAGCCTACGAATCCTGCCTGCAGCGCTTTGTCCACCCGGACAAGGGCGACTTTATTGGCCGCGATGCACTGCTAAAACGTAGTGAGGCTGGCGAAAACTGGCAATTGGTGACCATGGAAGTGCACGGCATTAAAGACGCTGATGCGCGCGGTTCCGAGCCGATCTATCAGGGCGATGAACTGGTGGGCCGCGCCACTTCTGGCGGTTATGGTTGGCGGGTTGAGAAATCGCTGGTGCTTGCGATGGTGCCACCGAAACTCGCTGCAATCGGCACGGAACTTTCAATCAGCATTCTGGGTGAAAGCTACAAAGTAACGATTATTGAAGAAAGCCCGTTTGACCCGACCAATGAGCGGTTGAGGGGGTGAGGGGGAAACCCCACCCTCCTATAATTTTTGGTCCAGCTATCACAATAGTTTGTGATTTATAAAGAGCCGTAATCACCCGCTGCAGGGGTCATTTTTTATGCGCAAGATGATCACCAAATGGATTGTCAATCACCATCAACCAGCGCCCATCGGGTTGTTTGCGTAGCACCACGACTGAAAATCCGCTCTGCTCAATTGGGTGACCATCTGGCGTTTTCCCAGACATTTTCCAGGTAGAAGAATGAAGTGCTATATCGTCCGCCTGTATAACCTCGTGGTCGATAACGGTGATCTTGGGATTGATCGCAATGAATTGTTTAAACGCCTCACGCAATGCCGGTGTTCCCTTGGCCGGCATTCCGGGCTGAGCGATCAGCACCCCGTTGGGTTCAAAAGTTGCTAGAATACCGTCAATATCACCAGCAAATACCGCTGTATTATTGGTTTCAATTGTCGAGTGAATTTGGTCTTGTTCCATTTTTTGATTTTCCTGAATGCTATCTGATAGGGCGTAAATTGGCTGAGCGCCAAGCAGAAAAACCGCAAGGCAAATCAAACGTTGATAAGTTTTTGATGTCATTAGAGTTCCTCTGATTACAGAAGAAGACTATCGCGTCGGCATGTCAAAAAGTGGCAGTAGTCATTTGTGTGTTTGCTCACAAGTTTCAGCTTCCCGCCAAAGTTTTACGAGATCATGGCGACGTTTTGGGTAGCGCAATGACATTTCCGTAAGCGATACAATTCGGTCAGTTCGAAAATGCCGTATGTTATCTCTCAATTCACACCATGCTGAAATAAGCCGCCCACCATTGAAATAGATAAGTAAAAATGGCCAAATTATACGCTTGGAACTCTTGCCATTTGCATCGTGATATTCAATCAGCAGCTTGCGCTCGTGGTGAATTGCCTGCCTGACGGCCGCCATATCAATGGTTTCCTGTTGCGAATGTTCGTTCTGTCCCACCACGACATATTCCGCTTCAACGCGGTCAACAAGTTCAATCGGCATTACCGCGGTCAATCTTGCCATTGCTTTGCGCGCGGCTTCCGCCAATGGCATATCGGCCTTGTCAGCCACCCAAAGTGACCCAAGTACGAGGGCGTCCACTTCCTCTGCGGTAAACATGATCGGCGGCAGAAGAAATCCGGCGCGCAAGATATATCCAACGCCAGGTTCGCCCTCGATACCGGCCCCAAGTGCGCGCAATGATGCGATATCGCGATAGAGTGTACGAATTGATACGCCCAATGCCTGTGCAAGATCGCTTCCTGAAACCGGGCGACGATGGCGTCTGAATTCTTCTATTAGGCTTAAAAGCCGTTCGGCCCGAGAGATGCTGATCTCCTTATAAACTGTTCAGCGTGTTGCTTGCCAACACCTATCAAACATGACGCGCATTGGAAAGCAGATGCGTATATGGTGCAGACGCTATGGATTTTTCATCAGCAATCCAATTCCAATAGTTTGTGCGGCCAAAGTCGGGTATATCTAAACCCACTTGTTGATTTGCCAGATATTTTGACGACCGGAAACACATAATATGCCTGCATTATACGACACTATCGGCCTAAATTATGCAGATCTTCGCAAGCCTGATGTGCGAATATCGCAGGCAATTGAACGTGCGCTGGGTGCAGCCCAATCCGTGCTGAATGTTGGTGCCGGTGCCGGTTCTTATGAGCCCAAGGGTAAAAATGTAACCGCTGTAGAGCCATCAATGGAAATGATTGAGCAAAGGCCTGAAACATCCGCCATAATTGTTCAGGCAAGTGCGGAAAACCTGCCTTTTGCTGACAATTCATTCGATGCCTCGATGGCCGTTTTGACCATTCATCATTGGGATGATCAGAGTAAAGGTATTGCGGAAATGCGCCGCGTCACCCGTGGAAAGATTGTTTTCCTTACCTACGATCCGGCATTCCGTGGATTTTGGCTGTTTGATTATTTTCCGGCGCTGGTTACTCTGGATGAAGGGCAAATGCCTCAAATGCAGAAGTATGAAGAGTGGCTTGGGCAGGTGGACGTTATGCCAGTACCAATTCCGCATGATTGTACGGATGGTTTTTTAGCGGGCTATTGGAAACGACCGGCTGCCTACCTTGATGAGCGGGTACGAGCCGCCATGTCGTCATTTTGGGCATTGGGCGATGTTTCCGATGGCTTGCAAATGCTTGAGGCAGATTTAAAAAGCGGCACTTGGGATGAAAAATATTCACACCTGATGAACCTTGATGACCTTGATTGTGGCTATCGTCTCGTCACAATAATTTAGCACCAGATCGCGTTCGCCAATCTTATAAATAAATCGGAAAACACCCGCATAATTCGGCGATCTTGGCAGCACTTTGCGCAACTACAGAATTACTAATGCCTTTGGTCTTCATCCAAACAGGTCTGCAATTATATCGCCCCGCAATTCAAACTCAGATTGCTAACTTAATCGCTATTCACAAAAACATACACGTGTTGAAAAGGCGCATGGCTAATTTTCAACCTTTCGTGGTTTCCAGCACATCCAGCCTGTACCAATGGTCAATATAATTGCCGTCGGCGTCCGTTTGAACCGCCGCTTTATATGCAGCAGCCATTTTTCCCCGCGCCTCATTTGAAAGAGAGCGACTATCATCGACTTCCATCATGTCATCAATCAGGTGGTCGAGACTGGCATAGCGATATTTTTTGTTGAAATAGAGCGTTTTTGAGCGTTCCATCGGGCCATCGGCAATAAATGTGTCAACGCAGGCCTGTGCGCGAATTTGCACTTCTTTTTCATCATCCAGCCAGCGATAGACCGGGTAAAGCGGATCATCGGTTTGTGGTTCAAGCACGATGATTTTGCCATCCGGTTTGATCCGCTTCAAAGCCCCGTGCAGCGCCTCAGCCATATTAGGAATATGATGCAGGCTGGTGCAGAAAATTACCACGTCAAATGAATTAGGAGAAGCTTCGAGCTCATCCAGTGTTGCGATCTGATAGGTTGCGCCACCACCAAGTTCGTTTGCCTGGTTGATTGCATTTTGGCTCGGATCTATCCCGGTAACACTTGCGCCGATGCCAGCAAGTGCACGGCAAAGCGCGCCGGTGCCGCAACCAATATCGAGAATGGTTTTGCCCGCCCCATTGCCAATTTCGCGACATACTGCCTGCACATTATCAATTGTTTCACGATCAATCATCTGGTTATTCATCCTCAATCATTGCCTTATGGTCAACGCGCTCCTGCTGCGGCGAACGGGCATAGAGTTCGCGGTAACATTTCGAAAAATGTGAAGCTGATACAAATCCGCAGGCAATTGCCACTTCCACAATTGGCAGGGAGGATTGGACCAGCAAATGGCGGGCGCGATCAAGCCGGATTTCCAGATAATAACGGGCCGGAGAGCGCCCCAGATGCTGGCGAAACAATCGCTCAATCTGACGCCGTGAAAGGCCGGCAAATGTCGCTATTTCCGGTAAATTCAAAGGTTCGACCAAATTGGCTTCCATAACCTCGATGATTGAAAGTATCTTGGTATTTTGAATGCCGAGCCGCGCACGTAAGGGCAGGCGCTGGCGGTCGTGATGGCTGCGCACCCTATCGGTCAAGGCCTGTTCGCAGATGGAATTGATCATCGCATCATCGTGGTCTTCGCCAATCAGTGATAGCATCATATCGAGTGCCGCCGTGCCACCAGCACATGTATAGATATTGCCATCGGCCTCGAACAGATCCGCATAAACCTCGACATTTGGAAATTTTTCAGCAAAGCCCGGCAATTCTTCCCAATGAATTGCGCAGCGTTTGCCGGAAAGCAGCCCCGCCTTGGCCAAAATATGGGCGCCGGTGCACAATCCGCCAACGGCAACGCCGCGGTTGCTTTCTTCGCGCAACCAGGCAAAAACCGATTTGTTTTCAAACCTGTCACCATGAAGTCCTGAACAGACGAATAACATAGATGGGCGATCTTTGCCCGAAAGCAGTTTGCGTTCCTGTTCAAGGCTGGTGTCCACATCAATTGTTACACCATTTGAACCGGACACCGGGCCGCCATCAACAGAGGATAGCCGCCAGCGATAGGTTTCATAACCGGCCATTCTGTTGGCAATTCTCAAAGGTTCGATAGCTGTTGCGAACGCAAGCATAGAAAATTCAGGCACCATGAAGAACACAATACTGCGTTTGATCTGGTTTTGCGCTTCTTGTTTGGCAGGGGATGACGGCTCCCTGTTTTCAATATCATGCATGGCTAGCCCTCAATATGCGGTAGGAACATCCGCATTCAATAGAGTGACCATGACAGAAAGGCAGGAATTTCCAAAGCGAAATTTTCGATCGGAATGTAAGGATTTTAGAGCCTGTTGATATGTATTGCCGGCACTATTTGAGCAAAGTCCAAAGCGACCTATCGCGGGCGGCGCCTGCGTCGTCGTCCGCCACCTGTACCATCCGCTGAAGACCCATCACTGTCGTTTTTTGCCGGTAGTTTGACCGTTTGTTCCAGTTTAGGAAAAGCATCGACCTTGTTGGGGAAGGCCATGGCATTGACGAAATGCTCTTGAAATTTTGGTTCAAGAGCCGTTTCTATCTTCTCGATTTTTCTCACAGTTTGCTCAATTTCGCGGCGGTAGTCACGGTTGAGCAGCGCCATTTTGGCACCAGTACCAGCCGCATTGCCAACGGCTTTTACGTTGGTGACTTCACAATCCGGGATCAGGCCCAATACAAGCGCATATTTGGGGTCAATGAACGAGCCAAATGCACCGGCAAGCTTGATACAGTCAACCTGTTCTATTTCAAGTTTATCCATTAATAATTTGACGCCGGCATAAAGGGCGGCTTTTGCCAGTTGAATGGCGCGCACATCGGTTTGGGTAACGGTAATATCCGGCCCACCTTCGGCCTGCCAAAGACGGTAAGACCAGGTGCGGCCATTTTTGAATACGCGAGGCGATTTTTCAGCCATTTTCCCGTCAATCACCCCATCTTCTGT
The DNA here is from genome assembly GCA_024280375.1 of Alphaproteobacteria bacterium. Classification (GTDB taxonomy): domain Bacteria; phylum Pseudomonadota; class Alphaproteobacteria; order Rhizobiales; family Rhizobiaceae; genus SZUA-100. The sequence continues at coordinate 8,647 of JAJRQF010000095.1, read as the reverse complement.
GGTGATGCCGGTGAGGAACATTTCCGCCATAACTTCGATAATGGCAGAGCCGCAAATGCCGGTAACGCCGGTTTTTTTTGCGGCCTCTTCGAAGCCCGGCTCGTTCGACCACATATCAATTCCAATTACCGAAATGGTCGGTTCCAGCGTATCAGGGTCAATGCGTACCCGCTCAATCGCGCCGGGTGCAGCGCGTTGGCCGGATGAAATTTCAGCCCCTTCAAAGGCGGGACCAGTAGGGGAAGAGGCGGCAACAGTTCTTGAGGAATTGCCCAACACAATTTCCGCATTAGTGCCAATATCAACCAGCAACATCTGACTTTCCTGCCGGTGCGGGCCTTCAGTTAAAGTGGCAGCGGCGGCATCGGCACCCACATGACCGGCAATACAGGGCAGGATATAGGTTCGGGCACCGTCATTCAGGGTGAGGTCCAGTTCGCGGCATTTCATGTGCACCGCACCGGAAACGGCAAGCGCAAAAGGCGCGCCACCAAGTTCAGTTGGGTCAATGCCCAAAAACAGATGGTGCATCACCGGATTGCCAACAAAAACAGCATTGAGAATATCGTGACGGTCAATACCGCTGGTCTCACAAACCTCGCCGATCAACGCATCTATCGCCTTGCGCACGGCGATGGTCATGGCCTCGCGGCCATCCGGGTTCATCATCACATAGGAAACCCGGCTCATCAGGTCTTCACCAAAGCGAATTTGTGGGTTCGATGTACCGGCAGAGGCAATTGTTGCGCCGGAAAGTAGCGAGGAGAGATGCAGCGCAATGGTGGTAGAGCCAATATCGCAGGCAATGCCATAGGCTTCGTTTTTCAAACCCGGCGATAAATCAATCAGATAAGGATTATCAAACTCATCATCCTTGTGGATGGCAGCGGTGACCGACCAATTGCCGGTGCGCAGAATTTTTTGCACCTTTGGCAGAACATGGGCATCAATCTTGATGTTGGAAAAGCCCCATTCGCGCTCAATCGCCTGTAACAAATGATCGAGATCGCCCAAAGGCTTGTGCATGTCGGGCTGTTCGACTTCCACATAACAAAGGTGAACTGCCGGGTTGCGCTCGATATATCGATCATCAGCCGCCTTGCGCACCACTTGTGCATTCACCTGCACGTCCTGCGGAATGTCGATAACCAGATCGCCCTCAATGGTGGAGGAACAGGAAAGCCTTCGGCCTTCCTTTAGTCCGCGTTTCTCATCATAACGCTTTTCTTTTGCGCCAGATGGAGAAAGGTTTTCCATTGAAGATGTAATGCCGTGTTTGGCAAATGAACCTTCGGCCACTTCAACCTGGCAACGCCCGCAAATGCCACGACCACCGCAAACGGATTCCACATAAACCCCAATCGAGCGAGCGGCTTCCAGCACCGGTGTACCGCTGGCAAAGCGCCCGCGTTTGCCCGAAGGCATGAATAGAACAAGGTGCTGTTTGTCTGTCATAGGGAAGGTGTTTTCCTATAGCTAGGGTCAGGACCCTAGGGTCGGGGTCCATTAATTTCATCCATTCTGCGCTGGCAATTGGGCGAGTTCCCTACGATGCTCGTCTTGCAGCACGTCCACCACGCCTGCGCCCACCCGATGAAGGGGCGACTGCATTTGCTGCAGCCGGAGCGCCGGCAGGTGCAGCCACCCGATCGCGATAGGTTCTTATCCAATTGGTACAATCCTGATCATTGCCCATCAACACATTGGCCGCGTGGACCGCTTCCATTTCAGCCGGGCGAACCGGGTTCATGATTGCCGACGTCATGCCGGCAGCAATTGCCATCGGCAAAAACGCGGCATTGATGCCATGACGATGGGGCAGGCCAAAGGAGACATTTGAGGCACCGCAAGTGGTGTTGACCTTCAATTCTTCGCGCAGTCTGCGCACCAGCGTAAACACTTGCAAGCCTGCGGTTCCCATTGCGCCAATTGGCATAACCAGCGGGTCAACCACAATGTCATGCGCCGGAATGCCATAATCGGCCGCATGTTCAACAATCTTTTTGGCAACTTCAAAGCGTACATCCGGGTCTTCGGAAATGCCATTTTCATCGTTGGAAATGGCCACAACTGGCACATTGTATTTCTTGATTAAGGGAAGAATAATTTCCAGCCGATCCTCTTCACCGGTGACCGAATTTACCAGCGGGCGGCCTTTGCAAACCTCAAGACCGGCGGCAAGGGCGGCTGGAACGGACGAATCAATCGAGATCGGCAGATCGGTCAGGCTTTGCACCAATTCAAGTGTCTGGCGCATAAGCGGTGGCTCGGTCTCGTTTGGGTCGACGGCGGTAACACCCGCATTGACGTCCAACATGGTTGCACCCGCGGCGACCTGGGCAAGCACATCGGCGGTAACGGTGGAAAAGTCACCGGCTTGCATTTCGGCGGCCAATTTTTTGCGGCCGGTTGGGTTAATCCGCTCGCCGATCACACAGAAAGGCTGATCGAAACCAATGATGATTTCTTTCGTGGCGGAGGCAACAAGTGTATGCGTCATAGTCAGGCTTCTTTTAGATTTGAGTTCGCAGGATCGTCATATAAAGAATTCTTTATATCGTTATATACATCCCAAGAGCCCCTTTCCGCAAGCCATCCAGCAGATTTATTTAATCCACCAAACGGAAACACGTGAATTTGACGAATTGCCGTGCGCTCAGCCATTTGAACATGGTGCTCAATCGGGCCTACAACACTTTCTGGTGAAAACCCGGTTGCAAGGGTCGCAAGTGCTGAACCACGTTTTCTAAGGAACGAAATTGAATTGCCAACTCCGCACATGGCAGCAAATTTGATCAATGTGGTAATTTTTGCAGGACCAGCAACACCAAGATGCACAGGCATATCAATGCCTGCATCTTTTAAACCATCTGACCATTGAATGAATTTTTCCGCGTCAAACCCGAACTGGGTGACAATGCGAAGCCTGGCATCGGTGCGTATCGCAAAGTTCTTTTTCAACCGAAGCGCTCCATAGGCAACATCTTCGGAAAAATCCGGTGAGCCCTCAGGATGACCGCCAATGCCAATATCAGTAATGCCATATCGGTCGAATTCAGCGCTTTCCAAAACTTCCATAGTCGATGTGAAGGGACCGGCAGGTCTGTCCAGCCCGCCACCAATAACCAGCACGTCAGTTACGCCGGCTTCACCGGTTAGCATCGAGACCCGGTCTTTGAGCATTTGTTTAGAGGTTAGGCGGCGTGAGGCAAAATGCGGCACCGGATCATAGCCTAGCGTGCGAACCCTTTTGGCCGCAGCCGCGAGCGTTTCGGCGCTATCGGTGCCCACATCGGTGATATATACCTTGGTGCCAGCCGGGAAGAGACCGGGCAGTTCGGCAAATTCAATTGCCTGTTTGGGGGAGACTTCGATCGAGGCTGCAATTTTGTCGACCATGGGGTGCGTCCTTCTCAAATGCCTGAGAATTGTCCCCAGGGCTTGTTAGCTGCTCTCCCGCCCTTCAGAATCAATCAGTTTCTTCAGGCGATCTTTGTCGTATTCTTGTTCAATTCTGTCAGCCGCCGCTTGTGCCTCAACTTCCAGATCATCACTCACTTCAACCGGTTCCGCCTTGCGCCATTCTTCCAGATAGGCATCGGTTTCCGCCAACCCGGAGCGCATTGCACACATATCAATGGCTTCGACAAATCGAAGGCTCAATTCACGTTTGGCGACCGATCTGCGTCCGGCTTTAACGATTACCTGAGCCGGGATGTCACGCCAATATACAATTGTGAGTTTTGCCACTCGATTTCTCCTGTTCGTACTTTGTAAAAACTGTACCGTTTTCGATATACTACCGACGACGGGTTATCATATAATTGCGACTTGCAAAAATAATCCGTCATTTTCCCACAACATGGTCATTAATTTATTGTTTTCAATGCTTTGTCGTGGGTAAAATATACAGTGATGGTGTAAATACTGGCGTTTTCTGTTCTGTTAGCGCCAGGGTGTCGCAATTCAAATACCCTCAAAATATCCAATAGTGGAATTGCGGCTATTCACCCTTGATCATTGCCGCACATTTTTCCCCAATCATGATGGTCGGCGCATTTGTATTGCCACCAATCAGCGTTGGCATGATTGAGGCATCAGCGATGCGTAGGTTTTCAATACCGTAAACCCGCAATTGGTCGTCCACCACGGCCATTTTATCATCGCCCATTTTGCAGGAGCCAACCGGGTGATAAACTGTATCAGCCCTTTGGCGAATCATCGATTTAATGGCATCATTTTCGTGCATGTTTTCAGTATAGAGTTCCTTACCGCGCCATTTGTCCAATGCAGGCGCCTCAAGCACCTGCCGCATTATGCCAAAACCTTTGACCATGAGATCAAGATCATCCTCATTGGAAAAATAACCCATGTCGATCTTCGGAGGTTTGCTCACATTAGTTGAACCAAGCGTAACCGATCCGCGGCTTTTAGGTCGCAATACGCAGATATGGCAGGAATATCCATGCCCCATATGCAGCTTGCGCGAATGATCATCAACGATGCCGACAACAAAATGCATTTGCAGGTCTGGCCGCTCCAGCGCTGGGTCTGACTTTATAAATGCGCCAGCTTCGGCAAACGGGCTGGTCAACATGCCGGTGCGATGATTGCGCCACTCAAATATTGATTTGATGATGTCCATGCCACCGCCAAGCGACAGGCCAAACAGGTCGCGGGAAGGGGACTTATAGGCGGAAATATAGTCAATATGGTCCTGAAGGTTCTGTCCGACGCCGTGGAGGTCATGTTTTACATCAATACCATGTGATTTCAGGTGGTCGGCCGGGCCAATACCCGAAAGCATCAGCAATTGCGGAGAGGCAAATACGCCACCGGAAAGGATGATTTCCTTATTGGCTCGAACCTCATGCACGGCACCGTTTTGTTCATAGGCAACGCCTACCGCTTTCTTACCGTCTAAAATAATATGATGAACCGTTGCTCTGGTTTTCACATCAAGATTTTTGCGATCCATCACCGGATGAATATAGGCGGCAGCAACACTTTGGCGCTCGCCATCTTTTTGAGTAACCTGAAACATCCCAAACCCTTCCTGGGTCGGGCCATTAAAATCTGGATTTGAGGGGTATTGCAGCTGCTCGCCTGCTTTAATGAAATCTTGTGCAATTGGGCGCGGACTGACCTGCTCGCTTACGCTAAGTGGGCCTTGATCGCCATGAAGATCATCGCCGCCGCGGGCATTGTTTTCGGCCCGCTTGAAATAGGGCAAAACATCATCCCAACCCCAACCGTTATTGCCGAGATCCTGCCACTCATCATAATCTAATTGGTGCCCACGCACATAAAGCATCGCATTGATTGCGCTGGAGCCACCAAGCGCCTTGCCGCGTGGCTGAAAGCCTTTTCGACCGTTGAGTCCCGGCTGTGGTTCGGTATTATAGGCCCAGTTGAATATCGGCCGAGGCAAAATTGCAGCCACCGCTGAAGGCACGCGTATCATGACGTTTTTGCCATCGCCACCCGCTTCGAGCATACATACGCTTGAATTTTGGCCTTCGCTTAACCGGCTGGCAACGGTGCAACCGCCACTGCCGCCACCAACAACAATATAATCAAATGTTTCTGTAACCATGGTTCCTCCAGTTGTACATTGTGTGAAAGTGTGGAGTGATGGTCAAGATTAAAGCAGGTAATCTGGCAAATTAACCAGCAGAACCAAGATCTTCAATTGCGGCGGTCAAATCGCCATAACCGGTTACGCGGCGTTCATATTCAAGTCCCAGAAATTCAGCCGCATTTTCTGCAGCTAAATCTAACTCGCTGTCTTCTTCCTGCACCAGATAGACCAGTTTTTTGTAATGACCAAAATAACTGTCCCGCAATTCCGGGTGTTTGTCCAAGCCAAGCGGCTCAATAACAAAGGCACGAAACTGACGGGCCAAAAAATCTGTCAGAAAAAACGTGTAAATATCATCTTCATCACGAGCAATGAAATCATCATTGCCAAAGTAGAAGGAAAAGCAGTGAGGCCCGGCAATACGTTCAACTCCGTGTTTGCGGCAGACATGATCGAGCCTGCCACCGGTGCCGCAATCCGCATAGGCGATATAGATATGCCCATAGCCTTCGGCCTTAGCTTTGATAATGGCTTCATCTACTGCGGCAGGAATTTTCTCCGGGCTGTTGTGCAAAATTGCCGGAAGGCAAATTAGATCAATGTGGGCAAGGGAATTAGTGAGCGACAATACCTCACGCGCCAACGCACCGCATGCGATGATACGCAGGCGATTCAAATTGCCATCATTTTTCAGGTTTGAATGATCATTGGCCATTTCGATGTCGATTCTGGTCGCCAAATCAGCGTCATATAAATGCTACTACGACCCTAGGCGGAGAATTTCCCAATCGCCAGATCAGGCCGTTGCCAGTTGATTGTGTTTGCGGTTCATTAAATCTTTTGCGGTCTCAACAGTCACAGCCGCATCGCGGCAATAGGCGTCGGCACCAATAGCGCTGCCAAATTCTTCGTTCAGCGGTGCACCACCCACAAGCACGATCAAATCATCGCGAATGCCCTTTTCCTTCAGCGTATCAATAACCACTTTCATATAGGGCATTGTGGTGGTCAACAAGGCAGACATGCCCAGAATCTCCGGTTTGTGCTCTTCGATGGCCGCAAGGTAATCCTCAACCGGATTGTTGATGCCAAGATCAATCACTTCAAATCCAGCACCTTCCATCATCATGCCGACGAGGTTTTTACCGATGTCGTGAATATCTCCTTTAACCGTGCCTATTACCATTGTGCCCTGTTTGGGCGCACCGGTTGCTGCCAGCAGGGGCCGCAAAATAAACATGCCCGATTTCATCGCATTGGCCGATAGCAGAACTTCCGGCACAAATAGTATGCCGTCGCGAAAGTCTTCGCCGACAACCCGCATTCCCTCAACCAATGCTTCGGTTAGAACCTTGTAGGGCACCCAACCGCGCCCAAGCAGAATATTAGTGCCTTCCTCGATTTCCTCTTTCAATCCATCATAGAGGTCATCGTGCATTTGCAGCACAAGTTCGTCATCGGAAAGTTCGGAAAGGATGATGTCTTCTTCGTCGGCCATGGGAGTTCCTGAAATTTTTTCGGTAATTGGCAGGTAGAACGCGGCTTCGTATCATGTTTATCTGATTGTGAAAAGTACGCATTATTGCGCTTAAATATATTCTCACAATACGACGAGATTGCCATTGAATGCGACAGTATAGCGATAGATTGATCAATTGGCTCCACGTTGGCCAAATTGAATATCGTCGATGCGCCAGAGCGTGGCGCAAGCAGGCAGTTGCGAGAGGTTGGACGACTTAGGATATGGTGCAATCAGACAATTTGTTGCTTTTGCAACAGGAGCGCACCCATGAACCAGAAATTAGACGAGCCTCAATCCGTATCTCCCGAAAATACCGGCAGACGCCGATTGCGCGGAGGAGCTGCCGCCCGTCGCGCCAGCCAAAGCGGCGGCGAATATGTGCAGCTTCCATATATTCAACGCAAAATTTCTGAATTTGAAATCCTTGATGAAGAAGCAATGTCGATCATCGAAGGCAATGCGGATATTGTGCTGGAGGAGATCGGTATTGAATTTCGCGAAGATGCGGAAGCACTTGCCATGTGGAAGGATGCCGGTGCGGACGTTCAGGGCGAGCGGGTGCATTTTCCCAAAGGGCTGTGCCGGGAACTGATGAAAACAGTTCCATCATCCTTTACTCAACATGCTCGTAACCCGGAACGTTCCGTAGTAATTGGCGGAAAAAACACCGTATTTGCGCCGGTATATGGCCCCCCATTTGTGCGTGATCTCGAGGGCGAGCGGCGTTATGCGACGATTGAAGATTTTCAAAATTTCGTGAAACTGGCCTATATGGCACCTGCCATGCACCATTCCGGCGGAACCGTATGCGAGCCGGTGGATATTCCGGTCAACAAACGCCATCTGGATATGGTCTATGCGCATATCAAATATTCCGACAAGCCGTTTATGGGGTCAGTCACGTCACCGGAACGGGCGGCAGATACGGTCGCAATGGCCAAAATTCTGTTTGGTGAGGAATTTGTCGATCAAAATTGTGTATTGATCAGCCTGATCAATATCAATTCTCCAATGGTGATGGATGAAACCATGCTTGGCGCGCTAAAGGTCTATGCGCGGGCCAATCAGGCGACAATCATATCTCCGTTCATCGTTGGCGGCGCAATGTCGCCGGTAACAGTGGCTGGAACTTTGACGCAAGTATTGGCCGAGGCGCAATCGGCAATCGCATTTTCCCAATTGTGCAGACCCGGCGCGCCTGTGGTGATGGGCACTTTTGCAACCTCGATTTCAATGCAGTCGGGCGCACCCGCTTTTGGCACCCCGGAACCGGCGCAGGTGTTGTTTGGCGCGGCACAATTTGCCCGCAAATTTGGCATTCCGTTCCGCTCTGGTGGTTCGCTCACCGGTTCAAAACTGCCGGATGCGCAAGCGGCCTATGAAAGCGCTGGAACCCTTTGGCCGGCAATGCTCGGCGGGGTGAATTTTATGTTGCATTCCGCCGGTTGGCTGGAAGGCGGACTTGTATCATCCTATGAAAAATTCATCATGGATTGCGACCAGTTGGCGGCTCAACAAAAAATGGCCGAAGGCATTGATGTGAG
>JAJRQF010000094.1 GCA_024280375.1 Alphaproteobacteria bacterium | reverse complement strand
TGCGTGGCGCCTGACTTGACGTGACGAACTATCCGGAGTTTGGCATAACTCCACTAAAATATGCGGAGAGGTGGCCGAGTGGTCGAAGGCGCACGCCTGGAAAGTGTGTAGGCGGGTGACCGTCTCCAGGGTTCGAATCCCGGTCTCTCCGCCATTGTGTTTTCACCTATGTGAAAACCCTCTAACACCTTGAATGGTAAGGTAGTTGTTGGGGTTCGAAGTCCTTCGTTTCGGCAGTATGCAATACGCTCGGAAAAGGCCAATCTTAGCACTGTTCTCTTGAGGGTTAGTTGACCTGATTCCCATAGTTTCCAAGGGTTTGCGAGGAAACTTGTGGCGAGTTCGAACAAATCGTCAAAGCTATGGGCGGGTTTTACGCCATTTCGCTGTTTTTCCACTAATATCAGTTTGTCTGTTTCCAATTTGGACAGACGTTTTTCGTATGCAGCAATGACACGAGGATTTTCAGTTTCCACGATACGATCCAGCAGGCTTTCGATTTTCTTATCTACTTGGACAGCTTCACGCTTAAGGCCTTGGATCATCCCCTCAGCCTGCGCCATGCGTTGCGTCCACGCATCTTTGAACATTGCCTTCACTAGATCGAACAAGCCCTCAGAGGGCTGTAGTGAGCGCACTACCTTAGCAAAATCACCTTCGAGCACATCGCGGCGGATAGACTTGCGATAGCTGGCGCAGCCTTTGGTTGGACATAGGTAGTATGGGTGCTTCTTTTTGGTCTTACTGGTGGACCAGCATGCGGTGAGCGGCTTTTTACAGTCATTACACAAAATAAATCCGCGTAATGGAAAATCGGCACTGATATCTTTACGCGCAGGAACTCTTGCGGCTTCTTTCATCCGCCGTTGGACGGCTTGATAGGTTTCCAGAGAGATAATCCCCTCATGATGGCCTTTGCGCAGACTGACGCCCCAGTCAGGGGCTTCAACATGCCCTGCATAATGCACTCGGCGCATCAGGCGGGCGACTTCCTCAAAACGCACAAGTCCGGTACGGCGATCTTTAGGAAAGTCAGGCTGGGTTTCAAGAAAGCGTTTAACCTCGCCTTGGGTTTCAAATCTACCGCAGGCAAAGCCTTCTAATGCTTCTTGTATGATTGAGGCCAGAGGCTCATCACGCACTAGCAGCTTGCCGTGTTCTTTGGTCTTTTCATAGCGAAAGCCCGGCGGTGCATGAAATACCCAATAGCCGTTCATGACGCGGGCGCGCATGCGGTTTTTGGTTTGCTCCCCATTCTTTTGGCGTTGGTGCTGTGACACGGATGCCAAAAGATTTTCAATTAGGATTGAATCGCTATCTTCACCAAAAGTAATAGATGGGCTTTCCAATGTGCCACCTGTTTCTTTTAAGGCGCGGCGCAAGGTCCAATGCCCCTCAATATCGCGGGCAAACCGGCTGATATCATCAATAATCACAACCACGCCTTCGATTTTAGATTTTCGAACAAAATCCAACATGGCATTAAATGAAGGCCTGTCAAAAGAGCCGCCAGAAACAGCTTTCTCATAGAAGGTTTTGACAACTTCGTATTCTTTGCGCGTAGCATATTCACGGCAACGGGGTTCTTGAGATTCTAAACCGTGGCCTTCTTCGACCTGCATTTTGCTGGATACACGGCAATAGATCACTGCTTTTAAGGGTGTTGTACTTGTTGTCATTCTGGACTCCTTGTCTGAGATTGGCCGGATTGCCGATCAGCGGATGTGTTAAATATCTTTTTGGATTTCTTGGATGATGTTAGCATGGATGCCGATTGTGCCGCGATAAACTTGCCAATTTCCGCCTGTTGCTCACAAATATTACCGGCAGCTTGCTGGACTGGGTGCACGCCAAAACCAAGATCGACAGCACTCACAACGATAGCCCAAATAGTTTTTAGAAACTCGCGCTTTTCAGCGTCTGAGAGGTCACTTTCCTCCAGATACTTACCGTAAAGTTCCCAATTAATGCTCAGCGTGGGCGGCGTATTCTTTGCCATCCCCGCTTCTGAATTCGCTTTGTCTGTATTGCCCTCTTTCATTTCGTCTCCGTTTCTTATCTTTGTGCCATACATTCCTTACTCTAGCCAGAACATAAGCAGAACAAAATAGATATATATTCCTAATAATGCAAGAAATATTGCGTTTACATATAGTTAGATAATTCAGTTACGCCCTCGTTTGAGAGCGTGTATTCGCGCGCTGAGCCTGCCTTGCCTGCTGTTCTGCTGCGCGTACCGGCTCGTGAAATTTCTTTTCCAGTGCTTTGCCAGTTGCATAAAACTCTTGGCCTTCATTTTTGCTGTAAGTATCTGACATGAGGGACTTCGCGCCAACTTCTGTAATGTTTAGCTTTGCTGCTAGCGCGCAACCTGCTTGATCATAAGCGCGATAGAACGGCATTGTTTTGCCATCGCGGATCAGAGGTTCCACCATACGGGCATGATCAAGTGCTAGCTCATGTCCGGACAGGCCAATATTCGCTTCACGGGTTTTTAGATTCTCACGCACTTGGTTTAATGTTTCACCGTAACGCGCCTTGAATTGATCGCGGATGATCGTCTCCCCCTTCATGGCATCGAATTTTTCACCCCGGGAAAATGCATAAGAATAATCGGTTAGTTTTTCACGAAAGCTGCCCGATTTATGAATGCCACGATGCATGATTTTGGCCAGCATCCAACTTTCATCAAACTGGCTTTCGGACAATTTGCTTCCTGTAAAACTTTGGCGTGCCTCAGTAATTTGTGTTTCTTCAATTTTCGTCATAGCTTTTTCCTTTCGTTATTTGGTGTCGTCATATTTGCAGCCTTTATTGGCCAATTTATTGTTTTGAATTGATCATTTCGTGGCACGTTCTCCCTACCGCCGCCGATCCAGCGTTGAACGCCGATCTGTGGCGCGTTGAAAATCACCGCGAACTTTTTCGTTCAAATGCTGTTTCTTGGCATCACGTTGTTCGGCGGTTGAAACCACCACATTAAGTTCTTGGGTTTCGCGGGCTGCTAGTTGTGACATGCGGCGCGAGTGATCATGTTGTACATCGCGATGGGCTTGGCGTGTTAACGCAACATTGTCGAAATTATCTGATCCAAACAGGCGATGCTTTAGTGTCAGGGATTTTGCCCCTGCCTTGTTAATTCGGGCCTGCAATGCTTTTTCAACTCGGGTTTTATAAGTGTGCCTGTACAGTTTGTCCTGCTTGCTGGATTCACGGGAGTAACGCTTGGTGATCTCGCTCATTTTTTCAAGGTCAACTGGGCGCGTCAGGCTTTTTGCCCTCTGGCGTAAACTTGCCAGATCAAAGGTTCGTTTCAGGTCTTCTGTGATGCGGGACATTGCAGTCTCCTTAGTTTTGATGGCAGGTTTTCGGCTAAATTTGCGCCGCAGAATCTGCTTGTGATACTCTGTGTTCATGAGAAATTTTAAACATGTGCAGGACGTTGAAGAGTGGCTTGAGCCAATGGGTTATGATGAGTTTTGGGTAAAACTCAGCCCTTACGGCGTTGATGCAGAAATACGCGCGGATTGTGAAACCAGTATTGCCAATGGCGCATCGCAAGACACAGTGCTTTCCGTCATGAAAAGCCTGATCCGAATTGAATTCACCACTGAACTTGGCCTTGAACGCCGTCCGGTCACGCCTTGGGTGCAGCTCGTAGATTAACATCAATGCGCCCCTTCTTTGAAGAATGCGATGAGGCCGCAACGCCCATTTTTGGCGGAAATTGTATGCACCCCATACGGCCCCCAGAACGTGCAGGATGTATAGTGACGCTCAAGGTAGGGATCGTATCGACTGCCGTTATCAATAAATTCGTAAGACCAAATCCCGTGAGGAAGTCCGACAGCCATAAATACGCCATAGAGGGCTATTGGCACCAAAACCCAGTAAAAGAAGCTGGGGCGCAGGAAACGGGGTTTCATTTGCGCGCCCCTTTGTCGATATTGAGGGTGATACGCGGATCGGCAGGGCGTTGCGGGCCTTCGAGTGGATTGTCCGCCAACTCACCATGACAAAACGGTGCAATCTGGTGTTGCTGGATTTTACGACAATGGAAAAACCCAACATCTTTGATATGCAGAATTTGCTCATCCGGTTTTAAGCGCATTAGCCGTTCAGCAGAAAACATCCGGTCCTTGCTGGTGCCGATATTGCCGGTGTAATCCAATTGCCCTGAATTAAACCCAAGGCTTTTATTGATGACCTGCGATTCTCCCATCGCGCGGCTCATCCGCTCCGCTTCTTCAAACGAACTAAACCCGTACCATTGCTTGATCAGGGCGTTTTCTTGAATCGTGGCGGTTTCTTTTTCACCATAGGCGCGTTGAAGTTCCGATAGGCTCTGGACGATAAAGTGGCAATTACCACCAAATCCACGCATGGTAGTTAAAGCCGATACCAGTGCTTTCAATGGCGCGTTTGTGGCCTCATCTAGGATGAAATCCACCTGTCCTTGAGCATCAGAGAGTAAGCTTTCTACGAAGCTTTGCAGGTGTAGTGCGTAATGCGCCCCAAGGCGCGACATGTGCCGCTGCGGGCCAACAATGAACACTATATATTTCTCGCGCAATAACTGGGAATGGGTAACATCTGAATCCACACCTGCATGGTGAAGTGGACTTCCTGCGCTGTAAATTCGAAGTGCTTTTAATGCCGAACCACGATGTTGGCCAAAATGTTCTTTGTTATTTTCAGCCATATCAACGATATGCGCGCCAAGGGCAGAAAGTACTTCATCACCCTCTTCTTTTTCAACTTTAGCTGCGCTGATCAAAACATCAGGGTTTGCCAACATCGCCCAAACCCCGCCCGGAACGGCAAGTTTTGGGTGACGCTTTAATAATGCAAGTTGGGCAAATTCTTGAAGCGTTCGGGATTCATCCCGCCAATACTGGTTGCGAGAATCATTGGCAGGTTCAGAAATCAAAGCATGGTTTGCGGTTTCGGTGGCAAATATCAGTTCGCCATTACCGCTTTCATGTGCTGCAATTATGCCGCCGAATGGCGTGATCGAAACGCGGTAAGGGTTGTCATTACCCAGAATAGCAAAATCATCAATTATTGCGACTTTGCGCCCGTATCGAGCACAGGTATCTGCGCACTGCGCCGCGATTTCTCCATTCTTACAATCATTCACAATAATCGCCCGGTTGGAATCACCGATCATGGAAAGCAACCAAGGGACTGCGCCAGCCGTAGTTTTCCATGAGCCAGCAGATGCCATCAGCAAACTATGACTGGGCTTTGGCGCAAATATCGGCGTGTTGTCCTTAAGAGATATGCCAAGAAGGCGTCCGTATGGCATGCTCATTTGATCATCCCCGCTCTTTTTAGATCATCAATGCTCGCCAGTTCCGATGGTTCAGCCGTAGGGTTAGCTTCTTCAAACTCGGCAAATTCTTTGTCGCGAGCATGAAGTCTGGCCATCATGACAATGGCCTTGGTCAGCAGTACGGGCGCGGAAAGGCCGAGCACTATGCTCAATAGCCCAAACCCCCACCATTTTAGGCTGTCAGGCCAAATCAACCATGCGCCAACGGCGTAGGAAGATGCGCCCAGCAGATACAAGTTTATTTTGAAAACAATGCCTCGGCTTGATTTTTCTTGGCTCATATTTGCCCCTCCTGAGATGTACTGCGCATGGCGGTGATGATCTTGCGGCGGATGCAATTGAGGTGGCTGTATGATCCCCATATCGCACCGGATAATTCGCTATTACGCAGATCACGGCTGAGTAATTTTAACTGCCCCAGCCAGACTCCGGCAATGAGACTTAAGGCAATTCCTGCAATGATGGTTATGATTTCGCCGGGACGCCAAAGATCATAAAAAGCAAACCCTAACCCGCCAAACCCCGTTCCGCACATTAGCGCGCCCGCTAAAAACGGACGGCGCACAGAAACAACGGAAATATTTGGCAACAGGTAACTATCCCGGTGCGTATTCACAGATTCATTGTCGATTTCTACAGAACCAAAAATCATTTTGGCCTCCTATCGTTGGGCGCAATGCGGCGAATACAGTGCGCGGGTCAATTCAGAATTGAGGTTTTGGGTGGTTGAGGCCGGTGAAATCAATCGTGCCGATCCAGCTAGGATGGCCCAGTCAAGGCGATTTTGGCTCACCACAGATACGGCGCAATCACACTTTGAACCGGTTTGTGATGCCGCCAGTGCAATCCGGCGATCTTCTGACTCGCGGCGTTGACGTTCTTTTTCACGCAGCATGTTTGTCGTGCCGCCGCTCAGGTCAGGGTTGCCGTACTTGTTACAAAGCGCACCTAACTCAGGCAGAAAACCGCCCAAAAGAGAATTGCAATCTGTTCGGGGGATGATCGTCACCGGTTCCCTGCGGGTGGAGATTTCCACCCGCAAAGCAGATTGGCATGTTGCGCCCCAATCCGAGTTTTCAATCGTACGCTTGGCAATCACTTGGCCCGTGCCAAAGAAACTAATCCCGGCATAAAACGCAGCAGCAAGGATAATGCCGCCACTGATAGGCATATTTGATGTATCAAATGGCATGGTTTATCTCCCCCCACGATTTTGGGAGCGGTGTTGAGATTTGGTTGAGCCATGGGAGTTGCGAGGTGGCTTGTTGTTTGGTTCTGGAGCCAACTTAACTGGCGGCATGGCAACCAGACCCTCAAAGCTATCCGCATCCGGGCCTTCATCAAATTCGGGAGGATCATCACGGTAAACGCGCCCAACAAGCGTGAAATAGGTATAGAGCCAAAGCGTGAGAGGAAAAATTAACTCCACCACCGCAACAATTGCCGCGATTGGCAAAAAATGTCCGAGATAGGAAAAGGTATCCGATACGCCTGCCTTACCCGGGAACCTAGGACGAGCATCAGAACCACGCTCCACCGAATTTAGAACAGTGTTCAAACTATCGGCATAACCTGCCAGCAATGAATTTACCTTGCGAGTTGTATCTGCACGCCCGGGGATTACTACGCCACTGCGTAACTCACTGACAAAGGCTGAAAGCAAGGCGGTCGGCACCGCTTCATTCAGGTCACTTATGGTTTGTCCTGCCAGAGCAACATTAGCCTGTAAATTCTTGCGGCGTTCGGTGTCCGACAGTTCACCGTCACCCAAGATATTTTGATATTGAGCCAGCAGGTTGTTCGAGCGTTCCAACGCAGTTTTTCGAACAATGTCACCGGCTTCAACCTGCGCGGCTATGGATTCTGCACGTTGGCGTTCATCGGATAATGCGCGTGAAACAGGGCCAACGCCGCCGTTCCCCCGCCCACTGACACAACTGGATTGCTGCTCACAGGATTCTTTGGCAGCTAAATCATCGACGATGGCGCGGATTACCGGCGCAGCGCGACCGGCCTCAATTGCTTTTTGGTTTCGCAGATCAATAAATTCAGCATATTCCGTACCGAATTCTTGCTGGCGAAGCGCATCAACATCTTTGATCACCAGACCAGAATAGGTTGCTGCAAACAGGCCAAAACCAACTGTTAGCATTGAAGCCGTGCTAACAAGGGTTGCACCAGTTGTACCGATTGCAGCTTGTACCGCGCCTTTTTCAACAGCAAGGCGGTTAACACCCAGCGATACTAACGCGCCAGAACCGGCCAACAAAATGGCTTTGGCAACATCCAAACCAGTCTCCGCTCCGATTAAGTTTGGAACTGCAAAACCAAGCATCAGTCCCGATGATATGGAGAGGCCCATAGTGATGGCGGTTGCAAAGGGTTTGGGTTTTTTCTTACGCATTTTCTTCAAACGCGGTGTCGTGTGCGTATCATTTGTCATGGATAATTCCTTTCTTATTGTCTTGCGTGGATGTGCAAGTCATAAGACAAGTGATGCAGGTATTTCAGCGGGTAAAATTCAGGTAAATGGGTATGGAAAGTTTTCGGGAAATCGATTGGCACAATGTTAGTCCAGACGAAATCAAAACACTTTACAAAGCGGTATTACACGCGCGCCAAGACCATAATCTGAGTTGGCACGATCTTTTCAAAGTGGCTTTCGGTGGGCTTTATATTGGAAAAGGATACGAGGATAATTTTCGCAAAGGTAAAATTGCCGCCGCCCGTGCAGGCCAAGTTTTCAATTGGTTACTAACAAATAGCCCCGCAATTGCAGATCAATTTGAAGATGAATTTTTTACTGCGCGATCTGCGCAAATAGGTGGTGACGCGTCGTCTATCAATTGGTCAGAACTATTACAGTCATGCAGTCTTTATGGTCGCGTAGAGGTATTCAGTTACACGAAGGCGATTCCCTCAATCATTGCATTTTCCAATGAAAACCAAGTGGAAGACGCCACCTTACATCTTGGTGAACGGTTTTATTTTCGCGTTGATTGCGCGCATTCTGGCCATCTCGCTGCGCTGCAAAACTATAGAGGTAACTGGTATTCGTTTCCCCTATCGCCAGAACAAGCGGCAATACCCGCTAAAATTGGCACCATGTCTGCGCCAATATCTATAGTTGATCAGAAAATAGAACCCATTAGCGAAGAGACTGATACCGGTAAGCATGGGTTCTTATTTATCAATATGGACAAGGATGTAGACATTGACGCATTTGATCAGCACATGCCTGTCGGCAGAATTCATAAAAACCAATTGGACGCATTTTCCGTGTTCCTAAACGAATTACCGGAAACCAGTATTTCTATGTATCGCTGCAATCTGATGATCCGGTCTTAATGTGTTAGCGCGCTATTTTTGTGAAAATTGCAACGGCTCAAGGTCAGGTAGCATGCCTTGGAAGAATTCTGATAGTCCGCCCAGTTCATCGACAATCTTTGGGTGCGCGCGATCTGTTAGAACGCTTTTGCTTTCGTAGAAACCCGGAATCGAACGCCTGACAAAATCAAATTGTGAGCAAACTTCCGCATCCATTGCAGTAAAATTATTGATATGTGCAGGGAGGATTTTTGCTGAGGTTTGCATCAAGCCATGCAGCCGTAAGTAAGGCAACGGATGTGTCTCCCCACCCTGCGCATTAAGATAAACTTGAAACTCTTCAAACAACCATGTCATTGCGTAAGACCCGAACAACATCAGACGTTGTCGGGTTTGTTTGTCCAGTTCAGCAATTCCAACAATATTTTCTAAATTGTCATCAGTCTGAATACGCATGCTTGACGACAAAGCGGACTGGTCTGCGTCCAGTTCAAGACAATGCAACCGTTTCGAACGATCGGCCATGTTATGCGAAGGTCGTGAAAATCCAATCAGTGTTTGTGGGTCTTGCGATTCGTACAATCTGATTGCGATCCCTTGGTCATGAATCAGACCAACATGGCCATTGAAGCAATGTGCCAATTCATGCATCCAAACGAACCGCGCCATCAGCAATGCTAGGTAGATCGACATAACGTATCGATCAGTGCATTTGGGAATTAGCCGTGCATTGTGTTCCGCATTTACGCGCCCGCCGGTGTTAGTTAGGTCTATCAGCCAAAGCCCCGGTGGCCTGTCGTTAATCGGTGTTGGCGAGGTCTCTATCGCGGCATCCCCGATATCGGAAAAGAACCCGCGTTGCGCAAAGCAGAACATGGTAAATTCGGTAATCGCTACGAATAGAGCCGAGTGCATTGCTATAATGAACCTACCATTGTGCCGATCAGCAAGCGCGTTCGGCTGATAGATATCAAGGAACCCGGGCGTTAATCGGAAAATTTCCCCATGCGCATTTTTTGCCCCGCTGGTCCAGTTTATATGCCCTTGGGTAGTCTCAAGTGATGCTCGAAATAGGTGCGCCGATTCCTTGCCCGAGTCTGTTTCAAAGGCCTTAGCCTTAAGAACAGTGGAGGCATAATTTCTGAATTGTTCAAAATCAGAGGCCAAGAAGTGATCCTATGCGAAGGGTGCATTCAATAGGCGGTGCAAAATCAGACGGAAAGTATAGAATTAGTGATACAGAATTTACAGCGCGCTGCAAGCTGTGTTCTGTAATACAGAACTGACTTGGCAAGGGAGACGCTGCGCTCTCCCGTTGCATCCCTCTGACGGTTGGCTTGAGGTAGCACTGCAATACCTTCAAGGCCTATTGAGCGTATTTTCTCTCGAAAGGGCTGTCCTGTATAGTTTGAAGTCAAATCAAAAAATCCTACACAAAGGTGTATCCAATGTGTACCATCTATGAATGACAAAAGATTCAGGCTTTCGCATCCGTGTTCAACGTGAACTCCGGGAAAAATTCCTAAAGATTTGCCGCAAGCAGGACAAGCCTGCCGCGCAAGTTTTGAGAGAGTACATGCGCGAATATGTAACGGAGCATGATGAGGTTGTGAATGAAGACAGAGAAGATCGCTCAACTTCAGTGGCAAGGTCAATAAAAAAGGGAGCAGGTAAATGAAAGTGATTGATAACATCAATAGTTTGCTTGGTGATGATCTGAAAACCTCCCTGAAACACAGTTCGAAGTTGAAAATTGCCGCTTCGTGTTTTTCTATTTATGCATTTGAGACTTTGAAGTCGGAATTAAAAAAAATTGATCACCTGAATTTTATTTTCACAGCCCCGACTTTCGTTCCTGAAGGGGCGACAGATCAAGTCAAACAAGAGCGGCGCGAATTTTTCATTCCCAAAATGCAGCGAGAACGCAGTCTTTATGGCTCTGAATTCGAAATACAACTACGAAACAAACTGACACAGCGGGCGGTAGCGCGTGAATGTGCAGACTGGATTCGTAAGAAAGCCACGTTTCGCTCTAATAAAACGAAGGCACCAATGCAGCAGTTTGTTTGCGTTGAGAACAATTCGGCTAACCTTGCTTATATGCCAGTTAACGGTTTTACGGCTGTTGATCTCGGTTATCAGAAGGGCAACGCGGTCTCAAATATCGTTAATCGATTTGATGAAGCACCTCACGCCAACACCTATATCGATTTGTTTGATGAAATTTGGAACGACCCTGAAAAGCTAGAAGATGTTACGGAAACCATTTGCCAGCACATTGAGTCCGTTTATCATGAGAATTCACCAGAGCGCATATACTTTCTGATCTTGTACAATCTCTTTAGCGAATTCCTTGAAGAAATTGACGAAGACGTACTTCCCAATGATCGAACTGGGTATTTGGATAGCCTTGTCTGGAATAAGCTTTTTAATTTTCAGCGCGATGCTGCGACCGGCATTATAAACAAGCTGGAAACATATAATGGCTGTATTCTCGCCGATAGTGTTGGTCTAGGCAAAACATTCACTGCTCTAGCGGTTATTAAATATTATGAGCTTCGCAATCGAGCGGTTCTTGTTCTTTGCCCAAAAAAACTTGCGGACAACTGGCTGAATTATAACAGCAACTTAAAAACCAATCTTTTTGCCAAGGATCGCCTAAATTATGATGTTCTTTGTCACACGGATTTGTCGCGCACTAGCGGGGATTCATTTGGTATACCACTTAATCGTGTAAACTGGGGGAATTACGATCTTGTCGTCATCGATGAATCCCATAATTTTCGCAACAACGATGTTTATAAAGACAAGGAAACCCGTTACCAAAAATTGATGCGCCAAGTTATTCAACAGGGCGTAAAAACCAAGGTGCTGATGCTTTCAGCAACACCTGTAAACAACCGCTTTACAGACTTGAGAAATCAACTTGCGCTTGCCTACGAGGGGCAGTCGGAAGCCCTAAGTAAAAAATTGAAGACGAATTCTAGCGTTGAAGGAATATTCAACAAGGCACAGGCAGCTTTTAATGCTTGGTCCAAACTTCCGCCAGAAAATCGCACGGCAGAAACAATTCTTCGCTCGCTTGATTTTGATTTTTTCGAGTTACTGGACAGTGTGACGATTGCACGTTCCCGTAAACACATTGAGACATTTTACGACACCAAAGATATTGGTAAATTTCCTGAGCGTCTTAAGCCGCTATCATTCCATTGCCCCATTACAGCAAGAAAAGATGTAATGGAAATGAACGAAATTTACGCTCAATTGACGATGCTGAAACTGGCTGTTTACGCACCCTTGAGCTATATTTTGCCAAGTCGAATGAGAAAATATGAGGAGCTTTATGACACCGAGGTTGACGGTGGTAAAGGAAGATTGAGGCAAGCGGATCGTGAGCGCAGTTTGCAGGCACTCATGACAACCAATCTTTTAAAGCGTCTTGAAAGTTCTGTGGAGGCGTTTCGCCTCACCCTGCGCGCGCTGAAAGGGAACCTCACCAATACGCTTGATGCGATTGCTGATTTTGAGAAATTTGATAGCAAACTAGAGGTTTCCGATTTTACCGAAAACCCTTCTGATTTTGATGCCGACGATGATGATTTGAGTGGCTTAGGTGAGTTTACTGTTGGAAAGAAGGTCAAAGTAAACCTTGCCGACATGGATGTTCAGTCTTGGCAGCATGATCTCAAGGGCGATCTGGCGTTGATCGACGCACTGCTTGCATCCATGGATATGGTTCGTCCAGAAGATGATACCAAGCTGCAACACCTAAAGGCACAAATTCGGGAAAAAATTGAAAATCCCATCAATCCAGACAACCGAAAGATTTTGATCTTTACGGCCTTTGCCGATACGGCAAACTATCTTTACGAAAATATTGCCGCCGACCTTTTGCAAACGAAAGAATTGCATAGTGCAAAAGTTACAGGCTCAGATGCGCCTAAAACCACACTTAAAAAAACATACGATTTCCAGTCTGTTCTTACACTTTTCTCGCCGCGGGCTAAAGAAAAGCATCTCATCATGCCTGATGACAATAACGAGCTTGATATTCTCATTGGCACCGACTGCATATCCGAAGGTCAAAACCTTCAGGACTGCGACTATGTGATCAATTATGATATCCACTGGAACCCGGTTCGCATTATCCAGCGGTTTGGCCGGATTGACCGTATTGGGTCACCCAATGCGCAAATTCAACTTGTGAATTACTGGCCCGATATCACGTTGGATGAATATATCAATCTGAAAGAGCGTGTCGAAAACCGCATGATGATTGCTGATGTAACAGCAACTGGCGATGACAATGTTTTAACTGCCAAGAGTAGTGAAATTGCCTATCGCAAGGAACAGCTTAAACAGATGCAGGAAGAAGTGATTGAGCTGGAAGATGTAAAAACTGGCCTTTCAATTACTGATCTGGGTCTCAATGATTTTCGCATGGACTTACTTAACTATGTGAAGGAAAATGGTGATCTTGAAAGCTTGCCGAACGGCCTTCATGCGGTGGTGCCGGAAGATGCGGCAATTGGCTTGCCGCCGGGCATTATTTTTGCCCTGAAAAATATCCATGACAGCGTCAATGTAAATCAGCAGAACCGTCTGCATCCTTATTATCTGGTTTATATTGGCAATGATGGTGAGGTTGTTGTTGATCATACAGAAGTTAAACGCCTTCTTGATCTGGTTCGCGCCAGCAGCAAGGGACAATCAGTCCCCATCAAGGCAGCTTGCCGTTTGTTTAACAAATTTACCGATGACGGTCGCAATATGAGCCACCAATCAGAGCTTTTAAGCGCAGCTATTCGTTCTATGATTGAGGTAAAGGAAGAAAAGGATATCGACAGCCTGTTTTCTGCTGGGCGTACATCTGCGCTGGTCGACACCATTGCTGGGCTAGATGATTTTGAACTGATTGCTTTTCTCGTGGTGCAGGAGAAGTCAGAATGAGCGCATTCTTCGACTATCCCAAGGGCGCAAGATTTGGCCGGGTTTTGCCGAAGAACAAGATTTATGGCCACGCCCACGCATCATCAAAACTACAACAGCGTTTTGTTGATCAGGTGAATCGTATTGTTTGGAAGTATAAACTTGCGCCTGAAACAATTAATTTGGATGCCACTAAAACGGTAGCCGAAATTCAGGTTTTTGAAATCAATTTGCGAACCAGCGAATGCGATGAAGATATTCTTCGCGCTATCGACAAGGCCATTCCCTATCCGTTAATTTTTGAATTGATACACGGCGATAAACGTAAGGTCATTGCAGCTTACAAGCGACCGAGTGAAGCAGACAGTGCCAAGTGGGTGGTTAGCGAGTATTTTGCCTCTGATTGGGAAGCTGAGGATAACTTACGGCAAGTCTTACCGGCGGTGCTTAACCTTGGCGCGCTCTATGATAGGATTTTAAGTGCTCTGATTCCGGCAGCGGCTGGAATAGATGAATCCATTGCACAGCGTGTTGAGCGTATGGAGATGATCAGGGTTAAACAGCGGGAAATTGAGCGGATAACGGCCCGCATGAACCGTGAAAAGCAGTTTAATAAACGTATAGCTATCAACGCAGAGTTGCGGGCTGCACAGCGAGATTTAGAGCAAACAACAGGCCAAAATATTTAGGGCATAGAGGAATAAGAACATGGATAAATTAAAGATGCATAGCCCTGATTTAACGGATAAAAATATCATAAAAATCAGTGACCTGTTCCCAAATTGCGTATCCGAGGCAGCGGATGAAAACGGCAAGCTGCGTTTGGCCATAGATTTTGACCAGCTTCGGCAGGAATTATCGGATAGCATCGTCGAAGGACCTCAGGAACGCTACCGCCTTGACTGGCCGGGCAAGCGCGAAGCCCTGCTTACTGCCAATGCCCCTATTGCCAAAACCCTGCGCCCGTGCCGCAAGGAAAGCGTGGATTTTGATACTACGAAAAACCTGTTTATTGAAGGAGATAATCTGGACGCACTAAAACTGTTGCAAGAAACCTATCTGGGTGAGATCAAGATGATCTATATCGACCCGCCCTATAATACCGGCAATGATTTTGTTTATGATGATGATTTTGCCGAGAATCCGGAGGAATTTCTACGCCGTTCGAACCAGAAGGACGAGGACGGCGGGCGGCTGGTAGCCAATGCTGATAGTAACGGGCGGTTTCATTCGGACTGGTTGAGCATGATGTATGGACGCTTGAAATTGGCAAAAAGTTTATTGTGTGAAGATGGGGCGATATTTGTTCATATTGACGAAAATGAGTATCCAAACCTTGAAAAGTTACTAAGTGAAGTTTTTGGAGAAAAGAATGATGTTGGGACTATCGTATGGGATAAACGCAACCCAAAAGGCGACGCCAAAGGCGTCGCGCAGCAACATGAACTTATTTCAATTTATGCCCGGGACATTACTACCTTCAAAGAAAAAGTAGACTTTCGTAGATTGAAAGATAATGCCGAAATAATATTGCAGAAAGCTGCAGAGGTAATAAAACGCGCTGGAAGCGTTAATGAATCGAGCCGTGAAGTATTCAAAAAATGGATGTCCAAGCAAGCGTTTTCTGGCGGAGAAAAAGCTTATAATTTACTGGACTCCCAAGGAAAAGTTTATCGCTTAGTTTCTATGGCTTGGCCAAACAAGAAACTGGCCCCAGATGATTATTTTATTCCCTTGAAACACCCGATGACCGGAAAGGAATGCCCAGTTCCCGCGCGGGGTTGGCGGAATCCCCCGTCCACAATGAAAGACTTGCTTTCAGATGGTCTTATCCTGTTCGGCCCGGATGAAACAACGCAACCACAGAGGAAATATCTTTTGTTAGAAAACACAAAAGAAAATGTTCCGTCTTTGCTCTACTATGGCGGTAGTGACGATGCTTTGCTTGAAGAACTGGATTTGGTGTTTGACAATCCCAAGCCGACCAAGGTTGCACGCAAGCTAATGGAGACAATAGCAACAGGTAATGACATAGTCCTTGACTTCTTCGCCGGTTCTGCGACTGCGGCCCACGCTGTGATGCAGCTTAATGCTCAGGATGGTGGTAACCGTAAATTCATCATGGTGCAGCTTCCCGAGGAAACCGATGAAAAAACATTGGCGTTCAAGGCTGGGTACAAAACCATCGCTGAAATATCCAAAGAGCGCATTCGCCGTGCTGGTAAGAAAACCCTTGAAGGGGAATGCCATGAAGAGTGGAACAAGGATATTGGCTTCCGCGTTTTAAAAATCGATACATCAAACATGGCTGATGTCTATTACACGCCGGAAGCAACCAAACAAGATGACCTTCTGGCCGCCGTGGATAATATCAAGCCGGGGCGTGATAACCCCGAGGACCTATTGTTTCAGGTGCTTGTGGATTGGGGTGTTGATCTAACCCTGCCTATCCGCAAGGAAACTATTCAGGGCAAAACCGTCTTTTTCATCAATCACGAACCTTATGACCTGATTGCCTGTTTTGACAAAGGCATAACCGAAGAACTGGTCAAGGAACTGGCCACCCACAAGCCCGTGCGTGTGGTGTTCCGCGACAATGGTTTTGTCTCGGATGCGGTCAAAATCAACGTCGATCAAATTTTCCGCCAGCTCTCCCCTGCAACTGACGTCAAGTCAATTTGAGGGCGGTGGCAATGAACAAAGATATTACAAGCATGCCCACTGGCGAAATTTTACTCTATGAAACAGAGGATGGTAGCACGCGGGTGGAATGCCGATTTGTTGATGAAAGCCTATGGCTATCTCAAAATCTTATCGGGGAACTTTTTGATGTTTCGGTAAAAACTGCCAATGAGCATTTGAAAAACATCTATGACAGTGAGGAATTGCGTCCGGATGCAACTATCCGGAAATTCCGGATAGTTCAATTTGAAGGTTCGCGTGAAGTAGCGCGCAATATTGACCATTATAATCTTGAGGCCATTTTGGCCGTTGGCTATCGGGTGCGCGGCATACGCGGAAGCCAGTTTCGGCGCTGGGCAAGCGAGCGTCTGCAGGAATATCTGGTAAAAGGTTTTACTATGGATGACGAGCGGCTGAAAAATCCGCCCGCAGCCGGTCAAGGCATTCCCGATTATTTTGATGAATTGCTGGAACGCATTCGTGATATTCGCGCTTCTGAGGCACGGATGTATTTGCGAGTGCGTGAAATTTTTACACTGGCGGGGGACTATCAGGCCGCCAGCGAGGAAACGCGGTTATTTTTCAAAAAAATCCAGAACAAGCTGCATTTTGCTGCCACCGGAAAAACTGCTGCTGAATTGATTAAACAGCGGGCCAATCATCTGCTCCCTAATATGGGGCTAACCAGTTTCAAAGGTAATCAGGTAACCAAGAAAGACACAGCATCCGCCAAAAACTATTTGGAGGAAGGTGAAATTTCAGAGTTAAATCGCGTTGTTAGTATGTGGTTGGATTTTGCCGAAGATCAGGCAAAACGCCGCCGCCAAGTATTTATGACAGACTGGCAGGACAAGCTTGATAGTTTTTTGGAATTCAATGAACGTGATGTGCTGGCTGGAGCTGGTAAAGTTAGCCATGATGCGGCAATTTCCCATGCGTCAGCCGAATATGAAAGTTTCGCCGCTGCGCGCCGTGCATTTTTGGAGGCAGAGGGTGAACGCGATTCGATAGAAGTTCTGGAAGCCATAAGCAATACTCATGGGGGGAACAAAGAATGAAACTTAAATTCAAAATTCAGCCCTATCAAACCAATGCCGTTGAGGCGGTTCTTGATTGCTTTGCCGGACAGCCAAAAAGTGACGCGCTGCGATATCGCGTTGATCCGGGGCGCACCCAATCGGCCAGCATGTTTGACGAAGGGTTCAAAAATACTGAGATTCGCTTAACTGACATTCAGCTTTTAGAAAACATTCAGGCCGTGCAGAAACGTCAGAACCTACCTCTCTCAAAATCGCTTGCAGATTTTACCGAGACCGACCGCAAGGGCGTGGTCAAGCCGAAGCCAAGATCCTACAAACCCGGCGCAAAAATCAATATTGATATCGAGATGGAGACCGGCACCGGCAAAACATATTGCTACATCAAAAGCATTTTTGAGATGCACAAACGCTACGGCTGGTCGAAATTCATCATCATGGTGCCAAGCATTGCCATACGCGAAGGCATAAAAAAGTCATTCAAAATTACAGCCGACCATTTCACCGAAAGCTATGGCAAGCGCGCAAGATTTTTCATCTATAATTCCAAAAGCCCGCATGAGCTGGAAAGCTTCTCCAGTGATGCTGGTATCAACGTGATGATCGTGAACACGCAGGCCTTTGCCGCCAAGGGCAAAGATCAGCGGCGCATTTATATGGAATTAGACGATTTCCAGTCCCGCCGCCCCATCGACGTGATCGCCGCCAACCGTCCAATTCTGATACTGGATGAACCGCAAAAGATGGAAGGTGCGGCCACGATGGACGCCCTGCCAAAGTTCAATCCGCTGTTCATTATGCGCTACTCGGCAACTCATAAAACCAATCATAACAAGATTCACAGGCTCGATGCGCTCGATGCCTATAATCAGAAACTGGTTAAGAAGATTGTTGTGAGCGGCATTCAAACGCGTGGATTGGCAGGTACCAATGCCTATCTCTATCTGGAAAGTATCGAGATTTCTAAGAAGGCTCCCGTGGCGCGTATTGAAATGGAAGTAAAGCTCAAAACTGGTGAGATTAAACGACAGCTCAAACGGTTAGAATTGGGACGAAATCTTTATGATGTATCAAATGGACTGGATCAATATAAAGGCCTGTTTATTAAACAAATTGATGCGCGTGATGATACAGTGGATATTGGGCTGCAAGAGTTATTACACGCAGGGCAAGCCACCGGCAATGTGAATGAGCAAGACATTCGCCGCATACAGATACGCGAAACCATTAAAGCTCATTTTGATAAGGAAAAGCAGCTCTTTGCCCAAGGAATCAAGGTGCTTTCTTTGTTCTTTATCGATAGCGTTGCCAAATATCGTGATTATGATCAGGATGATGGTAAGGGCGACTATGCTCGCGTTTTTGAGCGCGAATATAATTTATTGAAAGACGAATACCTTTCAGAACTCGCACTCGATAATGAAGCGTACCGAAAATATCTGGCAGGTATTGATGCAGGCGAAACTCATAACGGTTATTTCGCCATCGACAAGAAAACCAAACGTCTGAAAGACCCTAAAGTTGGTGCACGCTCGGTCGATTCCGATGATGTGGATGCCTATGATCTGATCCTTAAAGACAAGGAACGGTTGTTATCCTTTAACGAGCCAACACGGTTCATTTTTTCCCACTCTGCCCTTCGAGAAGGGTGGGATAATCCCAACGTATTTGTCATGTGCATGTTGAAGCACTCAGACAATACGCTTTCGCGCCGTCAGGAAGTTGGACGGGGCTTGCGTATTTCAGTAAACAAGAACGGGGATCGTATGGATCACCCCGCGATTGTGCACGACATCAATGTACTCACGGTTGTTGCTAGTGAAAGTTACAAAGATTTTGTGGCTGGCCTGCAAACTGAAATTGCTGAAACGCTTTCTGCACGACCCAGAAAAGCGACCAAAGAATATTTTACTGGCAAGGTTCTTCAAACTGATGATGAAACGCTGGAAATTACCGAGCAAATGGCCAGCCAAATATATCGCTATCTCGTCAAGAACGATTATACCGATGATAATGACGCAATTACTGACATTTATCATCAGGCCAAGGAAGCCGGGGAGCTTGCTGGATTTGCTGAAGATCTTGCGCCATTTGCAGCGCAAATCACTGATTTGATTGACAGTGTCTTTGACGATAGCAAGCTTCCGAAAATTGATGATGGACGCAAGCCAAAAACTAATCCGCTCAATAGTAATTTTGAGAAAAAGGAGTTTTTGGAACTTTGGTCACGCATCAATCGCAAGGCGGTTTACCGTGTTGAATTTGAATCTACTGAGCTTGTCCAGAAATCCATAAAAGCTTTAGATAGCCAGCTTCGTGTCACCCCGCTGCAATACACAGTACAAAAAGGCGAACAAATTTCTGCCGTAACTGACGAGCAACTTAAATCGGGAGACAGCTTCAAAGTTACCAGCACAAGCACCGAACGCGGCGGTTCAGTATATTCAGATGTAACTTACGATCTTGTTGGAAAAATTGCTGAGAATGCACATTTGACACGCAAATCCGTTGCAGAAATTCTCACCGGAATTGAAGCTTTCATATTCACTCAATTTCAGAAAAATCCCGAGCATTTTGTTGCCGAAGCTTCGAGGCTGATCAAAGAGCAGAAGGCTACCTCAATTATTGAAAAACTTGTTTATGACGGTGTTGAGGATCGTTATGAAACCGATATTTTTACTGCCGCCCAGACTGGTCAGGATTTTTCTCGGGCAACAGAAAAACTGAACAATCATGTATATGATTATTGCGTCACCGATTCTGATGTTGAACGTCGATTTGTTGGCGAGTTGGATGTGAGTAATGAAGTTGTTGTTTATGCAAAGCTACCCCGTGGCTTCCTAATTCCAACACCTGTTGGTGATTACAATCCTGATTGGGCAATTTCTTTCAAACAGGGTAGCGTCAAACACATCTATTTCGTAGCGGAGACAAAGGGTACAATGTCATCCATGAAATTGCGAGAGATTGAGAAAACCAAAATCGAATGTGCGCGCAAATTTTTTGATGAAATCAATCAACAGATAGACGCGGAAAAGGTAAAGTACGATGTGGTTACCGATTACGGTAAGCTCATGGATGTTGTCGGACTGAAGGGGGTAACGTTATGAATAATACATTCTATTTATACCGTCTGAAGGTGGAACGCTCAAAAGAGCCGCGCCTTTTTGACGATACCACCAGTTCACCATCGGAGATCATCCGTGCCGCTGTTGAAGAAAAACCATCCAAGGAAATCCGAAAAGGTAATATTTGGCATATAGGTAATATTGAACAGGTTGGCGATACCGGTCTGTTTTTTGCCTTTGGCCGGGTTACAAAGTCGATTGTTGAAAAATATGACGAAAAGGTAGGGAATTTCCGCGAAGAATCTGAAGAGCAGGCACCATATACCTATGTAATTCTCGACCTAAAATATCAAGTTTGCGCTGTTGCTCACAAATCCAGAATTGCTCCCAAAGTTTCGCAGATTGCCGCCAATCTTGCCAAGCTCTTGAATGAAACGGAAATGGCAAAAGATAATAACCTAAAGCTTGTGATGGCGGAAATAAGCGATCCGCATGAGTTTTTGGAATATGTTCGAGCTGCATACGCCATCAGAAGATTTGATGTTAGCTTTAGTCCGCCCAATCCATGGGATGTTAATCAAGATTTTCAAAAACCCATGGAAAACCTACTTGCTGAAACAAGTGGCCAGAAAGGTAAGACTACAATTCAGGGAGATAATCTAGAAAAAGACCCCATTGAAAAGCTTGCATCTGCGGCAGCAGCCACAGGGAATTCTGCATCGGTACAGTTGAAGCAGGAAAAAGACCAACATTTTGTTACCAAAAATATTGGCGGAAATCCAACCACGGTGACTACAGATGAAATAGCTACCCAAGATGAAAAGAAGACGTTGCTGTCTAAGGTCATCGAAATTTATCAATCAGTTAGAAACGCTGGGGAGAAATAGATGCAATGGCGTTACTGGACATGGTTGTTTAAGGGGTTGAACGGTAGACCCGGTATTTTCAAATTTATTGACGTTTGGTTGTTATTACATTTAGCCGTGGCAACAGGGCTTACCTATTGGATTTCAATACCGCTTGCGGAAGTCGCGCGTACCATGATGTTGCCTCTTGCTGGTATTTTTATCGGGTTATCCTTTGCGTGGGCTGGTAATGCGCAGGCACTTTTGCAGTCAGATGAAATCGAAAAACTATTTGAACAGCACAAAGATGGAATAGAAAACTATATTTACACCTTTCAGACTGCCATTCTGACAATTTTAATTTCGTTAGTGGGATGGGGATTGGCTGGTTTGAAGGCTTTTGACGCCACCTCGTTGTCCTGCATTGTCTTTTATGTCGAATGGGTATTGTACCTGATATCTAGCATTGCATTTCGTGAATGTTGGCATGTGATTTTGGGCAGCCAGTTACTAATTTTAAACCGTCATAAAATCAAACAATCCAATTCTTCTGCGGATACGGAACAAAAGTCTGGGGATGGTATGGAATGAGTTGGTTTGGTATTTTAGCAAATATTGCAGCAGTCCTAACTGCGGTCATTGCCGCAGTTGGATATAGTGCTTATCGTTGGGATCAGTTCACGAAGCGTAAAAAACTCGAAAAGTACCTCAAAGATGAAAAGAGTGACGGCAAAGATCGGGGACAGCGCAGCCTACTACACTTAATGGCAAATGTTGGAATGACTGAAGCCGAATTGATACAGGCCAGTTTTCGCAGTGATCATATTGAACGTAAAATTGCTCCTGACGACAAAACAGGTAGAGCAGATTCTTTATTACTCGAGTGGAAAGAGTGATGGTTATTATCCGTAAATCTGCCGGCGCACTTACAAAAGAAGAGCGCAAGATCGTAAAGGCTCTTCTGGCGCAAGGTTGGCGTAATCAAGATATTCAAGCTCTTATTAACATTGGACGCCGCGCGACCATCAACAGCGCGCGAATTACCGAAGTAAAAATCGATAAAAAGCAAAAGCCAGCATCAAAGGATGAGCTGTCTTTCTTCCAGATTAGAAAGAAATCTATTGATCCGAAAACAGGCCTCAATTTTTTTGACGATGAACGCTTAATCCGTTCTCGTGAGGCAATGATCCTCGCCGTCCAGATTTTTAATAGTGGTGCGTTAAATTTTAAGACTGAGGTTTTTGCTGTTCTGGTAAATATTGCTTGGACATACCTACTGCACGAGTTTTACGAGCGCAAAGGTGTGGCAATCATTAAAAAAGATGGTAGATCGCTGCTACTAAGTCAGATGGTTGAGAAAAATGATTGCCCGTTGACAGAAGGAATTCGGAATAATCTTCGGGCTATGAAAATCATTCGGGACGATGTTGAACACAAAATTTTGGGCAAGAGTGACTCAAAATGGCAGGGGTTATTTCAGGCATGCTGTTTAAATTTTGACAAAACTCTTTGTGCGCTCTTTGGGGACGATCTTTCCCTGACCCACGATTTGGCGTTTGCTCTGCAATTTACAAAAATGGATGTTGAACAACTTGCAATACTGAACAAGTACGAAATCCCTGGCCACATTGATGCCATTGATGCGCGGCTGGATGCCCTTGTCGATGATGAGAATATGGCAGATTTGGAATATCAATTTCGCGTGGTTTATACACTTGATGCGGCTACAAAAAGCCGATCTCACTTTGAGTTTGTACGGCCAGACTCAGCAGAGGGAAAAGAAATCCGGAATGTTCTTGTTCAATACAAAGCGGCGGATCACTTGTTCCCATACAGGCCTACGCAGGTATGGAGGATCGTGAGCGAACGATCAGGAAGAAAGTTTACGTCTCACAATCACACTCAGGCATGGAAATTATTTGATGTGCGACCAAAGCATGGGGCTAAGCAGCCTGAAAATACGCATCGTGAGTATTGTATTTATCATCCTGCACATGGGGACTACACTTATTCAGAAAAATGGGTTGTCCGTCTGGTTGAAGAGATTGGCGATGAAGCAAAATTCGCAATAATTAAATCTAAGGAAATTTGATGCATCGCTTCAAAATTCAGACTTCTAACACTACAAAATTGAACACCTAGCTGTCCGGATGGGCTGTCGTGAACTGAGCCTACGCGGCAGGCTTGTCTCGGCCATCCGGCTTTCATCCCTGATAGAAGTAAGGCTTAGGGCTTAGCCCTCAGCGCACTTCGATAAAAACAGATCGAATAGAAAATTTCGTTGTCGGTTCCCCCTAAAGGTTTCCCCCAACAGCGCAATTTTATTTCGCCGGTTTTTCCCTGCCGTTTGCACACCCATTCTCGCCGAAGGGCAAGGTTTCAGACGCGAAACCTAACCCCATTTGGAGGAGAAAACGATGACCCAGTTATATGCACAACCCTACGATATTTCAGCTACAGGCTTTTATTTTGAAACAGCAGAAGAATACAAAAAGAGCGCAAATGCCTTGCGCAATGAATATGGCGATCCCGTCGAAGAATTTGAAATTCAGTTTATTGATGGTGAAAGCATCGATTGCGATTTGGCGAAGGCTCTTGAATTAAACCAAGCAAATTTTGCGCGGTACTTTGAAATTATTGAGGACTGGGAAGATTGGGAAAAGCGATTTGTTATTCTTGCCGTTGGTGAATGTGGTTATCAATTTAATGAGGACACTAGCCCAACAGATTTTGATATTGAAATTTGCGAAGTGGACAGCATACGCGAATTGGCCGAGCATTTCGTCGAAGAAGGCCTTTATGGTGATATTCCGGATAACCTGAAATTCTATATCAACTATGACGCCATCGCCCGCGATTTGGCGATTGATTATTCCGAAACCGTTATCGCTGGTTCCCGCATCATTTATCGGTGTGGGTAGAGGGCGATTTGTTTGGCTAGTTTGACGCCTTGATATACCAAGTTGCCCGCGCCTTGCCGTGCTTGGTGATATGACCTGCGCTGACTAGTTCACGCAGACGGACTTTGATAGTGTTTTTGTTCCCGCCCGTCATTTCCGTGATTTTTGACAAGTTCAGGCGATCATGCGTGTCGAATAGCCCCAAAATCTGCACTGAGATTTCCGGTAAATCAGTATCGTCAATTTGTCCTTTTTCGCGATCCAGTCGGATCACTAAATTGTCTTTTTGCTTTTTCAGACAGCGTAGAAAAAACCCAACCCAAGGCGACCAATCGGGATTATTTCCTTTCAGCGTGGTTTGGGTACGGCGCAAGCTTTTGTAATAGATATCTTTGTTTTCTTCGATTACGCTTTCCAAGGACGCATAAGGCACATAGGCATATCCCGCCCGCAGCAACATCAGCGTAGTCAGTACGCGTGACAGCCTGCCATTACCGTCCTGAAACGGATGGATTGCAAGAAACTGCACGATAAACACCGCCACGATCAGCAAGGGGTGCATTGATTGTTCGTCAATCGCTTTGCGCGCCCAATGAACTAACTCTTCCATTTGGTGCGGCGTTTCAAATGGCGTGGCGGTTTCAAAAATCACACCGATTTCGACGCCATCGGCGTCAAAGGAAACCACATGATTATCAAGTTTTTTGTAGTCGCCTCGATGGCGTTCATCTTTGGTGCTATGGCGTAGTAAAACCATGTGCAGTTGGCGGATATGGTTTTCAGTCAGGGGCATGTCGGCGTATGCTTGAAAGATCAAGTCCATTGCCTCGGCATAGCCTGCAACTTCTTGTTCGTCGCGGGTATCGAATTTTCGCATTTCGATGTTAGAAAGCAGGGTTTCAACCTGAATATCGCTCAGTTTCGCACCTTCAATTCGCGTTGACGACCCAACACTTTCGACAGTTGCCACCTTGCGCAGAGCGTTCAGGCGATCCGGCGAAAGGTTTTTCAGTGCTTCCCAACGCCCCTTGAATTCGTCAATTTCGGCAACGAGTTTGACAAGGTCTTGGGTCAGGATGATATCTGGTTCATTCATTGGCTTGGCTTTTTATATTCAATTCCATATCCGATTATACCCGATAATATCCAATTTGTCGAATTGGCGGTTTACTGAGTGTGGCTTTCCTTTTCAAAGGATATCATGTCCGCTTACTTGTCCGCTTTAATATCCGTCAAATTACGCGCCATTTTTTAGGCCTAAAAGCACATATAAAACCTAACGCCTTGGCCCGGGCCGCTTATGCCGGTGATCCAGATGAAGAGCTGATTGCTCATTCTCATGGTTACGTTCCAACCGCCGCAAGGCAGTCGGTTCTGCATAAAGCCGCATTTCATGCCTGTGGCGCGTCATGGCGACATAAGTAAGGTGCTGATCCATTGTGTTGGAACCAAGCACATAGGCATTATCAACCGTTGCACCCTGAGATTTGTGGATTGTGCAGGCATATCCGTGATCAAACGCGGTGTAATGATTTGGCATTATCGTGATTGATCTGGCTTTCTCTTTGCCATCGGAATCAAGGCGCACATGAAGCTGCCCGTTATCAGAATTTGCAATTGTGCCAAAACTACCATTTTTCACGCCAAGATCACGATCATTGCGGGTGAAGATAATGCGCTCACCAGTAGCAAAGGCGCGCGGGCCGTGGTCGGTTTGGAACAAAGTTTCCACTGATAAATCACCGCCCGATTTGCGTAAGTATCGAATGGCTTGGTTGATTGCATGCACATCTTTGCGGCGATGGGTCAACGCCAAGCGCGACACGTCCGAAGCGTTCAATTCCATATCTGCCACATAATCTTGCGCTAGCTTGGTGATGGCCTCTGGCGTATCAATAGCAGTACTGACAAAACCTTGTTGTCTGTAGGTGTCAATCGCATCGGCGCAATGTCCTTTTGCTAGGTTGCGCGAGGCTTGGCGTTGCCACTCCTGCCTTTGACGACGAATTTCTGTGAGGTGTGCAGTTTCAGTTTCGCGCGCAATATCCTTAAACGGCCTACCTGCCTGAATAGGTTGTAATTGCTCAGGATCGCCAACCAAAATCAGTTTGGCCCCACTTTTCTTGGCTGCGCTCACAAATCGCGCCAGCTGCTTAGTGCCAACCATCCCCGCTTCGTCAATCACCAGAACCGAATTTTTAGTCAGCAAATTATAGCCGTTCTTCCAGCTATATTCCAAAGAGGCCAAGGTTCGGCTTTCAATGCCAGAGGCACTTTCCAATCCATCCGCCGCTTTTCCCGAAAGTGCTGCGCCGATAACTTGCAGGCCTTGTTTTTCCCATGCATGACGCGCGCTAGATAGCATTGTGCTCTTGCCAGCCCCCGCCAGACCAATGACGCAGGATAGTTGACCTGATGTAAGAACGTGCCGAATTGCCGTTTCCTGTTCTGCGCTCAGGCTTGCCCCTATCGATTTCTGCAGAGCAGTGTTTTCTTTGGCAATGGCAGCGTCGATATGTTTGCGCGAAACAGAAATGGTTGATCTTGAGGCCAGCATTCGAGTATTTACTGCGAGCGTTGCCATAGTACTCAGGAAATCTTGTGTTGAATAATGTGGTTCTATCCCCGTTTTTACTTCAACAAGATCAGGCGAACGCAAAGCCGCATCTGCTGCAATGCGCAGCTTAGTCGGATCAGGAATATACTGCACCAAGGCACGCAAAATATCGCTACGGGTGAAAACTTCCTTCGTATCCGCGATCACTTCTAGAATATGCGCAGGATCACGGCCAACTTTTTCAGCAATGGAAAGCGTATCTTCATCGGGTTGAATGACAAGTGGTTGCGCAGGGTCATATTCAGGGCGCAAAGGCACCGGCTCAGGGGTGAAATCCGTGTCAGGCAATCTTGTGCCAATCTCGCGTTGTGTTGATTTGGCATTCAGTTCCCGATGATATTCAAATTGTTCAAATTCATGTTGCAGGGCGCGGCGAGCTTTTAGGTGGCTTTGAATAAGGGTTTGTTGTTCGCGGCGATCACGTTGCAAAGCCTCATTGATCTGCGCTTCATTATCCGCACAGATGCGCTGATACGCACCTGTCATCTTTGACCATGATGCTTTCAAACCTGTTGGCAGGTTTTCTATGCTGGCAGTGGCCTCCGCAGCCAAACGAGTCTGTTGCAAGACGCGCAAGTTTTTACGCTCACCACGTTGTTCCGCCACCAATGAAAGACGCTTTTGTTCCAGTAGTTCTTTGCGCCGTTCATCTCGTGCAGCAGCTTGTTGTCGAGATTGAATATTTTCAACGTCAAAGTTGCGGGATAGAATGGCAATAGCTTCTTCAACATTGGGCAGACCCTCAAGATCACCCAACCGCACCCGCACTTCCATGGTTTTTACGCCAACCCAACGCGCAATGGCGTAAACTTCACCTGCCACATCCACAGCAACGAACCCACGCCGATCCCCACGCGCCAGAATTAGACCTTGTTCTTTTAGGGCATGCGCAAAAGCAGCGCGGGAATCTGACATTTCCCAACACTTTTGGAACATTGCTTTTAATGTTTTGGTGTCGCGTTTAACACGCTTAGCCTGTTGCGCCTCAGCTTGAGAATAATTCAGCGGATCACGGTCAGCAAAATCTTCCAATCCGCGCGGCATTTCCCACCCCTGTTCCAAATAGATTTGGCGAGACAACTCAGTCAACTTTAATTTAAAATGCGGCAGGTTGATTGCCTTCATTTTTGCCGCGTCAATTCGTGACCAAACACAATGGGCATGCCTGCGACCCTGTTTTTCATGAAAGACAATTGCACGAGGTTGACCAGCCAACCCCATCTTGGCTTCAATACGCGCAATAACATCTTCAAATACTTCCACCGGAACATTTTCCATTCCCGGTGGGTTAAGGCTTAGCGAAAACAAAAACTGCTTACAGCGCGTTCCTTTGGAAATTGCATAAACCTCTTTGAATGCGCCTGCCAAATCATCGGCGATAAAGCCGCTGATCTCATGTAATTCCACATGTTCGTTTTCGGGTTTTAGCAGATGCACAGCCAATTGCATCCCGCCGCCACGTTGAGAGGCTTTTAGGATCATGCGCTAACCTTCAATTAGGCCTAGCGCAGAAATTAGTTCATCCCGCAAAAGGCGAACATGCGCATAGGTTTCATCAATTTGCGCGCAAGTGTTTTCATCCATGATCAAGGAACCAATATTTGCCTGATGCGCTAGTTGGTTCAGGTTGTTGGCAATCCGCGATGCGCCCAACAAAGCCAAAGCCCGCGCCATCGCTTCCTGATCCTTCACCGGCATGTGCGATTGACGTTTCCGCCGCGCGGCATCGCCTGCAAAAATACATTTGCGGATATAGGCACTAACAGACATTCCCGCAGCCATAGATTTTAGATGTTGGCGTTCCTCATCAGTTACACGCAATGTTATTGGTGAATGAGGCGACTTTTGTTTCTTTGGAGTAGCCCGTGCTTTGCCCTGAAAAGCAGACCTAACATCAATCGCTACTTTTAAGCTTTCTGTATGTTTCATAGCGATGGTCCCCGCAAACGAGGAGCCGGAGGAGTTCGGGATTCTGAGCTGGGGATATCAATCTCAATTGCCTTGAGGTGGCTTTCCCATTCTTCTAAAACTTCAAAGATGGAGTTCGAGGTCACACCCTCCAACTCCGCCAAATACTTCTCGTTGGAACTCTTGTTATCCAGCTGAAATTATTTAGTAAATTACCGCTGCTTCTAATCTAGTTCTTCTACCCATCCTAACTTTTGCTTAGTTTTGTATCAATTTTTGTAACACATAATATCCTTAGGGTGTTGCAAATGGGTATAAGCAGACGCGAACATGGTAGTCTTACCTTTCACTTGCGCAAATGCGTGCCCGCGCGGTTTTTGAGCCTTGAAGCGCGCAAGCGTGTGGGCATCTCATGTCCCTCCTCATCCCAGTATTCACATCACGTTTAAAAGCCCACATTCACCCTTGCGTGTGGGCGGGCAAAATGAAGGAACGTGAGCATGCAGGGATTAGGGTCAGGACCTGTTAAATTCATCCATTCTGCGTCTTTGGCTTTTGTTTATGAATAGGCGCAGCGCCGAAGGATAGTATATACTGTTCAAGGTTCTGCAACGCATTCAGGGCAAAAGCCATGGGCGCCCAACGGGTTTGAAATAGAGTATTCATCTAAAGTAAATCGTCGCTCAAAAAGGTATAAACATTATCTCTCGCCGCCTCACCTTATCTAAACACTCTTTTCAAACAGAATCGCAAGAATTTAACAGGTCCTGACCCTAAGCAGCCCACGGTTTACTTGTGGTGAACGCTGGTAGTTTTCCATGGAAAGAGGCCGTTAGCGAGGACACAATTAGAGCACACAATCAATTGGAATGCTGTTAGAGGGCACTTGCAATGAAATAACCATCATGGGGGAAAATTTAACTTATTATTGCTTTCAACATCTGTGCGGCTTCTTCCCCTTTGATGCTATTGTCCCACAATTGAGATGTAACTGAATTGTAAAGAAGTGTTGCCTCTGGCGCTGCTGTGATCGTTGCCACCCCAATTCTAACATTTGCAAATGTACCCAGGTCATAGGGGCTAACTGCCACGTGGGTAATACCGGACTGCTTAAACAACTGAAAGCTACTATTTGGCATTGAATCGACAACGATCCCGATTTGTACGCCAATTGGCTGTCGTTTAAGTAAGCCGATGATGTTT
>JAJRQF010000093.1 GCA_024280375.1 Alphaproteobacteria bacterium | reverse complement strand
TCGGGCGCTGAAGCGCTCTAGTATATGCGAGGGTAAAATTATGGCGAAAGCTGCAACCACTGCGAAAAAAGCACCGGCTAAGAAGGCCGCATCAAAAACTGCGACCGGCACAGTTACCCAGGTGATTGGCGCTGTTGTCGATGTGCAATTCACAGGCGATTTGCCGGATATCTTGAATGCGCTTGAAACCGACAATAATGGTAACCGCCTTGTTTTGGAAGTTGCGCAACATCTGGGTGAGAACACTGTTCGTACCATTGCGATGGATGCGACCGAGGGTCTTGTTCGTGGGCAGCCTGTTTCAGATATGGGTGAGCCTATTATGGTGCCGGTTGGTGATGAAACACTTGGCCGTATCATGAACGTGATTGGCGAGCCGGTTGATGAAGTTGGTCCTATGAAGACCACGATGAAACGCGCAATCCATCAGGATGCGCCCGATTATGTTGATCAGTCAACTGAAGCTGAAATTCTGATTACCGGTATTAAGGTTGTGGATTTGCTGGCTCCTTATGCCAAGGGTGGTAAAATTGGCCTGTTTGGCGGTGCCGGCGTGGGCAAAACGGTTCTTATTCAGGAACTGATCAATAACGTTGCGAAGGCGCATGGTGGTTATTCGGTATTTGCCGGTGTGGGCGAACGTACTCGCGAAGGAAACGACCTTTACCACGAAATGATTGAATCCGGCGTGAACCAGCCGGGCGGTGGCGAAGGCTCCAAATGTGCTTTGATCTTTGGTCAGATGAATGAGCCGCCAGGAGCGCGTGCCCGTGTTGCACTTTCTGGTTTGACTGTTGCTGAACAGTTCCGTGAAGAAGGCCAGGACGTGTTGTTCTTCGTGGACAACATTTTCCGCTTTACGCAGGCCGGTTCTGAAATTTCAGCTCTTCTGGGTCGTATCCCGTCTGCCGTGGGTTATCAGCCTACATTGGCGACCGATATGGGCACCATGCAGGAGCGTATTACATCAACGCATAAGGGTTCGATCACCTCTGTGCAGGCGATTTATGTGCCTGCCGATGACTTGACCGACCCGGCGCCTGCCACATCTTTTGCTCACTTGGATGCGACAACCGTGCTGAACCGAGCGATTTCTGAAAAAGGTATTTACCCGGCGGTGGATCCACTGGATTCGACATCCCGCATGATGGATCCGTTGATTATTGGCGAAGAGCATTATCAGGTTGCACGTGAAGTGCAGGAAATTCTGCAACGTTATAAATCCTTGCAGGACATCATTGCTATTTTGGGCATGGATGAGCTTTCTGAAGAAGATAAAATGACCGTGGCACGTGCTCGTAAGATCGAACGCTTCCTGTCTCAGCCTTTCTTCGTGGCGGAAGTATTCACCGGTGCCCCAGGGCAGTTGGTTGATCTTGAAGATACAATCAAGAGTTTCCGTGGCCTTGTCGATGGTGAATATGATCACCTGCCAGAAGCTGCGTTCTACATGGTTGGCGGCATTGAAATGGCGATCGAAAAAGCACAGAAAATGGCGGCAGAAGCTGCTTAGGCAGCTTCCCACAAGGCGATTAAGATATGGCTGAATCATTCAAATTTGAATTGGTATCTCCGGAAAAACTATTGCTGTCGGTGGAAGCCGAGATGGTAACTATTCCTGGCACCGAAGGCGAAATGGGAATTTTGGTTGATCATGCTGCTTTGATGACAACATTGCGCCCCGGTATCGTAGAGGTTAAACTTGCCGATGGCAGCGAGCAATCGTTCTTCGTCGCCGGTGGGTTTGCCGATGCTACTCCATCTAGCTTGACGGTGCTTGCAGAATTCTCGATCCCTAAGGATGAGTTGACCAAAGAGATTTTTGATGAGCGCAAAAAGCTTGCTCAAGAAGCTCATGATTTGATTACAGATGATGCCGAGAAAAAAGCTAACGCTTCCACCTATATGGAACAGCTTAGCCATCTGGAACAAACCGGGCTAACTCTTTAAATATGTATCGCAAAATTGAGAAATGATTTGAGGCAGGTTTTTCCTGCCTTTTTGTAATTCGGAGTGTGTCAATTTTAATTGAAACACCCAGACTGCGAAAAGTAGTCCGGCGCCAATGCTCCGCCCCTCGGAGGCTGGGGCAATGCCCCAAATAGCCGTGAGCGAAAACCAATAGAGTGTTTCCGTTAAGGACGGAGACGCTCTAAAAATGGCAGGAATGCATCGACCACGCGTTGGTATTGGGCCCTTTTGAACGCCATGGTTTGTTCAGGCATTGTATCAAATATTTCCCATCTCCAATCGAGAAATTCTTGCGGTTCGTTCACATGTTCAGCGGTGATTGAAATTTCGCTGTCGTCGCCTTCAAACTGGAATGCCACCCATTTTTGTTTCTGCCCGCGAAATGGATTGAGCTTGTGGCCGGTATCATCGAATGAAACTGGAAAGTCATAGGTCCACCATTGATCGGTGGCGTGGACCAATTTTACCGAAGTTACCCCGGTCTCTTCAAACAGTTCGCGCCGCGCCGCCTCAATGATGTCTTCGTTTTCTTCGATGCCACCTTGGGGGAACTGCCAATCGCGGCCGGGTTCAACTATCTCTGGCCCGGATGTAACACAGCGTCCGATCCACACTTTCCCCTGTTTGTTAAACAGGCAAATGCCGACATTGGGGCGGTAAGGGCGAGGGTCGTTATTGGCGATCATTGATCACTCGTCAAATGCTGGAATACCTCGACAACTTCCAGATACAATTCTCTTTTGAATGGTACAATAAGATCAGCAAGCTCACTCATTTTTACCCATTTCCATTGGTCAAATTCGGCCTTTTCATTGCCCGGCGGCGGGTTGATCTGAATTTCGTTTTCTTCGCCGGTAAACCGATAGGCAAACCAGCGTTGGCTTTGGCCGCGGTATTTGCCTTTCAGGGCGCTACCGAGAAGTTCCATTGGCAAATCATAGGAAATCCAGTCCGGCGCTTGTTCGATTAATGTTGCGCTGCTGATACCGGTTTCCTCATAGAGCTCACGCCGGGCGGCCGCCTCAGTTTCCTCGCCCTTGTCTATACCGCCCTGGGGCATTTGCCAGAGTTTTTGATCCGGTACATCGCTGGATGAAATTCTGTGTCCAACCCAAACTTTGTTGTCATGATTTAACAGCATGATGCCGACGCATTTTCTATAGGGAAAATCAGTGTGCTTGAGATGATTATTCATCGTCTGTTCCTGGCGGCATCATTGAGAAATCTTCAAGCCTTTATCGCACAAGTGTGGAGATCGGCACAATTTCTATTCCTCGTTTTCGCGCAGCTTTTATCCAAGCAGTGATTTGGCGAACAGAGAGAGGAAATGCGGAGGCAATGCCAATTGCCTTGCCATTGCGG
The DNA here is from genome assembly GCA_024280375.1 of Alphaproteobacteria bacterium. GTDB lineage: Bacteria > Pseudomonadota > Alphaproteobacteria > Rhizobiales > Rhizobiaceae > SZUA-100. The sequence continues at coordinate 11,513 of JAJRQF010000093.1, read as the reverse complement.
CGGGCAAGTTTTTCAAGTGCTGCGAGATTTTTCTCGATAATGCGTGACGTCCTGCCGTCGTCAATGATTATGTTACCTTGAGCAAAGGGCAGTGATGCCAGTTTTGCCACATTTTTGGCGGCGCTTGAAAAGGCCGAGCCATCGTCCAGATAAAGCAGGCCGCGCTTGGCTATTTCATCCATTGGAGCCTGCATGGCTTCCGCATCAGCACTCATTTTTGCACCAAGATAATTCATCATGCCGACATAATTTGTCATGCGCCCCATTGACCAATGCAGGTTTTTTATGTTCTCAGCCGGTGAGACACTCGATACTAATGTGTGCTTGCCGGGGTTAATCTGCGGGTAGCCAATAGGCTCCATTGGGAATTGCATCAGTAATTCGTGGCCATCTTTGCGCGCCTTGCGCATCCAGCGCTTGATCGAGTTGCCATAGGGCGCGAATGCAAGGGTAACATCCGCTGGTAATTGTTCAATTGCAGATTTTGTGCCCGATTGGGAAAGGCCCAGCCCACCGACCACGATGGCTATTCTGATTGAAGCGGTTGGTGCGATTTTTCGGGCGTATACATCCATTGGGCGGAGGCCGGATTTTGATATTTTAGGCAATGGCCCGACACTGGACCTTTCAATTAGGGTCGTATCTGGTCGGTCAATGAGAGAGGAGGGACCCGATGAATTAGAATGCAGATAGGTTATTTTTGGTTCGCTTAGGCTGCCATTTGGCACCAGTTCCTCAAGCCGTCCGGGCTTGTCTGGATCGCTTTGCGTATAGGTGCGAACTGCCTTTTGTGTTGTCTTGCGTAAAGGGGCCGTTGGTGGCTTGGGGGCCTCAGCAACTGGTTCTTTACTGGCTATGATGACGGGTTTTGCCGCAAAAATTTCAATCTTTGAGATATAAAGCCAAGTGGCTGCCGCGCCAATAAAAAGCATAAACGCCCCGGCCAAAACTTTCGTTGCTGAAAGTGCTGGCGCTGGCTTCGGCTTATCGCGATCCAACCCCAATGGGGTGTTGAACTCATCCATATTAATGAATAATCCCGAATTTATTGGTTTTTGGGGACGCAAATACTGAAATACGGTGCTAAATATAACAGCGCTTAATTCAGCTCACCGAGCCATTGGGCTGATCTACAAGGTTTGTATCCGTAGGGGATAACTGTCGCCTGCGCTTATAGTTGCGCAGGCGACATTATTGATATGTTCAGGTTTTCTTTTTCTTCAGGCCCTTATTTGGATCTGGAGGAAAGGCTGCATTGGTTTTGGTTCCGCGCAGCAGTTCCAACGCATGGTTTAGCTGCACATCATCCTTGGCATCCGGTGGGATATAGGCAAATGAACCGGAACCTTTGGCATCTTCATCAGCACCGGTGATATGACCGCGGAGCTTAGATTCGCCACTTGCTTCAATCCGGCCTTTAAGGCGGTCTGGCAATGGCTGATTGACAACAATATCAGGCTCAATGCCCTTGCCCTGAATAGAGCGGCCGGCCGGGGTATAATAAAGTGCAGTGGTCAAACGCAGCGCGCCATTGGCACCCAGGGAAATGATTGTCTGCACCGAGCCTTTGCCAAATGAGCGGGTCCCAAGAATGGTTGCGCGACGGTGGTCTTGAAGGGCACCTGCAACAATTTCCGATGCACTGGCCGAGCCGCCGTTTATCAAAACAATGATCGGCTTGCCGCCGGTATCATCGCCCGGGCGGGCATTGTATCGACGCGCCTCTTCCGGATTGCGTCCTCTTGTTGATACGATCTCGCCACGATCAAGAAAGGCATCAGAAACGCTGACAGACTGGTCAAGCAGCCCGCCGGGATTCAACCTTAGGTCAATGATATAACCCTTCAGCTTGTCGCCGACCTTGGCTTCAATTTTATTGATAGCGGCTTTCAGACCAATGTAGGTTTGCTCGGTGAAACCGGTAATGCGGATATAGCCAACATCATCGCCTTCAATTCGGTGGCGCACCGACCGGATTTTGATAATATCACGAACAATGGTGATGTCGATTGGCCTGTCGGCACCTTTTCGAATTACCGTAATAACAATTGGTGTGTTCACCAGGCCGCGCATTTTTTCCACGGCCTGCTGCAATGAAAGACCACGAACATTGTCGCCATCAATTTTTGTAATGAGATCACCGGCAATCACGCCTGCTTTAGAGGCGGGTGTATCATCAATTGGCGTGATAACTTTAACCAGCTCCTTTTCCATTGTGACTTCAATACCGAGACCGCCAAATTCGCCCTTGGTTTGAACACGCATATCTGCCTGTTCTTTGGCGTCAAGATAGCTGGAATGAGGATCAAGAGACGAAAGCATGCCATTAATGGCATTTTTAATCAGCTTTTGTTCCTCAGGCTTTTTGACGTATTGAGAACGAATACGCTCGAAAACATCGCCAAAAATATTCAACTGCCTGTAGGTCTCGGAACTCGCCGCCTTGGCTTCGCCGCCAAGGGTTAAATTTCCGAGAAACTCACCAGCTTTATCTGTGGTTACCATCAGAGTCGCAGTAATTCCCATTACTACGCCCATTAAAATCATCGAAACCTTACGTATCATTGCTGGTCCTTTTTATGGAATTCTCGGCCCACCATGGGGCCGGATCAAATGATTTGCCATCTTTACGAAACTCTACATACAACATTGGGCGAGAGGATGCTATATCTACTGGCCCTATGCTTGCAATTCTTCGTGTGCCCATTTTGGCAATTGGTTCGCCTGCCAATACGTATTGACCTGATCCGACGTCGATCGCCTCCATACCTGCCAATACGATATGCACACTATTACCGACATCAAGAATAAGCAATTTTCCATAGGAGCGAAACGGTCCGGCATAGACGATTCTGGCGTCCACAGGTGATATAACCAAAGCGTTGGCGCGGGTGGCAAGAAAGGCCCCCTGGATGCGCGCGCCAGTGCTGTTTTTCTCACCATAGGAAAGAACTTCCACCCCTTGAACAGGCAGCTGTAATTTTCCTCGTGTTTTATTGAAATTTAATTCAGGCTTTAGGCGTACTAACCCGCTATCTGATTGTTTATTCAGCAAAATCCTGGCTTTTGCCAAGCGTTTGTCGGCGGCGCTTTGTTCTGCATTAACCGCGTCACGGGCCTTATTTGCGGCTTTGTCGGCCTCTTCCAGTTTGGCGTTGATGGAGGCAATCAACTGTTTCAAACTTGTGGCCTGCTTGCCCAGTTTTCGAATTTTATTGCGCGTTAAATCAAGCGCCTGACGGGTCTTTCCTTCAAGCTTCAATTTTTCTTCAACAAGAAGTGAAAGTCGGACTTTGTCTTCTGCCAGGGATTTAATGTGCATCGCATACTGTTTTTTTTCCCAAGTAATGTCGATGCGCAGCCTTGAAAGTTCCTTAAGATCCGTGATCAAGATTTTGGTCTGCTGTTGCATTTCGGGCACAACCGCTCCCAAAAGTACGGCACTTCGCACAGAGGCCAAGGCATCGTCCGGCCGAACCAACAGAGCAGGTGGTGGGTTGCGCCCCATGCGTTGCAATGCCGCCAATACCTCCGCCAATAGTCCTCGTCTTTCGTGCAGTGAGGCTTTGATTTCGATTCCCTGTTCATTCAAAACAGCCAATCGTTGCTCAATCCCGCTTAATTTGCCTTCAAGTGATTGGGTGTTTTTGGCGGTTTCAATCAGTGCGTTGGTAATTGTGAGCCGATCCTGTTTAAGGTCGGCAATTTCTTCTTCGATCTTTTGTTTTTGTCGCTTGTCTAGCGCCAGTTGTTTGGAAATTGTTTCCAGCTTTTGGGTGTTGTCGGTCTTTTGCAGCTCAAGATTTTGCGCAATTGCCGTACCGGAATGAATGAAAAATACCGCTGCCATGGCCCGGCAAAGGTTTTGCAAAATGTATTTTTTGGATGGATTTTGCATGGAATATAACGAGTCAGTTGTTCTATTTGAAAATGACACTAGCAGAACCATCCTGCAGTTTACAGCAGGAGGAACAGGGCTTGACATCTTATGATGGGTGAAAGAGACCCAAAAAAGGCTTTTTGTGATCTTTATTGGGTTCACTATTAATTCTACTTAGGCGCGGTGGTATGGATGACCCGATAATATTGTGGTTGTCCGGTAGAGTTGCTCAACCAGTAGAAGTCGGACAATCTGATGCGGCCAGGTTAATTGCCCAAATGAAAGTTTGAGGTTGGCGTGATCGAGAACCCTGCTGCCATGGCCATCAGCGCCGCCAATCAAAAAGGCAATTGAACGAATGCCATCTTGTTGAATATCCATTATTTTCTGCGAGAACTTTGCGCTGGAGATGTTTTTACCGTGCTCATCCAGCGCAATAATAAAGGACCCGTCGGGAATTGCACCGGATAATTTTCCGGCCTCTTCGCTCTTGCGCTGATCAACGGTTGAGGCTCTGCTTTCGTTGATCTCGATAATATCGGGGCCTGTAAGCGCGAGTTTTTTGCCGGACTGCGAAAAGCGTTTCTGGTAGCGGGCAATCAGTTCGCGCTCGGGGCCCGCCTTCATTTTACCAATGGCAATGATCGAGATATGCATGATTTGCCCGGTATATTACTGGCTGGGTTTTTCTTCGTCCGGGCTGCTTACCTGCCAAATTTTTTCCAGGTTATAAAATTCGCGAACCTCGGGCCGGAAAATATGAATGATTACATCGCCCGCATCGAGCAGAACCCAGTCGCAGGAAGGCATGCCTTCGATTTTTACAGAGCCGTGCCCGGACTTTTTCAAATCGCGCAATAAATAATCCGCGACCGCGCCCACATGCCGGTGTGAACGACCGGATGCGACAACGATATAATCGCCGATTGTGGATTTGCCCTGAATGTTGATGGTGGTGATTTCTTCGGCCTTGGAATCGTCAAGGCTCTCCAGAATCGTGTTTAAAAGCGCCGGAACCGTTGCTTCGTCAGCACCGGACTTCAAATGAGGAGCTTGGGTCGATGGAGCTCCTGTGTGTGTCGCTGCGTTCAGTTTCTTGGATCTTTCATAAATGGTTGCGCGATATCCCCGCAACTACAAGGTCGGGGGTATTGCAGGTTTGATCGAAATTAGCGAGTCCCAGTCTCAATTAATGTTGCAATTATTTGGGAAATTTCAGCCATATCTACAACATAGGACCAATAATAGGCTATTTTTAGGTCAGACGCAAAATCAACTCTTTTGATTTACGTCCTATTTCTTAACTTGGTTGAAGAAAGTGAAGAGCGCGGCCCGTGAATAAATGCCCATGCGGGCGTTTTGGCTATTGGTAAAAGTGAGGCATCGCGTTCTGGCAAACGATAGCGCGAAAGCGCCAATGCCGCCTTAGATGAGCGCGAGGAAAGTGTGGAGCCGGGGCGATCAATCACCGCAATTGGTATCATGTCTGCAATTTCCCGCCAGCGTTGCCAATGATGGAACCCGGCTAAATTGTCGGCACCCATAATCCAGACAAAATTTACGGCCTTGTGATGGGCTTTCACCCGCGCCAATGTGTCTGCGGTATAGCGTGTCGGGTGCACCAGCTCAAAAGCAGTAATTTTGATCGCCGGATGGGTGGTAATTTCATTGCACCACTGAATTCTTTGGGAAAGCGATGCCAGGTTATTATGGTTTTTAAGCGGGTTTCCAGGCGTTACCATCCACCAGATCTGGTCGAGTTTTAATCGCCTTAAAGCGATTTCGGCAACCAGCATGTGGCCCTCATGGGGCGGGTTGAATGACCCACCAAACAGGCCGATACGCTGACCATCTTCCACATGCGGCATACGTGCGGCATTTTGCAGATCGACCGGTAGCTCACTCACACTCACGGGCGGACCTGTCCATTGCCACGAACACGATATTTAAACGAGCATAATTGCTCGACCCCGACCGGGCCGCGGGCGTGCATTTTACCGGTGGCAATACCGATTTCGGCTCCCATACCAAACTCACCACCATCAGCATATTGGGTTGATGCATTGTGCAACAATATGGCGCTGTCGATGCCATTCATGAATTTTTCAACGGCGCTCGCATCTTCCGAGACAATGGCTTCGGTGTGATGGGACGACCATTTCTCGATATGGGCGACGGCATCATCAATGCCATCAACCAGTTTGACCGAGATAATCGCATCGAGATATTCGGTTGCCCAATCCTGGTCATTTGCAGCAATTGCCGCATTGTCACGCGCAAGAATGCTTTCATCACCGCGTATCTCGCAACCCTTTTCGCGCAGTGCAGAAAGAATGGGTTGCAAATGCGTATCGGCCGCCTTTTCTTCAATCAACAGGGTTTCAGCCGAGCCGCAAATTCCGGTGCGGCGCATTTTGGAGTTTGTCACTATATCAACCGCCATCTCGATATTAGACGTTGCATCCACATAGATGTGGCAAATGCCTTCCAGATGGGCAAAAACCGGCACCCGCGCTTCCCGCTGCACTCGTCCAACAAGCCCGGAACCGCCACGCGGGACAATTACATCCATATTGCCGTTCAGTCCGGCCAACATCTCACCAACGGCGGCGCGATCGGTTGTCGGCACAATCTGGATTGAATGTTCATCAAGTCTGGCGCTTTTAAGCCCCTCAACCAGGCAATCATGGATGGCACGTGATGAGTTGTAGCTGTCAGAGCCACCGCGCAAAATAACCGCATTGCCGGATTTCAGACAAAGCGCACCGGCATCCGCTGTCACATTGGGACGGCTTTCAAAAATCACACCGATAATACCAATTGGAGTGCGCACCCGTTCGATATGCAGTCCGTTTGGACGATCCCATTCGGCAATGATACTGCCAACCGGGTCCTCCAATGCCGAAATGGCACGCAGGCTTTCGATGATCGCATCAACGCGCGCATCATCCAGTTTCAAGCGGTCGAGCATGGGTTTGGAAAGGCCATTCTCAGCGCTGGTTTTCATATCAATAGCGTTGGCCGCCAATATATCGGCGCGATTTTTATCCATCGCATCGGCGGCGGCCATCAGCGCATCGGTTTTTGCCTGCGGGTCAGCGATTGCAAGTGTGCCTGCGGCGCGTTTGGCATTTTCGCCAAGTATCGCCATTACATCGGTGACATTATCGCTTTTGTTTAACATAAAACTAGCCTTGATTATTTTCTGCAATTTCCAGAACCATATCATCGCGGTGGATAATTTCCGGTTTTCGTTCAAACCCCAGAATAGAGGCAATTTTAGAGCTGTGTTGGCCCAGTAGCTTTATTGCATCATCTGCATCAAAGGTGATCAATCCGCGCCCTAGCACCTTTTGCTCGCCATTGATGATTGCCACCATGTCGCCGCGCTGAAATTTGCCCTCAATATGGGTAACACCGGCCGGTAAAAGGCTTTTGCCACGCGCAAGGGCTGAAATTGCGCCCGCATCGACGATAACAGCGCCGCAAACCTCGTGCTGACCGGCAATCCATTTTTTGCGGGCGGTGGTTACATTGGTGCCCGGCTTAAACCAGGTGCCGTGAGCAGTCTTATTGAGGGTGGCCAGGGGATGCGCCTGCATGCCAGAGGCGATGACCATTGCTGTTCCGGCATTGGTGGCGATCTTGCCCGCTTCAATTTTTGTCACCATACCACCGCGCGAAAGTTCTGATCCGGCACTTCCGGCCATGGCTTCGATTTCAGGCGTAATTGCATCGACCTTGTGAATGAATTTTGCGTCCGGGTTGTCTTTTGGCGGGGCGGAATAAAGCCCGTCAATATCAGACAGCAGTACCAGAAGGTCCGCGCTCATCATGGTGGCGACCCGTGCGGCCAGCCGATCATTATCGCCATAGCGGATTTCAGAGGTGGCGACCGTATCATTCTCATTGATGATGGGAATGGTGTTCCATTTTATAATAGTCGAGATTGTATTGCGGGCATTGAGATAGCGGCGGCGGTTTTCCGTATCTTCCAGCGTCAGCAAAATTTGCCCGACTTTGATTTCATGTCGGCCAAGGTAATCTGACCATGCGCGCCCCAGGGCAATCTGGCCAATGGCGGCTGCGGCCTGACTTTCTTCCAGTTTCAACTGGCCCTGTTGCAGATTAAGAATTTTGCGCCCCAGTGCAATCGCCCCTGAAGATACCACCAGAATTTCAGCCCCGCGGGTTGCGAGGTTAGCCAGATCCTGGCTGAGGCTTTCAAACCACGCGGTTTTCAGCCCGTCGCGTTGATCTACCAGCAGGGATGAGCCGATTTTTACAACAATGCGTTTATAGGATGACAGTTCGTATTTCATGGGTGGTAACTTGAAGATTGGAGAGGGCTTCGTCAAATGCTTTGCCTTTTAGGGGCGGGGGAAGCCCTTTAAACCCAAAGGCAGATAATCAGCTTCCCGGCAATGGCTGCCAGCGGGTATCTTCTTCCGGAGGGTTTTCTGCATTCCGATCTTCAGTAATCCGGGTCATGAGCTGGCGCAATATGGTTTCAACGCCCTCGCGGCTGACTGCCGAAAGCAACATGGGTTTTTGGCCGCATACCTCTTCCAACTGGCGCAGTTTTTCCGCCCGCTCTTCTTCGTTTAGTGTGTCGGCCTTGGAAAGAGCGACAATTTCAATCTTATCGGCCAAACCATGGCCATAGGAGTGAATTTCCTTGGTTACGGTTTTATATGCGCCGGCAACATCTTCTTCGGTGCCGGAAACCAGATGCAGCAAAACACGGGTGCGTTCCACATGGCCCAAAAAGCGGTCGCCAATGCCAACGCCCTCATGCGCCCCTTCGATAAGGCCCGGAATATCGGCAATAACAAATTCGCGCTCATCAATGCGGGTGACACCCAAATTGGGATGCAGCGTGGTAAAAGGATAGGCGGCAATTTTGGGCTTTGCGGCGGTAACGCTTGCCAGGAAGGTGGATTTTCCCGCATTAGGCAAGCCAACAAGGCCCGCATCGGCAATTAGTTTCAGCCGTAGCCAGACCCAGCGTTCTTCGCCTTCCTGACCGGGGTTGGCGCGCCGTGGCGCCTGATTTTTGGAAGACTTGAAATGCGCATTGCCAAAGCCGCCATTGCCACCTTTGGCGAGCAGGTAGCGCTGGCCCTCGAAGGTCAGATCAGCGATTAATGTTTCATTGTCTTCTTCGTATATTTGCGTACCGACCGGCACTTTCAAAATAATATCGTCGCCTTTGGCGCCGTTGCGATTGCGCCCCATGCCATGAATGCCGGTATTTGCTTTAAAATGTTGCTGGTAGCGAAAATCAATCAGGGTGTTGAGGCCGTTGACCACATTAAGCCATACATCGCCGCCACGACCACCATCGCCGCCATCGGGTCCACCAAGCTGGATATATTTTTCACGATGAAAAGAAATACACCCCGCGCCGCCATCGCCGGACCGGATAAATACTCTGGTTTGATCAAGAAATTTCATATCCGGTCCTTATATCAAAGGCATATGCCTTTGATTGATTTTTCTCACGGCCATTCCAATGTTTTACATTGGGCCGGCGAATCCGCGCCGCATTAAAGCATATCGCATGTCTTTATTCCCAAAACCGGTTCCCACTTTTGGGAGACAAGCTTTAGCGGCGGTTCGTTGGTCAACTCACTGTACCGCAAATTCATTTGTAGCCATGGTCTGACTATTAAACCAAGGGCAATTAACAAACTTTTATCGGCTGCCTCTAACATGACACTGCGCAAATTGCGATTACTGGTTTTCACCCCAAGATTTAAGGCTGATCCAGGTGCTGCGGTCGAGTACATAAAAATCGACCGGAATGGAACTGCCCAGTGAAATAGAATTACTCATGCCAGATTCCGAATGCTGGAAGCCGCATTTCTCAAGCACCTTGCGTGAGGCCGGGTTGATCACCCGACAGGATGCATTAACCCGGTCGTGATTGGTGGTTTTAAAAGCCAGATCAACCAGTGTATGGGCGGCCTCGGTTGCATAACCATTGCCCCAAAAGGGTTCGCCAAGCCAATAGCCTAGAGCCGGGCCTATTTCGCGCTCGGTCGGGCTGAGCGAACAGCAACCGATAAAGTCTGCGGTTTTGGCAAGGGTGACCGCGTATGCACAACCATGGGATTCCGCAGACCCGGCGCGGGCAATGAACTCTTCCGCATGCTCAAGCGTATAGGGATGCGGCAGGCGAGAGGTCATGGAGGAGACCTTTTTATTATTAGCCAATTTTGCAATTGGTTTTGCATCTGTTGGCTGCAATTTGCGCAGGATCAGGTTTTTGGTCAGCAAAATGCCGCTCTTGCGGGTCAATGCCCACCAATCCTGATCGGGTACGAGATCACGTGCCGGGTCAGATCTTTGACTGTTGGGCATTTCAAGGTACTGCTTTTCTTCAACCATTCTGGTGTCCTCCAAAACAAATAAGGGGAGATGGCGCCCCATCTCCCCCTGATCATTTGTTTATTTGATCTACCGGGTCGATGTGACGCCGGTAAATTAAATTCCGGCTATTCTGCTGCGATTGCTTTCGGCATCACAGATACGTAGGTGCGGCCATTGGCTTTCTTGCGGAAAGTCACGGCACCTTCAGATTTTGCGAAAATGGTGTGGTCTTTACCAATGCCAACATTTTCGCCCGGGTGCCATTTGGTGCCGCGTTGACGTAGAATGATATTGCCTGGAATCACGGCTTCGCCGCCAAATTTTTTGACGCCAAGACGTTTGGATTCAGAATCGCGACCGTTGCGCGATGAGCCGCCTGCTTTTTTATGGGCCATCTCTTAAGTCCTTCCTATTTGCCTTTGATCAGGTCTTTTGCCTGATCACGCCAAGTTTCAATCTGGGCCGCTGAAAATGGCATTGCGTCGTCGATGCGTACAATATCCTTATCAGAGAATTTTGCAACCTGCTGATAGGTTGTAATACCCTGTTCGTTTAACTGCTTTTCGGCAGCCGGGCCAATACCGTTGATGATCTTCAGATCATCGGCATCGCCTTTAGGTGCGGTAAACAAGGATGCAGCAGGTGCGTCAGCCTTGGCTTCTTTTTTCTTTGCCGCCGGTTTGGCATCTGCCTTTTTAGCGGCAGGCTTTGCTTCTGCTTCTTTTGGAGCCGTTTGTGCTTTTGCAGCAGGGGCTTTCTTGGCAGCAGATTTTTTCGACGCCTTGGCACCACCGGTCAGAATTTCCGTAACTTCAATTTCTGTGAAGTGCTGGCGATGACCAATTGTGCGCTTTGAATTTTGACGGCGGCGCTTTTTAAAAGCGATAACCTTGCGGGCACGGCCCTGTTGAATAATTTCAACAGCAACCATCGCACCCTCTACATAAGGTGTGCCGATTGTTGTATTGTCGCCTTCGCCTACCATAAGAACTTCAGCAATTTCGACAATGTCGCCGGGCTCTCCGGCAAGGGTTTCGACCTTGAAACGGTCGTTTGCGGAAACAGAATACTGCTTTCCGCCGGTTTTAATGACTGCGAACATCGTTTTTTTCCTTGTGCCCAATCCGTTCTCGCCGTCGTTGCAGCGGAGCGTCTTTTTCAGTCTGTTGCGTTAAAAAGAAAGGGCGCGGTTATCCCCACGCCTCTATTCCCGCTGGCTCATACATTGAGAGTGCCCTTTGAGTCAAGATATATTGGC
>JAJRQF010000092.1 GCA_024280375.1 Alphaproteobacteria bacterium | reverse complement strand
TCCTTATAGGCCCGGTTTATGTTTGCAGCCATCGCATAGGCCGCATTCATCCAACCATAGTTCTCGCCGGTGTGACCATCGGTTTCCTCTTCAAAGCCAAATTCCTCAACCGGATTTGATTTTGCGCCATATGGTTCGCGTGACAAGACGCGCGGCATGCAAAGCCCGACATAACGAGAGTTTTCTGAATCTCGCAACGATTTCCAGGCCGCATAGTCTGGCGTATCAAAAATCTTGCTCAAATCACGAGGATTGGAAAGCTCAGTCCATGAATCCATACCCATCAATGTTGAACTTGCGCCAGAAATTAGCGGGCAATGGGCTGCAGCGGATATTTTACCAAGGTCACGAAGCAGCCGGACATCAACAGCGGAATGATCGAAATGGTAATCGCCAATCAATGCGCCATACGGTTCGCCACCCAATTGGCCAAATTCCGCCTCGTAAATTTTCTTAAACAGCGGGCTTTGATCCCATTTCGCATCCGGATACATCCGTAAATCACGGTAAAGTTCCTTTTTCGAAACATTCATCACCTTGATCTTCAGGGTTGAGTCGGTTTCCGAGTTATGAGTGAGATAGTGAAATCCACGCCAGGCACTTTCAATTTGTTGAAACTCCTCCGCATGAATAATCTGGTTCATTTGATCGGATAGTTTTTCATCAAGCCGGGCGATCATTTCATCAAGCGTGTCGAGCACGTCATCTTTGATAAGGCTGGTGTCGGCCAGTGCCTGTTGCACCAATGTGTTGACAGCATTTTCAACTTCGGTTGCTGCCCGCTCACTCCGGGGTTTAAAGTTCTGCTTCAACAGGCCTTCAAACTCGTCAATTTCGCGGGTTTCGCCTTGTGCAGCTTCGTTTTTGGTTTCTGTGGTTGCCATATCTGCGCCCTCACTAGATATTTATTGTTAAGATGAATGGTTCAAAGAAAGTCATCAACTTTTTTCACCGTCATCTTCATTACTTGCCTCGATAGAATCATCCCTGCGTTTCTTAAGGGCCTTCATCAATTCCGGGTCGCTCAAAAGGTCTTTCAAAGTATCTTCTGCTGCAACTTTGCCATCCATGTAGCGTTGCAGATTGGAAAGCTGCTCACGAGCGGTTAAAAGCGCATCGAGTGCCGGTACTTGACGGGCGATCGCAGCTGGCTCGAAATCTTCCATTTTCCTGAAGGTAAGGTTGATGCCCATCTTTTCGCCTTCTTCTTCGCCGAGTTTGTTATCGACACGGAATGTAGCTGCTGGCTCAACGCTTTCCATATAGTCGTCGAAGTTATCCATATCTACATTGGAAAATTTCCGCTCAGACATAGGCACTTTTTCAACTTTCGAAGAATTGCCAGAAAGGTCCGACATTACGCCCATTACAAATGGTAATTCCACTTGCTTTTCAGCATCATATGGATCTTCATACGAAATTTGCACTCTAGGTGGGCGATTGCGTTTTATAAATTTTTGTCCGCTATCTGATGCCATTTTTCTCTCCCGAAATAACTAACCGTGTTGTCTAAACACCTCTTGGTTGACTCAAACATAATGAATATTTTGTGAGCATGATGTGACATGCTACACACTTCGTCGTATGATAGGGAAAAATTCAAAGAGATCAAGCAAGTATGTTTAACGGACAATCGGCCTAAGCTGATCGTTATTGGGCGATTTCGTCTTGCGGTATCAAATCCTTGATAATGGCACTGAAGTCGCGGGTTAAATAGTCACGAGCCTTTGATAACAAAAGTGGTATCGGGCTGGATGATTCGCAGGCGCGATAATAACCCTCAACAGCTAATATTAGAGCTGTTGCATCTATCCTAGTCACAGCATTAAATTTGGCGTCTTCTTTTTGCGGGCCTACAAAAACACTATCTCCTGATGCGCTTCCTGCTGCATTTTGAGAAAGCTCCTGCATTCGCGACATATTGATTTCAAACTTACTATCAGAATCAAGCTTTATTATTGCGCTTGTGGCCTTTTCGGGAAGCAATGCCTGCAATGCTTCGACCAGAGGCCTGCCGATAAGTACACGCGCCTGATGCACCAAAATGAGTGCCGGAGCAGATGGTTCGAAATTTGCAAAATAGGTTTCGGCGCTTGCCAACGCCCGCTTAGCCGAAGCCTGATCTGAAATATCAATTTTAGTACCGTCAGACAACGATGTTGGTATGGCGACCTTCTTCGGTTTTGCACTTCCCGACGCGCTATCTCCATCACCGTCTTCAATACTATCATCATCATCGCCGGATGTGTCGTCATCCTCGTCGTCAACAAGCTCAGGGATACCAGATTCCAGCAGCTTGTTATAACGTCCAAGTTCTTCAATCAGATCATCAAAGTTGGGTGCGTAATCATAACCGGAGTTTTCAATGAATGAATTACGAATTGATTCCAGCGATTTGATTGCCAGGGCGATCGACCCATGCATTGCCGTTATTTCATCGGAATTTTCCTCACTTGAAAGCGAAGCTGATATAGAGCCGGAATCAAGCGTCGCTTCCCCTTCGCGTGGCTCCACTTCTCCAAGGGTAATTGCGTGTTGCCGAAATGAAATATTTCCGTTGCGTTTGTCTACTAACAGGGTTGCGAACTGGAGTGGGAGCAGCACAGTAATCCGGCTGGTCAATGTTTCCAGAATATTCTGCCGCATGAAAAAGTTGCCATCCGTTCCGATTGGATGAACTTCTTCCCAAAATTTTTCCAGCAACTGGGCAGTAGCCTGAACCGCTTCGGAAAAGCCGATTATGTTGCCCGCCAGGCAATGAAATCTGGCATCGAGTGAAAGCAATCGAACATCACGAGACGTTTCCAGAAGTTTGGAAATCTGCTTTACTTCAGATTTGAGATCAATCGTTGTGCGATCAAACGGGGCACCCGAACCAGTATCAAAAAATCTGGTCGGAAGCCGGTCTTCTGCTCCAAATGTATAATTTATGAAATCATCATCGCCCAATTCATCCAAATCAGGTCCACATGGCTCTTCGTCAGACAAGGGCTCAAGGAGTTTATCGTATCGCATGGTTTTAACCTGATTATTGGGTGGGTTTGAACAAAAAAAGGCAACCGGAATTTAATCCTGTTGCCTGATAAGGTATCGTCACTATTGCTTAAGGGATTGCCCTGCCTGCTGTTTTTCTTCTCGTGCTGAATGATTTTTCTTCATACCGCGCTCCAAATCCAGTTTGTCATCAGGTCCCAGGTAAAGACTATTGTAGATTTATCCTGATTTCTACCCGGCGATTTGATGGATCAAACACATCCGCGGCGCGAGGCGCGCTTTCGCCAACACCAACTGCAGTTATTTTATTGGAGGCAAGGCCATGTTCAAGCAAGAAACTTGTAACCGATTGTGCTCTTTTTTCGGATAGGGACAAATTATAATTTTCAGACCCTCTGGCATCCGTGTGGCCTTCGACGACAAAATTTGCCGCTGACAATCGTTGATCTTTGAGTGCTTTTGCGATCTGTTCCAGATTAACTTTCGCAGCATCTGTTAGCTCAGATGAATTCAATCCAAAACTGATCAGCATATCAAATCCGGCCGGTTTTGCGGCACCGGACGAACATTCGTCGACTGTGCCAATGCAAATTCCGCGAGCCGCGCCCAGGTCTGCAGATTTAACAAGAAAATCTACAATTTGGCCCGACGAATAATCTGATCCGGCATAGGCCGCGTTGGAAAACAGCAGGCCCGCACTTAATATCAAGGTTGGAATTATTGATTTACTCATCGCTTTATTCCCCATTATTTATGTTTGTTATGCTGAAACACTATGCATCACATAATATATGCGAGATATTATGACGGGCAGTGACAATTTGCACACCATAGTATACGTCGTAGCACCTATTGTAACATTGTACTGCACAATTCTCAACCTGCAGATTGCTAGGAAATTCTGCCATGTCGAGTTCAATGACCCAAGACAAACGCGCTGCCAAGCTAATTACACCACTTGGTAAAGACAATATTGTATTAACCCGATTTGACGGTAGCGAAGGACTCAGTGAGTTATTCGAGTATCGAATTGAGGGAATAAGCAAAGACAAAAATATTGATTTTGACAAAATCATGGGTAAAAACTGTCATTTGATAGTGAATACCCTTGGTGGTGGCGAACGATATTTCAACGGTATTCTTGTTGAAGCACAATGGTTAGGCAAAAGTTTTGATGCCTATGCCTACCGATTAGTGCTCCGACCATGGCTATGGTTGCTGTCACAACAAAATGATAACTTCATTTTTGCTGAAAGCACGGCACCGGATATTATTGCCCAGATTTTTAATAAACATGGTTTTTCCAAGTTTACCAACAAGTTGACCCGGAGCTATCCCATAATGGAATACACGGTGCAATACCGTGAATCCGACATGGATTTTGTTTGCCGGTTGATGGAACAGCACGGTATCAGCTATTATTTTGAACATTCTGCAGGCGGTCATACGCTTCATCTATGTGATGAACCGTCTTCGTTTGTTCCAATTGACGGTAATACCCGGGAATTTATTCCGATTGCCGGCCATCATCGTCGCGAGAAAGAACATTTTTTCGATTGGATTCCTGAACGGCGCTTCACCACCGGTAAAGTGAAGTTGAAAGACTATGATTTCAAAGAACCAAACAAGGAAATGGTTGCCGAGAAAAAGGGCACGAATACATACACCAACGCAGAGCTGGAAGTTTATGATTATCCAGGCCGTTATGTCGAGAAAACTATTGGCGTAGATTATGCTGAAATACAACTCAATCAGCATCTTTCCAAGGATGGCCATTTCCAGGCGGCGGGCGATTGTATTTCCTGCTTTCCTGGGTGTTTGATGACATTGAAAAAACATCCGGATAAAGCTCAAAATATTGAGTTTCTGGCAATCCGTTGCCACCATACATATTTCGCGGAAGATTATCGAACCGGTGCACAGGCAGAATCCGATGTTTCTTATCAAGGTAATTATGAATTTGTTAAAAGCAGCAAAACATTTGCGCCGGCAAAAGTAACACCGAAGTCAATTGTTCAAGGCCCTCAAACCGGTAAGGTTGTCGGTGAGGGAGAGATTGATGTCGATGAACATGGCCGAATTCTGGTTCTTTTCCATTGGGTAAAAAATGGCGCAAAATCACGTCGTTGCCGTTTGTCCCAGGTTTGGGCCGGCAAGAACTGGGGTGGTATTTATATTCCCCGGGTAGGCATGGAAGTAATTGTCGAATTTCTGGAAGGTGATCCAGATCAGCCGATCGTCATTGGTACTGTCTACAATGGTATCAATAAACCGCCCTATGAACTTCCTGCTCAAAAAAATCTGGCAGGCATCAAGTCCAATTCCACCACTGGCGGAGGCGGATATAATGAATATGTATTTGACGACACCAAAGGTGAAGAGCTGGTGCGTCAACAGGCTGAGAAGAACATGGACACCCTGGTCAAAAATGACGAGACCAGAACAATTCAGCATGATCGAACAACGACGATAAACAATGATGAAACCCACACGGTTGATCATGATCAGACCTTCTCCATCGGTAAAAAGAAAGATGGTTCACGAACCGGCGATGTTAAAGTCAATGATACGTTGAATGTCGGTAAGAAGATCTACATAGAAGCCGGTGATGAAATAAAGCTGGTTGTCGGATCAAGCAAAATAACAATGACAAAAACAAAGATAAAAATCGAATCAGTCAATGTTGAAATAAAAGCATCAGCAGAATTCAAATCCAGCGCCACAATGTCAAAGCATTCAGCTTCCGGCATTATGGATATCAAGGGCTCGCTGGTTAAAATTAACAGCTGATCAAGATCAATTTGGGAGGGTTCGTCTTGGCATTTACAAACTATGTACGGGCGAATTGATAATGGGTAATGACGGTCAAATTAAGATTTAACCTCGCACAAGATTTGTTTGAGGCGTTTCCAATAATTCGAGACGATATTTCAGCGGAGCCTTCTGAAAAGCCTTCGCTTGAATATCTTTCTGAGCTTTTGGTAAGTCCAACGCCTGAGAATGCAATAACATTTTGCGCTTATTTATTACCCCGCCGCGAGGCCGTTTGGTGGGGGCATCAATGCCTGATACAAGTTCCTGAAATATTATTACCGATTGATAATGAACATTTACTGCTCGCTGAAAATTGGGTGCGTCAACCAGAAGAACATGAGCGGGTTTTGGCGTTAAATGCGGCAATGGAAACTGATCCGAAAACCCCGGGTGTTTGGGTGGCTTTAGCCGCCGGCTGGAGCGGGGGAAGCATGGTCGAGGAGGGAATGAGTCCGGTCGCCCCACCTCCCTATTTGACGGCAAAAGCCATCAATGCAGGCATTTTGGGTGCCCTTGCAAGTTTGGACACTATTTCACGATCAAAATCACTGAAAGACTTTGTCGATATGGGCGCACAACTGGCTGTTGGCGAATAATGCGCGCTATCCATCATCTGGCCGCAATTGCTGATTTCGGCGGTTGATTGCCAGCCGGCTCATTCCCGTATTGTCACAAAAAAACTATCTGGTATAAACCGCTCAATACTTGTGCTTCACGGGCAAAATATTTAATTGAATATATTGAAGTGAATCGCAGGAAAATTTGAAAAAGCCATCTCTTGTTGCTATTGGTAATTTCATCCTGACCTGTTGTGCCGGACCGAACCAAAATGACGATCAATTTAAAAATCGACAATTGTGATGCCCTTCCAGATGGGGGCCCGTTGACATTTTCCTGCAACAAGGCCGGATTTGATTTCGGCCGGGAATCTCATTTGGATTGGACATTGCCTGACGAAAGTCGATACATATCCGGCCGCCACTGTGAAATCCGTTTCGAACACGGCAATTATTTCCTTTACGATATTTCCCGCAACGGCACATTTATTAACGGCTCTCAAGATCGTGTCAAAAGCCCATATCAACTGCAAAACGGTGATAAAATTGCGGTTGGCCATTATATCATTGTTGCGTCAATCGAAGGTGGCGATGTGGCACCACCACCGGAAGATGTGCACGGTGCTGCAGAACAAAATTATGCATCTGCTTCAGAGGATATCTGGTCTGTTGGCGGGGCCGTACCAGAACCCATATCTCGTCGGGATTTAATGCCACCAAAAGAGCATGGGCACCGGGCGGCTGATTTTTCGCAACAGTTCTTGGATATGCCACAGATGGTTGCAGACGAAAATTATTTGGCCGCAACGAATACCGCTGATCCATTTGCTGATCCAGCATCTGCTGAACAGTCACCACTTTCTTCCGCGCCATCACCAGCCGCTCATCCAGGCGTTGCTGCTGCTCCTGTTCCGCAACCCGCAGCCCCTTATGTCGATCCGCAACCGGTTCATCCTGAAGCGCCGCATGTGGAAAGCCCGTTCCAGGTCAGTCCAGCAAGTGAGCCATTTGCTCCGCCCCAACAGGCCGCTCCAGCTGCAGTACCACCACAGCCAATTCCTCCCGCAGCACCTTTAGCCGCTCTTGCGCCGGGCATTGCTGGTACAAGTTTGCTGGACCAAATTGCCGCCGGTGCCGGTGTGCCGGTAGAGGCATTTGGAACCGGCGACCCGGCAAAAGTCGCCCTGGAAATTGGTGCTGTATTGCGTGTGGGCGTAGAACAATTGGCGCAGCTGCTCAAGGCGCGTGCCGCGGCCAAAACCATGGCCAAAAGTTCCAATCGAACCATGATCAGTGCCATGGACAACAACCCGCTTAAATTTGTTCCAACACCTGAAGAAATGTTTGATGTCATGTTTGCCCGTCGAAAAGCTGGCTATATGGGGGCCCGGCAAAGCTTTGAAAGTGGGTTTGATGATTTGAAAATTCACGAGTTCTCAACCTATGCCGCAATGCAAAAAGCACTGGCCCGGTTGTTGGAAGAGTTTGCGCCTGAATCAATTGAGAAAAAAGTTCCGTCATCGACATTTTCTTCAAAAAGCAGCAAGTCCTGGGAAGCCTATGTTGAGCAATGGGAGGCCATGTCGGAACCACCAAATGAAAATGGTGCATTGGATATATTTCTAAAACATTTTGCCGACGCCTATGATGAGGCATCTAAATCTAAAAAAGGTGGTTAGGGTCAAGACCCTAATCTGGCGGAAATTCAATCGGTCACCGGTTTGCATTTGGGGCGCGTTTAACGAAAATTGCCGCCGCAATTAAAAGCCCCAACGGTGCCAATGGCAATAATATCCGCAATCCTTGAACCGCAAATAGGTAAAGCGCCGAAAGCCCGGTAAACAGCAGTTGGAAAAACCAGCCAATTGAGAAGACGGGCATGTGCCATTGGGAATAGTATATCCGGTATTGCAGTGCGAATATCAGGGCTGTAGTGCCAACTGTAAACAGCAATATGGATACCAATGAGGTGGCAAATCTTTTTGCCGGTAAACGATGTGCACTGAGCCAGATTGCAACCAACCAGCCAACGGCCCCACCAATAAGAGCGCCAAAAAATATCAAAAGGGCAAAGTTTTGAATAGAGGCGAAATTTTGCCAGCCGAGCCAATATAGTTTGACGATCGTATGCAGGGCCAAAAAGATTGCCCAGATTAATCCAAATAAAAATGATTGAAGCAGGCCTTTGCGCGCGAGCGCCAGATTGGACGGAACCTTGCCTTCATATTCGACAGACATCAGGCACCAAACTTTGATTGCCAGGTTGGCAATAGATCATTGGGCTTCTTTTTTGCTTCAAAAATGCCACGCGCGACCGCCCGGCTCATGGTACTTGCAGCAATAGCACCCAGATCAATTTGTTGATCAAGAGATGGCGAGGCACCGGATTTTCCGGTTGCAATTGCAAAAATCAAATCACCATCCAACGGAGTGTGTGAGGGCCAGATGGCGCGCGCAAAGCCATCATGGGCGGCAATTGCCAACCGTTTGGCTTGAGCCTTGGTTAAGACGGCGTCGGTGGCAATAACTGCAATTGTTGTATTTGCCCCGGGCTTTGCCTGATCGCGGTGCTTTATGCGCAGATCACGGGCATTTTCCGGGTAGGGGGATGGTTGCCCAAAGCCACCAAACTCGTTGTTCATTTCAAAGGGAGCTGCCCAAAAATGCTTTGTATCGCCAATCATGGGAGATCCGAGCGCATTGACGATGACCAGAGCACCAATTGTCATATCTGCTGAATCATCATATGAAATTATGGTGGAAGCGGAACCAAGTCCCCCTTTGCAGGTGGCCGTTACCGCGCCATATCCGGCACCTATTGTGCCAAGTTCAAAGTCAATATCTGCGGAGTTGGCAGCATCATATCCAAGATCACGGTAAGGTGCAAAGCGACCCCAATCCTTATCGCCACCATTAATCAGATCAAAGAGGATGGCGGTTGGAACAATCGGAATACGGTGCGGGCCGATTTTAAAGCCTCGACCCATTTCTCTCAATGCTGCCTGAACGCCGGATGCTGCATCAAGACCAAAAGCTGAACCACCGGCCAACACAAGCCCTTCGATATCTTCAACCAGATTTTCCGGGCTAAGAAGGTCGGTTTCCCGTGTTCCCGGTGCGCCACCCATAACATGAACCGATGCGGTGACCGTCGTATCGCAGATTATCGCGGTCACACCGGATTTGACCTTTTCATCGCTGGCATTGCCAACGCGGATGCCTTCAACATCAGTAATCAGGTTTCTTCGCCCCGAAGAAATTGCTCTCATAATTATTCTCAGGCTTTAGAATGATTCATATTCAAATGAAACAGTCAGGTCGACAAATTCGGCCCGGCGCTAGCGCCGCACCCACACAGGCCGTGCGGAGCACGAATTGCCGTGAGTGAAACAATTTATTGGGCGAGTCAATCATCATATGAGCCGTCCTAAAATCCGCCCAACGGTTTGATTTCTCCGTCCGCCCACACATGCAACCGGTAGGGGTAGGCATTAGCGTATCCTTCATTCGAAAACCGAATTTTCCCTAATACAGTATCAAATTCAATCTGATCAATATTCTTGGAGGAACCAGCAGCCTTAATTGCAATTTGCATTAGGGCATAACCGGGAATAACCCCGCCATCCGGCGCAATCCCCTGACGCTTTAGAGAATTAACCAACCCGGCGGCGGCAGGCAAGTACAGTGGTTCGACCGGCATCACCGCTAACAGACCTGGTGGAACTAACGGTGCACCTTCCTCAAAGGGAAGAAGAGCCACAGTCTCGCCGCCGGCAATTTCTATATCCAATCCAATTTTCTCCGCATCCCTGGCAATCTGGGCAATGTCTACGGCATCTCCACCAATAAACAGGGCTTCCATACCGCTTTTCTGCAGGCGACGTAACATAGAAATCTGTTTGGTTTGCAAGGGTCGATAATTGGCCACCGCCACCGGCTTTTGGCCGCTCAGCTCAGCCAGCGTGCGAAAATCATCAGCCAGACCGCGGCCATAAATACTGCCATCATCAGCAATCGCATAGGCCATGCCCTGCCATCGATCCAACAGGATTTTACTAATCGCTTGGGATTCAGTTTTGGCATTTCCAGCAAGGGAATAGACCAACCAATTTTGTTTTTTGCGTCCACGGGCAATGCGAGTGGCGCGGATATTTGGGGTGATGATAGTTATTCCGGCCGGCGACAAAACCTTGATCGCAGCAAACAGTGCTTTGTTACAAATGGGGCCAATGACAATCTTTATGTTGAGGCGCAATAATTTTGCAGCCGCCTTTTGAGCCTGCTTTGCATTGCAGGCACTGTTTTGTATAAATAGTCGAATATTCTCAGCGCCCGTGCCAGACTTATGTTCATTGCTGGCCAGCCTTGCACCCAATTCGATGTTCCTGCCTAAAAGGGAGGCTTTGCCAGAAAGATCGCTCATCAATCCAATTGCAATCTCGGCCTTGGCTATCGTCGCGCCTGAAATTGAAAGCCCAACCAATGCCGCTGCGGCGATTGTGAACTGTGATAATTGTGTGAATCGGTGTTTGTACATTGGATATTCATAGCACAATCCAATTGACTGATAAGGTGTACCAACCACTATTTTCGATATTTACCGCATTAATCATAGACATAAATGGTTGTAAATTCTCGAAATTGCGGCTTTACAAGTGGTGATCACATGGTCAAAATCGCGCCAGAACCACTATCAAGAATGGTGGGCGCTTAAAAGGGAGATAAAATATGATCAAAAATTTCAAAACTGCATTGGTTGCAGGTGTGGCACTGGGTTGCTTCGCACTGCCGTTGAATGCATCTGCTGCCGATATGAAAATTGGCTTTCTGGGCGGATTTACCGGACCGATTGAATCACTGATGCCACCGATTGCCGACGGTGCGAAGCTGGCAATCAGCCAAGTTAATGCAGCCGGTGGTGTGCTTGGTGGCAAAACCATCGAAGTTGTTACCGCTGATACTACTTGCGTTGATGCAACAAAAGCATCTGACGCTGCCGACCGTTTGGTCAATGTTGAGAAAGTTGTCGCGATCGTTGGCGCACAATGTTCAGGCTCAACTATTGCTGCGGCAAATGGCATTGCCATTCCTGCCGGTGTTGCAATGATCTCACCCGCATCCACGTCTCCTGCCATTACCGCACTTGACGACAAAGACCTGGTATTTCGTACAGCGCCATCTGATGCATTTCAGGGCGAAATTCTGTCTCGTTTGATCCTTTCCAAAGGCATCAAGTCTGTTGCACTCACCTATGTAAACAACGATTACGGCAAAGGCTTTTCAGCATCATTTGCCAAAGCATTTGCTGCAAATGGCGGTAAGGTAACTGCAAGTGAGGCCCATGAAGATGGCAAAGCTGATTATCGCGCAGAAATTGGTTCATTGGCATCAGCCGGTGGCGATGCTCTGGTAATTTTGGCCTATGGTGATGGCTCCGGCCAAACGATCACGCGTCAGGTTCTTGAATCAGGTGACTTTGACAAATTCTTCGGTGGCGATGGCATGATCTCCAGCGCGTTTGTTAAAGCAATGGGCGGCGCACTTGATGGTAAGTTCACAGTAACCAGCCCGGGTTCATCCGGTGGCATGGGTACTGACGCTTTTACTAAAGCGGCAGAAGCTGCCAAGGTAAATCACAAGTCTCCATTCGTTGGAAACTCCTATGATGCCGCCTTCATTCTGGCTCTTGCCATTGAACAGGCTGGCAGCATGGACCGTGGCGCAATTGCAAAATCTATTCGTGATGTTGCAAGTGCACCAGGTGAAGTAATTCACCCGGGCGAGTGGGCAAAAGCTGTTGCAGCAATCAAAGCAGGAAAAGGCGTAAACTATGAAGGAGCCGTTGGTTCTCACGAGTTTGATGCGGCTGGCGATGTTGCTGGTACTTACGACGAAGCAATGGTCGAAAACGGCGCTGTAAAAGTTATTGGTCCTTTGAAATAATCAATAACCAGTCAAATTTTTAAACTCGGGCATTTATGTCCGGGTTTTTTTGTGCCTTGCCCAAACAACACAAAATCATCCATTTCTGTAGCGATTGAAAGATCAATGCTTGCGCAGCAGACTTACCAAGCTATGATTTATCTTTAAATTCTGCAGGAGCATATTCATGACCAGTCACGTCGACCCTGATCCCCAACATTTTGCTTTGCTAAAGGATTTGCCGCGTGATCAGCCGGTAAACATGCTCAACCTTGTGCGGTTGCGCGATATTGCCGCCTATGAGGATGGCCAAAAAGCCACCGGTGCGCAGGCCTATGCGGAATATGGCCGTCTCAGCGGTCCAATATTTGCCCGCTCGGGTGGAAAGATAATCTGGTCCGGCGCATTTGAGCACATGGTCATTGGCCCGGTTGATGAGAAATGGGACGTCGCATTCATTGCTGAATATCCGACCGGACAAGCATTTTTTGATATGGTGTTCGATCCCGGATACCGGGCAATCGTTCATCATCGCACCGCGGCGGTCGAGACATCCAGGTTAATCCGCTTGAAGCCGCAGCCGATTAGCGCAGGATTTGGATGATGGGGGACATTGCTATGAAATATGTGCGGTTGGGTAATTCTGGTCTGAAGGTTTCCAAACTTTGCTTTGGTTGCATGAGCTTTGGTACACCCGGCGGCCCAACCCACCCTTGGGTAATTACCGAAGAAGAAGCCCAGCCGTTTTTCGAACGCGCGATTGAGGCCGGGATCAATTTTTTTGATACGGCAGATTACTATAATTTGGGCGATAGCGAAGAAATTACTGGTCGTGCACTGAAAAAATACACCAATCGAGATGAGGTGGTAATCGCCACAAAATTGGGCTTGCCAATGGGAACTGCCCCAACCCAGCGGGGGCTTTCGCGCAAACACATTATCGAGGCGCTTGAACGATCGCTAAAAAGGCTAAAATTGGATTATGTGGATATTCTTTATATCCACCGGCTTGATCTGGATACGCCGGACGATGAAATGCTGGAGGCCATTCAAATGCTGGTTGGTCAGGGCAAGGTGATTTATCCCGCCGCCTCTTCCATGCGTGCCTGGCAATTTGCCAAATTGCGCGAAAAACAAAAGGCCGCCGGATATTCACCTTTCATCGCAATGCAAAATTTCTACAATCTGATTTACCGCGAAGAAGAACGCGAAATGATGCCCTATTGCGAAAATGAGGGCGTTGCCGTTGTGCCGTGGTCACCAATTGCCCGTGGTTTTTTGGCCGGCAACCGACCGCGCGATGGCAAGCGAACGAATCGCGCCAAAACCGATAAATCTGCCGATGATTTACTGGGTGCAGAACAGGATTATGAAATTTTGGCCCATTTGGAACAGGTAGCAAAACAAGCCGGATATTCGCCAGCCCAAATTGCCTATGCCTGGGTACTTTCCAAGCCATTTGTGACGGCACCTATTATCGGCTCAACCAAAATTGAACAATTAAATGAGGCAATTGCATCACTCGAGATCGTTTTAACCGGTGAGCAGATTGAGTTGCTTGAAAGCGCATATCGACCACGAGATGTGATGGGTATTGGCCGCGATTTATAGGGCAGGGCGCGGCTCCAGATCAATTACACATTCGTTCGGATAACTCAATTCTGATTGCGCATTATATTATTCGCATGTATTAAGATGTGCGTCTGATGATAAATTGATTGAGCGAAACCACAGACACAGGGGAGAGAAACATGATTGAAAATTTGCGCGAAATGGTGGTTGAGGACCCTGGCTTTTACGTCAGCATCGTTGGATTGGCTATTGGTACGGTATTCGGCTTTATCGTCTATGTGACAAATTTTTGCACCATGGGCTCGATTTCCGATATTTTGAATTTTGGTGATTATCGTCGGTTTCGCTCCTGGTTGCTGGCGGCCGCTGTTGCAATAATTGGTACTACATATTTGAAAAATGCAGGCATCGCCGATATCAACAGCGCTATGTATTTAACACCAAATTTCAATTGGCTGGCCAATATTGTCGGCGGGTTGATTTTTGGCTTCGGTATGGTTTTTTCCGGCGGTTGCGTTAGCCGCAATCTGGTGCGGGCAGGGGCGGGCGATTTGCGCTCGGCGCTGGTGCTGATAGTTACTGGAATTTTCGGCTATATGACGATTGGCGGCATAATTGGCCCATTGCGGATTTCTGCTTTCGGCTCAACCGTCGTGGATTTAACTGATTATAATCTGGAATCCCAAAGTGCCGGTTCAATTTTGTCTCTTTTTACTGGCTTTGATGCAACAACCGCCAATCTGGCAGCGATGGTGGTTATCGTTGCAGCATTGTTGATATATTGCTTCAAGGATAGCTCGTTTCGTAAGTCGGCCACCCATATGTTCGCAGGCTTCGGGCTTGGGCTTTGCGTGGTTGCCGGCTGGATGATAACCGGCCTTGCATTTGATGAATTTGCCGATCAGGCGGTTCCCATTGCGTCCCTTACATTTGTTCGCCCCACTGGTGATACGCTTGAATATTTGATGCGCTATACAGCACTCGGTGCGCCGGGCTTTGCCGTGGTCACGGTTGCAGGCGCACTGCTTGGTGGTTTTTTGGGTGCGCTGGTACGCGGTCGGTTGAGCCTTATTACCTTCGCAAATTCCAAAGACACGGTTTACAACATGTTCGGCGCATCACTTATGGGTATCGGCGGCGTGTTGGCGCTCGGGTGCACCGTTGGTCAGGCGCTTTCCGGTTTTTCCACTCTGGCGGTTGGCTCGATGATAACATTTATCTTCATCGTTGTCGGCGGCGTCATTGGGGTTAAATACATGGAACGGCTGATAATGGCCGACGTTTGATGCGGCATAGCTTGGCTAAATCAATAACCTATACAATTTTCCCGGTCAGATTTTTCCCATTCGGTGAATTTTAATGGAAATCGATATGCAATAGTGATTTATTGCATATCATAGCATTGGGATTCTCACTATGTTAGGTCATAGTGTCGGATTGATTTGTTCAAACCAAGTGTCAGGGAGCCAAAATTTAGATGTCATGGTACAGTAAGGTTGCATGGTCGGAGGGGTTATTTTTACGCCAGCACCACCTGCAGCAATCTGATCGCTATATTGAAAACCTGATTGAGACCAGAGTTCGTCATATCAGCCCCTATCCATGGGGTTTTTTCGATCTGGAAATCGATCGCGACATGGCGCAGCAAAATAAATTTGGCTTGCGACGTGGCAGCGGTATTTTTCAGGATGGCACACCGTTTGATATGCCGGGCACCAGCCCATTGGCAATTCCTATTGATGTGCCGGAAAATGCCAACAAGCAGGTGGTCTGGCTTTGTATGCCAATGGCAACAGTCAATGGCCGCGAAGTTGATATGCAGGAAGCCACCAGCGGATCACGTTATGTTCGAGATTTGGAAACACTGGTTGATTCCTCTTCCAACATGCATGTGGAAGAAGAAGTAGAAGTTGCTCATCCGCGCCTGACCTTTGAAATTCGAAAAACCCCAAAACCCGGCTTTCATTGTCTGAAAGTGGCACGCATATTGGAAGTTCGTGACAAAACCATTTTGCTGGACGAAACCTTTGCACCACCCGTGGTTATTTGCCATGCGCACCCGGTAGTGTTTGGCTGGTTAGAACGGGTTATCGGCTGGATTGATACAAAACTCGAAACGCTTGCCCGCTATGCAGCCGACCCAAGTTCTGGTGGTGGATTGCAAACCTTCGATTATTTCATGTTGCAAATGCTGAACCGGCAGATAAATCTGCTAAAGCATATGCGCAACTCCAAATATGTTCACCCGGTGGAACTTTATCAGGAATTACTGCGCATTGTCGGCGAGTTGTGGACCTTTTCTCCAAAGCGTATGGCACCCGAATATGCGCCCTACGATCAGGATGCGCTAGACAGTGTTTTTGAGCCTGTTGTGAGCGATATTCAACGGCTGTTGAGCCTCGATGTCGGCAGGGCCATTCGCCTTGAGCTTATTGAACGTGCTGCAAATGCCTATTTGGCATCGGTTTCGGATCGTTCGTTGTTTCAGCATGCTACTTTTGTCATCGAAGTTTCTGCAAGCATGCCGCTGACCGAAATTCAGCAGCAGTTTTCGGCGCTCTGTAAAGTTGGCCCGAACAACAAAATGAACGAAATTGTTCAGACACATTTACCGGGTATTGAGTTGGTTCACATGCCGACACCGCCAAGGCAGATACGTGCGATTTCTGATCACGTATATTTTTACCTCGACAAATCGTCGGCGCTTTGGCCTGAGTTTAGTGTAGCTGCCAGTATTGGTTTGCATTTTGCTGGTGATTGGCCGGAATTGCAGTTAGACCTTTGGGCAATTATGGAAGATCGTAGATGAGCGGAAAAGACGATCCATTCGGTGCAAATGGCCGAACTGTAATTCGTCCGACACCGGGCGGCGTTCCCCGTCCGGGTAATGCTGCACCCGGTGGTGCGAAACCTGCAAACCCTGCAAATACTCCTCGATCAGCCCCGATACCGCCCGTTCCCCCACCCAGAACCCCGCTGGTTCCTCACGGAGTTCCTGGCGCTGCACCGGCACCTGGTTCGGGGGCGGCACCGGGATATGGTGTAAAACAGCCATCTTCAGATGCATGGATGCAGGGTCAGGCAGCTGGTCAGCCGGCATTTCCTGATGTTTTGCAGCCGCAAAATATTCCAGAAGCTGAACCTGTAAAGAAAATTCCGCTCGAAGTTGCGCTGAATGCCAGAGATGGTGCAGATATATCGGCTGCCAATCCAATGACGGCAGCTGCAACATCACTGCTGATTCTACTAGGTCGATTGCGGTTGTTGATTGTTGAAATGCAGGCAATGCCGTTGATGACCCACGTGGCAAACCAGATCACCGAGTTTGAAAGAAAGGCGTTGGAATCCGGGGTTAGTAAAGAAGATGCCCATGTGGCAAAATATATATTGTGCGGCACTGCAGATGATATTGTTCAAAATCTGCCGGGAACGGATCGCCATGTCTGGATGCAATATTCCATGTTGGCCCAATTCTTCAAGGTCCGAACTTCCGGCGTTGGATTTTTTGAAGAGCTGAACAAGGTATTGGCCAATCCGGCACCACGATATGATTTGCTCGAATTAATGCATGCTTGTCTTTGCCTGGGATTTGAAGGTCAATATCGCGGTGCTGCAGGTGGTGATGTCGAACTTCAGCGCATTCGTCGTGACGTATATCAGGCATTGCGTCATCTTCGTGCTCGCAGCGACGATGATATTTCTCCACGTTGGCGTGGCATTGAAATCAAGATCAGGGAATTCGGTTCCCGTGTGCCCCTTTGGGCAATTGGCAGTTTTGCAGCCGTTGCGATGTTTGGCCTGTTCCTGTTGTTTCGGGTGTTGCTGGGCAATGATTCAGAAGCCCTGGCCGATACGCTTGTTACAATTCACCCGAGTGAAATGATTACGATTGAGCGGGCAGCATTTGAACCTTTGCCAGACATTGTACAGAAAAATACCGGCCAGCTGGAGAGGATCAGGGGAGCTTTGAAAGACGAAGTCGAAGCTGGAACAATTGCGGTTGATCCACTGGGTGAGCATATAGTTGTTAATGTTAGCAATCTGATTTTGTTTGCGTCCGGCAAAGCCAATGTAAAAAAAGAGTTTGTTGATGTGGCCTCCCGAATTGCCGCCGCACTGAATCCTGAACCAGGCCCAATATTCATTTTTGGCCATACTGACAATATAAAAACCAGTGCAACCAGCCGCTTTAAATCAAACTTTGATTTGTCACAACAACGCGCCAAAGCTGTTGCTGATATTGTTGCCACGGGGCTAACCGACCCTTCAAGAATGGTTGTGGAAGGCAAAGGTGCGGATGAACCGGTTGCATCCAACAAAACCAGAGCAGGGCGGGCTAAAAACCGGCGGGTTGAAGTGTTGATTAAACGAGAAGAAGCGCTGGACGAATCGCAAATACCAGTACTGCCAGCAGACGGTTCCAACTAATATGAAAAAGTGGCTTGTTAGAATATCAATTGTACTGGGTCTGTTGGCGTTCGCCGCAATAATCTGGTTTGCCGGTCCTTTAATTGGTTTTGGCGAAGTCCGACCGCTTGGCGGTTTTTGGACCCGGTTCCTGATAATTTTCTTTGTTTTTGCGTTGGTAGTCGGCATTTACGGTTTCCGTTATTGGAAAAGGCGGAAAGCGGAAAAAGCACTTGAAGCGGCGCTTTCCGAATCTGTTGAAGACGATGGTGATGGCGAACTGCTTGCAGAGCGGATGAGTGAGGCCATTAGCACTCTCAAAAAATCAAGCGGAAAAGGCGCGTATTTATACGATCTGCCGTGGTATATAATTGTTGGCCCGCCAGGTGCAGGTAAAACCACCGCATTAGTAAATTCAGGTTTGAAGTTTCCGCTAAGCGAAGGAGCCTCAGCCGCTGCTATAGCCGGCGTCGGCGGCACCCGTTATTGCGACTGGTGGTTTACAGAAGATGCAGTTCTGATTGATACGGCAGGGCGATATACAACGCAGGATTCTGATGAGGAATCAGATAAAAAGAGCTGGATATCTTTTCTTACCCTGTTGAAGACCCACCGAACAAAGCAGCCAATCAACGGGGTTATTGTTGCGATCAGTCTAGAAGATATAATGACGATGGACGGGCAGGAGCTTGATGCACATGCAACAGCCATTCGAAAACGCCTTTTGGAAATTCACAGTGAACTAAAAATTGAGTTTCCGGTTTATGCGCTCTTTACCAAAGCAGACTTAATTTCCGGGTTCAGCGAATATTTCGGAAGTTTTACCGAAAGTCGAAGACGCAAAGTCTGGGGTGCAACTTTTCAGACGGAAGACCGCAAGAAAAATATGGTCGGAGAAATTCCGGCCGAATTTGATGATTTGGTCAAACGTCTGACCGAAGAATTGCCTGATCGGCTGCAAGAAGAACCTGATCCGATTGCCCGTATCAGTATTTTTGGATTTCCAGCGCAATTTGCCAGCCTGCGAGATCCTATCGCCAATTTTATGCAGCGAATATTTGAGAAAACCAGATATCAAGCCAATGCCAACCTTCGCGGTATCTATTTCTCTTCAGGAACCCAGGAAGGCACACCGATCGACCGGGTGCTGGGTGCAATGGACAGAAGTTTTGGCGAAACCGGGTTCGGACGACATTATTCCGGGCAGGCAAAAAGTTTCTTTTTACATGACCTGTTGAAGAAAGTGATATTTGCAGAAGCCGGGTGGGTCTCACGAGATATGTCGGCAGTTCGTCGCGGCGCAGTCATTTGGTATGGATCAATTGCCGCGATAACACTTTTTTGTCTGGGCGCCGTTGGCGTTTGGGGCTGGAGCTATTATCAAAACCGCGCTTTGATTGTAGCAACAGAAAACTCGATCAATGAATATCGGGTGATCGCCGACAATAGCCTTAAATCGAGTACAGTTTCCGATGTGGATATTTCAAGCACTTTGGAAATGTTGCAAAAACTCCGTTATATGCCGACCGGTTATGAAAATCGTAATGTTGATGCACCCGTATCAGAAACCTACGGATTGTCGCAACGTGAAAGATTGGTATCGGCTTCCAAAACCACCTATCGCCATGCGTTGGAGCGGATGTTCCGCTCGCGGTTGATCTTGCGACTTGAGCGCCAGATAGAAGCCAGCATGAATGACCCAATCGTAGTCTACGAAGCGCTGAAAGTCTATCTGATGCTCGGAGGCAAAGCGCCAAAGGTCGACAAAGAATTAATCGTTGCGTGGTTGCAGCGGGACTGGAAAGAGGACTTGTATCCAGGTCCAAACAACAGAAATACCCGCATTGAACTGGAAAAGCATTTGCGCGCCATGCTCAATCTTGATGTTGCCAGGCGTCCGAGTTTTGAACTCAATGGACCGTTGGTTGAATCGGCCCAACGATCTCTGGTTCGCATGAATATGGGTGATCGGGCCTATGCATTGATAAAGTCGATTGCCCATTCCGCCCAGCTTGAAGACTGGAATGTTGTAACCCGAGGTGGTGCAGATACGCCATTGGTCTTTGAAACCATTGATGGAGAAGATATTGAAAATCTGGCGGTGCCCGGTCTTTATACCTATAACGGATTTCATCAATTTTTCTTGACCCAGTTAAGTGCCGTCGCCGAAAAAATGGTCGCTGAACAATGGGTAATGGGTGATGTGGGCGAGCAGGCAGCCGTTGAAGAGCAATTTGCTCAATTGGGTCCGCAAATGCTCAATCGGTACCGCAAAGAGTTCATTCGGGAATGGGAAAAAGTTCTCAACAATATCAAATTTAAATCAATGTCGGGCGACAAACCACAATATCTGGCTCTTTCGGCAGCATCGGCTCCAACCTCACCATTAAAGCAATTATTCAACTCCATTAAAGATGAGACGGCCCTTACCCGGGACGCACCAGAAGAAAGCGAAGGTCTGCTAAATGGCGTCGGGAAGAATGGCAAAGGTATTGGAGGTGATGTTGCCAAAATAGCCGCACGCCGTTTCCGCGACCGCGCCAAAGGGCTTTCTCGTATCGGTATTGATCTGGCAATTAGAAAATCACAACGCAGAGCCGGTTCGGTATTGGGAACCGGTGGTTCACGCAAAAAAGTAATTCCGGGCGCAAATATTGAAGCCTATTTCAAGCCCTATCATACCCTGGTAGATGGGGAGAGCGGCAGACGGCCAATTGATACTTTGGTGCAGAATTTTTACGAGGTATACCAAAGCCTCATATTGGCAGCTGTTAATCCATCGCAGACCCAAAGAGCCAACCAAAACCTGCAAATGCAGGTGGTCAATTTGCGAGCCAATGCGTCAAGGTTACCACGAAGTTTGGCCAAAATGGTTCAGACCGCCGTTGAGGATTTCGAAGGTGATGCAGCCGGGTCATCAATTGCCCAGCTTAACCAGATGTTGTCCAGCACCGTAACCCGTTCATGCAAACGGGTTATAGCCAACCGTTATCCATTTTCGCGCAGAAGTGGCCGCGATGTGCCGATGAGCGATTTTTCCAGGCTGTTTGCACCTAACGGTGTGCTGGACAGGTTTTTTGCGCAGAATCTTGCACAGATGGCTGATATCAGCGGTAAAAACTGGAAATGGAAAGATGATACAAGGCTCGGCCGTGAGCTTTCAAAAAGTGCAATTAAGGATTTTCAACGTGCTGCTCAAATTAGGGAAGCGTTTTTCCCCAATGGTGGATCGGCTCCCGGAATACAGTTGACCGTGACACCAAATACAATTTCCGGTGATGCTGAATTGGCATTGCTGAATGTCAACGGAACAGTGATTGAATCCAGACAGGTTGGTAATTCGCCACAGACATTCATTTGGCCGGCAAGTGGCAGTTCAGGCTCTGCTAGTATATCTTTAGTGCCTGAGTTGGAGGGAAGGAAAGCCCAAATTTCATATACTGGTCCCTGGGGTTTCATGCGGTTATTGCGCGCAGGGAATGTTTCAAGGCGCGGCGATATATTAAGTGCAAGATTTGTTATCGGGGGTAGAGGTGTGTCTTATAAAATACAGGTTGGATCGGTTTCAAACCCATTTTCACTGCCTGCGCTGACGAAATTTAAATGTCCAACGGGGCTTTAATTCATGGGCTTTGGGATTTTTGGAAAATTGCCGCAAAAGCGCGATTTTATCTCATTTGATATTCCGCGTTCCATATTGGAGCCATTTGAAAATTGGTTGCAGTCTGCGGTAGCGGCAAGTCGAGATGAGTTGGGCCGCGATTGGCAAGATCAATATCTGGTTGCACCGATATGGCGATTTTGGGGCGGGCACGAGATTTTCGGCGTTGATTGTACCGGCGTAATTATGCCTTCGGTTGACCAGGTCGGCCGGTTTTTCCCACTTTCGGTGATTTATTACGATGAAAGCGGAAACGGATTGGTGCCGCCATGCTGGAATGATAATGAGCAATGGTATGTTGATCTTGAAGCGCGGTTGTTGCAAACGCTGGAAGAAGATGTGGAGATTGAGGCAAAGCTGTTGGCTGAAGGGTTATTGGCACCAATTGAAGATGCAAGCGACGATACTTCCGGCGGGGAAAAATTAGGAAACGGGTATATCTGGCGAAGTGACCAGCAACCAGTCAGCGAATTGTTGTCAAATTTAGCTGATCGTGACTATCGCAGCGCATGTGAAGGCCGCACTTATTGGTGGACAAACGGCGGCAGCAATTTCGGTCCAATTGTATATTCTCAACAAGGATTGCCAGATCCATATTTTTTTACCAGCATGATTACTGGTGGGGTGTCGTAAATTAGGGATGTTTTATTTCGATACTTGTATCTTTTGTGTTTATTTGCCAAACAGATACCATTAGGGAGTGCTGGAAAAGGACGCGGCATTTGTCGTGTATCTATATATAGATGAGTGAACACGCATTTAGAT
>JAJRQF010000091.1 GCA_024280375.1 Alphaproteobacteria bacterium | reverse complement strand
TAAGCAGCACCTGATCGACCCGGAAATCTGCATTCGATGTCATGCCTGCGAAGAGGCCTGCCCGATTGGTGCAATTACCCACAATGACGATAATGTTGTTGTTGATATGGAAAAATGTGGTCACTGCCTGAATTGCATTGGCCCTTGCCCGACCGGTGCAATTGACAATTGGCGGGTCGTGGACCGTACCTATTCCATTGAAGAGCAGTTTGAGTGGATGGAGCTTCCAGAGCAGCAGGATTTTGCCGCCGAAAATGAAGGCGGTCAGGCCGTAGATGAGGCAATCCAAAACCTGCTAAATGAAGCCCATTCGGGTGCGGGCGGCGCAACCAGAGCGCCTCAATCTGCTTCAGAGCCACTAATCAACCAGCATATGATCAGCGATCCCGTAAAGGGGCGTGTGCAGGGGAATTTCAGACTGACGGATGAGGGAGCGGACAGTGATGTGCGCCATTTAATCATTGATATGGGAGATCATCCATTTTCAGTCTTGGAGGGTCAGTCAATTGGCATCATTCCGCCGGGCCTTGATGGGGCGGGCAAACCGCATCTTCCTCGCCTTTATTCGATCTCCAGCCCCCGCGATGGAGAGCGCCCAAATACTAATAATATTTCACTCACCGTAAAGCGTGAGGAGCACGGTATTTGTTCCAACCATGTTTGCGATCTCGAACGAGATGATGAGATTGTATTGGTTGGCCCGTTTGGCTCGACCTTCCTGATGCCAAATGACCCTGATGCCAATATTATTATGATCTGTACCGGCACAGGCTCTGCGCCCTTTCGTGCCTTTACCATGCAGCGGCAGCGAACAGCGCCGGATATCAGCAACAAACTCATGTTGTTTTTCGGTGCCCGCAGCTCCACTTCATTGCCCTATTTTGGCCCATTGGAAAAAATACCTGATAGTTTTTTGAAGAAAGTGTTTTGCCTTTCGCGTGAACCGGGTGAACCCAAAAAATATGTACAGGACGGTTTGATTGGCGAAAGTGCTGCACTGGCCAAACTGTTGGAAGAACCGGAAACCTATATATATGTCTGTGGCTTGAAGGCCATGGAAGAGGGCGTTGAAACGGCTTTTAGCGAAATAATGTCGAATGTTGGCAAAGACTGGCACAAGACCAAAACTCTTATGCGAGAGAGTGGCAGATATCATGTTGAGACTTATTAAAATACATAGAGCCAATCAATGGATGTAAAACAATTGACAACAACATCAGATACCTCGCCACGGGATGGAGCTGATGAAAGCGCATATTTGGGCTTTATCGGCGACCGTGTTCGAAAAATACGTGTCAGCAATAAAATGTCACGAAAAGCTTTATCTGAATTGTCGGGCGTCTCCCAACGCTATCTGGCGCAACTTGAGGGCGGCTCCGGCAATATTTCAGTGCTGTTGCTTTATCGCATAGCTGAAGCGCTGGGCGAACGGGTTCAAGGGTTGTTAAGGCCGGACAGCAAGCGGGAAACGGATATTCTTCGAATGATTTCGCTGATGAAGAACGCCAATAATGAACAACGCCAGCAAGTGATGAAAATTCTTGAGCCGGAGCAGGAAAATACGACAATCATCCGTCGGTTGGCATTTATTGGCCTGCGTGGAGCCGGTAAATCTACTCTTGGGCGAATGACAGCCGAAAAAATTGGCCTTCCTTTTCACGAATTGAACAAGGATATTGAAAAAGGCAGCGGCATTCCGATCAACGAAGTCATGGCGCTTTATGGTGCGGAGGGCTATCGAAAGCTGGAGCTGCTTTCATTAAAAAACCTGGTAAAAGATAACAAAAGCATTGTGTTAGCGGTTGCCGGTGGCATTGTTAATGAGCCGGAAGCCTATCACTATCTAATGCGAAACTGCGTCACAATCTGGTTGAAGGCAACGCCTGAGGAACATATGGAGCGGGTGCGAAATCAGGGGGATGATCGGCCAATGGCCGGTAATCCAGATGCGATGCAGCAGTTGAAGGCCATGCTCGCAGAGCGCCAGTCGCAATATGCGCAGGCAGATATAGTAATCGACACCTCCGGCCATACGAAAGAGCAAAGCCTGTCAGAAATTATCAATATTTTGAACCGCCAAATCTAATCCCTTCCATCGACCGGTCGAAATTTTTCAATTCCGCATGAACTTTTAAGTTGTCGTGCCGGGTTGAAATGCGCATGATGTGGCTATCGGGTTCTGAAAAGGCGAAAAATCGCCTGCAGATTTCGGTTCATGCCTGATTGAGCGCGCTTTTAAAAAGCGCCAAAATCAGCGGCTGATGGGTTGAGGGTGGACAACAAACAACAAGATCGGAGGCGAGCAATGCGGCAACTGCATCCTCGGCAATCGGACATATTCGAAATTGCAAAGCGTGAGGGTCGGGTAGATGTGGATGCGCTGGCATTCCAGTTTCAAGTGACGCCGCAAACAATCCGCAAGGATTTGAACGATCTGTGCGAGATCAAGGCGCTTAACCGCATTCATGGCGGGGCCGTATATCCCTCAAGTACGGCAAATTTTGCCTATCGCTCAAGGCGGGAATTGGCGGTCGATGCAAAAAGCGACATCGCCAAAATCGCCGCAGAACTGGTGCCTGATAATTCGTCATTGTTTATGAATATTGGGACGACGGTTGAAAGTGTTGCCATCGCCCTGCGCGGTCATCAGGGGTTAGTTGCGGTTACCAATAATCTCAATGTGGCTTATATATTGTCCGATGCGGCCAATATCGAAGTCGTGGTTGCCGGTGGTACGGTGCGCAAAAGCGACCGGGCAATTGTTGGGGCTGCCACCGTTGATTTAATCAAACAGTTCAAGGTTGATTTTGCCATCATTGGCGCATCCTCCATCGATGAAGATGGCTGTTTGTTGGATTTCGATTATCAGGAAGTGCGGGTGGCGCGCGCCATATTGGAGCAGGCTCGCACTAAAATTCTGGTCGCTGATGCGATGAAATTTGAACGCCGTGCACCGGTGCAGATCGGCCATTTGTCAGATATTGATATATTCGTAACTGATGCGCCTCTGTCTGAAAATATCCAGCAAATTTGCGATGAAGCCGATGTAATTGTCAAAACAACCGATGGGCTGACTGCCGGCAAATCAGGCGAGTAACCTTAAATTCTGACCGATTTATTCATGCAGATCAAAGCTTTGCAGGCACATAGGCGCTTTCATGTTTACATGGAATCAGTCAGGCCACTAAGAGTGGCCCGGTGCATATGCACCGCCCTCGCGGAGGCCGTGCGAAGCACGAACGGCCGTGAGAGAAAATATTCAGAGCGATTCAATCAAATAATGAAACGCTCTAGACGTGTGTGTTTTTGTGAAAATTTACATAATTTTTATCTGTTCATGAAAAAACAGTTGATTTTTTCACCAGCCTGTATTCCTATTCCATAAGTGCAAATCTTGTTGGAAAGACATGACCGCAAATCCGAAAGAAATACTCGCATCTGAAACGCCGGAAATGAGCGAAGCTCAGTCACTGGGCCGTGATATTCGCGCTTTGCGCAAATCTCGCGATCTCACACTTCAGGAACTGGCGCTTATTATTGGTCGCTCAGTAGGTTTCATCAGCCAGATCGAGCGCGGCCTTTCCACCCCCTCAATCAACGATTTGCGCACATTGGCCAAGGCCTTTGATGTGCCGGTAAGCTGGTTTTTTGTGGTCAATGAGGTGCCTGACAAGGAGCGCGAGTTCATTGTGCGGGCCGGATCAAGGCGTGCGCTTGGAACGACCGAAGATGGCATCGTTGAAGAACTGCTTTCGCCTGACCTTGGTGGGTCATTCGAGATGTTTCGCTCGGTATTGGAACCCGGTGCCGAATTGAGCGAGCCGGTGCTCAGAAAAACCGAAGAGGCCGGATATATCGTCTCCGGCGCAATTGATCTTTGGATCGGCAGCCGGTTATTTCAATTAAAGGCCGGAGACAGTTTCCGCTTTGAAAACAAGCCCTATCGCTGGCGCAATCCCGGCAAGGAAAAGACTGTAATCATCTGGGTGGTTAGCCCACCAGTTTATTAATTAGAGGTTTGCCCATGACACAACTTCCCTCCCATGCGCGTGTGGTTATCGTCGGTGGCGGTGTTATGGGAGCGGGCCTGTTATATCATTTGGCGCTGGAGGGATGGACCGATTGCGTGATGATCGAAAAGGCTGAGTTGACCTCGGGATCGACCTGGCACGCGGCCGGTCTTGTGGCCAACTTCATTGGCTCCCTGTCGATGGCGCGCATTCACCGCAAGGCGGTTGAGCTTTACCCCACACTGGAAGAAAAAACCGGCCAATATGTTTCATGGCATAATTGTGGATCGCTGCGATTGGCCTATTCGCGCGAGGAGGTCGACTGGTTTCACCAGATTGCCGGCCTGGGGCGCGAAGTTGGTTTTGAATTGCAGGTTTTGGGGCCGGATGAGATCAAACAGGTCAATCCGTTTGTTGAGCCTGATGGCGTTATTGCGGCCGCCTACACCCCGGATGATGGCCATGTGGACCCCGCCGGTGTGTGCAATGCGATGGTCATTGGCGCGCAAAATCTCGGCGCAAAAGTCATCCGCCGTAACCGGGTGACCGGCATCAACCAAATGCCAAATGGCGAGTGGCAGGTTCAAACCGAACAGGGCAATATTGCTTGCGAGCACGTGGTCAATGCGGCCGGGTGCTATGCGCGTGATGTGGCCAAAATGGTTGGCCATGATCTGCCGGTGGTCAATATGCTGCATCAATATTTGGTAACAGACACGGTGCCGGAGCTGGTGGATTATGATGGCGAAATACCGGTTACCCGCGATCCAAAATGCTCCTGCTATATGCGACAGGAACAAAAATCCGGCCTGATTGGCCCCTATGAAACATCGGGTGCGCAAGAGGCATGGCCCGGCACGTCACAGGCCTGGAATGCGGAACATGAATTGTTCGAGGCCGATTACGACCGCATTGGCAGCCATCTTGAAGGTGCGATGGAGCTTATGCCGATATTCGCCAATAGGGGCATTAAAAGCGTTATTCATGGGGCGATACCACACACGCCGGATGGCAACCCCTATCTGGGGCAGGCTCCCGGATTGCGCAATTACTGGCATTGCAACGGCTCGGCAATTGGCATCGCACAAGGGGCAGGCAGCGGCGAATATCTGGCCCAATTGATGATCCATGGGGCGGCTGATATTTGCATGGCCGCCTATGATCCAAGACGTTTTCAATCTTATGCGACCCGGCAATATACGCTGGATAAATGCGTCGAAGAATATCACGAAATGTATGTGGTGCCAGTGCTTGGCATGGAGCGCCATGCGGCCCGACCGGCCCGTACCAGCCCGCTTTATGCAAAACTCGGCGCAAAGGGTGCGGTCTATACGCAAGCCGCCGGATGGGAGCGGCCCAAATGGTTCTCGCTCGATGGCCGTGAGGAGAAATGCGGTTTTCGCCACACCAATATTTTTGAGGTGGTGGGCGAGGAATGCCGCGCCGTGCGAGAACGTGTCGGCATTATGGATATGTCGAGTTTTGCCAAGTTTGAGGTCTCCGGCAAAGATGCAGCGCGCTTCCTTGATCGCATTGTTGCCAACCGGCTGCCTGCAAAGATCGGCGGCATGGTTCTGGCCCATCCACTGACGCAAGGCGGGCGGGTTGCCGGTGAGTTCACCATCACCCGCACCGGCGATGAGAGCTTTTACCTGCTTTCAGCAGCAACTGCCGAATTGCGCGATTTTGATTTGCTGACCTTGCAAAAACACGATGATGAAACCGTTGAGATCACCAATGTTACAGAAAAATACGGCGTGCTGGTGCTGTCGGGGCCAAACGCGCGCGATGTGCTGGCCGCCCTCACGGATAGCGACTTGAACGCACCTGATTTTCGCTGGTTGACCGGGCAACAAATAACCTTGGCAGGTATCGAATTGTTGGCGCTGCGGGTCAGTTATGTGGGCGAGCTGGGCTGGGAGTTGCACATGCCAATTGCTGATCTTGAGGCGGTCTATGATGCTGTATGGCAGGCCGGTGAGGCGCATGGCATTGTCGATTTTGGTGCCCATGCGATGAATGCCCTGCGGATGGAAAAAGCCTATCGCGGCTGGGGTTCGGAATTGACTGGCGAAATCACCTTGAGTGAGGCGGATATGGCGCGGTTTTTGAAAATCGACAAGGGCGATTTCATTGGCAGAGATGCCTTGCTCGCGCATGGCAATGAGCCACCACGAACAAAACTGGTCTATCTGGAGGTTGATAGCCCAGATGTTGATATTTGTGGAGGCGAACCGGTATTCTGCAATGGCAAATATGCAGGTGTCGCGACCTCTGGCGGCTATGGCTATTCAGTGCAAAAAAACCTCGCCTTTGCCTATGTGACCCCTGATCTTGCCAAAACCGGCACCACGCTTGAAATTTTAATACTGGGCAAAATGTGCAAGGCGCAGGTTTTGTCTGAACCCGTATGGGACCCCAAAAACGAAAGATTACGTGCATGAATAAAGTAACTTTACTCGATGGTGGCATGGGGCAGGAATTACTGCGCCGCAGTGCAAATCCACCTTCTCCCCTATGGTCTGCGCAGGTGCTGATGGATGAGCCGGAAATTGTCGAGGCCGTACATCTTGATTATATCAAGGTCGGTGCGGAAGTAATCACGCTCAATGCCTATTCCATTACCCCGGAAAGGCTTGTAGAGAATGGTGATGTAACCAAGTTTTCAGCCCTGCAGGCGCAGGCTATTGCAATCGCTAAATCAGCGGTGAAAAAAAGCGGGTCAGAAGCAGTGATTGCAGGCTGTCTGCCGCCAATGATCACCAGTTATCAGCCAGAACTTGCCCCCGATATTGATGCATGTATCGCAACCTATCGGGAGATAGCAGCCGAGCAAAAAGATCATGTTGATGTCTTTCTTTGTGAGACATTGGGATCAATCAGAGAAGCCCGTGCTGCCACAATCGCTGCGGTGGAAACCGGTATACCCGTATGGACCTCAATGACGGTTAAGGATGGTGAGGGAACAACGTTGCGCTCAGGCGAGCCGCTGGAAGAAGCGATTGAAGCTGTTAAGGAAGCTGGCGCATATGCTGTATTGGTCAATTGTTCGTGGCCAGAATCCCTGACCCAATCCATTCCATTATTGAAAAATTCAAGCCTTCCCTTCGGGGCCTATGCCAACGGCTTCACATCTGTTGATCCGCTAAAATCCAGCGCCACAGTTGCGGTGCTGAAAGCTCGCACCGACCTTGGCCCCACTGCCT
Source organism: Alphaproteobacteria bacterium (assembly GCA_024280375.1). Classification (GTDB taxonomy): domain Bacteria; phylum Pseudomonadota; class Alphaproteobacteria; order Rhizobiales; family Rhizobiaceae; genus SZUA-100. The sequence continues at coordinate 26,911 of JAJRQF010000091.1, read as the reverse complement.
ATGCTGATCATGTAATGGGCTGGGTTGAGAGCGGCGCAACTATTGTCGGGGGGTGTTGCGAAACCGGCCCCGAACATATTGCCGAGATCGCAAAAAGACTGGCACAGCTGAACAACCAGAACAGCGGAGTTTTATGATGAGCAAGACTTTACCGGCCGAGGCGAGTGCGGTCATCATCGGCGGTGGTGTGGTTGGCTGTTCCGTTGCCTACCATCTGGCTAAACTCGGCTGGAAAGATGTCGTGTTGCTGGAGCGCAAGCAATTAACCTGCGGCACCACCTGGCATGCGGCGGGTCTGATTGGCCAATTGCGCGCCTCATCAAACATGACCAGATTGGCAAAATACACCCAGGAACTTTATTTCGATCTTGAGGCTGAAACCGGTATTGCCACCGGCATTCGCCGCAATGGCTCCATCACCGTGGCGCTGACTGATGAGCGAAAAGAAGAGATCTATCGTGGTGCCTCGATGGCGCGGGCCTTGGGGGTGGATGTGGAGGAAATTTCTCCATCCGAGGTCAAAAATCGCTACCCGCATTTGAATGTCGATGGTGTTTGTGGCGCGATCTATCTGCCAAAGGACGGGCAGGGCGACCCGACTAATATTACACTGGCGCTGGCCAAGGGCGCTAAACAAATGGGCGCACAGATTTTTGAAGGCGCAAGGGTTACGGGCGTTGATCTTGATCGCGGCAAGGTCGCGGGCATAAAGGCTGAATTTAACGGCGAAATAGTTGCGATCAAAACGCCGCATGTGATCAATTGTGCAGGCATGTGGGCGCGTGAATTGGGCAAAATGGCCGGTGTTAATGTGCCGCTTCATGCCTGCGAACATTTCTATATCGTCACTGAGGCGATCGAAGGTCTGGAGCGCTTGCCGGTGCTGCGGGTGCCGGATGAATGCGCCTATTACAAGGAAGATGCGGGCAAAATTTTGCTTGGCGCGTTTGAGCCAAAATCCAAGCCCTGGGGCATGGATGGAATTCCTGAAGATTTCTCATTTGATCAATTACCGGAAGATTTCGATCATTTCGAACCTATTCTTGAGCGCGCCGTCAATCGCCTACCGATGCTGGCCGAAACCGGCATTCATACATTTTTCAACGGGCCTGAAAGCTTCACCCCCGATGATCGTTATTATCTGGGCGAAGTGCCGGAGGTGAAAAACTTCTGGGTCTGTGCAGGCTTTAATTCCATTGGCATTCAGTCTGCCGGTGGTGCCGGGCAGGCGCTGGCCCAATGGATGCAAGATGGTCATCCGCCGTCTGATTTGTGGGATGTGGATATTCGCCGCGTCCAGCCTTTTCAGAACAACGCTAGCTATTTGCGCGAGCGCGTGTCGGAGACTTTGGGTCTTTTATATGCCGATCATTTCCCCTATCGCCAGCCGGTTACCTCGCGTGGTATTCGCCGCTCCCCCATCCATGAGCAATTGAAGGCCAAGGGTGCCGTATTCGGCGAGGGCGCAGGCTGGGAGCGCGCCAACTGGTTTGCTGATGCCGGGCAAAATGGCGAATACGAATATTCATGGAAGCGGCAAAACTGGTTTGAAAATGCCAAGCGCGAACATATGGCCGTGCGCCATGGCGTTGGGCTTTTCGATATGTCGAGCTTTGGTAAAATCCGGGTCGAGGGCCGCGATGCCTGTACATTTTTGCAACATATCTGCGCCAATCAAATGGATGTTAAACCGGGCAAAATCACCTATACGCAAATGCTCAATCCGCGTGGCGGCATTGAATGCGATCTGACGATTACACGGCTTTCAGATACGGCATTTTTGCTGGTGGTGCCGGGCGCTACCTTACAACGCGATCTTTCATGGTTGCGCAAAAATCTCGACCCGCAATTGCATGTGGTGATCACCGACGTGACGGCGGGTGAGGCTGTATTGTGCCTGATGGGGCCAAAATCCCGCGCGCTTTTATCTAAAATTAGCCCGGCCAATTTCTCCAATGAGATGCATCCCTTTGGCACGATGCAGGAGATTGAAATCGGCATGGGGATGGCCCGCGCGCACCGGGTTACCTATGTCGGCGAACTTGGCTGGGAGCTTTATGTCTCGTCCGATCAGGCCGCCCATGTGTTCGAAGCCTTGGATGAGGTGGGCGCGGATTTGGGATTGAAAATGTGTGGTCTGCATGTGCTCGATTCCTGCCGCATTGAAAAAGCCTATCGCCATTTTGGCCATGATATTACCGATGAAGACCATGTGCTGGAAGCGGGCCTTGGCTTTGCGGTTAAAACCGACAAGGGCGATTTTATTGGCCGCGATGCGGTGCTGAAAAAACGCGATGAAGGCTTGCAGACCCGTTTGCTGCAATTCCAGCTGAACGAGCCTGAACCACTGCTTTATCATAATGAGCCGATCATTCGCGATGGCTCAATTGTCGGTTATCTCTCCTCTGGAAATTACGGCCACTATCTGGGTGCCGCCATTGGCCTTGGCTATGTGCCATGCGCCGGGGAGAAGCCGGACGAGGTTTTAGCGTCCAGCTACCAGATTGAAATTGCCGGTGAGCGCCATGATGCCAAGGCGAGCTTAAAGCCCCTATATGACCCAAAATCTGAACGCGTGAGGATGTAACCATGAACCTGTTAGAGCGACATAAAGCCTTTGCCAAAATGCATGAGGAGGGGTGCTTTATCATGCCCAATCCGTGGGATATTGGTTCGGCGCAGATGATGGCAGCGCTTGGTGCCAAGGCGCTGGCGACCACCAGTTCCGGCCATGCCTTTACCCTTGGTAAAAAGGATATGGGCCACGTTTCGCGTGAAGAGGCCCTGGCCCATGCAAGTGATATTGTGCGCGCCACGCCGCTACCGGTAAATGGTGATCTGGAAAATGGCTATGGCGATGCACCAGATGTGGTGGCCGAAACCATTAGACTTGCGGCAGAGGCAGGGCTTTCCGGCTGTTCGATTGAAGATACCACCATGCGGCAGGATGAATTATCCTATCCATTTGATCTGGCAGTGGAGCGCGTCAAGGCTGCTGCCGATGCCGCAAACAGCCTTGATCAGCCATTTGTTTTCACCGCTCGCGCCGACGGTGTCATGCTTGGTGCCTATGATATGGATGAGGCAATCGCCCGCGTTATTGCCTTTGAAAATGCCGGTGTCGACGCGGTCTATGTGCCCATTCCACCCTCAATGGCCGATATAAAACGGCTATGTGACGCCGTATCCGTGCCGGTCAATGCGCTGGCTGCAGGCCCGTTTGTTAAATACAATTATTCAGAATTTGCCGATGCCGGTGTGCGCCGCATCAGCCTTGGTTCTGCGATTGCGCGCGCCACCCATCGCACAATTTTAGACAGCGTATCCGCCATGTTGAACGAGGGTGATTTCTCGCCCCTGGGCCATTCTATAAGTGGCGATGAAGTTGAGAAATTGATTGAAAAAGGCAGCACCTGACGAAACCAACTTAAATAACCGGGAGAATACACATGAACGAGCCAGCACCAACACGTTCCCGTCGTTCGGGCGGGCGAGCCGCCCGTCATGCAATGCGCGCCGCACCGCTTGCCGATGCAATCAAACCGGTAAAAATGGGCATGTCCAGCGGTCGATATCAGCCGTTATCGCCGTCGGAAATTGAGCAAATCCATGAAGCCGTATTGGATGTGTTGGAAAATATCGGGCTGTCACTGGCAACGCCGGGCTGTATCAAACATTGTACAAGCGTTGGCGCGATCTATGGCGATGATGAGCGATTGCGTTTCCCGCGCGCGCTGGTGAAACAGGTAATTGCCGATGCAAATCGGGATTTTGTGCTTTGCGGGCGCGACCCAAAACACGATATTCACCCCTTGGGATCAAAGGTGCATTTTGGAACCGCCGGTGCCGCCGTTCATGTGGTGGATGTGGAGAAAAATGAATATCGGGAAAGTTATCTGAAAGATATTTATGATGCTGCCCGCATTGTTGATGTGCAGGATAATATTCATTTTTTCCAGCGGCCAATGGTGGCGCGCGATATGGAGAACGCTCTCGATCTTGATATTAACACGCTCTATGCCTGTTTTGCCGGCACAAAGAAGCACATAGGCAGCAGTATTTCTTTTCCGGAAAATATCGAACCCGTCATTGATATGATTTACAAAGTTGCAGGCGGAGAAGAGGCCTTTCGCGCCCGACCGTTTGTTTCCATGTCGTGCTGCTTTGTCGTGCCACCGCTGCGTTTTGCCGAAGATGCCTGCGATGTGCTTGAGGGTTGTGTGCGGGCCGGCATTCCTGTTTTGCTTTTGTCTGCCGGTCAGGCGGGCGCAACATCTCCGGCCGCAGTTGCCGGTTCCGTCGTGCAGGCGATGGCCGAAGTTTTGGCGGGGCTTGTTTACGTTAACGCCATTTCGCCGGGCCATCCGGCAATTTTTGGTGCCTGGCCCTTTGTATCGGATCTGCGCACCGGTGCGATGTCCGGTGGTTCCGGCGAGCAGTCGCTTTTATCTGCCGCCTGTGGCCAAATGGCGCTTTATTACGATCTGCCTAATGGGGCGGCTGCGGGCATGAGTGACGCAAAAATGCCGGACATCCAGTCAGGCTATGAAAAGGGGATCACCACCGTAATGGCCGGGCTTTCCGGCAGCAATCTTATATATGAGGCAGCCGGTATGCATGGCTCGCTGATGGGCTTTTGCCTGGAAAGTTTGATCATCGACAACGATATATTGGGTCAAGCCTTGCGCTGTATTCGCGGTATTGAAGTAAATCAGGACACCTTGTCGGTGGAAACCATGCGCAATGTCTGCACCGAAGGGCCGGTGCATTTTCTTGGCCATCAACAAACCCTGTCATTGATGGAAAGCGAATATCTCTATCCTGTATTGGGGAATAGAATGAGCCCGAAGGAATGGGTGGAAGCGAAAAAACCTGACATCATCAATCTCGCGATCGAAGAAAAACGACGTATTCTTGCCGAGTATTTCCCCGAATATATTTCCCCGCAGCTCGATGAAGAATTGCGTGCGGATTTTAATATCTGCCTGCCAAAGAATGATATGTCCGGTTGATTGTAGTTTGGGTCAGGAATTTGTTCCCAATGCATGATCAATCAGCGAAATGGCGGCGGTTTTTGCATCGCCTGCCGGATCGTTTGAATAACCAATATGCGCCGTAACAATGGCCCCTTCTTTTAATAGCATCAATTGTTGGGCCAGCATTTTCGGGTACTTTGCCCCGGCTTTCGTGGCAAGTTCGCGCGTATAAACAAACAGCAGGCGTTTATGCTCACCGGACTGCATGTAAATCGGATCATCGGAATCCTGATATCCCGATGACGCCTTGATGAACATGCAGCTTCTAAATTCCGGATCAGCAAACCAGTTGGCAAGAACATCAAACATTGCGATCAATTGATCTCTTGGTTGATCAGCACATTGTTCTATCCGGCGGATGAATCAGTTGCGAAAGTTTTCATCCCGAGGCCGTAAAACCGCCAGTATAAGGTCTTCCTTGGTACGAAAATACTTATACATCGACGTTTTTGAAATACCGGTTTCTGCCGCAAACAAATCCATGCCGGTGGCGTGAAAGCCAGCTCGATAAAATATTTTCAGAGCTTTTTGTAGCAGTTCATCACGTTTCGAAGGGCACATTGTTTGCCTTTAATTACCGATCAGTACATAGGCTCCATTATTGTTTGTCAAATTCGTAGAATTTTATCCAATTAAATCAAATGGATTTCAATTTTACTTGGCTATACGGTGAAATTCTCAAAATAGTCAGTTGACAAAGCGTACCGATCGGTCCATTTGTTGATTTATAAGTTAACAGATCGGTACAGTTAGAAATTTGCCCATGCCCCGTCCTCCCTTTCCGCCATTTTCGGTAAAGACAGCACACATTAAGGTTCGCACCGCCGAAGATGGCTGGAATGGTCAAGATCCTGCAAAAATTGCGTTGGCATATAGTGTAAACAGCAGATGGCGCAATCGTTCTGAGTTTCTATCCGGTCGCGATGAAATCGAGGCGTTCTTGACCAGAAAATGGCAACGCGAACTTGATTATCGGCTGATCAAGGAGTTGTGGGCATTTGGAGAAAATCGCATCGCAGTGCGCTTTGCCTATGAATGGCACAATGCAGAAGGCAACTGGTTTCGTTCCTATGGAAATGAAAACTGGGAGTTCGATGACGTTGGATTAATGGCGCATCGTATCGCCAGCATTAACGACCTGCCGATTTTAGAAATGCAACGTAAATTTCACTGGCCGTTGGGCATTCGCCCCAATGACCATCCGGGTCTAAGCGAACTTGGCCTGTAACATTTCGCTGATCAAAAGGAGAATATCATGCCTCGTGCATTTTCAGAAATTGCCTTTACCCCCTCGGTGCTTAAGGCTCAAAAACACAACGGGTCGGTGGATTGGAATGCAACATTTTTGGAACCAGATATTGAGCGTGGCGATCGGCTGGGTGCGTCTGAATGCGCCTTTATTCTCGCCCGTGATGGATTTTATCAGGCAACCATATCGAGTTCTGGCTGGCCCTATGTCCAGTTTCGCGGCGGGCCGGCGGGCTTTCTCAAAGTTCTTGATGAAACTACGATTGCCTACGCAGACTTTCGCGGCAATCGTCAATATATTAGCGCTGGAAACCTCGTCGATAGCAATCGAATGTCTTTGATTTTGATGGATTATCCAAACCGTCGCCGTTTGAAACTCTGGGGGCAGGCGAGGCTTATTGAAAAAGAAAGCGATCCCGCGCTCGTATCTTCACTTCAGATGCCGGAATATCGCGGCCTGCCCGAACGCGCGGTAATCATCAAAGTTGATGCATTTGATTGGAATTGCCCTCAACACATCCCCCAAAGGCTAACGGTGAAGGAATTTCAACCTCACCTGGCTCCGTTGCATCAGCAAATTGCGGCGCTTCAGGAGGAAAACAAGTCCTTGAAAGAATTCCTTGCGTAATTTCACCCCATCACCCCTCGTAAAAACCTCTAAGCAGTATTGGAAATACTATGAATAAAACACTTGAAACAATCGCCGGCGCTAGCGTACTGGCGATGGCTTTTGCCGGTCCAATGATGGTTCCTGTTAACCCTTTGGCCGCCAGCACATCGGTTCCGGTACAAGTAACCAGCCAAATTAACACAAATGTTCAGTATCGTCATGAGACTATTGAAGGTATAAAAATTGCATATAGGGAGGCTGGCGACCCGACAAAACCGACTATTCTATTGCTGCATGGTTTCCCAACCTCCTCTCATATGTTTCGAAATTTAATCCCTCGATTGTCAAAGAAGTTTCACGTGATCGCGCCAGATTATCCGGGATTTGGTGCATCTGATATGCCGCTGGCTAAAGATTTCGAGTATTCATTTGAAAAAATTGCAGGAATGATGACAACGCTGCTGAATCGTAAAAAAGTCGGAAAATATTCTGTATATCTGATGGATTATGGTGCGCCTGTCGGATACCGGATGTTTGCAAAAGATCCAGAAAGAGTCTCCGGCTTTATCATTCAAAATGGCAATGCCTACGAGGAAGGCTTGCAGAAATTCTGGCAACCGATCAAAGCATATTGGGCCAATCCATCGAAAGAAAATGGCGACAAACTGCGCGGTTTTTTGAAAATGGGTGCAACAAAATGGCAGTTCACCCATGGCACCCAAAAGCCGGAAAACATCAACCCGGATAATTACTGGCACGTTCAATATTTACTCGACCGCCCGGGCAATCAGGAAGTGCAACTTGAGCTGTTTTTAGATTATGGGACCAATTTGGCAGAATATCCCAAATGGCAGGCCCTGTTTCGCAAATATCAGGTCCCAACATTGTTGATGTGGGGCAAGAACGATCAAATTTTCCCGGAGGCAGGTGCCCATCCCTATAAGAAAGATTTGAAAAACCTCGAATTTCATATTCTTGATACCGGGCATTTTGCATTAGAAGAATTTGGTGTGCAAATCGCATCGCGAATGAACAATTTTCTGGGAAACCTGAAGCGATAAGCAGTAATTTCAACCAACCCGTATCAGTTTTTCTGGTGCGGGTTTACGTTTGAGAAGTCATCCCAGGTAGATGGTCTTGATTCAATTAATGGGACTATGCGGCGATCTGGAAAGTGTAAAATTCGATATTATGTTTCCCTACATGTGGGTTGCGGACGAGTTTTACTGATGGATTCAGTATCTAAATTACCGGTGGGCCGCATATGATTTTAAATGTTCTAAATTTTGCGGTGGATTTCTCATTCAAGATCGGGTAGTCGATGCCTGCTTGTGATTTATTTGCAGCAATAACGGAGAGGTGGCCGAGTGGTCGAAGGCGCACGCTTGGAAAGCGTGTAGGCGGGTAACCGTCTCCAGGGTTCGAATCCCTGTCTCTCCGCCATACTTGATCTCACGACAATCGCTGACACGTTGTGTCTGCTCTAGTCTCCGATGGGACGGGCTGACCGCCCGGCAGCACTTGTGCTGCTATGACTGAAGTTCGAAGTTTCACCCTCCAACTCCGCCATTTTTTAATCTCACGGCAATTCACCTGCGTTCGCTGTTCCAATCGAGCAGGCATTGACCTGCTAACCATCGCCATTACAATCTAAGTCTTGAAACATACCCGCAAATTTGCGCCTAGACTCTTTCCTGATTACATGGAAGCAGTCAGGCCACGAAGAGTGGGCCGGTGCTTATGCACCGCCCTCGCGGAGGTCGGGCGCAAGCCCGATTAGCCGTGAGCAAAAATAATCTAGAGCGATTCATCTTTAGATGGGATCGTTCTAGGATTCGCCGGATTTGAAAGTAATGCAATGACCAAAACCACAGATGCAATTATAATTGGTGCCGGTGTAATCGGCACGGCAATTGCCTTTGAGCTTGCCAAGGCGGGCTGGAAAACCATCAATGTTGACCGAAATAGCCAGTCCGGCCACGGCTCAACCTCTGGTTCCTGCGCCATCATACGCACCCATTATTCCACCTTTGATGGAACAATATTTGCCTGGGAGGCCTATCACTATTGGCGTGATTGGGCGGATTATCTGGGCCTGCCCGATGGCCGCGATCTGGCGCAATATCGCGAGACCGGCTGTCTGGTGATGAAAACCGAAGCCAATGGCTATCTGCAAAAACATATCGAGAATTGCCGCGTGCTTGATTGCCCGCTGGAGGAATGGTCTGCCGAAAAGATCATCGAAAAGCTGCCGATTTACTCGCTGGAAAGTTTTGCCCCGCCGAAGACCTCAGATAATCCTGATTTTGGCAAACCCAATGGTGGTACATTGTCGGGCGGTGTGTTCTGGCCAAAAACCGGTTATGTGACCGACCCGGCGCTTTCCGCTCAAAATCTGGCTGATGCGGCCAAATTGCATGGGGGCGAATTTTTGCTCGGCAAAGAAGTTGCCGTGATATTGCAGCAAGACGGGCGGGTGAAGGGTGTGCGCTTTGCCGATGGCGAAGAAGTGCATGCGCCCGTGGTGATTAATGTTGCCGGGCCAGCCTCATCTAAAATTAATCAAATGGCCGGTGTTCTGGATGATATGACGATAAAAACCCGGCCATTGCGGCAGGAAGTTGTGCATGTTCCGGCCCCCGAGGGGTTTGACTTTGAAAATAATGGCCTGATTGTATCGGACGCTGATATTGCCTGCTATTGCCGCCCGGAACATGGCAATAATATTCTCATTGGCAGCGAAGACCCGGAATGCGATCCGCATTACTGGGTTGAGGATGATGTGAATTATGATCGCAATTTTACCGACCAATGGACCACCCAGGCCATGCGTTTTGGCCAACGGGTGCCGAGCCTTGGCATACCGCAAAAGACCAAAGGCGTGGTCGATTTATACGATGCCTCAACCGATTGGATACCGATCTATGATAAATCGCAATTACCCGGATTTTACATGGCCTGCGGTTCCAGCGGCAATCAATATAAGAACGCCCCGATTGCCGGAAAAATGATGGCCGCGCTGATTGAATATTGCGAGAATGGCAATGATCACGATGAGACGCCGCTGCAATTCACCTTGCCCTATTTGCAGCGTGATATTGATGTGGGGTTCTATTCCCGTAATCGAAAAATCAATGAGGAATCAAGTTTTTCAGTGTTGGGGTGATTGGTCAAACCACTGCCCCCTATGCGGATTTTGAATGAACCTGTTGATGTTTCAATTTCTCAAGCAGAATTGACAATGATAGTCACCACGGCACTATTAGTCCGTCAGGGTGATGCCCAAACAAGGATAAAATAATGAAAATATGTGTGGCCGGAGCTGCCGGTGCATTTGGTATGAAGCACCTTGATGCGCTGGCGAAAATTGATGGCGTGGAAGTAACTTCCGTAGTTGGTCGTAAACTTGATGCAATCACAGAATTTGCCAAAGCCCGCAATATTGCCCATGCGACCACCGATCTGGGCGAGGCCCTTGCGCGCGATGATGTCGATGCGGTGATCCTGTCGACGCCCACCCAGATGCATGCCAGCCAGGCAATCCAATGCATGAAGGCAGGCAAGCATGTACTGGTCGAAATTCCGATGGCCGATAATCTGGCGGATTCGCAAGAACTGGTAGCCGTGCAGAAGCAAACCGGCAAAATCGCTATGGCTGGCCATGTGCGCCGCTTTAACCCGTCGCATCAATGGATTCATAACAAGATTACGGCTGGGGAAATCGCCATTCAGCAAATGGATGTGCAGACCTATTTTTTCCGTCGTAAAAATATCAATGCGGCCGGTAATCCGCGCAGTTGGACCGACCACCTGCTTTGGCACCATGCGTGCCATACGGTTGATTTGTTTCAATACCAAACCGGTGAAGACATATCTGAGGTTTATGGTGTTCAGGGACCGAAACACCCCGAACTTGGCATTGCGCTGGATATGAGCATCATCATGAAAACCCCTTCCGGCGCGCTTTGTACCTTGTCGCTTTCATTCAATAATGACGGGCCACTCGGCACATTTTTCCGCTATATTTGCGATAACGGCACGTGGATTGCGCGCTATGATGATCTGGTTGACGGGCGGGAACAACCGATAGATTTATCCGGCGTTGCGGTCTCCAATAATGGCATTGAGTTGATTGACCGGGAATTTATTGCAGCCATTCGCGAGGAGCGGGAACCCAACGGGTCGGTTGCCCAATGCCTGCCTGCGATGGAAGTGCTGGATAGTATCGAGAAAATGATGAGCGAGTAAACTTCATTTGGCCTGTCGCAATAGTTTCAGTAAGGTATCAGGAAATCAACAGAGCGGTATCTAATATGAGCAATGGCAGTTTACCGGACACGGATTTCTGGCGGCAATTTCGCGGACGTTTTTCCGGCGTGCTTAAATGGGATGATTTGGAAAGCCTCTGGGATGCGTTAAAAGCATCCCCTGCCGATTGGTATGTGTTTGATCCGGCAGGTGAGGCACCGAGCAAGCCTTTAGACGATGCGGAATTTTTGCATTTTCTGGATGAGGCTGAAGCCGTGATTAATCAGCGACGCGATCGCCCAAGCTGCGGATCTGTTTATCTGGATGATCTGGCTGCACCCACCTATATCAAAATTTTTGATCCGCTGAAAATGGGCACCTCCTGCAGTCATTCAAGCGAGCCAATCATGCCGCACTGGATTATCAGCCGCATGGAGCCGGATACTTTACCACCGCCACCGGTGAAAAACCCAACCATTTTTCAGCGTCTTACCGGGCGAGCATAAAGTCGTTCATTTAAGCCGTTTTTTGCAGCCCGCCTAAAAATTGCTCGGATTGAGGCGAGAGAATTGTGCGCTTTGGCCAAACCAAATAAAACCCCTGGCCGACATCGTATTGTCCATCCATCAGCTTCACCAATACACCCTGTTCAACCAGTTTTTCAACGATATGGTGCCAGCCAAATGAAACGCCTTCCCCTGCAAGGGCGGCTTGCACAACCAGCGCATAATCATTCAATCGCATTCAAGGGCATGTCGTGCTGCGTGAGATAGGCCGGGCTGGCCACTGTTGTAGCTAATCCGCAATATGACTCAACGGGCGCAAAAATGCGGAGCTGAGTTGATTAAAAATACTTCTATTCAATATACATTCCAAGTATCTTGAATCTCTCTTTCCAACTAAGAAGGTATTCCTCTGTATCTGTTAAATCTTCCGCGGCACTCAATTTTTTATCGATTTTTCTGTATGCATCCCTATTTATGCGGGGAGCAATTCCATAAAATATGAGTATCCATAAGCAAATAATAAAGGTAACGCCTATTATATTTTCAATGAATCGATAATTCCAAAAACCGAGTAGCTCTACTGTAAGTATAAAAACAGGTATGGGGAATGAAGAGTACCTAATAATTCTACCATTTTGTTTTTCTGTCAATAAATTTCCTTTTGTTGTGTAATTAATACATGTTTATCAGCTTATCGTGACGTATTTGTAACACATATTGAATTAATACAACAATTTTCGTTTATTTAACCAAATGACAGGCTGCAATATGGTTTGTGCCAACATTTTTCAATTCCGGGCGGGTATCAAAGCACCTGCTTTCAGCCAACGGGCAACGGGCGGCAAAACTGCAGCCTTTGGGCATGTTAATCGGGCTTGGCGGATCACCTTTCAACACCACACGGGCGCTTGCATCTCTTTTGGAATGTTTGGCTGAAGGAACTGCAGACAAAAGTGCTTTTGTGTACGGATGCTTGGGCTGGCTGAATATGGTCTTGCGGTCAGCCTGTTCAACGATACGGCCAAGGTACATCACGGCGACCTCATCGCAGATATATTGCACCACCCCCAAATCATGCGAAATGAACAAATAGGTCAGGTTAAGGTCATCTTGCAACTTGATCATCAGGTTTAGAATTTGCGCCTGAATGGCCACATCAAGAGCGGATACCGGTTCATCACAAACAATCAATTCAGGCTTTGTTGCCAATGCGCGGGCAAGAGAAATTCGCTGCCTTTGCCCGCCGGAAAACTGATGCGGAAAAAGTGCCCGTTGTTCCGGGCGCAGGCCTACTTGTGCAAACAATTCAGCTACCGCATCATCGCGACCATTTTCCTCGCCCACATTCATCAGATCAAGCGGCTCACGCACAATGTCACCGGCGCGCCTGCGCGGATCGAGCGAGGAATAGGGGTCTTGAAAAATAATCTGGAACCGCTTGCGGGCATTGCGCAATTCTTCGCCCTCAAGCGTGCTGATTTTATCCGCCCCAAGCTCAACGCTGCCCTCGGTAATATGAACCAGCCGCAATACGGCCAAGGCTGCGGTGGTTTTGCCGGAGCCGGATTCCCCAACAATGCCGAGTGTCTTGCCTTTGGGAATAGAAAAGCTCACCCCATCCACCGCGTGAACCGTCGGCTTTTTACCGCCGAGCAATTTTTTACCGCCGCCAAAATGCACCTTGAGGCCATCAACTTTGAGTAAATCACTCATGATGCGGCCTCGCCGGAAAGTGCCAGACAGGCAACCATGTGGTTGTCGCCACATTGTGTCATTTCAGGTTTTGTATGATCGCATTCAGCCAGCTTTTGATTGCAGCGCGGTGCAAATGCGCAACCCTGGCCAAGTTTGGTCAAGGGTGGCACAACGCCCGGAATTTCCATCAGCGGCAGGCGTTCATCGCTGGGGTTTTCTTCCAGATGCGGGACGCAGGCAATCAGCCCCCTGGTATAGGGATGTTTGGGGGAAGCGAGAATATCTTCGGTAGTGCCGGTCTCGATGATCCGCCCCGCATACATAACGGCCACATAGTCGCTCATTTGCGAGATGACGCCCATATCGTGAGTGATCAAAATGATTGATGTATTATTGTCCGATTGCAGGTCTTTCAGCAGATCGAAAATCTGCGCCTGCACCGTCACATCAAGTGCTGTGGTTGGTTCATCCGCAATCAGCAGTTTTGGGCCGCAGGCCAGTGCCATGGCAATCATAATGCGCTGCCGCATGCCGCCCGAAAGCTGATGTGGATAGTTCCTTGCACGTGCCTCGGGTTCTGGAATGCCAACCGAGCGGATCATTGCGACGGCTTTTTCCCAGGCCTCACTGTTTGACCCATCCTCGTGCAGGCGCAGGCTTTCGGCGATTTGTTCTCCCACGGTAAAAACCGGATTAAGCGAGGTCATCGGCTCCTGAAAAATCATCGAAATATCTTTGCCGCGAATTTTGCGCATACGCGGTTCTTCAATGCCAATTAGTTCCTCGCCCTCCAGCGTAATGGAGCCTGAGGTGACCTTGCCCGGCGGGTCTGGCACCAGCCCCATGATTGAAAGTGCGGTCATGGATTTGCCACAACCGCTTTCGCCCACCACGCCAAGTGTTTGACCCGCCTGCACTTTCAGCGAGACATGATCCAGCACCCGCGCATTACCGGCCCTTGTGGCAAAATCAACAACAATGTCTTTTACTTCCAGCAAAGCCATGGTTCATCGCGCCCGTAGTTTTGGATTGAAGGCATCGTTTAGCCCGTCACCCACCAGAGATACCGAAAGCACAGTTAAAAAAATCATCGCGCCGGGCAGGGTGACCACCCACCATGCATCAAGAATATATTCACGGCCCGAGCCGATCATCAGCCCCCAGCTCATAACATTGGGGTCGGAAAGACCCAAAAAACTAAGGCCTGCCTCAAACAATATGGCAATGCCGATGCTAAGGGTGGATGAAACAATCAGCGGTGGCAGGGCATTGGGCAGGATGACCCGCCAGATTATCCGGTTGTTGGTTGAGCCGATAGAGCGCGCCGCATTGACATATTCAAGATTGCGGATGCGGATAAATTCGGCCCGCGCCAAACGCGCTGTTGCCGGCCATGAAACCACCCCGATTGCTACGGCGACTATTGGCAGGGAGGGGGAAAACAAGGTGACCAGAACCATCGCAAATAGCAGGGGTGGCAAAACTTGAAAAAACTCGGTCACCCGCATTAGGATATTATCCGCAAGCCCGCCATAAAAACCGGCCATCGCGCCGACCGATATGCCGATAATAACGGTAATTAGCGCGGCTGATATGCCGACCAGCAGGGTGGCTTTGCCGCCATAGATAAGCCCTGCCAGAATATCACGGCCCAATTGATCGGTGCCAAGCGGGACAACTGCTTCAACACCCGGTTCGGTGAAAGGTGCCCAAATAATATCAAACGGGTCGACCGTATAAAATATCGGCCCAAGCAGGGATACAAGAACAATAATGATCAGCAGGCCAAGGCCAAAAAGCGCCAGCCCGCTGCGCCGAAATACGCTCCAGGCTTCTGAAAGCGGGCTTTCTGCAATAAGGTCTTTGTCCGTTATATCGCTCATTTGCCCACTCCCACCCGCGGGTCAACCAGCCGGTAAACCATATCCGTTATCATATTCGCAACAATCACCAACACGGCTGAAAAGAACAATATACCCAATATGGTCGGGTAGTCGCGGGCCAGTATGGATTCAAATGCAAGTGTGCCAAGGCCGGGCCAGCTAAACACGGTTTCAACCAGAACCGCACCTGAAATGACCGCGCCAAATTGCAGGCCGGCAATTGTCACAATCGGCAAAATAGCGTTTCTAAGCGCGTGTTTAGAATAGATTTTAAATTCAGAAACTCCCTTGGCGCGGGCGGTTCTAATATAGTCGGAGCCCAAAATCTCTAACATGCTGGCACGGGTTAACCGGCTATATTGGGCAAGGTAAACAATGCCGAGGGTAAAGGCGGGCAGCACCAGATGATGGGCCACATCGAGCGCTCTTTCTAAGGCCCCGCCTTGAAGGCGAATGTCATACATGCCGGAAATCGGGAAAATAGGAATAACAGATGCAAACAGGATTACCAGCATCAAACCAGTCCAGAATATCGGGGCAGCATATCCAACAATGGATACGATCGTTACCACATAACTTAGCGAGCCATTTGGCTTGCGCGATGCGATAACGCCCAGTGAAGTACCTATGACCAGCGCGAATAATAGTGCTGTGATAACCAGTAATAAAGTTGGCCCCATGCGGCCAAGAATGAGATCGAGCACTGGCGTGTTGTAGAAGAATGAGTTTCCAAGGTCGCCCTGAATAGCGCGCGACAGATATATCCATAGCTGGGTATAGAGCGGTTTGTCGAGGCCATAACTTCGGCGGATATCGTCGAGCATTTCCTGGGTAGCACCACCCATTTCGCCGGCGATTACATCGGCTGGATCACCCGGCGCTAGGTGGATGAGTAAAAAATTCAGCACCAGAACCGCAAGGATTAAAAGGGCTGACCAAGCCAGTCTTTTTATAAATGCTGTCAGGAAAGACATATTTAAACTCGGTTCTAAAACTAAAGGCTGCCCTCGCCCGGCTGCTACCATTGACGAGGGCAGAGTAAAGGATAATCGGCAAAGCCCGTAGCTTCGCCAATCATCTCAGGGAGTTTATTTTAAATACACATTATCCATTGGAGCCATGGCACCCCAAATGGATAGTGGGGGATTACCCACTTTATTGGAGTAAACCATGTGATAAGGCAGTTCGTTAAGGAACACTTGTGGCGCATCGTCCACAATGATTGCCTGCGCTTTTTTGTAAAGTTCGACACGCTTGGCAAGATCAAGTTCTGTGCCTGCCGCCGCTAAAAGCTTATCGACCTCCTTATTGCAGTAGCTCTGGGTATTCGACCAGATAACGCCCTTTTTAATATTGGAGCAGATATAGGTGCGATGAACGCCGATCACAGGATCGCCCCAGTTAAATACAATATCCATCGACATGGCGAATTCGTGACCACCAACCCGCTTTGCCCATGATGGGAAATCCGGAGACGAACGTAGCGATACGATAATACCAACCTTTTTCAATTGAGGCTTGATGTATTCCGCAACAGTTTTCTGCATCTCTGCAAATGCCGGAATGAAATCAAGGTCAACTTTAAATCGTACACCGTCAGCATTGGCCTTAAATCCGGCTTCGTCCAGAAGTGCCCTGGCTTTATCGAGGTCCACATCATATGGGTTCACATCGGGTGCAGCATAGGGGCTTCCAAGTACGATCGGGCCGGTTGCCGGTTTGGAAAATCCGCTATGCAGCGCGTTGACAATAAATTTGCGATCAATTGCATAGGCGACTGCCTGGCGAACTTTTTTGTGTTTAAAGAATTCGTTCTTGGTGTTGAACTCAAGCCAGTTTAATGGCCCGACAGCCGCAAATCCTTTGTTTGTGACGGTCAGCTTGGGATTCTTTTTCAATCTGGAAATATTGCGCGTGCCGGTTAAAAATGGAATCATATCCACTTCCCCATTGTCCGCAGCAAGTACCATACTGGTAACATCTTTATAGTTTTTCATTATAATCCGGTCCAGATAAGGCCGGTCCTTAATGAAAAAGTTGGGGTTTTTAACAAGAATGATGTGTTCGCCGGGCTTGAACTCTTCAAGCATGAAGGGGCCAGAGCCTACGGGTTTGGAATTGGCTGGATGTTTCCTAATATTTTGACCATCACCATAAATATGCTTTGGAATAATTGGCAAAAGCGCACCGGACATGGCAAGCAATGCCGCCGGATGAGGTGATGAAAAATTGATTACAGCGGTATAGTCGTCCGGGGTATCAACCGTTGTCACTGGCGCAAACATTGTCTTGAAGGGATGATTGTCTTTTACCGTTTGTACAGAAAAAGCCACATCGGCAGAAGTAATTGGTTTGCCGTCATGAAAAGTTGCATTTTTGCGCAAATGAAGCGTAATTGATTTGCCGTCAGCGGCGGTCTCCCAGCTTTCGGCTAAATAGGGCTGCGGGTTCCATTTATCATCAAACCGCAGTGGGGTGGCAAATATCTGGGTGCCTGGAACGGCCGTTGCAATTCCGGATTGAACCGCCGGGTTCAAATGCCTGGCTTTTTGGGTGCTGCTTATAACCAGCGTTCCACCAGCTTGTTGAGCGATTGCCATTCCGCCGGAAAGTACAGAAGTCGCCATAAGTGATACTGCCAGGGCGTATTTTGCAAATTTCATGTTATTTCTCCCTTTGTGCTCCATTCGTGAGGGGTCGAAGAGCATCGGAAAAAAGCGTATCGCAGTCTGTATTTCAGGAAAAATGTATTTTTCAGCGGCGTATCCTCAAAAAAACAGAGGTAGTAACCGGTCAGCTATCAATTGGAGCGATCACAAAGTCCCGAAATTTTCCTTCCGATTTTAATTGCGCGCAGGCCTCAATCACCGCCTGTGCAACGCGGGTCAATCCCGATTTCCCATAGTGAATAATGCCGAATTCCGGGGCAAGGTGGTCCGATGCTAATGGAATGCGCACCAGATCTCCTATTGTATAGGTCTGTTTGTTGCGGGGTTTTATGTTGAAGATTGCATAGCCAAATCCGGCGGCCACCAGCGAGCGCACCATTTCAGATGAATGCGATGAATAAAGAATATTCGGGCTTAATCCGCGTTTTTCAAACAGCGAAATCATGTAGGATTTCGTTTGTTGCAAATTGAGCAATATCATGGGTTCGTCAACCAGTTCCTCCAGCGTTAAGCTGGTTCGAGAGGCCATCGGATGATCTGTGCTAAGGGTAACGTGCGGCGGCGCTTCAATCAGATTTTGAAAATATAGAGCATCAGGAACATCGAGAGAAACCGTGAGGGCAATGTCGATTTCATCATTAACCAGCAATTCCGTCATTTTTTGCGCATCACCTTCGATGATCTGAATTGAAACCGTTGGATGGACCTCGGAAACAAGTTTCAAAATTAACGGCAGGATGATGGGGGCAATAGGTGTAAAGCAACCCAGGCGAATGGAACCTTCCAGCTTGTCATTAATGCCGGACAAGGAATCCTCGAATTGCTGGTGCGATTGCAATAATTCACGGACATTGGTCAAAAAATTGCGGCCAAACCGGGTGGTCATAACGCCTTTGGATGGATGGCGATTAAACAGGGTTTGTTTGGTTTCTGCTTCAATTGCATCAATCGCGGCGGCGATCGACGAAGGTGAAATATTATGCTCACCAGCAGCCGCGGTGATGGAGCGTAAACGCGCGGCGGCCTCCAGATAACGCAATTGCTTAAGTGTGTACCGCATTGCATAATCGCCTTTCCTCAGGAAAATAGATGTACATGAGCATAATAATACATTTTTCAGCTGATAGGAGAAGCGCTAGTTTTTTTAAAGCTATTATGTCAGGCCAAAAAAACAGGAAACTCAATGTCGACTACAATTTTTCAGGCAAAAAATATTGTCACAATGGACCCGAATAATCCGCAAGCGACCCATGTGGCCGTGCAGGACGGCCGGATTCTTGGCGTTGGAGATTATCAGCAAACCTCTAGTTGGGGTGAGCATAGGCTGGATAAGAGTTTCGCCGGTAAAACGCTTCTACCGGGTTTTGTCGAGGGCCACGCGCATTTGCTGGCCGGCGGCATGTGGAAGTTCCTGTATGTGGGTTATCAGGACCGTATCGACCCAGATGGCCGGCTTTGGAAAGGTGTTTTAACGCTTGAAAATGTGTTGGAGCGCATGCGTGAGGTAGATGCGGAAATGCCAGCAGAAACCCCGCTGATTGCCTGGGGCTTTGATCCCATTTTTCTAATGGATCGCAGGCCAGACCGAAATGATTTTGATAGCGTTTCCAAAACCCGTCCGATCGTTGTCATGCATTCCAATTTTCATTTGATGACGGTGAATTCTCCCACCCTCGAACTGGCGCAATACAGCGCTTCAAGCAATGTCGATGGTATTGTCAAAGGCGACGCAGGCGAGCCTAATGGCGAGTTGCAGGAAATGGCCGCAATGTTTCCAATCATGCGCAGGCTCGGTATTGATTTTAGAGAATTGGGGCGAACCCGCGATGCGGTAGAGGCCTTTGGCCGGGTTTGCAACCGGGTTGGTGTGACCACTGCAACCGATTTAATCAATGATCTTGATGATGAGGCGGTCGAAAATTTGCGCGATATCACTGGTACGGATGAATATCCAATCCGGCTGGTGCCAATGCTGAACGCGCTTTCCCAAACCCCGCCGGAAACCGCCAAACGGGCAGTGGCTATCAAGGCAAAAAGCACCGAAAAACTACATTTGGGCGGTGTAAAGCTTCTAACAGATGGTTCAATTCAGGCCTTTACCGCGCGGTTGAAATGGCCGGGATATTATAATGGTGCGCCCAACGGCATCTGGAATATTGCACCGGAACAATTGAAAACTCTGGTCGACACCCTCAATCAGAGCGGGGTGGCCATGCATATTCATGTCAACGGCGATGAGGCGGTGGAAGCAGCCCTTGATGCGGTTGAATATGCGATGGTCAATCACCCAACGCCCGACCACCGTATTACTTTGCAACATTGTCAAATGGCCGACAAAGCGCAATATCGACGAATGAAGCGCCTTGGCGTATGCGCCAATTTGTTTTCCAATCATATCTATTATTTTGGCGATCAGCACGCCGCGATCACCATTGGCCCGGATAGGGCTTCACGCATGGACGGCTGCCGTTCGGCACTCGATAATGGCGTGCCACTTGCGGTTCATTCCGATGCACCGGTAACCCCGATGGGGCCGCTCACCTGCGCCTGGGCGGCCTGCAATCGCCTTACCGCCAGCGGCGAAGTGTTGGGCGCAGAAGAATGTATCAGCGTCGAAGAGGCGTTACATGCGGTAACCCTGGGGCCGGCCTATACCTTGAAACTGGATGGAGAAGTTGGCTCGATTGAAGTTGGCAAATGGGCGGATTTTGCGGTGCTTGAAGATGATCCTTTTGCAGTAGAGCCTTCAAAGCTGAAGGACATAGAGGTTTGGGGCACCGTGCTCGGTGGCGTCATCCACAAGATAGATGACTGATATTCAGCCATCACTGCCGCTCACAATAATTTCAGGTTATCTTGGTTCTGGAAAAACCACCCTGGTCAATCATCTGCTGCGCAACGCTAATGGGCGGCGATTGATGGTGCTGGTCAATGATTTTGGTGATCTGCCGATAGATGCTGACCTTATTCAATCTCGCGATGGCGATATGATCAATCTGGCAAATGGCTGCGCCTGTTGCTCAATGGGTGGTGATTTGTTCAATGCGCTGGTGGATGTGCTGGACCAAAAACCTTGGCCGGATCACCTGTTGATTGAGGCGAGCGGCGTTGCAGACCCGGCCCGCATTGCCAATATCGCACTGGCAGAACCGGATTTAAAGCTTGATGCAACTATAGCTTTGGTGGATGCGGAAACTTTTGAGAACCATGCTGACGACCCGCTGATTGGCGAAACTCTAACCCAACAATTGGCCGTATCCGACTTAATCCTGATTAATAAATCCGATCTTGTCGAAGCCAAAGCAATGGAGAATGTTTCCTTTAAACTGGGCACAATTGCTCCAAATGCTACCCGCATTGAAACACAATATGCAAGCCTTCCACTGGATCTTGCGGTTGGGTTGGAACTTGCATCAAGCGAAAAAAAAGCAGAGCATTCTGATGATGGCGATCATTCCGCTGCCTATGCCAAATGGTCGATCAGTTATGACCGTCCATTGGACCGCGAGGCGTTTGAAGTGGCGCTTGAGCGGTTGGATGGCCGTGTTTTGCGCCTGAAAGGCATTGTCCGCTTCAAAGGCAATGATACGCCTCAAGTCATTCAGCTGGTTGGGCGCAGGCATTCAATCGCAGCTTTTGACGGTGCGGAAAATGTTCAAAACGGGCTGATTGCGATTGGCTTTAAAGGCAGTCTGGATCGAAGCCTGCTTGATGAGATTTTTTCCAATGTTTAGTTGCCCGAACACCGCCGAGTTTTTCAAATTAAAATTGACACACTTGAGATTATACCCGGTTGCGGCAATTGCCTATAACTGGCAAGTTTCATGCAGCAATGCATGAAAGGCAAAACCATATGAGTGATGATAAGCAACCTGCGGAAAATTCGCTGAAAGATGCAGCGCTTCATTATCACGAATTTCCCAAACCCGGCAAGCTGGAAATCAGGCCAACCAAACCGCTGGCCAATCCGCGTGATTTATCGCTGGCCTATTCACCGGGCGTGGCCGAGGCTTGTCTTGCCATCAAAAATGATGCGCTCACAGCATCACGCTATACCGCGCGCGGCAATCTGGTTGCAGTGGTAACAAACGGCTCGGCAGCACTTGGACTTGGCAATATCGGAGCGCTGGCCTCAAAGCCGATCATGGAAGGCAAGGCGGTTCTATTCAAAAAATTCGCCAATATAGATTGTTTCGACATCGAAATAAATGAGGCAGATCCTGAGGTTTTGGCCGAGCATATCATTGCGCTGGAACCAACCTTTGGAGCGATCAATCTGGAAGACATCAAGGCACCAGAGTGTTTTGTGGTTGAAAAAATATGCCGTGAACGCATGGGAATTCCGGTTTTTCACGATGATCAGCACGGAACGGCCATTGTGGTCGGTGCGGCGGCGACCAATGCACTGGTGCTGACCAAACGCGAATTTGCCGATATTAAAGTGGTCTCCACCGGCGGTGGTGCGGCCGGTATTGCCTGTTTGAAAATGCTTAACAAGCTGGGCGTGCTGCGCGAAAATATCTGGCTTTGCGACATTGAAGGCCTGGTTTATGAGGGCCGCGAGGAAGATATGACACCGCAAAAGGCGCTGTTTGCACAAAAGGGCGGGCCGCGAACACTTGCTGATGTGATAGAGGGTGCCGATCTGTTTTTGGGTCTTTCCGGGCCAAATGTATTGAAGCCGGAAATGGTGGCAAAAATGGCCAAAAAACCGATCATTTTTGCGCTGGCTAATCCTAATCCTGAAATTATGCCGGATGATGTTTTTAAGGTTTCACCCGATGCAATTGTTGCAACCGGGCGCTCGGATTTTCCAAATCAGGTCAATAATGTCCTGTGTTTTCCATTCATTTTTCGCGGCGCATTGGATGTCGAGGCCTCGGAAATCAATGATGCCATGCAGATCGCCTGTGTGGAGGGCATTGCCAAACTTGCCCGCATGACCTCATCTGCGGAAACGGCGGCGGTTTATGGCGATGAGGATTTGCGCTTTGGGCCTGAATATCTAATTCCCAAACCTTTTGACCAACGATTAATCGCTGTTGTTGCCGGTGCCGTTGCTGAAACCGCCATGCGCACCGGGGTGGCCAAACGCCCGCTGGAAGATGTGCAGGCCTATAAGGATAAGCTCAACCGGTCTGTCTATCGCTCGGGCATGATCATGCGGCCAATTTTTACCGCCGCCAGAAGTGGGGTTCGAAAAATAGCCTTCGCAGAAGGTGAAGATGAGCGCGTATTGCGCGCCGCCGTTGCCATAGTGGAAGAAACAAAAGATCAACCTATCTTGATTGGCCGGCCGGAAATTATTTATCACCGGTGCGAAAAATACGGCCTGCCGGAAAAGATTTTTCGGGAATTTGAAATCGTCAATCCGGAAAGTGATTCCCGCTACCGCACCTATTGGCAGACCTATCATGAGGTAATGCAGCGGCGCGGTGTTACCCCAACTCTGGCGCAGGCGATACTGCGCACCAATACCACGGTGATTGGCGCTGTGATGGTGCACCTGGGTGATGCAGACAGTCTGATATGCGGAACATTTGGCCATTACCTTTGGCATTTGAGATATGTCGACCAGATGTTGAGCACAGATGACCTTCATCCGGTTGGTGCTTTGTCGCTGATGATATTGGAAAACGGCCCGCTTTTTGTGGCCGATACCCAGGTGAACCCGGACCCGACACCGGAACAGGTTGCCGCAACAGTTATTGCATCAGCCCGCCACGTGCGCCGCTTTGGGCTGGAACCCAAAATTGCGCTTTGCAGCAATTCGCAATTTGGCGATCTGGCAACACCTTCGGCGGGCCGCATGCGGGCAGCGCTGGATATTTTGAACAATACGGAATTTGAACCCGGTTGCGAATTTACCTATGAGGGCGAAATGCAACTGGATACCGCCCTTGATGCGGATTTGAGAGCCCGTATCATGCCAAATTCCCGCATGAACGGCCGCGCCAATACCTTGGTATTTTCCAATACCGAGATTGCCAGTGCAGTTAAAAACAGCTTTAAAACCGTATCGCAAGGCATTGAGGTTGGGCCAATTTTGATGGGTATGGGCAATCGTACCCACATCGTTACGCCGTCTATTACCGTGCGCGGGTTGATCAATATCGCAGCACTGGCCGGAACGCCGGTGCAGAATTATGCCTGAGGCTTATGTTTTGCTTATCTTGATGGGCAGCGGGCGTTGCTCTTCGATTGCTTCCATGGCGAAATAAGATGTGACGGAATCAAGCTCAACCGCTTCAATCAGCCGCTGATAAACCGCATCATAACTGTTCATATCGCTGGTCACGACTTTCAACAGATAATCATAATCGCCACCAATACGGAAGAAATCAATTACCTCTGGAATGGTCGACACATGCTCGCGAAAGGTCTGCAGCCATTCGCTGGAATGGTGCCGGGTTTTGATCATGACAAAGACCACCAGATCAAGTCCGAGCTTTTTCCGGTCCAGCCGCACGGTCTGTCCAACAATCACGCCGCTTTTCTTCAGGTTTTGTAGCCGGTTCCAGCAAGCATTGGGCGAAAGGTTGGTGCGTTCAGCCAGTTCGCGTTGAGAAAGCGCACCATCATCTTGCAGGGCTTGCAGAAGACGTGCATTAAATTGATCGAAATTTTTCATGTTTATTGGTGAAATTCCTCATAAAATCAGCAAATACCCATGAAAATTTAGAAGTTTTTCTGCTAAAGTCAATATATTCTTACCAAAACAAGCGGATTGGTCCAGCAAACAAACCGAGGGTGGGAATTATGAGTTTACAGGAATTTCAACAGCAAATTGCAAAAGGCGATGTGGTGGCCAATATGCGTGCCGGGTTGATCGGCAATGATATTTCAATTCCCACGCCCTATGGCATGAAGAAAATGATCTATGCGGATTATACCGCATCCGGGCGGGCACTTCGTCAGGTGGAAGATTTTATCGCGGAAAAATTGTTGCCTTTTTACGCCAACAGCCATACGGAATCCTCCTATTGCGGCGCCTATGTCACCAATATGCGTAACGAGGCGCGCCAAATTATTGCCCGCGAAACCAGCGCATCGAAAGATTATTCGGTAATATTTTCAGGCTCCGGCGCGACCGCTGCCATTAATCGACTGGTGGCGCTTTGCGGGGTTGCGGATGCCGCAAAAGATGGCCTTCGCCCGGTGGTATTTGTTGGGCCTTACGAGCACCATTCAAACATTTTGCCCTGGCGAGAAAGCGGAGCCGAGGTCATTGAGATTGGTGAAGCTGATGAGGGTGGCCCGGATATGGTTGAGCTTGAGGCACGCCTGGTTGCCCATGCAGACAGACCAATGATCATTGGCGCGTTTTCTGCCGCCTCCAATGTGACCGGAATAATAACCGATGTGGATGCGGTGACCCGGCTTTTGAAACAATATAATGCGCTGGCATTTTGGGATTATGCCGGTGGCGGCCCCTATTTGTCGATTGATATGAACCCCGGCAAAGGCCGCGATCTGGATGCGGTATACTTATCGCCGCATAAGTTTCCCGGCGGCCCGGGTGCTTCAGGCATATTGATTGTCAAAAACTCTATCGTCACAACCAGCAAGCCAACCTGGCCCGGCGGCGGTTCGGTGTCCTACGTCTCGCCCTGGGCGCATGACTATTTCGCTTCGATCATCGAGCGCGAGGAGGCGGGCACGCCGAACCTGATCGGCGATATTCGGGCAGCGCTCGTCTTTTTGGTCAAGGCCGCGATTGGTCACGATTTCATTTTGAAAAGAGACCATGAATTATGTGCGATGGCGACAAAGCGCTGGCGCGACAATCCCAATATCAGGCTGTTTGGGGAAGAAAAACCCAATCGCCTGCCGATATTCTCCTTTGCCATACGCAACGGCAATAATGGCTATATCCACCATCAATTGTTTACCCGCATGTTGAGCGATGTAATGGGTATTCAGGCGCGTGGCGGCTGCGTATGTGCCGGGCCATATGGCCACCGGTTGCTCAATGTGGGACGTGAGGAATCCGAGCGGATCAGACAAGTTGTTTTAAGCGGTGCAGAGATTGAAAAACCCGGTTGGGTGCGGCTTAATCTCAGCTATTTGATGGATGATGAAACGGTGGAAAAGATCATTTGCGGCGTAGATGAGCTGGCGCAAAATGCATCTGATTACCTGAGTGATTATTCCGTGAATAATGCAAAAGCTCAATTTAGCTATCGTGATATTAATTCCCGGAAAACCGTTACCGGGTAAAGGGCAAATTATGTGTCGACTTGCTGCCTATATTGGCACTGAAATACCGCTTGAAAATATCATTATCAAGCCGGGTCATTCATTGCTGGAACAAAGTCAGGATGCGCGTGAAGCAAAGATGACGGTGAATGGCGACGGGTTTGGCATTGGTTGGTATGATGAGCAAAATCAGCTTGGCGTTTACAAGGATGTATTGCCCGCCTGGGCCGATAGCAATCTGCTCAATATCTGCCGAATGGTGAAATCGCGGGTTTTTATCGCGCATATTCGTGCCTCAACATTCGGTGCCACATCGCGGGAAAACTGCCACCCATTTGCCTATGAAAACTGGTCTTTTGCCCATAATGGCGGTATTGGCGAATTTGCCTTAATAAGACGGAAGATCGAAAACCTTTTAGCAGATCAGTATTACTCGGCACGTCGTGGCTATACGGATTCTGAATTGTTTTTTCTGCTGCTTTTAACCAACGGACTGGCAGAAAATACAATTTCAGCGCTGGAAAAAACCATTATCCAAATTTCTGATATGGTACGGCAAAATAATGCGCTGAGCACGCCAATAAGGCTCACTTGTATTTTTTCAAACGGCAAAAAAATATACGGATTTCGCTACGCGTCCGACAATAAGAGCCCGTCTCTCTATATCTCTGGGCAACTGGATAATGGCGGTCATGCTTTGGCCTCCGAGCCATTGCATGGAGATGGCACCAAATGGCAAAGAATTAAGCCCGGAACTTTGGTGGAATTGTCAGATGGATCAACAAAGATCCATAATTTAAATCTTGAAGCTGTGCGC
>JAJRQF010000007.1 GCA_024280375.1 Alphaproteobacteria bacterium | reverse complement strand
TGATCGAGATTTCGAGTTCCAACGTTTGCACGGCATGGGCGAAAACCTGCATGACATTGTGATGCAGGAGAATGGTACACGTTGCCGCATTTATGCGCCGGTAGGGGCGCATCGGGATTTGCTGGCATATCTGGTGCGCCGTTTGTTGGAAAACGGGGCGAACAGCTCCTTCGTTAATCAAATTGTTGACGAGAGTGTGCCAGCAATTGAAGTCGCCCACGATCCTTTTTGCGAGGTCGAGAAATTTCAGAGTGAGGCGCAAAATCCGGCTATTCAGCGACCAATTGCGATTTATGGTGAGGCCCGTGACAATGCGCGGGGATGGGACGTTGCAGATCAAACAGATATTGAGATCATAGAAAAGGCGCGCGCGCCATTTCGTAACATACAGTTTGAAATTGGGCCAATCATTGCCAAAACTCCAAGCGGAGGCCAAAAAACCTCTATCACCAACCCATACAACCCATCGGATAAAGTAGGCACGGTTATCCAAGCCTCCCCCGCTGATGTGGAAATTTCCCTTACGGAGGCAATAATCTGGAATATCTCTGCAAAGAAACGCGCAGAAATTCTAAACAAATCCGCCAACTTAATCGAAAAAAACTTTGGGCTGTTTTTCGCATTGGCTGCCCGTGAAGCGGGAAAATCCTTGCCGGACGCTATTTCTGAATTGCGCGAAGCGGTCGACTTTATACGCTTCTACGCCCATGCGGCGCGATCTCTTGAGCGGCCAGCCCTTGGTGTTGTGGCCTGTATCTCACCTTGGAATTTCCCCTTGGCAATTTTCTTGGGACAGATTTCAGCCTCCCTCGCGGCGGGCAACGGGGTCATCGCAAAACCCGCCGAACAAACTCCCATCATTGGCGCAAAAGCAATTGAACTGTTCCATCAGGCAGGCATTCCCCGCGATGTTCTACAATTTTTGCCCGGCGCGGGCCCAGTTGTCGGTGCCGCTCTGTCCAGCGACCCGCGCATTGATGGTATATGTTTCACTGGTTCAACGGCGACAGCCCGACATATCAATCGTTCGATGGCTAAAAACTTATCCCCCAACGCGGCGCTGATTGCAGAAACCGGCGGCCTAAACGCGATGATCGTTGATTCAACAGCCCTACACCAACAAGCGGTGCACGACATTTTGGCCAGTGCGTTTCAGAGCGCCGGACAACGTTGTTCCGCCTTGCGTATCCTTTATGTGCAAGAAGATATTGCCGAGGAACTTTGCGGGATGTTATATGGGGCTATGGACGAGTTAGAAGCAGGCGACCCGTGGGATGTAACCACGGATGCGGGGCCGGTGATCGACCAAAACGCCGCCGATTATTTTAAGATCTACATCGCCACAGCCAAAAGCGAGGGGCGTTTGCTCAAACAATTACCGGGCGTTGGGGGTGAAAACTATATCCCGCCTACGGTTCTCAAGGTCAAATCCATTGCGGATATGAAGGAAGAAATTTTCGGCCCTGTTTTACATCTGGCCACCTTCAAAGCCCACGAGATTGAATCGGTGGTAAAAGAAATAAACGCCACCGGATTTGGCCTGACCTTTGGTGTGCATTCGCGCATTGATGATCGCATTCAGCAAATTATTGACACGCTGAAGGTGGGGAATATTTACGTCAATCGTAACCAAATTGGCGCAGTTGTCGGCTCCCAACCCTTTGGCGGGGAGGGGCTTTCTGGCACCGGCCCTAAAGCGGGCGGGCCAAATTATTTGTCGCGCCTTACCAAACCTGAAACAATGGACGCTGATAACGCATCAGAATCCTATGCCGATTTCCCCATGATACAATCCGCTGTTTACGCCATGCCTTCGCCCGTCAAAGCACCGTTGCAGACAATTGGTTTGCCGGGTCCCACAGGAGAATCCAATCAGTTTTCCGTTTATGCAAGGGGAAAAGTTCTCTGCCTAGGTCCCGGCAAAAAACGCGCGGACCAACAAGCAAAAGAAGCCCGTGCAGCTGGCTGTACCACATTGCGTATTTGCGAAGATGGCGACGTGAATGGTACATTGTTACCCGCAGATACAACCAAACTAACCGGTTTCGACGCGGTTGTTTTCTGGGGCAATGGGCAGGAGGCACGCTCAATTCGCATGGCATTGTCTGAACGTAAAGGGGCAATTCTCCCCCTCATCACCAGCACCGGCGATACAGCGAGATATCACATTGAACGCCATGTCTGCATTGACATCACTGCCTCGGGGGGAAATGCAGAATTACTCGCGGCAACTGAAGAAAGCGCATAATTGTCAAAACCCCGAACGTGATCTCGGTATGAATCATTATCACCAGCTAGATCAGTATGCAGATGTATTAACTTTACAATCTTTGTTTGCTGCCTGAAAAGTGTGCGAATAATCTTTCGGCTAAGGTTTCCAACTGGGCAACATACGAGGAAAAACTCATGCGAGTTATATCCAAAGAAGAAGTCATTGAACGCCTTCCATATAAAGAGTTAATCGATTCCTTGCGAGATATGTTCGCATCTGGTGCAAGTGCACCCCTGAGACATCACCACACGATTACCAGACAAGATGGAGCCGATTCAACACTGTTGTTGATGCCTTCTTGGTCTGCCACATCCGGGTTTGGGGGCGTTAAACTGGTCAATGTGAATCCGGAAAACCGAGAAAGCGGCCTGCCGAGTATTAGTGCTTCATATTTGCTTTTTGATGAAAAAACCGGGCGGCATTTATGCGTGATGGATGCAGGTGAGATGACCGCTAGACGCACCGCCGCCGCATCAGCACTTGCGGCGAGTTATTTAGCCCGGCCAGATTCTACCCGCCTTCTTGTTGTGGGCGCGGGGAAGGTTGGCGCACAAATTCCCCTTGCCTTTGGCGAGGTGTTTCAGTTTGATGAGATAACGATCTGGAACCGAAACAAGAAAAACCAGACGGGACTGGTTGATGCGCTTAACGTTCTTGGCGTGAATGCAGTCGGGGCTGAATCTTTGGAAGCCGCTGTAAAAACCGCGGATATTATCTCCTGTGCGACGCTAACAAACGAACCAATTATCAAAGGGGAGTGGCTTCAGCCCGGTCAACATGTCGACTTGATTGGCTCGTTTACACCCGGTATGCGCGAAGTGGATGATGAGGCCATTGGTCGTGTCAAAATTTTTGTTGATACACCAGCGGCGCTCATTGAATCGGGCGAACTAAAGATTCCATTGCAAAGCGGTGTGATTAAGAAAAGTGCCATTTGTGCTTCGCTGTACGAACTTTGTGCAAAAGAGAAAACTTGGCGTACCAATTCAGACATAACACTGTTTAAGTCCGTGGGGCATGCCATCGAAGATCTGGCCGCTGCAATGCTGATTTATCAGGGCACCTAATGCGGCCGGAGGGTGAATGAAAGTTTTAATTATTGGCGGTGGTGTTATAGGTGTAACGGCCGCGTACTATCTCGCAAAATCTGGGGTATCGGTGACCTTGTTGGAGCGTTGCTCTGCCGCTGGAATGGAAACCTCGGCTGGTAATGCCGGATTTGTGAGTCCCAGCGACTCATTTGCTTGGGCCTCCCCATCGGCCCTTACGATGGCCGTCAAATCCCTGATCTTTCCAGACATGGGCATAAAATTTCGCCCCGGTCTTGATCCACATATTCTACACTGGGGTCTAAAGTTCCTTAGCCAATGCCGACCCAGCAAATGGCGTCAGAATTCGGATATAAAGTTTCGATTAGCCGAATATTCCTTAGCTCTGATACGAGAATTAGAGAATGAAACGAACATTCAATTCGACACGTTGGACAAAGGCATAATCTATGCGTGTCGCGATCAAAAGGCACTGGATGATTTAGAGCATCACTTTGAGTTTTTGAGTGAACGGGGACTAGAGTTGCAGACGCTGAATAGAGGTGAACTGCTAGATTCAAACCCGGCCCTTAAATCCAAACCTGATATCTACGCCGGGGCAGTTTATTCTCCGACTTGTAAAACCGGCGATTCACGAGAATTTTCTCAGGCCTTGGTTCAATGGTGTGAGGCCACGGGAAATTGCCAATTTGAGTGGAATACTGAAGTTCAAAAAATCAACATGAGTAACGGGAATATTTCGTCCGTTCTGACCTCTAAGGGAGAATTCAAGGCGGATACTTATGTGCTTTGTGCTGGCGCCTACAGCGGGATATTATCTCAGCAGGTTGGCCTTAAGTTGCCAATTTATCCCATAAAGGGGTTTTCGATTTCAGCCCCGATTGTAAACCCGGATATGGCTCCGAGAACCGGTTTTGATGATGTGCAAAATATGGTTGCCGTATCAACTCTGGGTAATCGGATTAGAATTGCATCTTCGGCGGTTTTTAACGGATTTAACCTCAATCACACGCCGGAAGATTTTAAGTCCATTTTGAATTTGGCACATGAAGTATTTCCCGATGCAGCCGATTATAGCAAGGCAGAATACTGGTCTGGACTGCGTCCGATGACCCCCTCTTCAACGCCCATAATTGGCCCTTCGAGCATTAAAAATCTGTTCTTGAATACGGGTCATGGGCATTTGGGCTGGACACTTGCATGTGCGAGCGGGAAGCTCACCGCTGATAATATCATGGGCAACAAGTCAGAGTTTGAATATGATTTTGCAACTGGAAAATAGGGACAACAGTCGGATTTATTCACTCAAACTTTCGGAACTAGCAAACCTTCAGAATTAGCGAGACAGTTCCACATGGGACCCGCCATTGTTGAGCACGGAACCACTATCATAGAGGATAAAACAAAGCTCCAAACAATTGCTTGAGGGAAAGGCTAAAGCTGTTGGAGCATGTATAAAGAATAAAACATGCCAACGCTGGGTTGACGTAGACAAAAAAGCCAACATAGGTTTGGAACGAACATTTATTATCAAGCGCATATAGCCTTATGCATTTGATATATTCATGAATTTTACCCAAAAAAATAATAGCAACCAAGGATACTCTTGATGACCGATATTTTACTTTTGGCCTTTGTCTTTTTGATTGCTGGCGTGATCGCCGTACCCATTGCCTCCCGGTTGGGTTTGGGTTCTGTTCTTGGCTATTTGATCGCAGGTATTGCGATTAGCCCTCTATTGACGTTGCTACATGTGGATGTGGTTTCGATCCAGCATTTTGCTGAGTTTGGGGTGGTGATGATGTTGTTCCTGGTTGGACTTGAACTACAGCCTAAAATGTTATGGGCTATGCGGGCCAAATTACTGGGGCTTGGCGGAGGACAAGTTGTGCTGACCGCTGCCGCTGTTATGGCCGTTGCCATGGGTTTTGGAGTGACGTGGACAGTTGCATTAACAATTGGCTTGGTGATGGCTTTGTCATCAACCGCGATAGTATTGCAAACTTTAACCGAAAAAGGGTTGATTAAAAGTGATGGGGGGCAATCCAGCTTTTCTGTTCTTTTGTTTCAGGACATTGCGGTGATTGCGATGATGGCATTGGTTCCTTTGCTGGCTCTACCTGAATTATCCGAGGCTCTGGCACATGCAGCCAGTGAAAGCGGCGAGCATGACGCTGCAATGAGCCTTGTTGAGGGATTGCCCGGTTGGGGTGTGGCATTGGTAACTCTAGGCGCGGTTGCTTTTGTGATCGCGGCGGGAGCGCTCCTGACGGGCCCAATTTTTCGGTTTATCGCTGCCGCTCAATTGCGTGAATTGTTTGTAGCCACCGCACTGATGATGGTTATTGGGATCGCTTTGCTTATGTCGCTTGTGGGGCTGTCGCCCGCGTTAGGTACGTTTCTGGCCGGTGTGGTTCTTGCCAATAGTGAGTACCGTCATGAACTGGAAAGCGACATTGAACCCTTTAAGGGCCTCTTGCTTGGTCTGTTTTTTATGACCGTGGGCGCAGCTATCAACTTTGGCCTCCTATTTGATAATTTATTGACTATTGTGGGTTTAACGCTTGGGCTGATAATTTTGAAAGTGGTCGTCCTTTATGTGCTTGGGATCATTTTCAAAATAAAAGGTTCAGACCGTTGGTTGTTCAGTCTTGGCCTTGCGCAGGCCGGTGAATTCGGTTTTGTCCTGCTCACATTTGCCGTCACTAATGCTGTTATTCCTGTCGATCTGTCGGATAAATTACTGCTTGTGGTCGCGTTGTCTATGTTGCTGACGCCGGCTCTGTTTATCCTGTTTGATCGCATAATCCTGCCGCGTTATGCCAATCAGGAAAAACGCGAAATGGACGATATTACAGAAACAAGTGATATTATCATTGCGGGCCACGGGCGTGTTGGGGGTATCGTCAGCCGAATTTTGCGCGGCGGCGGCATCTCCCCAACGGTGATTGATTTTAGTTCAAAACAACTTGAAATGCTTAAGGCCTTTGATGTGCAAGCCTATTTTGGAGATGCCACGCGCCCCGATCTTTTGCATGCCGCAGGGATCGCTGAGGCTAAATTGTTTATCATTGCAATTGATGGCAAGGACCAGATCACTGAACTGACTAAATATGTGCATCATCATTATCCTGAATTGCATATTGTTGCGCGGGCGGTCGACCGTGGCCATGTTTATGACCTATGGGCCGCAGGATGCCGCGATATTATACGTGACACATATGATAGTTCGCTGCGAATGGGACGATCTGCCATAGAGGCGCTAGGTTATTCGCGCGATCAATCTGAGCGGATGATTGAGACCTACAAAGAGATGGATCAGCGCTCCATGCTTCTTATGGCAGAACACCACGACCCTGATACCCCAATGCACAAGAACGAAGCAGTGCTAGCACAATTTAATGAGACCCGTGGCGAATGGGAAGATGAGCTGATGGTTCGCATGGAGACCATTATGGCTGAGAAAAGAGGATGAGCGAAGCCAACGCGCAAGCAAAGTTTCTGACTGGAAGCCTACCCAAACATATCATTTCAATGTCCTTGACGGCGGCGATGGGGTTCATCGCCTTATTTGTTGTGGATCTGGCAGATATGTTGTTCATATCAATGCTGGGGATCGATGAATTGGCGGCGGCTGTGGGTTATGCTGGCACCGTATTGTTTATGACTACCTCAATCAGTATCGGAATGGCCATTGCGGCTGGCGCATTGGTTGCCAAGTCATTGGGTGAGAAAAAACCCGAACGGGCAACTGAATTGCTCACCCACGTGCTAATTATTGGCGCCGCATTTTCGGTAATATTTGCAGCTCTGATTTACATTAACTTAGCGGATTTAACGGGTTTGATCGGAGCAAAAGGCCAAACCCAAACTCTAGCAGTCTCATATCTTGAGATTCTCGTTCCAACAATGCCGATTCTGATGGTCGGGATCGTCGCCTCAGCTGCATTGCGTAGCCATGGGGCGGCCCAATTGGCAATGATGGTCACCCTCATCGCCGGTGTCGTAAACGCCGTGCTCGATCCAATTTTTATCTTTGTGTTAGATATGGGATTAGATGGGGCTGCATGGGCTTCGGTCATATCGCGGGTTTCCGTCGCGGTGACAGCCGTGTGGTTTATTACGCGACGATACGGGGGATTTGTTGGCTTGTCGCCAAGCTCAGTGGCACGTGATTTGGGCCCCATCGCTGCCATTGCAATTCCGGCGATGCTTGCCAATGTGGCGACACCGGTTGGTAGTGCCTATGTCATCAGGGCAATCGCTGAATTTGGTGATGCCGCAGTCGCGGGCATGGCCGTTATCGGTCGAGTCACGCCCATCGCATTTGCGCTCATATTTGCCATGTCCGGGGCCATCGGGCCGATTATCGGTCAAAATTTTGGAGCGGGGAAACACGACCGCGTCCGTGCGTCGTTTAACGCCAGTATGATCTTGATTGTGATTTATGTAATTCCGGTCGTTGTGGCTCTTTATTTCTTACGTGCGCCGATTGCCGATATGTTTAACGCACAAGGGGTTGCGCGCGATTTGATCTTCCTGTTTTGCGGCCCGCTATCACTGACTTGGATTTTTACCGGCATAATTTTTGTCGCCAATGCTGCCTACAATAATTTGGGTCACCCGTTCTATTCGACGTGGGTGAACTGGGGAAGAAACACTTTGGGCGTTATTCCGTTTGTTTATTTAGGGGCCCAATATTGGGGAGCAGAAGGTGTGTTGATCGGTCAGATGACGGGGGGAGTTTTTGTTGCCATCGTATCGTTCATATTGGCAGAGCGGCTGATGAATAAAACGGCCAGTGAACAAATTAAGCCCCAAAAAAATCAAGAGTATTTCGCGCAACAAAGAGCATTCAAAATTATGCATCACCGCCGGTAATAGGATTATCTATGTTTTCTGTTCAGCCAGACAAGATAAGCATGCCCAGCCGAACAGAAGATGACAATTGTCTATTAAGCCGCCGTGGCAGTCTTGGGTGTCGCACAAAGAGCTTGCAGTTTTTGTGCGCCAACAGGCTCATCCGCCAGCATTGGCACCACGGCATAGCGTGTGGACAATTCGTCCCGCACCATGGCGATCTGCTCTCGTTCGGAATAGGCGCGCTTTTGCAAAATTGGTTGGGTGGTCGCAGCGACCGCAAGGCTTGAGTTTACAATCCAACCCCAAGGATTGATGCCGGCACGTTTTAGGTCTTGTTGGAGATGTGCGGCCTCCAACACAGGGGTAGTTTCCGGTAATGTCACGATCACAATTTTGGTTTGCTCAGGGTCCTGCAGGCGCATCATTGGTGTTACCATCCGTACTTTTCCGGTGTCACCCTGATGGCGCATGATGTCCTTGTGATATGAACCAGTTGCATCCAAGAGCAACAATGTGTGGCCAGTTGGCGCGGTGTCCATAATCACAAAATGACGTGAGCTTTCCCGGATCACTTTTGAAAAGGCTTGGAAGACGGCGATTTCTTCGGTGCATGGCGAACGCAGGTCTTCTTCCAGCATCGCACGCGCTTGATCATCGAGGTCACGCCCCTTGGTAGCTAGAATATTAGCTTGGTATTTGGCAGTTTCAACCTCGGGGTCAATACGGCTGACGGTCAGATTTTCTTGCTCACCGCTTAGGGTTTGCGTGATATGAGCCGCAGGGTCGGTGGTGGTCAGCAGAACCTGATACCCGCGTGCAGCCAGTTCGGTTGCCACAGCCGCAGCCATAGTGGTTTTGCCCACGCCCCCTTTCCCCATGAACATAACCAAGCCTTTACCCGGTGCTTCAATGCCATCGACTAGCTCGCTTAAACTAGGAAAATCCGCACTGTTCAGGGGGCGCACATTGGTGTTTTCTTGTATGTCAGGTGCGCCCTCGGCAAAGCGCTTCAGCGCATCAAGTCCCACAAGGTTTTCTGAGCGCAAGGCAAAAACTTTGCGCGGCAGAGCGGCAACATCGGCCGTCATACCCGCCAAGGCTTCCTCATCTCGTTTCAGCAATGCAACAGACAGCGGATCGCCGCCGGTATCAGTTGGCATCATACCATTTATGGCTAATTGCTGGTTTTTGATTCCGATGTCGGCCAATTCTTTCGACGTGCGCGCAACTTCAGCCAATGCGGACTGACGTGGCCGCGCCACAAGAATCATGCGAGTTGTTTTTGCGTCGGACAGGCGGTCCACCGCCGCAGCGTATTTATCCCGTTGTTTTTCAAGGCCAGCGAGCGGGCCAAGACATGAAGCGTCCCCTTTGCCCTCCTCAAGAAAACCAGACCATGCGCCGGGTAATTTCAACATACGAATGGTATGACCAGTCGGTGCGGTATCAAAAACCACATGGTCATAGCGATCCAATAATTCATTGACGGTCAACAGAGCCGTGAACTCATCAAATGCCGCAATTTCAACCGTGCAGGCACCCGAGAGCTGCTCTTCGATACTCCGCAGCGCATCGTCGGGCAAAAGCCCGCGCATGGGGCCAACGATACGTTCGCGATATTCGGCGGCGCTTTCCTCAGGGTTTATTTCAAGCGCATCAAGATTTTCTACATTGTTGATTGGTGTGATTTTATTGCCGATGTCGGTGGCAAAAACCTGTCCAACATTGGAGGCTGGATCAGTGCTGACCAGCAGAACTTTTTTGTTGCCCGTGGCAAGACTTAGGGCAGTGGTGCAGGCCAAAGAGGTTTTGCCAACCCCGCCTTTGCCAGTGAAAAACGTAAATTTTGGAAGATTGTCAAACATGGGAATTCCAGTATTTTTGGTAAAATTAGTAACAGCCGGAGGATTTTTCATTTTGATCGTCACCACAACATCCGCTTGAGGTTTTTCCTGCCGGTTCTGAAAACTCAACCCCAACCCACTTCGCCATTTCCGCGCGATTAGGGAAACGGCTTTGAGAACGGGTATCACCATCAACCAAAATTACGGGCAAACCCTCAACGCCTTCACTATCGAGTACAGATTTTACTTTGGCATTTTCGACAAATTTCATGGGCTCGTTAGAAATATTGACACGTGTGACGTCAATGCCAACGCTTTTCAGCCAATCAAGATCGGCGGCAAATGTCACCAGGTTTTGGTCAACATCAGCGCCGCAAATTCCGGTGGAACAGCACATTGCCGGGTCATAAACTGTTAGACTTGTCATAAGATTCTCCAATTGAAAATTGTTAGGATATTTGTTTGATTGCAGTCGATAATTGCTGCAAAGCGGTTTTAAGTTTTGCCCGTGTGCAGGCGATGTTGAGGCGCGCAAAACCTTCGCCCTCGACGCCAAAGGCTTCGCCTCGCGTCACTGCCCAGCCAGCCTTTTTGCGAAGGAAATCAGTCAGCTCGCGTGGTGAAAGATTGAGCTTTCTAAAATCCAACCAGACAAGAAAAGTGCCATCTGGCTCGATCATTTCAACACCGGACAAATGCGCGAGTTGCTCGCGAACGAGCGCCACATTCTCCGCCAAATAACTTAACACGCCATCCAGCCATGGCCCGCTGTCGCTATAGGCGGCAGTCATCGCAACACTGGCAAAAGCGTTGTTTTTATTAACCGTCAGGCGGCTATTTTCCATCTGAAATGCGTTGCGTCGGGCTTCATCGGATATGACTGTAAATGCAGAACAACATGCCGCAATGTTGAAGCTTTTAGCCGGCGACAGGCAGGTTATTGCATTCTGGGAATATTGGGCCCCAAGGCTGGCAAACGGCGTGTAATTATGCCCCTCAAACGTGATGTCTGCGTGAATTTCGTCCGACACCACAAGAACATTGTGGCGGGCACAAATATCCCCCAGCGTTTTTAGCTCGGCACGTGTCCAAACTCGGCCAACCGGATTGTGAGGGTTACACAGGAAGATCATTTTGGCCTTGGGATCGGACGCCAGTTGCTCCAACCCTTCAAAATCCATTGTGTAACGACCATTTTCCAAAATGAGCGGATTTGACAGCAAAACGCGGTTGTTTTCTTCAAGGATATCATAAAAATCAAAAAACACCGGTGGCTGTACAATTACCCCGTCCCCATCATTGGTGAATATGGAGGCGGCAATTGCCAGCGCGTTCAATATATTGGGTGAACGCAGAATATGCGCGGCATCAACGTTCCAGTCATGGCGTATTGACAGCCAAGAAGTGAGGGCAGGTATTAGATCATCTGGCACTGTTTCATAGCCAAACACGCCATGATCTAGACGCTTTTGCAAAGCGTCCAGCACAGCAGGCGGCGCTTTGAAATCCATATCAGCAACACCCGCCGGGAACAGTTCCATGCCCTCGATGCCAAGCACTATGGGATGCACCTTGAGCGCGGGAACTTCGCGGCGATTGATTTCCTGGTTTAGCGAATTAATCATCTTGCAACAGCCACTTGAAGGTAAATGTGGCAGCAATAGCGGCGAGCAATTGCATGACGATGAACATGGACACATGGGTGGGGTTAATGCCAGCGAAAGTATCAGAGAACCCGCGCGCGATTGTGACCGCAGGGTTGGCAAATGATGTTGATGAGGTAAACCAATAGGCGGCGGTGATATAAAGGCCGACCGCATACGGGATGGCTTCGGGGCGCGAGCGAACGAGCCCCAAGATTGTAGCGACCAAACCAAAGGTGGCGACAAACTCCGAGATCCATTGGCTCATACCTGTGCGGTCATGGGTAGAAGGATCGACTAGCGCCAGATCAAACATCGAATGCGCAATCAATACCCCGGTAATGCCGCCAATTATTTGCACCAGAACAAACAAACCAGATTCCCGTGCTGAGATTTCTTTGCGGATGTAAAATGCCAACGTGACAGCAGGATTAAAATGCGCACCAGAAATTGGCCCGAATACTAAAATTAAAACTACAAGTATAGCGCCGGTTGGGATGGTATTCCCCAGAAGTGCAATGGCAACATTTCCGCCAGCGAGGTTCTCAGCCATGATGCCTGAGCCAACAACGGTTGCTAACAAAAACAGGGTTCCGAGCCATTCGGCAAACAGTCGTCTTTTCATTTTTTCTGTTCCAGTACCAAACTTTCAGACATTACGGTAATCGCCGAAATATGGATACCATAGAACACGGAGGTCATCTGTTGTCAAGATTTGTTATTTCGGCTATTATCGAAATGACAATTCGCAGAACGAGCAATTCAAATGATTAGGTGACCTAGATAATGAGCAATGTATTCAAAGGCCCTGACGCACTGAAAGATTATTTGAACCCCGGCAAGCACCCAAATTTGCCGATGGTTGAGCTGCCCGCCTCACTAAATCCATTTGCAAAAAATAAGGTGCGAATATTTGCAAAACTGATGGGCCAGTCGCCGCTTGGCAATGTTAAGGCCGTTCCTGCGTTTAACATGATCCGTGAAATGTTTTTGCGGGGTGATTTGGAGGGGGTAGAACGGTTGGTTGAAAACTCATCCGGTAATACCGTCTTTTCCATGGCTCTTGCTGCGCGACAATTCGGCGTAGAGCGGACCCAGTCGTATGTGCCGAGTGAAGTTTCTTGGAATAAATTGCTGATGTTGCAGTTTTTTGGCATTGAGCCGATCGTCAATCAAGAACCGCAAAACCCTGTTAAAAACGACCCCGCCACCGGTGTGTTCAAAGCCCGAAGAGATGGCAATGAGTCCGACGTGGTTAATCCCGGACAATACGAAAACCCCGATAATCCGAACGCCCACGAAAAATGGACCGGTCCGCAGATATGGGAGCAAACCGAAGGCAAGATTGACATTTTTTGCGCCGGCTTGGGCACAACCGGCACGTTGATCGGCAATGCACGATTCCTGAAAGGGAAAAACCCGGCGTTGAACGTAGTGGGAGCTATGCGTGCGCCGGATAATTATGTGCCGGGCGTCCGGACACAAGATTTGTTAAAGGTAGTCGATTTTGATTGGAGAAGTCATGTGGATCACATTGAGTTTGTTGAAACTAAAGCCTCCTATATTTCCAGCATGGCCTTGAGCCGCAAGGGCATCTTGGCGGGGCCAAGTTCGGGACTTGCGTTGGTAGGGCTGATAAACCATTTAAAGGGCCTAAAAAATGACAACCTCCTTGAAGCCATGCGAAGATCAGCGAATGGGGAAATTATCTGTGTATTTCCCTGCCCAGACGGGCCTGTTCCCTACCTTGACGAGTATTTCAAATACATTAATGCCAGCCATTTCCCTCCGATTAAAAACGAAGAATTGCTGATAAATAAACCGTGAAAATTCAGCGCGCCAACGCAAATAATAATAAGAATGCCTATTGCCGAATGACCGGCTAATATGGGATGAGAACCAATGGATCAAATTAGAGCTATAGAGGCATTTGCCGCTCTCGCACAGGACACACGCATGTCCATCTATCGCTTGCTGGTGCGGCAAGAACCGCAAAGTTTGCGCGTCGGTGAAATTTCCCAACGCCTGTCAATTGTGCCCTCTACCCTGTCAGGTCATTTGGCAATTTTGAAACGGGCGGGCCTGTTGAAATCCACGCGGCACCAACGCGAAATCCATTATTCTGCTGACATCAGCGCCATGAATGATTTGATCGGGTTTTTGTTGCAAGATTGTTGCAATGGACAGTTAGAAAACTGTAGCGAAATCCTCACTTTACTAAATACATCCTGAGGGGATTTTCTCACAGGTTACGTATCAGATGCAAATCATTTGAGTGTATTTACAATCAACTCTGCGCGGGAAATAATAGGGGCGTCTACCATTTTTCCGTCCAACTCGAATGCGCCAAACGACGATTCTCTGGCCGCAATAATAACGCCTTGCGCCCACTCTATCTCTTCGCGCGATGGACTGAACTCGGCATTTAGAACAGGGACAACCATTGGATGGACACAAGTCGAGCCATCAAATCCATGTTGTTTTGCGCGTTGGGCCGCTGCGCGCATGCTGGCTGTGTCGTTGAAATCAACCACACTCTGCAAGAGACCAAATGACAACAGTCCCTCAGCTTTTGCCGCATAATGCACCATCAGTTTTGGGTGTTGTAGAGCATCCGGGATAGGTTGTGCGCCAAGAGCGTTGGCGAGGTCCTCCCCACCAACACTGAGGGCCATAACACGGGGACATTTGGCAATCTTGCGTGCGTCTAAAACACCTGCCGGGTCTTCAATTAATGCCACCAAATTCATTTTGGATTGACGTTTGTGGCTCGCTTCCAATTTTGTGAGAAAGGTATCAATTGTCTGCAATTGTTCGACATTAGCCTTGGGCACATACAACCCGAAGGCGTTCCCCAAAAATGCGGCTTCGATATCCAAGTGTTGGTGATTTGACTGGGAATTTATACGAACAAAAACTGTTGCGCCATTTTTTCTAACTAAAGAAATTGACTGCTTTAGCTCACCTCGCGCTTGGGACTTTTCGGCGGACGCGACGGAGTCTTCTAAATCCAGAATGATGGCATCGGCCCCCCGGGTATGGGCTTTGGCGATAAAATCTTGCCGACTTGCGGGTACATAAAGTAAGGAACGAAAATTGCGTTTTATGTCATTCATAATTGCCCTCCTTTACCTTCGCAATGTCACTATTGGTCAAGCCAACTTCACTTAAAATTGTATCCGTATCTGCGCCAAGAGTGGGTGCAGGTCGAAAAAAGCCACCGGGGGTTTTAGAAAGACGGGGCAAAATATTGTGCATAGATATGGCGCCAAATTCTTCATCCTCCACGTCCACGAAAACTTCGCGATCAATAAAATGGGTGTCAACCGCCGCGTCGGCCATTGAATATATCGGCCCCACGGTCACCTCGGCATTTTGCATGATTTCCAGCGCCTCATCGCTGGCATGCTGTGAAAACCAATTACCTACAATCTCATCGACCAAGTCACGGTTTTTCACCCGATCGCTGTTTAAAGCAAAGCGAGGATCATCTACTAAATCAGGGCGGCCAATTGTAGAAAATATTCTCAGGGCCATGTTCTGTGTTGAACCAGAAAGAGCCAAATATTTACCATCGGCGCAACGATAAACATTGCGAGGAGATGATGTGTTGGAGGCACTTCCTGCGCGTTGTTTTACTTTTCCCGTGAGTTGAAATATCGCGGATTCAGGCCCCAATATTGAAAAGATTGGCTCAAGTAAGGAAAGGTCAATCACTTGCCCACCGGTTTGGTTTTTTTCACGCGCCAAAAGCGCCATTGAAACAGCTGACGCACCATACAGGCCCGCGATCATGTCCGCCAATGCCAAGGGAGGAAGAACCGGTTCACGTTCGGGAAACCCAGTTCGATCGGCATATCCACTCATGCCCTCTACTATGGTGCCAAAGC
This sequence comes from Alphaproteobacteria bacterium, assembly GCA_024280375.1. Classification (GTDB taxonomy): domain Bacteria; phylum Pseudomonadota; class Alphaproteobacteria; order Rhizobiales; family Rhizobiaceae; genus SZUA-100. The sequence goes on along the minus strand of JAJRQF010000007.1, from coordinate 4,907 downwards.
CTGGCCTTTGAGCGTATGGCCCAGTTTGTCCAAAGCCAGATACGCGTAAAATCACCAGGTTTTTATTCCGTTTTAACAACTCGCTGGGTGCAAAACCCATCTTTTCAAGCGTACCCGGCCTGTAGTTTTCTATGAAAACGTCGGCTGTTTCAATAAGTTTCCATAGGGCATTTTTTGCTGGTTGATGGCGTAGATTTAAAACTATTGAGCGTTTGTTACGGCCATAGACTTTCCAAAACAGGGCAAGATCTTCATCTTTCCAAGCCCGCAATGGATCACCCTTTGGCGGTTCAATTTTTATAACATCGGCTCCAAAATCTCCCAATTGCATAGAAGTCATATTGCCGGCGACCAGCCGTGAAAGATCAAGAACACGCACGCCGTTCAGTGGGCCTGTTTTGGATGAACTAAAAGCAACCGGCGGCTTTGATGATCCCATGATATTTCACTCCATTGTGACTAATAAATTCGTATGCCATCACTTGGTTTGAATAAGAGCACCTTGGCCTTGTTGATAGAAATAAACACCTTGTCCCCAGAACTTAGGGGTTTGTGGCCTCTTACAACAATTGAAAAAATCTGTTCTCCAACCCGTACCGTGATTTCCTGATCTTCACCGGTTGGCTCAACTAGGGTGACTTCTGCGGGAATGCCGTTGGTTGAAAGCTCGATGTGTTGGGGGCGAATACCGTAGGTAATTGACTGTCCTTCGGTGACCACAATTGGTGCCGCAAGGGGAAGCTTAACCCCATCGGCAGTCTGTACGTAATCAGCATCGGTTTTTGCCACCTTTGCCTCAATTAGATTTATCTCTGGACTGCCAATAAAGCTGGCGACAAACGTTGAATTGGGATCGTTATAAATGTCCAATGGCGCGCCCATTTGCGCAACGCCACCAGCGTTCAGAACCACAATCGTATCGGCCATTGTCATAGCTTCGGTTTGATCGTGGGTCACATAAATCATGGTTTTGCCCAGCCGTTTGTGAAGTTTTTTTATTTCTGAACGCATTTTTACGCGAAGTTTTGCGTCTAAATTCGATAGGGGTTCATCAAACAAAAACGCCTCTGGATCGCGCACTATTGCACGCCCCATTGCAACCCTTTGACGTTGCCCGCCCGAAAGTTCGCGCGGCACACGATCAAGCAACTCCGTGAGACCCAAAATTTCGGCAGCATTCTCAACCCGTTGTTTTATTTCTGGTTTAGGTACACCTGCCAGTTTGAGTGAAAAGCTCATATTGTCGGCAACCTTCATATGCGGATAAAGCGCATAGGATTGAAATACCATCGCCAGATTTCTTTGTTTGGCCGGTATAAAGTTCGCCACTTCACCCCCGATGAGAATTTGCCCATCGCTCACGTCTTCCAGACCCGCAATCATGCGAAGCAATGTTGACTTTCCGCAACCTGAAGGGCCGACCAAAACAACAAATTCGCCACTGGAAATTGACAGGGAAATATCCTGAAGTACGGTTACTTTACCAAAGGACTTTCCAACATTATCTAACTCAATTTGGGACATTATTTTTCCTCAATTGCAAAACTTGTGACCAAGAGGCGGCCAGCGCTTGCCAATCTTAATCCAGCCATTCCGTATTGGTATTTTTGGTCGGTTGTATTTAGGGACTTTTTGCCATCCACATACAAAGTCAAATCATCGCCCGACACATCAAACGCTAAATCGTACCGGCGACCCAGTTCCATTTCAAATGATGTTTCAGCAATCACCTTGGCGCCAAAATCAAAGGATATAATAACCAACTTGCCCCGCTCAAATCCTGCCCCATAAAATTGGCTTGTCCCGCGTGCTCTGGCTGTCAGCAGGTGAGAAGTTCCAGCCATGGGTGTTAATTCTGCACGAACGGTATAATCCGTAGCGTAGGCGTGTCCTGTCCACATATCAGCATCGGTCGCTGCCAAACCGCTAATCGTATTTCCCTCGATATTCCACGCGCCACGATTCCAAGTAAAGCGAGATATTGCGCCCCACTCTTTTGTTTCCTGGTTTGGATGGATATGGGTTTCTCCGGGGCCCGATACGTCAAAATTTGCCATATGCAGCTGCCCAGTAAATTTAAGCCGCCCGAAATATTCAACCAAAAATCCAACTTCACAAATCGCCTCGTCACCGGCCTTTGGAACCGTGAATTCATACGTGTTCCATCCCTCACGGGTGGGTTCTTGCCAACACCCGATTTGTTCTATTTCACCCGACATTGCTCTACGAACATAGGGAACAACGCGCAGGTTCTCCCCTTGAAAAGGCTCGTAGTACAAATCAAATGACACTGTTTGCCCAGAGGATATTTGAGGCGAAAACATAGGCCGGTAACGCTCATCATCAAAATCATCCGGGCGATAAAATGGTTTGTAAAATACACGACCATTTTCCCCATGCGCCAGTCGGTCAATCAGAATTTTCAAGGCACCTTTTGCCCCTTTTGATTGTTGATCGCTCCATGCTGATGTGAGTTTGTTACATCCGCCGGTTTTGAAGCCGTGCGTACTTCCCGGCAAATCGAAATCAAACTTTAGCCCTCGTCGCGTCAGGTCGGTTACTTGCTCTAGGGATACAGGTTGCTTGGCTAGCTTAAGACCAAGAGTGTGCAGCTCCCGGGCAAAGGTGGGGATGTCCACTATGTTGAGTGTACCCGTGACGCCGGAAGCAATAACCACATCATTGATAGGTTTGCGATAATGATCCCAGCTGGGTTGAACGCATTGAAAGGTTCCAATAATTGCCCCCGCGTTTCCAGCGTTGCAATCCGTGTCCCACCCGCACATGGTGGCAATTTCAACCGTTCGGGTAAGCTCGCCCTCACCATACAAAACAGCAAGGGCCAGCACCCCAGCATTGGGGATCATATGGCAGATGCCCGGATAACGATCATAGCCAAATTGTGCGGTTAACATGTCCATGCAAGCGCGCCAATCATCCGGATGATTTCGGTGGAAGTCTTGTACGGCTTTTGTAACCTTGGCGTAGCCGCTTTTGGGGGGGAGTGCGCTTAATCCTGTTTCATAAATCTCAGCTACATCATGTGCGGTGAATGCATTTGCGATCATTGCAGCGACAAAACGTGCGCCATTTATACCGTCTCCATCGTGGGAGACGCTGGCAGCGGTCGCAGCCATTTCAGCCGCCCTTTTTGGGTTGCCCGGATTTACCCAGCCCCAACTATCGATGAATATTTGTCCGCCAATTTGTTCGGCAATTGTTGCGCCATTTTGGGCGATAGACCCAGATCGGGGGGCTTTGATCCCCGCCTGCAAATTTTGATAGGCGGTATGCTCGGTGCTGATGCCATATCCACCCCACCAATACATACCGTGCCCATCAGCGGCGTAGTTTAACCAAGTATTGGCAACATCCTGAGCACTCGGCTCTAGATTGTAATCACGCATGGCGCGAATAAAATAAACGGGTCCGTTTGTATCATCATCAGCGGCGAAATTTTTGAAATCACGCAGATAACCGGTTATTTCGCCATAGGTGTCCCGAATGCGCTCATATGTCCAGATAAGTGGCTCCACCGGCGCGCCAAGACGAACGCCAATGGTTTTTCCAAGAAATCCCGCATAAATCCGTTGTAGAATATCATTTTTCGATGACATAAAATTCAATGACCTTTTAGTTAAACTGTTCGCTTTTTTTGGATATGTTGGACCGGTTTCTCAAATAACTTCTCACGTGCCAACTGTATGCTTTCTGATTCAAGTGTGTCGTCGTGAATGATTTTTTCTGCAGTTTGAGCAAATCGGTCAGAATGAAATTTCAAATCAAGCTTGTTGATTTTGTCCAACTGAGCAGCGTCTTGCGCTTCAACCACGCTCTCACCATGCATTGCGCCCAATATTACGCCGATCATCACACCGATTGAATCGGTGTCGCGCCCAGAATTTATACCATCAACAATTGCCCGACGGAAATCTCCATCAGCAACAATGGAAAACCCAAGAGCTAATGGTAATTCTTCGATGGATAAGAACCGCGAGGGTTGGTAATTTTGTGTAGCAAACCCAGTTTTTGCAGCAGTGTGATTAAGGTCATCGCCCAAGGGTGAAAACGATGCAATTGTTTTGTGAAAGGTCGCGATAACTTCGTCGTTGTCGGCGCCCTTTGTTCTCAAATTTTGGGCGTCTTCTATAATAGCTGCAATTGCGGATTTGGTGCCGTCCTTGGCCAAAGCGTGAGCGGATTCCGCAATTTGGTCGATACCAGCCCCCGGTTTAAAGGCCGCCGCAACGGCCCCAGCTAATACGCCCGCAGCCTCTAATCCATAGCTATATTGATGTCCGCTGGCGAACGAAATGGCCTCATCATATGCCCCCCTGGGGTCGCCAGCATTCGTTACCCCAATTGGTGCGATATACATGGCGGCACCGCAGTTGACCATATTGCCTATGCCCCCTTGTCGAGGATCGCATGAGGCAAGTTGGTGGCGTTGGAAAATCCATTTTTCCGGGTAAAACAAACGTTCAATGAGCGCGCACTCTCGCTGAAGTTCAGGAATCCATTGCTGCACCCAAGCAATTTGATGCACCATTCCCTTGGCCATATCCCAAGCATCCAAGTGGCGTTGTTCTGCGTTATAAACAGCCATTAAAGCAAGGGTCATGAAGGTGTCATCGGTAACAATGCCATTGCCACGAATGCGCCCTTTTCGTACCGTCTCGTCCTGCCTATTGCGGTGCCATTCAGTGAATATGGTGTCGACACGGCCATATCTTTGCTGAATTTCAGCCGCTGAGAGTTTTTCAATGGGTGCGCCCATGGCATCGCCAAAGGCAACACCATGAACGAGCCCACGAACCCGGCTCGTAAAAGCCGGGCTGCTTGTTTTGTCAAGTTCCATTATAGTACCGTTTTTGCATATTCAGTTAACTTCGTACCACCAGCGGCAT
>JAJRQF010000090.1 GCA_024280375.1 Alphaproteobacteria bacterium | reverse complement strand
GGTTTGCACTATCTGCTGGAGGTCGTGTAACGATATTGACTATAAGTTGGTAAAGTGCGGCTTTAACAAATTGATTGAACTGGGGAGTGCCCGGATGAAATTATTCGTCCCGAAAGAAATTGACACCAATGAGGGCCGGGTAGCGGCTTCTCCGGATACGGTTAAAAAACTTATTGGTCTAGGATTTGATGTTTGCATCGAAAGCGGTGCAGGCGATCAATCGCGGTTATTAAACTCAGACTATGAGGATGCAGGCGCTTCAATCGGCAAGGGAGCCGATGCCAAACAGGCTGATGTGATTTTGAAAGTGCGCCGCCCGGCGGACAAAGAGATATCTGCTTATAAAAAAGGCGCTATTGTCATTGCGACCATGGACCCGTTTGGCAATGAAGGTGCATTGAAGGCGATGGCCAAGGCGGGGGTAACTTCGTTTGCGATGGAATTCATGCCGCGCATCACCCGGGCGCAGTCGATGGACGTGCTGTCTTCACAGGCAAACCTTGCGGGCTATCAGGCAGTTATTGAAGGTGCAACCACTTATGATCGTGCGTTGCCAATGATGATGACAGCCGCCGGCACAGTGCCTGCGGCCAAAGTATTCGTTATGGGTGTTGGTGTTGCGGGCTTGCAGGCGATTGCGACTGCGCGCAGGCTTGGGGCAATCGTTACCGCAACTGATGTGCGCCCGGCCACCAAGGAGCAGGTTGAATCTTTGGGTGCGAAATTTGTCGCCGTCGAAGATGACGAGTTCCGCTCGGCTGAAACGTCCGGTGGCTATGCGAAAGAAATGTCAAAAGAATATCAGGCCAAACAGGCGGAGCTTGTGGCATCACATATCGCCAAGCAGGATATTGTTATTACAACCGCATTAATTCCCGGACGCCCGGCTCCAAAGCTGGTGAGTAAAGAAATGCTCGGTGCCATGCGCGCCGGTTCGGTTCTGGTTGATCTGGCGGTTGAACGCGGTGGCAATGTGGAAGGTGCAAAAGCTGGCGAGATTGTTCAAATCGGCGATGTTTCAATTGTAGGTCATCTCAATATGCCCGGCCGGATCGCTTCTACCGCTTCACTGCTTTATGCAAAAAACCTGCTGAATTTTCTTGAGACTATGGTTGATAAGGAAAATTCTAAACTGGCGATTGACTGGGAAGATGCATTGGCCAAAGCCACCTGCCTTACCCATGATGGCAAGATTGTGCATGAGGCATTTGCAAGTGCTGCACCTGCAAAGCCAAAATCATCTGATGCAAAAACGGTTGTGCCGAAAGAGGTTGCAGCAAAGTCTGTCAGTAAAGAAAAGCCTGCAAATAAGGCATCTGCTAAAAAATCTGATGGTGATGATCTTACCCGCATAAAAGGTATTGGCCCGCAAAACCGCATCAAGTTGGGCGAAATCGGCATTAAAACATTTGCCGATGTGGCAGCCATGAGCGTCAAAGAACAGGCGGATATTGGTGAAAAACTGGCATTCCCCGGCCGCATTGAGCGCGAGGAATGGGTGAAACAGGCGGCGGAAATTATCGCCAGTGAGAAATCAAACGGGGGAGGCGCATAATGGCGAATTCAACTCTGGAAAAAGCAATCGAAGGATTGGGGGCAGCCGTTGATGCGGTTGAAGTTGCTGCAAAAAATCTGCCAGCAATGAGTGAAGGCGCTGTAAGTGCTGTTAGTGATGCGGCGCACGGTGTTTCCGGCGGGGCGATTGACCCCTTCGTGTTTCGTCTGGCAATTTTCGTTCTGTCGATCTTCATCGGTTATTTTGTGGTCTGGTCGGTAACGCCGGCGCTGCATACACCGCTTATGGCGGTTACCAATGCGATCTCTTCGGTCATCGTGGTTGGGGCGCTGTTATCTGTTGCTGTTGCTTCAACCGGCGGGCTTGCCACCACCTTCGGCTTTATCGGATTGGTTTTGGCTTCAGTGAATATTTTTGGCGGATTTCTGGTGACCCAGCGAATGCTCGCCATGTATAAAAAGAAGGAGCGATAGAGCATGTCTGCAAATTTAGCTTCTATCTTCTACCTGATTTCAGGTGTTTTATTCATTCTGGCACTTAAAGGGCTTTCCCATCCGGAATCCGCTCGCCGGGGCAACACTTACGGCATGGTTGGTATGGCGATCGCCATTATCACCACGCTGTTTGTGGCATCGCCCGGTTTTGGCGGGTTGGCTCTGGTGATCATCGGTCTTGCGGCCGGTGGTGGTGTTGGCGCAGTTGTTGCCAATCGCATTGAAATGACCGCCATGCCGCAACTTGTTGCCGCTTTCCATTCGCTGGTTGGTATGGCCGCCGTTATGGTGGCTGCTGCGGCCCTTTATGCACCGGAGGCCTTTGGCATTGGTTCGGTTGGCTCCATTCATGCGGCAAGCCTTATTGAAATGAGCCTTGGTGTCACCATTGGTGCGATTACCTTTACAGGCTCCGTCATTGCTTTTTTGAAGCTCGATGGCCGCATGTCCGGTACACCGATTATGTTGCCCGCGAGGCATTTGATTAATGCGGCTTTGTTTGCGGCAATTGTCGTGCTGGTGATTGTGCTGGCCATTACAGAAAGCCACTTTATCTTCTGGGTAATCGTGCTTTTGTCCTTCCTGTTTGGTGTGTTGATCATCATTCCGATTGGTGGCGCAGATATGCCGGTTGTGGTTTCTATGCTCAATTCCTATTCGGGTTGGGCGGCCGCCGGTATCGGCTTTACGCTGGGCAATCTGGCGTTGATCATCACCGGTGCGCTGGTTGGTTCATCCGGTGCTATTCTTTCCTATATCATGTGTAAGGCGATGAACCGCTCGTTTATCTCGGTTATTCTTGGTGGCTTTGGCGGTGAAGATGTGGTGGCTAGCTCCGGCGATGAGGAAGACCGCCCGGTCAAACAAGGTGCTGCTGAAGATGCAGCATTCCTGATGCGCAATGCATCAAAGGTTATCATCGTGCCGGGTTACGGCATGGCTGTGGCACAGGCTCAACATGCGCTTCGCGAAATGGTCGACAAGCTTAAAGCTGAAGGTGTTGAGGTTAAATATGCCATTCATCCGGTGGCCGGTCGTATGCCGGGCCATATGAATGTGCTTCTGGCCGAAGCCAATGTGCCTTATGATGATGTGTTCGAGCTGGAAGACATCAACTCCGAATTTGCCCAGGCCGATGTGGCCTTTGTGATCGGGGCGAACGATGTGACCAACCCGGCAGCGCGCGATGATCCGACCTCGTCGATCTATGGCATGCCAATTCTGGATGTTGATAAGGCAGCAACAACCCTGTTCATCAAGCGTGGTATGGCCTCTGGTTATGCGGGTGTGCAGAATGAATTGTTCTTCAAGGACAACACCATGATGCTGTTTTCTGATGCCAAGAAAATGGTCGAGAATATTATTAAAGCGCTGGACTAACTTCGTTAGGGTTTTGGGTGAAATTATTACGGCGCGGTTTGTTGGTTCAAACCGCGCCATTTTTGTATTTTAAGTTCAATAGCTCTCTAAAATTTGTCATCCCCGCGCAGGCGGGGATCCACGAGATTATCTAAAAATTAGTTTTTTGCTTTGGGTTTTGCATATTGGCAACTCTGTATTAAAATTGTTGTTATAACAAAATTGATAGACACGTAGATCCCCGCCTGCGCGGGGATGACGGCTGATGACAGGTTAAATATTACCCGGCTATCCGAAACCGTTTTCGATACTCACTCGGGCTGATTTTCAGCTCTTTGCGGAAGTGATAGCGCAGGTTTTCAGCACTGGTGAGGCCAACGGTTTGAGCCACATCATCAAGCGGTGCCGAACCTGTTTCAAGCAAAGTGCAGGCGCGGGCGAGGCGTTCCTGATTGATCCACTGGATGGCCGGAACGCCGGTTAGCGCGATAAACCGGCGCTGGAAGGTGCGCGATCCCATGCCGGAACTTTCCGCCAAAGAACTTACCGTATGCGGTTGATCAAGGCTGTTTTGAATATATTCAAGGGTGTCGGAAAGCCGATGCGTCCCGTGTGATTTTGGCACCGGCTGTTCAATATATTGGCTCTGCCCACCTTGGCGATGGGCGTGCATGACCAGCCGCCGGGCAACGGAATTGGCAATCTTTGCGCCAAAATCCCGCCTGACCAAATGAATGCAAAGATCAATCCCGGCGGAACTGCCGGCCGATGTGAGAATGTCACCATCATCAATGTAGAGATTGTCCGGCTCGACGATGAGTTTCGGATAGCGCTTGGCCAGATCATCGGCGTAGCGCCAGTGGGTGGTGACGCTTCGACCATTCAATAGGCCTGCCGCTGCCAACACATAGACACCGGAGCAGATGGAGACCAGCCGCGTGCCGCGCTTGTGCGCATCTTGCAATAGCTTGCGTAGATGATCCGGCACCTTCGCATCCTTGCCGCGCCAACCCGGGATGATGATGGTATTGGCGCGTTTGAGATCAGCAATTTTACCGGTGGCGGTAATTGTCAGCCCGCCGGCAGCCCGCAAGGGGCCATCTTCCACCGCAACGGTTTTAAACTGATACCAGTCTGGCCCCATTTCCGGGCGCTCAAGCCCGAATATTTCGGCCACAATGCCATATTCAAAAGTGCAAAGCCCGTCATAGGCAAGTGCGGCCACTAGATTTGGAGAATTCTGATTTGCAAGTTTTGTCATGATTTTCACTGTAAATGGCAATTGACCGTATGGCAATAATTAAATGGACAGTAAATAAATGCCATATTGAGAATTGAAACTCAATGTTGTTGTGATGGCGAGAAAATTCGAGCCCCCTTCGATAAACTCAGGAGCTATTGCGGCGCGCATTTGCAGGCCCAATGTGAAGCCGGTGAGTGAAACATTTGAATTAGCCGTGAGAGAGGTACACGCCATGAAAGAAACACCGGAACTGCTTAAAGCCGTACAGCTTTATTTTGATGCGCTTTATTATTGTGATGTGGAAATGCTGAACAGGGTTTTCCATGAAACCTCCAGCCTGTTTGATGCTGATGAGGGCAAATTATTCGTCGAGCCGATTGCAAGTTTCTCTGCCGATGTGGGTGGGCGAACATCGCCTGCAAGCAAAGGTCAGGTGCGTGAGGATGAAATTTTGATGGTCGATATGTTATCGCCGATCAGCGCCACGGTAAAAATTCGGTTGCGGGCGCATGAGAGTATTTTTGTCGATCATCTGGGCTTTGTGAAGGGTGAAAACGGCTGGCAGATTGTTTCAAAAATCTGGCATTTGGAACGCAAGCTTGAGGCTGTTTAGAGCGTTTCATCATCTGATTGAATCGCTCTAGTTTCTTTCGCTCACGGCAATTTGGTGCTTTTCTAACGGCTCAAGTTTTGCGCTTCGCGTTTGCTCAACGTGCAACTTGAGCTACCCCGTGTTTTTCTAAATCTGCGTGCATTTGGGCAGGGCTGGTAAACAGCTCTGCCTGCCAACCGGCAGCGCGCGCTCCATCCACATTTTTCTGGCTATCGTCGAAAAATAGGCAGGCATGTGGGTCAAGCCCGTGGGTATTGGTATGGTGTTGATAGATTTCCAGGTCCGGCTTGATCAGGCCAATTTCGCCGGAAACCGTTTCGCCGCGTGGTAATTTCAAAAATGGAAATTTTTCTTTCGCCAGCGGGAAGGTTTCCTGATTGAAATTGGTCAACAGGGTCACATCCATGCCCTGGTCAATCAGGCGCTGCATAATTACCACGCTGTCATCCAGCGCACCATAAATCATTTCGATCCAGTGTTTTCTATACCCGCGAATTTGAAGCTCCTTATCCGGGTACTGCTTGATCAAAATATCTTCAGCCTCACGCCATGAACGGCCTCGATCTTGCTCGATATTCCATTCAGGCGCACAAATACTGCTTAAAAAATGTTGCCTTTCCATCTCGTTAGGTATCAGATGGAGAAATGGAATTTCTGGGTCCCAATGGATTAAAACCCGGCCGACGTCGAATACAATATGTTTGATTTCATCTATGGTTTTCGACATTTGGGCTGATCCGGTTAATGGGGTCCGAAGAGAATCCGCGTTACGATACTTCAATATGTGAAAGAAAACGAACTTAAATATGACAGTTTTGTGACAAAAGGATTGAAAATTATTACAATTCTGATATTGAAGAATAACCAATACTAATCGATTTAAAAGCGAATGTAAAAGGGAGAAAATAATGAAAAAACTGATGATAACACTGGCCGCAGGTGTGGCACTGAGTGCGATATCTTCGATGAGCGCGCAATCCGCTGAAAAAATGACACTTTATTGTAGTGCACAGGAAGACTGGTGCCAGTTGATGGCCAAGGGCTTTGAAGAATTTTCGGGTATTAAGGTCAACATGACCCGTAAAAGTTCCGGTGAAACTTTTGCCCAGATCAAGGCTGAATCCGCTAATCCTAAAGGCGATGTTTGGTGGGGCGGTACGGGCGATCCACATCTTCAGGCGGCTGAAGAAGGTTTGACTGAACCCTATGTTACCAGCATGCGCGGTGAATTGAACTCCTGGGCAATTTCGCAGGCAAAATCTGCCGACGATAAAACTATCGGCATTTATTCCGGTGCGCTTGGCTATGGTTATAATACCGAGCTGATGAAGAAAAATAACCTGCCAGAACCAAAATGCTGGAAGGACTTGCTGAAGCCAGAATATAAAGGCCATGTGCAAATGGCGAACCCGAATTCATCGGGCACTGCTTACACCACGCTTGCAACAATTGTGCAGCTGTTTGGTGAGGATGAGGGCTTTGAATTCATGAAAGGCCTGCATAAAAACATCAACAATTACACAAAATCCGGTTCTGCCCCAATCAAGGCAGCGGCCCGCGGTGAAAACACCATCGGTATTGTGTTTATGCATGATGCGGTGAAACAGGCGGTTTCCGGTTTTCCGATTAAGGTTGTGGCACCATGTGAAGGCACTGGCTATGAAATCGGTTCTATGAGCTTGATAAAAGGTGGTCGTAATCTGGATAATGGCAAGAAATTTTACGACTGGGCGCTGACTGCCGATGTGCAATCACGGGCGCTGGAAGTGAAAGCTTTTCAGGTTATGTCAAACAAGGGTGCGAAAAGTTCACCTTCGGCTCCTGATCTTTCAACCATCAAGCTGATTGATTATGACTTCAAAAAATACGGTTCCTCCGCAGAGCGTAAACGTCTGCTGAAAAAGTGGGACGATGAAGTGAAAGTTCTGCCACAGTAAGGCGACACTATTATCTTTTTCAATCAAGACCCGGAGGTTTTCGCTCAAGCTGGAAACCTCCGCTCAATATCCATCATACCCTTGCTCGGCGAAGTGATGGCAATAGCGGCTTAACCACCGCGAGATTTTATCCAGCCCCTATATTTCAGGCATAATTCTTGACCGATATTACAGTGCAGATTTCCAGAGGTTCAGCCGGTTTTGGTACAAACAGGGTTGTGTTGCTTTGGCTTTGCATTGGCATGGTCGGGTTTTTTCTGCTGCCGTGGTATGTGCAGGAAGACGGGTTTTGGAGCTTTGAATGGCTGATTGGTGGCTATCCGTTTGATAGTGATTATGCGCCGGCAGCATTCCTGTTAGGGCAGGGGATTAAGCTTTGGCTGGCGCCATTGGCGCTGTTTTTAGCATTGCCATTGATCGTATTGGGCAGGCATAAAACCGACCCTCTATTTGCAAAAATTCTATTGATCAGCGGTATTGGCGGCCTTTCCTGGCTGCTGTTGCAAGGCTTTGCCATTGGTATCAAAGGTTGGCAGTTCGACACATTCGAGGCTATGTTTGGCCCGCTTGGCGATCGGCAATTTGGCCTCGGCTATGGTGCCATGCTTTTGGCGGCCTGTTTTTTGTTTATGATCACCATTGGTGCTGCAGCGCGGGGTGCTGTAAATGGTGATATTTTTGTTGTGAGTTCCATTGGCTTTGTTATTGCCATTGTTGGAATTTTCATATTTTTCCCGATTGTTGGCATGTTGGCCGGCGCGCTTCGCGATAATGATGGCGTCTATTCGATCTTTATTTTTCTGGAAAAGTTCACGGATCGAAAAATCTGGGGGCTTGGGTGCCTCACTGCCAATGTCTCTTGCGGTGTCGCCTGGAATTCGCTGGTGCTTGGGGTGCTTGTTGGTGCGGCGACCACGCTTTTGGGGCTGGTTTATGCGTTAGTTGCCACCCGTTCCGGCTTTAAATATGGGCGTTTGCTGCGGGCGCTAACCGTTCTTCCCATTATCACGCCGCCCTTTGTGATTGGTCTTGCAATAATCCTGTTGTTTGGCCTTTCTGGCTCGGTGACCCAATTTGTGGCCGATGCTTTTGGCCTTACACCAACGCGTTGGATTTATGGCCTACCGGGCATAATGATTGCCCAAATTCTGGCCTATACGCCGATTGCCTTTCTGGTGCTGATCGGGGTGGTTGAGGGTGTTTCTCCTTCTATGGAGGAGGCCGCTCAAACCTTGCGGGCCGATCGCTGGACGACGTTTCGAACCGTAACCTGGCCGTTGATGCGTCCGGGGCTGGCCAATGCGTTCCTGCTTGGCTTTATTGAATCAATGGCCGACTTTGGCAATCCGCTGGTGCTTGGTGGCAATTATGATGTACTTTCCACCGAGATATTCTTCTCTATCGTTGGCGCGCAAAACGATCAGGGTCGCGCTGCCGTGCTGGCGATTGTATTGTTGACCTTCACGCTTGCCGCCTTCTTTGCGCAACGCAAATGGCTGGGCAAGAAATCATACGCGACCAATACGGGCAAGGGCGATGGCGGGGCACATCCGCAAATGCCGCGCAGGCTTAAATGGCCGGTTTACACAATTGCTGCGATCTGGACATTCATGACCATCGTCATCTATTGCATGATCTTTTATGGTGGATTTGTCGAATTATGGGGCCTCAATGATACGCTGACCTTCCGCCATTATATTGATGCCTTCGGGGTTAAGTTCACTGACAATGGTATGTTGTGGACTGGCTCTGCGTGGAATTCGTTCTGGACAACTTTGGAGATCGCTGCAATCGCTGCTCCGCTCACCGCAATGCTTGGATTGGTAACCGCCTATTTGTTGGTCAGGCAAAGTTTTTCCGGCAAAAGTGCGTTTGAATTTGGCACCATGCTTTCCTTTGCCATTCCCGGCACGGTGATCGGGGTGTCCTATATTCTGGCCTTTAACGTGCCGCCGATTGAACTTACCGGCACCGGGGTAATATTGGTATTGAGCTTTATTTTCCGCAATATGCCGGTTGGCGTGCGGGCCGGCGTTGCCTCGATGGCGCAATTGGATAAAAGCCTCGATGAGGCCTCGCTGACGCTCGGGGCCAATGCATGGCAGACCTTCCGGTCAATTATTTTGCCGCTGCTGCGCCCGGCCATTCTGGCGGCTCTGGTTTATTCCTTTGTGCGCGCCATGACTGCGATAAGTGCGGTGATCTTTTTGGTAAGTGCGGAATATAATATGGCGACCGCCTATATTATCGGGCGGGTGGAGAACAACGATTACGGGCTGGCGATTGCCTATTCGACCGTGTTGATTTTCGTCATGCTCGCCGCCGTTGGTCTTCTGCAACTGCTCATCCTGAAATCTGGCAAAACTCGGTTAAGCTCAACATGAACACAAAAATCAAAAGCAACGCTTCATCTGTAACATTTGAGAATGTTACCAAAATCTATGGTGGTACAGTAAAGGCGGTGGACAGGGTTTCGCTCACCATTGAAGCCGGAACGCTGGTTACCCTGCTTGGGCCTTCCGGCTGCGGTAAAACCACTACCTTGCGGATGATTGCCGGGCTTGAAATGGTCAGTGAAGGCCGTATTTTGATCGGTGATCAGGATGTTACCAAATTGCCTGCAACCGACCGCGATGTTTCGATGGTTTTCCAGTCCTATGCGCTGTTTCCCCATATGACGGTCGGCGAAAACGTTTCCTACGGGCTAAAGCTATCGGGCTTAAGTAAAACCGATACCAAAGACAAAATGATGGCCGGTCTCGAGCTTGTCGGCCTGAAAGGTTATGATGCGCGATTGCCGAGCGAGCTTTCCGGTGGGCAGCAACAAAGGGTCGCCGTGGCGCGGGCATTGGTGCTGGAACCGCAGGTTTTATTGTTTGATGAACCACTTTCTAATCTGGATGCCAAACTACGTCGTCAGGTGCGGGAAGAAATTCGTGAAATTCAACAAAACCTTGGGCTTACGGTTGTCTATGTGACCCACGACCAGGAAGAGGCTCTGGCTGTCTCTGATCGCATTATCGTCATGCGTAATGCGGAGATTGCACAATCGGGCACGCCGCGCGATCTTTATGACCGACCAGCCGATGCCTTTGTGGCGGATTTTATTGGTGAGGCCAATCTGCTCCCTTGCACGATAAGCAAGGTTGAAGATGAAATTGCTGAGGTAAACATTGGTTCGATTGATTTAAAACTCGCCGCACGCGGTCTTGGTGTGGGTAGTGCGCGGTTGGCAGTGCGCCCTGGTCGAATTACGCTTTCGGCCAAAAAACTTTCCCATTCTATCCCCGTCAAGCTGGTGAAAGCCACCTATGTGGGTAATCATATGGAATATCTGGTGGAGAGTGAGTTTGCTGATATTTTCGTGGTTTCAACCGAAATGAATGCGGAGCTGCCGGTGGGCGATACTGTTTATCTCAAATTCCGCGAGCCGGGTCCGGTGCTGTTGCCGAAGGAGTGATGGGGTGCTGGCTGGGCGCTATTTGAACAAATCTGCATGGGTTCCCGTTCTACGTAACAATAGGCACTCTTCTTGATATTCATAGATGAGAAGCCAATCAGGCTCAATATGACATTCCCACGTGCCAATATATTTCCCCGTCAGTTTATGTGGGCGCGCGTTCTGTTGCAACGGGACATCACCAGCAAGGGCATCAATGACATCGCCAAGTTTTGCTATATCCAGATGACGTTTGGATATTCGTTTATAATCCTTTTTGAATAGATTTGTTGGGACTATTTTTCTCATTCGCTATCGTTAGCATTGAGATCAGCAAAAATTTCAGCCGCGCTACTATAGCTTTTTGCATATGTGAGGTCTTCATTTAAAGCCTCGATCGTTTTATCGTTTGGAATTTTTAAGTCTAAAGGCAACCCACGTTGCTGAACGATCTGAGTATAGAACATGGTAATTGCCTGAGAGGGCTTAATGCCAATCTCTGCAAGAATTGCTTCGCCTTTTCTTTTTAAGTCGGGATCTATCCGGGAACTTATTCGAGCATCTTGGGTCATGATTGAAATCGTCGCTTATGATGTTGTGGTGTGTGAACAATGTACACCAAACGGTACACAAAGTCAAAATCATCAAAATTACCTTGGTTTCAACCGAAATGAATGCGGAGCCATCAGTCAGTGATACTGTTTATCTCAAATTCTGCGGCCCGGGGCCTGTGTAGTTGCCGGAGGGGTGAGTTTGTGTAAATTCTATAATAGAATTTTTTGCGCACGAATTACGCTTTGGGGGGCTTGCAGACATGAATTTCAGGCCTGCAATCTGTTGGTGAATGGGAAATAGAGGCCAATGAAAAAGGCCCGTGAAACCCGTCAGAATACGCTTTTCAAATCTTCGGCTTTGGTAATCTCTTCGACAACGTCCCAATGCTCATCGGCGCGCCCGTCTTCGGTTAAGCGAATAATATCAAAGGCAATCGCCAGTCCAAAACCTGGAACGGGCGGGGTCGATCGATAAAAATTCAGTTTGACGATAAAGTCACCCTCAGCAATGCTTTGATGCAGCTTTTTTTCTAACGTAATTCCTTTTGATTTCATGAACCCGACCATACCTAGCAATCCTTTTGGGCCATTTGTGCCGCGCGGATTGTGCTGGATATATGCATTACTCAATGCACCACTGATGACGCTGGTATCAAAGGAGTTCCAAAAAATATCCATGGCCTGAAGATGGGCCGCACCGTAGTTCTCGGCTGCCTTGCTGTTCTGGTTCACTTTTGTAACACCATCAAACATCGAGTTGCCACTTTTGGTTTTCGATGCGGGAATTACAACCTGCTTATTTCCCCAATGTTCAATCACCAGGCCATTGTTGTTCAGGCGGAAAAGCTCACCTCGCGCAATTGCGCCTTTGCCGTTTTGCTGTTCGACATGCAAAAATACGAGATCATCCTGCGCGATTACCCGATGCACTGTCACAGCGCCATCATTCTGCCCTGCCAATTTACGCAGACCACTCAGCGTAAAGCCGCTGCCTTGTTGATGTTCTACATATCCGTCAGTGACAAACTGCGCGATGTCCTGATTACTGTAAAGCGCCTGGTAATAGGCAAGCACAGTTTCTTTGTTTTTTGCCATGTCTGCAAGAACAGGTGTGGCTAAAGCAAATGTTGCGATTAATGCGCCAATTAAATTTTTCATTTGGTGTCTCCTGTAATTCTTAGGAGACAAAATACTTGTTCGGTATTAGATAACAATATACGAACAAAGCAATATATACGTTAGCTGGAGTTAACAATGGATGCGCACCGGATCACCAATGATATGATGGTTTTTACCTCTGTTGCCACATTGGGTTCATTTACAGCAGCTAGTGAAAAATTGGGGCTAGGCCGCGCTCGAGTATCACAGATCGTGGGTTTGCTTGAAAAGCGATTGAACGTAAAACTTTTAAACCGCACCACTCGATCGCTATCTCTCACCGAGGTCGGCGCCCAATATCTTGATAAATGCCTTTTGATCCAAGACCTTGCCAAAGAAGCCAACGCTATTGCACGCGATGCAGAAGAAACTGTCAGCGGAGTTTTGCGGATTAAAGTTCCGATCGGGGCCACGCTCGTTGCTCCGGTATTCGCGGCGTTTTTACACCAGCATCCCGATATCCGCATTGAATTGATTGAAAGCGATACGACAATAGACCAGGTGGAGGCGCGTATAGATGTGGCATTTGCATCAGGTCCCATCACTGATACTTCTTTGCGGTGTGTCCCCGTCGGGCATTTGCGTGAAATTCTCTGCGCATCAAAAAACTATCTGGACAAACACGGTCGCCCGCAAAATCTTGAAGACCTGATCAACATGGACTGGGTGTGCCATCGCGAAGAGCAAAAAAATGGTGGCGCTCGGGTGCGCCATTCCACCAATGGAACAATAAAACTGCGTATGAAACCAAAGGTCGTTGCGACAAGTGTGGCGGGCATCCGCAACTTTGTAATAAGTGATGTTGGTTTTAGCATCCTTCCAGCGCCATTTGTTGAAGACGAATTGAAAACAGGCCGTATCGAGCGTATTCTACCAGAATATCAAGGTTATGATATTCCGATTTTCTTGACCTATGGCTATCAAAACATGGTGCCGCTCAAGGTTCGGGTATTTTTGGAATTCATTCAAGAAAATTTGAAATTTTCACTTGTGTGAAAACACAATAATTTTGAATTCGAAGCCTCGAATATGGGTCAATGAGCTACCCAAATAGTGAAATAGAATAGGCTATCTGGTTTCGATCTTGTACCGAGGTTCACTCAAAACTTGCATCGGCCATTTCGACAATACGGTCGAAAATTACCGGTGATGCGCCAATGACGCGACCGCCATTGACCAGCATATCATCGGCATTTTGTTCCTCGATGCGGCCACCTGCTTCTTTGATCAAAAGTTGACCGGCCAAACAGTCCCATGCATTCATGTGGTGTTCGGCAAAGCCGTTGACGCGGCCCGCCGCCACATAGGCCAGCGAAAGCGCGCCGGATGCAATGCGCACGAAAGCGCCGCGTTCTTCCGACAACAGCTTCATAAAGCGCAGGATCGGCTCCATGCCGCTGCGGGGTGAATAGGAAATGGCAATTGAGCCATCGTGTAGTCCTTTGGTTTCGGCAACTTTCATTGGCTTGCCGTTGAGAAAAGCACCATTGCCCAAGGCGGCTGAATAGGTTTCCTCGTGTACCGGATCATTGATCACGCCGATTTTAATTTCGGCGTCTTCAACGCAGGCCAGCACCACGCACCATGCGGGAATGCCTCGGACAAAATTGGCGGTGCCGTCAATTGGGTCTATCACCCAGGTGAAGCCAGATTTGGAGGCGACGTTGTCGTGTTCCTCACCGACAATTCCGTCATCGGAAAAAGCCTTGTCGATGGCATCGCGAATGAGCAATTCGACGTTTTTATCCGCATCGGAAACCATATCCTGATGACCTTTTTGCTCAATATTCAGTTTGTCGAGCTGGTTGAAATAGCGAAGCGCTTCCTTGCCGGCGATTTCCACTAAAGTGTTGGCAAAGGCGAGGCGGGTTTCAATTTGGTTGTTCATGAATGATCCTGTCTGTTATTTTACTCAGTTTTACTACATATGTTTGATATTAAAACCCCTCATCCGACCATCGCTATGCGATGCCCACCTTCTCCCTCAAGGGGAGAAGAAAGAGGTTGAAGTTACCGCCCTCAGAAAAATTCAATTTTTTTCAGCACCAATAATATAACTTTTGGCGGAACAGTCAGTGCCGCACGCTCTATTACTTCTCCTCTTGAGGGAGAAGGTGGCCGCGCAGCGGTCGGATGAGGGGTTCTGGCAAACTTTAGTCCTCAGGTCGTTGGTACGATGAAGTCCGGCATGATACCGCATTTATCAATATAGGGCGCGGTATCAACGCCGCGAAAAAGGCCGTGATTTTCCACCAAAATTGTGCGGAACCCGGCTGCCGCACCGCCCAGAATATCGGTGTGCAGGGTATCGCCAACCATGGCAATGCGCTCTGATGGCACGGTGGAACCTTCGCTTGCAAGTCTGGCTTTCACAGCACTAAAGGAATTGGTGAATGGCTTGCCGCAGAATACCGGTTCAACAGCGGTTTGGTT
Source organism: Alphaproteobacteria bacterium (assembly GCA_024280375.1). GTDB lineage: Bacteria > Pseudomonadota > Alphaproteobacteria > Rhizobiales > Rhizobiaceae > SZUA-100. The sequence goes on along the minus strand of JAJRQF010000090.1, from coordinate 57,247 downwards.
GGCAATGTCGTGGGCATAAAACCCCGGTTCAATGGAGAACTTATCCTCGCGCGGGGCCACAACATCCGGGTTGCCAACAAGCAGCGGGCGCGGGTTGGCTTTAAGGGATTGCAGCATTTTTGCGTGCAGCTCCATGCTCCAGCCAATGCTGGAAAGCAGGATCATTCCATCGGCCTCATCAAAGGCATTTTGGTCTTCGCCGAGCAGGTGAAAATTCGGGCCAAGATCAACAATGTTGGCTTCCGGGATAGCGGCCACTCCCCATTTGAAACCCGTGGTAAAATCGGCATCACGGCTTTCCAGCTCGGCGGCCAGCACATCACGGCTTGCGACCACATCATTTAACTCGAAATCAAAACCAAAGCCTTTATATTTTGCTTGCGACTTTTGCCGATTAAAAGTTGCGCCATTAGTGAGAACGATGACCCGTTTGCCGGCTTTTTGTAAATTTGCAATGCATTCGGGTGCGCCATCAATCGGGCCTTCGCCAACATTTAATACGCCAAAGGCATCAAGCACGAATATATCGAACTCATCAGCAATGGCCTCGAGATTATCGGCTCGAATGGCTGATTTTGGAAAACCTGCATTTGGTAGCCGATGGCGGTTTTCTTCATAGAAATTAAATGCCCAGTTACAATCGGCAGGGTTTGGAATAATCGTCTTGGACATATTTCGCTTTCTGGTGGAAATGGAAAACCGGCGGGTAATTACCGGGAGTGTGTGACTGAAATTGCGGTTTTGTTTGCGGGATCAAATTTGATGATTTCGCAGTTTTCCGGTTGAATGCCGGTGGTCGCATGAATGAAATTTCCGTGGGTAACAATCGCTGTGGAGGCGGTTTTGGATGTCATGAGAAATTTGGTAAATTGGTCAGCTCTGCCCTGCAATGATGAATGGGGTTCAACGGCATAGCCATGCTCATTTTTCTCACCGTCATACCACCAGCAATCTTCCAGATGGGCAAAATCCAGATGCGGATAATCATTGGCAAGTTTTTCAGGAGAACTGCCCACATCTCCACTAAATGACAATTGCTCGCGAATGTCTGCGTTGATTGTAACCGGGTGGGCGTTTTCGAAAATCAGCGTTGCCGTTTGTAATGTCCTGGTAAGCGGCGAGACGATCAGGCTTTTGATATCAAGATTGCCGATATGTTGGCGTGCATCGACTGCCTGTTGTTGGCGAAGCGAAGACAGCGGCGCGTCGAAGATTATCGGATCAGGTTCGCCGGGTGAAAAAACCGCGTTAAACTCTGATTGGGCGTGGCGAATGAGATAGATGGACATGAATTATTCCGGGTTATGGTCGGGGTGCTGACCAATTTATGGGGGAGTTGGGTGAATTACCGGTTCAACTGGCGAATGTCCACCTTTGAAAATTTGGCGAATTATATGTGCCCGTTGCATTCGACGATTTGGTATGGACACAGCGAGATTGTACTATAGTATTATTTCGTATGCTTTCGAATTTTTTCGTATTCAAAAAATGAGTCTAAGGGAGATAACAATGTCAATGAAAAAAATAACAATGCTTGGCGTGGCAACTGCTGTGTTGATGTCAGGTATGTCGACAATCGCATTTGCTGCAACTGAAATTCAGTGGTGGCACGCAATGGGCGGCACAAATGGTGAGCGCGTTAACAAAATCGCCAATGATTTCAATGCGACCCAAAGCGAATATAAAGTTGTTCCAGTTTACAAGGGTAACTACACCGAAACAATGACAGCCGCTGTTGCTGCATTCCGCGCTAAAAAACAGCCGCACATTGTGCAGGTGTTTGAAGTGGGTACGGCAACCATGATGGCTGCAAAAGGCGCGGTTTATCCAATTGAAGACGTGATGAAGGATGCTGGCGAGCCATTTGATAAATCCAAATATGTTCCCGGTGTTATTTCGTATTACCAGGCATCAGATGGCAAATTGCTTTCAATGCCGTTCAACTCGTCCACTCCGGTTCTGTGGTATAATAAAGATGCATTCAAGAAAGCCGGCATTGATAAAGTACCTGCAACCTGGGACGAAATGGATGCGGCGGCCGACAAATTGGTCGCCTCCGGTATGAAGTGCGGATATTCATTCGGTTGGCAGTCATGGGTGATGATTGAAAATTATTCAACCTGGCACAATCAGCCAATTGGTTCGAAGGAAAACGGCTTTGCCGGTACAGATACTGAATTGACCTTTAACAGTGCTGCGCTGAAAAGCCGTATTCAGAAAATTGCCGATGGTCAGAAAACAGGCCGATTTGTCTATGGTGGTCGTCGTGGAGATTCTATGCCAAGCTTCACCAATGGTGATTGCGGTATGTGGATGAATTCATCTGCCTATTATGGCTCGATTAAAACACAGGCCAAGTTTGCTTACGGCCAGGCCATGTTGCCACTCGATACCGATGTTGCTGAAAAGCCGCAGAATTCCATTATTGGTGGTGCAACCCTTTGGGTTCTCAAAGGTCATGATCAGGGCGATTACAAAGGTGTGGCTCAGTTTATGACATATCTTTCAACTGCACCGGTTCAGGCCTGGTGGCATCAGGAAACCGGCTATGTGGGTATTACCATGGAGGCAACCAAGTTGTCTGAAGAGCAAGGTTTCTACAAGAAAAACCCTGGCACAGACACGGCTGCAAAACAGTTGAGCCTCAATCCGCCAACACCGAATTCCCGTGGTCTTCGTTTCGGAAACTTCGTGCAAATTCGCGATGTGATCAACGAAGAAATGGAAGCAATCTGGGCCGGTAAAAAGACCGCCTCTGATGGCCTTGATGCGGCGGTTGAACGCGGTAACAAGCTGCTTCGTAAGTTCGAAAAAATCAACTAATCACGCAGCACTTTAGCGGCAAACCCTCGCCTTTTTGGCGAGGGTTTGTTCCAAATTTTCATTTTTTTGATTAATCTTTGTAAATTCCTACAGTCGTCGGAATTTATTAATGTTATTCTCGCCGGGGGAGTTCATGCTCAAACGCGTTCATTTTGGCCCATCGTGGTTACCGTTTGCATTGGTTGCACCGCAAATATTTATTACCCTGGTATTTTTCATGTGGCCGGCAGGTCAGGCGATTTTCCAGTCTTTCCTGATTGAAGATGCCTTTGGCCTTTCAACTGAATTTGTATGGCTGGATAATTTTAAAGACCTGTGGAATGACCAGCATTATATAGACACGTTTTCGCGCACGGCGTTCTTTTCCTTGATGGTGGCATTCTTTTCGCTGTCTATAGCGCTGATATTGGCTGGAATGGCCGATAGGGTGGTGAAATTTGCAACGGCTTATCGCACCATGTTGATCTGGCCCTATGCGGTTGCACCTGTGCTTGCGGGCGCTTTGTGGGTTTTCATGTTCGACCCAACCCTTGGTATTGTTGCCTATACGCTGGATATGTTTGGCTATGACTGGAACCACAAATTAAATGGTGGTGAGGCGATGGCGCTGGTTATTATGGCGGCGACCTGGAAGCAGATCAGCTATAATTTCCTGTTCTTTCTGGCGGCCATGCAATCTATCCCAAAATCACTGATTGAAGCTTCTGCCATTGATGGCGCAGGCCCGGCGCGGCGGTTTTGGACCATCATATTCCCGCTCATTACACCAACCACTTTCTTTCTGCTGGTGGTGAATATTGTCTACGCATTTTTTGAAACTTTCGGTATTATTCATGCGGTTACCGAGGGCGGACCGGCAGGCTCGACCACTATACTGGTTTACAAGGTTTACAATGATGGCTTCATTGGACTTGACCTTGGTGGCTCTGCTTCACAGTCGGTTATTTTGATGGCAATCGTGATTTTCATCACGATCATTCAGTTCCGCTATATTGAGAAGAAGGTGGATTACTGATGATTGAGAACCGCCCTATTGTAACTTTCATATCCCATTCCGTCATTATTCTCGGTATCATCATCATTGCTTTTCCTGTGTGGATTACCTTTGTTGCGGCATCCCACGATGCATTGCGCATGACCCAATCTCCACTGCCGCTTTGGCCGGGTGGGCATTTCTTTGAAAATCTTAGTGAGGCGCTGTTTGTTGGGCTTGATGTTGGCGGGGCAAGTCAGCCGGTTGCTTTGATGTTGCTTAACTCGTTCGTCATGGCGATGGTGATCGCGCTTGGCAAAATTGCCATTTCGCTGCTTTCGGCTTTTGCTATTGTCTATTTTCGTTTTCCGTTTCGGATGGGCTTTTTCTGGATGATCTTCATCACTTTGATGTTGCCGGTCGAGGTGAGAATTTTGCCGACCTTCAAAGTCGTCGCTGACCTTGGATTGTTAAACTCTTATGCCGGTTTGACCCTGCCGTTGATTGCAAGTGCAACTGCCACCTTCATGTTCCGCCAGGTGTTTTTGACCATTCCCGATGAGTTGCTGGAAGCGGCGCGCATTGATGGTGCCGGGCCGATGCGGTTTTTCTTCGATATTCTGCTGCCAATGTCGCGCACCAATATTGCAGCGTTGTTTGTGATCCTGTTTATTTTCGGCTGGAACCAATATCTCTGGCCGCTGCTGATAACCACTGATCAATCGCTTACCACGGTTGTTATGGGCATTAAACAAATGCTGGAGGCAGGTGAACAATTGTTGCAGTGGAACAAGATTATGATGACCACGCTAATCGCGATGGTTCCGCCGATTATTGTGGTGGTCAGCATGCAAAAAATGTTCGTCAAAGGTTTGACGGAAACAGATAAATAACAGGGAATTACCAATGGCTGGCGTCAACATCCAGAATATCAAAAAATCCTACGGCTCTGTTGAGGTGCTGCACGGCATCAATGTGGACATAAAGGACGGTGAATTTATCGTCATTGTCGGCGCATCCGGCTGTGGTAAATCCACCTTGCTGCGCATGGTGGCTGGACTTGAGCAGATCACCGAGGGCGATATTTCGATCGGTGGACGCATTGTCAATGAGGTCGAACCCAAAGACCGCGATATTGCTATGGTGTTTCAAAATTACGCGCTTTATCCGCATATGAGTGTTTATCAGAATATGGCCTATGGGCTGAAACTGATGAATCTTTCGAAAGACGAGATTGAGGCACGGGTGGCGAAAGCTGCTGACATGTTGCAAATTGGTGACTATTTGAAGCGCCGCCCGCGCGAACTTTCCGGTGGCCAGCGCCAGCGTGTTGCCATGGGGCGCGCTATTGTGCGCGAACCGTCTGTCTTTTTGTTTGACGAGCCGCTTTCCAATCTCGATGCAAAATTGCGGGTGACCATGCGGTTGGAAATTCGCGCCCTGCAGCGCCGTCTTGATGTGACTTCGCTCTATGTGACCCACGACCAGGTGGAAGCCATGACCCTGGCCGACCGGTTGATTGTTTTAAATGATGGCTATGCGGAGCAGATTGATACGCCGCTGAATATTTATGAAAAACCAGCATCGGAATTTGTAGCGGGCTTTATCGGCTCACCACCAATGAACTTTTTTACCGGCACAATTTCGGGCAATGGCAAACAACTTGAACTGGATACCGGGTCCATCATGCAGATCGGTGATTACCCGGTTGAAAACAGCCACGGGCGCAATGTTAGAATTGGCGTTCGAGCAGAAAAATTTGCGCCCTGCAACAAGGATGAGGCTGAACTGGTATTAAATGTAGCGGCGGTCGAAACACTTGGCTCGGAAACTCTGGCGCATGGCTTTGCCGATAATACTGACAGCAATGATTTTAATAATTCTATTGTGGTCAAACTTGCGGGTGATGCCCGCCCGGTTGTGGGCGAAGTGCTTCCGGTGCGCGTGATGCCGGATGGGCTACACCTGTTTGATATGGAAAACGGCAAGCGGATTTAAGTTCAGCTCCTTAAGCAAATTCCACCAATACCCAGCCAAGCGCTGCTGAAATTACCAGAACCTTCATAATATTCCAGTGCAGTTTTAGCAGTAATATTGCCGAGATAATTGCAAGCACCACCACATGCCAGTTGAGGGTGGCGAGTTCCGGTTGCCAAAGAGTGATGAAGCCATATTTCTGCGGGGTTACCGTATTGAAAAATACATGCAGGCCGAACCAGATTGACAGATTAAGAATAACGCCGACGACGGCCGCTGTTATGGCAGACAGGGCGCCGCTTAAACGGGGCTGGGCCGAAATCCACTCGATATAGGGAGCACCGGCAAAAATCCACAGGAAGCAGGGCACGAGTGTAACGCAAAGTGTGACAATGGCCGCCGCCAATCCAAGCCAGAACCCGCCCTCACGGAAACCGGCAATAAAGCCGACAAATTCAGTAACCAATATCAGTGGGCCGGGGGTGGTTTCGGCCAGACCCAGGCCATCCATCATTTCACCGGCGCTAAGCCAGCCGAAATTGGCCACTACGTCCTGCCCCATATAGGCCAAAACCGCATAGGCACCGCCAAATGTCACTACGGCCAATTTGGAAAAGAATGCACCTATTTCTGTAAGCACCGGTTGGCCTGATACCTGGCCCATTATTATTATTGGCACCCACCAGATAGCCAGCCAAATGGCGATGGTCTTGAACGTCGAATAGGCGGATACGGATACGGGTATTTCCGGGCTTTTATCGTCTGCAGGCTGTGTGCCCAATAGGTATCCAACTGCTGCTGCAATAAATACAATCAGCGGGTAGGGCAGGGCCAAAAAGAAAATACCGACAAAAGACAAGGCGGCTATCAGCCAGTATATATTGCCATTTAAGGCGCGCTTGGAAACCCGTAGCAAAGCCTCAATAACGATAATGACTACCGTTGCCTTGATGCCGAGGAAAATTGTCGCGATCAGTGGCACATCGCCATAGAGGGCGTAAATTGCCGCCAAAGCCAAAATAACAAATGCGCCGGGCAAGACAAATAACAGGCCTGCAAGTAACCCTCCAACCAGCCCACTGAACGGGCCGCGCATGCGCCAGCCCGCGTAGGTTGCGAGCTGCATCGCTTCCGGCCCGGGCAATAACATGCAAAAGCTGAGGGCGCCCAGAAATTGCTTTTCGCTCAGCCAGCTTTTTTCTTCAACAATGAACTTGTGCATCAGCGCTATTTGCGCTGCGGGGCCACCAAAGGATAATAATCCTATCTTGGCGAATATTCTGAAAGCCTGATTGAAGGTAGGGGTGGGTGCCAGGTCATCAGTATTTGTTGCGGCGTTCATTGGTTTCCACCTTTATTATTGGCAGTCTGCCAATCGTGTTTCTCTCCCGTTGCATCGCGGGCGGGCCTATAAGTCGGGTAAGTTGAGATACGGTTATTTGTGTTGGAGGCGGCATGGCGTCCTCCCTCTTGGTTGATTGAGGTTGAATGGACGCGAATTTTGGGCTGAAGCCTCACGGGGTAAATCGCAAACCCCATGCATTTATAAATTGCAATTTATCGCCGCTATGTCAATCATGAGGACTAAATCCCAACTATAGGACTTTCAATGTTTGACTATTCCGTTTTGCACTGGACGACGTTTATTACCGCTGCTGTTCTGCTTAATCTTTCGCCCGGGCCGGATATTGCCTTTATCCTTGGGCAAACCGTGCGTGGTGGTCGTAATAGTGGGTTTGCCGCAATGTTTGGCATATGGACCGGTGCTTTTGGCCACGTGTTAATGGCAGCGGCGGGCCTGTCGGTCATTCTAGCCACTTCGGCAGTCGCATTCTCCGTCGTAAAATGGGCCGGGGCCGCCTATCTCGTCTGGCTAGGAATTTCGGCGCTTCGTTCACGCGGCGGGTCATTCGTCTCCAGCGATATTGAAACCAGCCCGAGATTTTTCCCGATTTATAAACAAGGCTTTGTGGTTGGTCTGCTCAATCCGAAAGTGGCGGTGTTTTTTCTGGCCTTCCTGCCGCAATTTGTGGTCGTGGGTGCGGGGCCGGTTTGGGCACAATTGTTCCTGCACGGGTTTTTGATCATCGTTGTTGCTGCATTTATCGAGCCGCCGCTGGTTTTGGCAGGCGAAAAGCTGACCTCACGCTTGCGCAATAATCCGCGCATTGGCCTTTGGATGGATCGCAGCCTTGGCGCAATATTTGTGGCGCTCGGTATTCGGCTGGCATTGGAAGATCGGTAGGATTTTATGAACAAACCTGATGATCCGGTAAAAGGCTATTGTGATTATGAGCCGGTTGATGTTGCCCATGCTGCCACCGGCCCGCTGGTCGGTTTATCGCTTGGGGTGAAGGATATTTATGCGGTCAAAGGCTATCCGAATGGCTGGGGTAGTCCGACCAAATTGGCGGAAACCGGGGTGGATGATTTTACCGCACCTATCATTCAACAAATGCTTGATGCGGGGGCGCGCGTTACCGGTAAAACCCATTGCGATGAGCTCTGCTATTCGCTGAACGGCATTAACGCCCATTATGGCGCGCCGCTTAATCCCGGCGCACCGGAACGGATTACCGGTGGTTCGTCTTGCGGTTCTGCGGCACTTGTGGCGGCAAGTGCGGTGGATATTGCAACAGGCTCCGATACGGGCGGGTCGGTTCGTGCACCTGCCTCATATTGCGGGCTTGTTGGCTTGCGCACCAGCCATGGGCGGATTTCGCTTGCTGGCGCCATGCCGCTTGCCCATTCGTTTGATGTGTTTGGCTGGTTTACACAAAACATTGAAAATTACCAGAAAGTCGGCGATGTGCTGTTGGGCGCGGATGCATCTGACACGCCGCTTACCCGCCCGATTACAATTGATGCTCTTGATAATTGCCTGTTGGGAGATGCGGAGCGTGAGGCCTATCAAGGCGCGCTTAATCAGGTGATTGAAGTTCTGGGTGCGTCTGAGAAAATATCCGGATTTAGAAAGCCGTTGAACGAATGGTATTGGACCATGCGAAAATTGCAGGCGCGCGAAGCCTGGCTTGCCCATGCGGACTGGATTACCAATTCGAACCCTGATCTTGGGCCCGGCGTAAAAGACCGGTTTGAGTTTGGTCTTGGCATTACCGATGACGAATATGATGAATGTGCAATCATGCGTGCGGAGATGCGTGAAGAACTGGCGGAGATTTTGGGAGAAGACGGGGTGTTGATCATGCCGACCGTGCCAAGTGCGGCTCCCTTGCGCGATGCGAGCCATGATAGTTTGCAGGATTTTCGTGAAAAAGCGCTGGAGCTTTTATGTGTTTCGGGTCTTACGGGCTTTCCGCAAATCACCCTGCCTTTGGCTAAGGTCTACGGCGCGCCATTGGGTATTTCGCTTATGGGGCCGGCCGGTTCTGACCAGCGGTTGATCGGGTTGGCAAAACGGATAATGGGTAAATAGTTACGCCAAAGGATAGGCTTCCAGCAAAATCGGGTGCCCGTGCGGGGTGGCTTTGGCAGCCCTATCCCACTGGCCCTTTCGTGTTGCAAGCTCTTCATATGATGCGGCTTTTTTGGCATCAACAATGGTCTCAAGCGCGGCCATCCAATGATGATAGTAGTTCTCCACATCATCATCCGGCCCGGCTTCTTTGATATAGTTGCTCAAAGTTTCGGCCCATTCACTCCAGGTGAAAAGCCCCTGTTCGTGCAGTTTGACCGCAATAGCAAATGCATGCGCCTGCCAGGGCTGCTTGAACGGGTGTTCTTCTGCCTGCGTGGCCATCGAGATAAAACTATCATTGCTCAAGATAGGGCTCCCAGAGATCAACGAAAATCAGGTCATTGACCGGGTGTTCATTGCCCCAGATTTGGCGGGCAGTGAATTTTACCCGGTAAAGCCATTGGGGGCTTTCGCCTTCGCCTTTTGAATTGGCATCGGGGAAAACGTGACAGCCGTGCACCCGCTCGATTGTACCGACCTTGCCGCGCGCATAACGTGGAATTCTGGTATGGGTTTCAGGGTGCATATTGCGGGTTTTAACGGTGTCACCAGCGGCATATCTGTTTGAGGATAATGGTTCACGCTCGTAGGATGATCCGGCAATCAGCATGTCCAAAACCTTGTCATTTTTCAGCACTTTTATATTTGGCTTTGCAGGTGCATGTTGGTTTCCGTCGGCGATTTCTTTTGCTGTTGCAAGTTGGGCATCAAGCAGCAATTTTTCCAGCCCCTTAAGCCAGATTTGATAATAGGAAAGCGTGGTATAAAGCCCCGGATGCATGTTTTCTCGCGCATGGCGGGATTTATCAATATTCCAATTGCCGGTGGCACCCATGGCAAGGGTGAGGGCGAAAACCCGCTCTTCCCATTTCTCGTGGAAATTGATTTCCTGATGGCTGGTATCAATCGGGCCAAAGCCCATCATGCCGCCGAGATCGTGACCGGAATTCATGTGGGGTCTCCCGGGATGGACAAAATATCTGTACCGATCATTGAATTTCGGGTGACAAGTTCGGCGAGTTTTTCAGCGCTCCAATCTTTCGTGCCCTCAGGCCGCATGGGCAATACCAGATACCGGGTTTCAGCGGTGGAATCATGCACCGCAACGCCGGTATCTTTCGGCAGTTCCACGCCAAAATCTTTCAATACGCTTCTGGGGTCGATCATCACACGCGAACGATATTGGGGCGATTTGTACCAGGTGGGTGGCAGGCCAAGAACCGGCCACGGATAGCAGGAACATAAGGTGCAAACGACAATATTGTGGGTTTTGGGCGTATTTTCCACCACGATCATGTGCTCGCCCTGACGGCCGGTAAAGCCGAGCGAATGAATGGCGGATGAACCATCTTCCAAGAGCCATTTTTTGTAATCAGGCTCGCTCCATGCTTTGGCCACGACGGCTGCCCCATTACGCGGGCCAATTTTGTTCTCATAGGTATCAATTAAAGTATCGAGCGCTTCCGGGTCGACATAACCTTTTTCGGTTAGCAGAGATTCCAGCGCGCGAACCCGCAAATCCATTTCTGATAATTCTGACCCTTCGCCGTGGTGATGACCGTGATCATGTGAATGTTTGGACATTATTTACTCCGCCGCCTGGGTTGCCGCCTGGGTTGCCGGCTGTTTACGGTGCGCATATTGGTGGGCTGCCTTGCCGAATGCGGCAAATATTTTTGCCGAAGGGCTATCACTTTCCACCCAATATTCCGGGTGCCATTGAACGCCAAGCGCAAAGCTTTTTGCACCAATCACTGATACGGCTTCGATGGTGCCATCTTCTGCGACCGCTTCTACTGCAAGATTGGTGGCTGGAATTCGAATGGCCTGCCGGTGCAGCGAGTTAACCTGCACTTCGCCTGCGCCCAGAATATCGGCCAGACACGACCCTTTTTCGATGTGGATATTGTGGGCGATCTGAAAGCGCACATCATTATCGTCGTTTTCCGGTGCGCGGTGGTCGCGGCGACCTTCATCTTCCTGAATCTCAGACGAAAGCGAACCGCCAAGTGCAACATTTAGTTCCTGAATGCCACGACAGATTGCCAAAAGCGGGATGCCTCTTTCAATGGCCTTGCGGGCCAGCGGCAGGGTGGTTGCGTCGCGCTCGTGATCATGGGGTTCGTGGGCTTTTGTTGGCTCAGTTCCATAGAGTTTTGGATAAACATTGGAGCGCGCACCGGTCAGCAAAACACCATCAACATGGTTTAAAATTTCGTCAAGAGCACTCTCATCAGGAAGGGATGGCACGATCAACGGAATGGCATCCGCACCCTTCAACACCGCGTTGATGTAGGTTTTTGGTACGCAATGCCATTCATAAATATCATTGAATTTGATGTCGGATGTTACGGCAATTATCGGCATGAACGGGATCCTGGTAGACAAAAATTAAAAGCAGAGCATTTTGTACACCATTTTACGGCATTTGCGAATGTAAAATAAGACCCAAATTCACCAAAATTTGAACTCCAAATAGCCCGTACCATTAAACATATTGCGACGATCAATCAGATTGATCTTGATATTTGCTGCAATTCCTGCTGTACCCCAACAGTCGCATCACAATTGTGAGCGGACGAAATTGAACCGGCGTGTGCGGAATTGACTTGCCACGCGGGCTGGGTCAGAAATCACCAGAGCAGATAAATTGTTCTAGGTTAATATGACGGATTGATGTCGCAACGCTGACATCTCAAAAGGGAGAAACTTTATGGATCGTCGTTCATTTATTAAAAAGGCAGGTATTGCCGGTTCTGTTGGAACTGTTGCACTTGCCACTCCGGCTCTTTCGCAGGGCCGTGAAAAACTCACAATGGTAACAGCCTGGGGCCGTGGCCTTGCAGGTGTATTTGATGCTGCAGAACATTTTGCAACATCGGTTAAAGGCATTACCGATGGTACGCTTGAAGTCGAAATCAAAGCCCAGGGCGAGCTGGTTTCAGGTCTTGGTGCTGTATTTGATGCGGTAACTTCCGGTCAGGCTGATATGTATCACGCTGCGGATTATTACTACATCGGTCAGCATCCTGCGATGGCATTCTTTACTGCTGTTCCTTTTGGCATGACACCAAGTGAAATGCACAACTGGTACTACCAGATGGGCGGGCACGAGCTTCACCTTGAAGTTGGTGAAGAGCTTGGTCTTGTTTCCTTTATTGGTGGTAATACCGGACCACAGGCCGGTGGTTGGTTCCGTAAGGAAATCAAATCTGCTGCTGACTTTAACGGATTGAAATTCCGTATGCCTGGTCTGGGTGGTAAAGCGCTTGGTAAACTTGGTGCATCTGTTCAAACATTGCCTGGTTCTGAAGTGTATCAAGCACTTGCATCCGGCGCGATTGACGGTACTGAGTGGATTGGCCCGTGGGCTGATGAGAAAGCCGGCTTCCAGGAAATCACCAAGATTTTCTACACATCCGGTTTCCATGAGCCAGGTGCTGCACTTACTGTTGCAACCAATGCAGAGCGCTTCAAAGGCCTTTCTGCTGCACACCAAAAAGCAATTGAAGTTGCTGCTGCTGAAACTGAATTGTGGAGCCTTTCACAGTTCCTCGCCAATAACTCACTCGCACTTGAGCGTCTGATTGCCGGCGGTGTTAAAGCGCTTGAATTCCCTGATGATGTTTGGGATGCCTTCGGTAAAGCTTCTGCAGAAGTTATGGAAGAAAACATGGGCGATCCATTGTTCAAGAAAACTTCTGAATCCGTGCAGAAAGCAATGAAACTTTCGAACGAGTGGAACACTCTTTCATCAGTTGCTTATACGCGCCAACGTACGCGCGTATTGGGCTAATTCAAGCCAATTTATAAAACCAGCCCAGGCCTAGTTGGCCTGGGTTTATTTACAGAAAACAAGAAATCCGTACAGGTTCAATTGACGCATACTAACGTTGCCGCAGGCGATTAACTTTAATTTTGGCAGTGTGTTTGGTGCAGGGGTAAATGATCGGGATGGGACAAAGGGCGTTAGCTTGCGCAAAATCGTCGACCATCCATTCTCCGCAATAGTTTTGCGCTCAATTTAGAGCAGGCGGTGCTGATCGGGAAGAGACGGCATGGAAGGTATTGGAATTCTACTTTTGAATTTCGTTATGGGATTTGTCAATCTGGCGATTTTGCCTTGGCATATTTTCAAATGGCTTAGCCTTGAAACTTTCAAGCTAAAGATGAACGTAATTTTACTCGCCGGGATGTCGCGCGAGTTTTTCTTTATGGTTCTGGCGCTGGTGATTATTCTGATTGCTGCCGGAATTTATAAAAGAAGTATATTGCGCGGCACCGTGCGCATTCTCGAGGGTTTTAACGGAAAAATTGGCCGACTTGCCGCATGGTTTGCTTTGTTGATGATGATGCAGCAGGTGCTGATTATTGCCATGGGGCAGATTTTTCGCGGCAATGAATTGACCTTCTCGATTTTTGGAATTCAACTGGTCGAGGAAGAGCTGCAATGGCTTTCCGGGCAATTGAAGTTTTATAATGCGATGCTGATTACGCTCGCTTCGGCCTATACTTTTATTGAGGGCGGTCATGTGCGGGTGGATCTGGTCTATGCGGCGGTTAGAAAACGCACCAAGCAGTGGATTGACCTTATTGGCACGCTGATATTCTTCATCCCCTCAACAATTATGCTTTGGTGGTTTGCCTGGCCAATTGCCGCAAATTCTATGTTGCGGGCGCGGCCGATGAATATTTTTTCTACCAAGGCAAGCTTTCGCAGTTTCAAATGGGAATCTTCAGGCACTGCCGAGTTTTCCTGGGTATGGGCGTTCAAATTCATGGTTCTGGTGTTTGCCGGGCTGATGTTTATTTGCGCGATCGCATTCCTGTTACGAAATGTTCTTGCATTGCTTGAACGGGATGAAGATGTGCCGACGCACTATTCGTTTGATGGCGGTCCAACCGGTGGCATGGGTGTAGAAGCTCAAGCCTCCTCTCAATAGTATCTGGAGTTCTAACTCATGTTGTTTGGTTTAACCGGTGTTGAACTTTCGTTGATCATTGTGGCGATCTCGCTGTTTAGTGGCATTCTTTCCGGGTATCCGGTTGCCTATGCCATTTCGGGGGCTGCATTTATCAGCTTTGCATTGATTTCTGGTCTGAACGAACTCGGCTTACTTTATACGCTGCAGGAATATAACGGGGTTATGGAGCAGGTGCCGGTGCTTGAACGCGGTTGGCAAAAAGCTTTGCTTTCTACCGAATCCACCTGGGCACAAGGGGTGTTTTCGCGTGCATTTGGTGGCAATGTGGAAACCCTGCTTGCGGTGCCTTTGTTTGTGCTGATGGGTATTGCGCTTGAGCGCTCAAATATTGCTGAAGACCTGTTGACCACCATGGCGAAACTGTTTGGCGCGGTTCCCGGTGGTCTTGCCGTTGCTGTTGTGCTGGTGGGTACTTTGCTTGCCGCATCTACCGGTGTGGTGGGTGCAACCGTGGTGACCATGGGCTTGATCGCATTGCCGACAATGTTGAAGCATGGTTATTCAAAATCTCTATCGACCGGCATTATCGCGACATCAGGAACATTGGGGCAAATCATTCCGCCTTCCATAGTGATTGTGCTCTTGGGTTCGATCGTTGGGGATATGTATTCTATCGGCCAGGAAAACCGGGCCAAGGAACTGGGTATTACCGTGTTGGAGATCCTGGGGGAGCCAGCGGTTTTATCCACGGGCACGCTGTTTAAGGCAGCATTTATTCCCGGTGTATTCTTGGCTTTGTTATATGCGACATATGCATTGGTATTTGCATATTTTAATCGTGATCAGGCACCACCGGTACAGCTTGGCAAGCCTGATCCATATAAATTGCTCTCCTACTATAACGAAAATCCATGGAAGCTGCTTTTGGCCATGTTTGGGCCTTTAGTCGTTGGCGTCGCAATTTGGATCGGCTTGGCTGTGGGCGGATATGTCGATTCAACTGTTGTCGATGAAGTTACAATATACGCACCATTATCGACTGGCGTGATTTCCGTGATGGTGTTGGTGCTTTTCATGCTAACGCTGGCCAGGGCGCTTCGTCCGGGATATGCGCAATTGCCGATACAGGTTGGATTGCTGGGTGTTGCCCTGATCCTTGTTGCAGACTGGTTCTTTGTTCCAGGCGAGGCTTCCGGTGGTCTAAAAACCACCTTTTACATCATTCCTTCGATTATGATTGTCTATGGTATGAAACATGCCATCAACCGTTTGATGGAAGTGGAAGCTTTGCGGGTTGTTTCGCCACCGGTCATTTTGATTGTTGCGGTGTTGGGTTCCATTCTTGGCGGGGTCACAAACCCGACTGCGGCCGCATCACTGGGCGCTGCCGGGGCAATTATGCTGGCCGCCACGCGCAAATTGAAAGATGCAAAACAATCGACCCGAATTGTCATCTGGGCAGCGCTGGCGATTATTGTTCTGTTGTTATTGCGCGGAAACTTCGACCTTCGCATGACGGTCAAAGATATTAATTTCGATAATAAAATGGCGATCTTTACTGCCCTTGTTGCCTATCATGTGGCGGTCTTTGGGCTGGTATATTCTTGTTGGATACTGGTGCGCGAAAAGATCATGTCTGGTATTTTGAACGAGACCACCAAGGTTACCTCGATGGTATTCGTGATATTAATCGCCTCATTATTTTTGAGCCTGACTATTCGTTCTTTCGGTGGTGAGCATTATATCCAGACATTCCTGCAGTCCTATGAAGATCCACGGACTTTGCTGATTGTGGTGATGGTTGTCTTGTTCTTTTTGGGATTTGTGCTGGATTTCATCGAGATCATTTTCATCGTTATTCCTATTGTCGGCCCGGTAATTTATGCAGCCGACCCGGCATTGATGCCCCCGGCATGGATAACCATTTTGATTGCGGTAAACCTTCAAACGTCGTTTATTACGCCACCCTTTGGCTTTGCGCTGTTCTACCTTCGGGGCGTTGCGCCACCGGAGGTCACAACAATGGATATATATAAAGGGGTTATCCCATTTGTGATTATTCAGGTGATTGGACTTGTGTTGCTGTGGAATTTCCCGATTATCACCACCCTGTTGCCGACCTTGCTACCGGCGAATTAACGGCTACACTTGACCGGAACACGCTTGAAGGTCGATGTGACGGGTGATGAATAGACTTGCCGAATTGATTGACAAAATTGTAGGCCGGGTGGGGCAAACTTCCATCTGGCTTGCGCTTATTTTGGTTCTCGTGCAGTTCTTCATTGTCATCCTGCGATATGTTTTCGGCATCAATTTCATTGAAGCGCAAGAGAGCGTTTCGATCATTCACGGCATAATATTCATGTTAGCGGCAGGCTGGGTATTGCAATTAAACAAGCATGTGCGGGTGGATATTTTCTACAGCAATTGGTCACACCGGGCGAAACAGGTCACGGATATATTGGGCGCTATTTTGCTGCTTTTTCCTTTTGCGTTGGTGATTTGGTTTTATTCTTGGCCCTATGTGGCCGAATCCTGGTCGATCTTTGAGGGTTCTTCAGATACCAGCTTGCGGGTAATTTATTTGCAGAAATCAGTTATTCTGATTTTTGCATTTTTGCTGGGAATGCAAGGCGTTTCCATTTTGCTGCGCGGCCTGATTGGCGGCAAAAAATCAGCAGGTGAACCGTGATCGTTCATCTTGATTTGTGGATGTTTGCGGCGCTCATTATATTACTGATGAGCGGATATCCTGTGGCGCTGGTTTTGGGCGGAACGGGGCTGCTGTTTGCTCTTGCCGGTTCTTTGCTTGGGCAGTTCGACCTCACTTTATTAAACGCTATTCCACCCAGAATTTTTGGCATTATGACCAATCAGGTTTTGATTGCTGTGCCGCTGTTTGTGTTTATGGGGGCGATGCTGGAGCGCTCCAAAATTGCCGAAGACCTGCTTGATGCAATGGGGCAGGTGCTTGGTCGATTGCCGGGCGGCTTGAGCCTTTCTGTTATGGCGGTTGGCATGTTAATGGCCGCATCCACCGGAATTGTCGGCGCAACGGTTGTAACATTGGGGCTGTTATCATTGCCAACCATGTTGAAGCGCGGCTATTCCCCGAGCCTTGCCAGCGGCACTATTGCCGCATCCGGCACTTTGGGGCAGATCATTCCGCCGTCAATTGTTTTGGTAATTCTAGCTGATCAATTGTCCAATGCATGGCAAAAGGCCCAGCTTGAGAGCGGTAATTTCTCGCCCGATACAATTACCGTTGGTGATCTTTTTGCCGGCGCTTTGTTGCCGGGCCTGATTTTGGTGCAGCTCTATATGCTCTATCTGTTTATAACTGCGTTGCTGGCACCAAAACCGGTATCCGGGCTGAAAGGTCATGACGATTGTGATGCCGATGCGGCTATTCCTACAGAGCAATTATTGCGCGCATTGGTTCCACCAATCGTGTTGATCATATTGGTGCTCGGCACGATATTGGCTGGGGTCGCCACGCCAACAGAGGCCGCGTCCGTTGGCGCTGTCGGTTCGATAATGCTGGGAGCCTCAAGGCTTAATGGGCGATGGCAAAAAATTGCCCTGATCTTTGGTGCGGCGTTGTTCAGCCTTTTTGTGCTGGCGCAATTGTTCGATCTTCGCTTCGGGCGTGACGGGCTCTCCACTATGGACCAGTTCGGGATTTTTGTGGCCATTGGGCTGGTGGTCGTGCTGGTAATCTCGCTTGGATTTTCGACCAAAGCGCTTTACGGGGCAAAAATATTGCGGCCTGCGCTGGAAACTACTGTTCACATTACCACGATGATTTTTGTCATTTTAATCGGGGCAACTATCTTTTCGCTGGTGTTTCGTGGGCTCGGGGGTGATGAGAGCATTCGCGATCTATTGCTTGGTTTGCCGGGTGGCACGTTCGGGGCATTATTGGGCGTCATGGTGCTGATGTTTTTCCTGGGATTTTTCCTTGATTTCCTTGAAATCACTTTCGTGGTTGTGCCACTGGTCGCGCCCATATTGCTGCAAATGCCGATGGCTGACGGCAGTTTGATGAACCCGATATGGCTGGGTATTTTAATGGCGATCAATCTGCAAACGTCATTTTTAACCCCGCCCTTCGGGGTTGCTTTGTTCTACCTTCGAGGTGTGGCGCCGGCCTCGGTCAGAACCATTGATATTTACCGAGGGGTCATGCCATTTGTCGGCATTCAATTGCTGGTTTTGGTGATTTTGTGGAAAAACCCGGTACTGGCAACCTGGTTGCCAAATTTCGTCTTTGGAGTGAATTAGGCGTTCAATTCAGATGATGGGCGAGTTTGTGGCTCAATTAATCTTTCACTAAAATTAAAATATCCGCGCAATCCTTGACGGAAAATTATTTTCCACCGCATATTCTTGCGTTTTTGCTGAGTTCGCACCAATTTGCATTGACCCCATCGGTTTGAGGGTGAAAAATTGACGCATGACTCGCTCAATCAAGCAGAACTTCTGGCAGGAGGTGGCCATGGCTCCCGAAAACACAACACTGAAAAATGTTTCTCTTGATGATAAATATGATCTTGAAAAAGATCGGGTTTTTATATCCGGCACCCAGGCGGTTGTGCGCCTTGTGCTCACCCAAAAACAGCGCGACCGCAATGCAGGTCTTAATACGGCTGGATATGTAACCGGCTATCGCGGCTCACCAATTGGCGGGCTGGACCACGCGATGTGGCGCTCTGAAAAACAATTGAACGAAAATGATATTGTCTTTTCGCCCGGCTTGAACGAAGACCTTGCGGCGACCGCTCTTTGGGGCACTCAGCAGGCTGAAATGCGTGGTGAGGGAAAGTTCGACGGGGTTTTTGGTGTCTGGTATGCCAAGGGGCCGGGGGTTGATCGTTCAGGCGATGTTTTTCGCCATGCCAATCTTGCAGGCACCTCTAAAAACGGCGGTGTTATTGCCCTGATGGGTGATGATCATACGTGTGAGTCCTCGACCACGGCGCATCAATCTGAATTTCATTTTCTTGATGTGGCAATTCCGGTGCTTAACCCGGCCGGTGTGCAGGAAATTATCGACTACGGCATTTTGGGCTATGCGATGTCGCGTTATGCCGGAACATGGGTTGGCATTAAATGCGTCAAGGACAATATTGAGGCAACCGAGGTTGTTGATGGTTCAATTGACCGGATAAAGATCGTTATTCCCGATGAATTTGAATTGCCGGAAAGCGGTTTGAACATCAGGCCCAACGACCACCCGCTGGTGCAGGAAGCCCGCCTGCACGACTATAAACGCGATGCTATTTTGGCCTTTGTGAAGGCAAATAAAATCAACAAGATGATCACCAATGGTGGCAAATCTCCCAAGGTTGGGGTGATTACCACGGGCAAGAGCTATCTTGATGTGCGGCTTGCTTTGGATGATCTTGGCATTGATGAGGTGCGCGCCAGTGATCTTGGCTTGCGGCTGTTCAAAATCGGCTGCGTTTATCCCATTAGCAAGGATGAGTTAAAAGAGTTCGCCAAAGATTTGGATATGATTATTGTGGTGGAAGAAAAACGCTCGCTGATCGAAGTTCAGGTGCGTGAGGAGCTTTATGGCACTGAAAATCAGCCCATATGCGTTGGTAAAAAAGACGAAGAAGGCAATTGGCTTTTCCCCATCAAGGGGGCGTTGGATTCCAACAATATTGCCGTTGCCATAGGCGAGCGGTTGTTACGCTTTAATGAGGACGACAAGCTCGCGGAAAAAGTGGCGCATTTGAAAGATGCGCAACAGGTGCTTGCCACAACCAAAAGTGTTGCGGAACGTATTCCCTATTTTTGTGCCGGTTGTCCGCATTCCACATCAACCCATATTCCCGAAGGTGCGCGTGCCTATGCTGGAATTGGTTGCCATTATATGGCGCAGTGGATGGACCGCGACACCGAGGGCTATACCCAAATGGGAGGCGAGGGGGCGAACTGGATTGGTGAGCGGCATTTTTCCACCCGCAAACATGTTTTCCAAAATCTGGGTGATGGAACATACAATCATTCGGGCATTCAGGCGATCCGTGCAGCCGTCGCGGTCAATGCCAATATGACTTATAAAATTCTGTTCAATGATGCGGTTGCGATGACTGGCGGGCAACCCAATGAAGGTGGATTGAGCGTTTTACAAATCGCCAATGAGGTTACAGCTAGCGGTGTTGATCGCCTTGTTGTGGTGACTGATGAGCCGGAAAAATATCCGTCAAATACCAAATGGCCAACAGGTACGAGCGTTCATCATCGCTCGGAACTTATTCCCGTACAGGAAGATTTGGCCAAGGTAAACGGCGTTAGTGTGATGATTTATGATCAGACTTGTGCCACCGAAAAACGCCGACGCCGCAAACGCGGCACCTTTCCCGATCCCGATAAACGCGTTGTTATCAATGAGCTGGTTTGTGAGGGATGTGGTGATTGCGGGGTTAAATCCAACTGCGTCGCAGTCGGTGCGGTTGAGACCGAGTTTGGCCGTAAAAGGCAGATTGAACAATCTTCCTGCAACAAGGATTTTTCCTGCGTCAACGGTTTTTGCCCAAGTTTTGTAACCGTGCACGGGGCTAAGATTAAAAAAGGCAAAGGGGCTGTTACGGCTAAATCTTCAGTTGAAGTGCCCATGCCGGAAATTGCCTCTATTGATGGCACCTATGGCGCAATTATTACCGGTGTCGGTGGCACAGGCGTGGTGACCATCGGGGCCATTATTGGTATGGCCGCGCATCTGGAAGGCAAGGGTTGCGGCATTATTGATATGGCCGGACTTGCCCAAAAGGGTGGCGCAGTTGCAAGCCATGTGCGAATTGCGAATTCACCTGAGGACATAAAAGCCATTCGGATTGCGGCCAGCGGTGCTGATCTCATTTTAGGTTGCGATATGGTGACAACCGCATCGTCGAAGGTTCTTTCTTCAATTGAAAAGGGCAAGACCATTGTGGTGGTCAACAGCCATGAGAAACTGTCGGGCGAATTTACCCATAATGTGGATTTTTCTTTCCCGACTAAAAAGATAATTCAAACCATCATTGAGCGCACCGGTGAGCAAAGTGTTTCGGTGGTGGAAGCGCAAAAACTGGCAACAGCTCTGTTGGGCGATGCGATTGGTACTAATATGTTCATGTTGGGTTTTGCCTGGCAAAATGGCGGGCTGCCGCTCTCTCATGATGCACTTAGCAAGGCGATTGAAATGAATGGCGTTGCGGTGGAAATGAACCTTGCCGCCTTTGAATGGGGCAGGCTTGCCGCCCACGATCTTTCCGCTTTACCGGCTTCAGAAAAAGGCCGAGGTGAGATGCTTGATCACCGCCGGATTTCGGA
The DNA here is from genome assembly GCA_024280375.1 of Alphaproteobacteria bacterium. Classification (GTDB taxonomy): domain Bacteria; phylum Pseudomonadota; class Alphaproteobacteria; order Rhizobiales; family Rhizobiaceae; genus SZUA-100. The sequence goes on along the minus strand of JAJRQF010000090.1, from coordinate 35,748 downwards.
AAATCTGGATGAAATGATAGAGCGACGCAAGGACGGGCTTGTTCAATATCAAGGAAAAATGCTTGCACGAAAATTTGAAAAGCTGGTTGAGCAGGTTCGTGAAGCCGAAAAACTGCTTGGAACCGAGAGTGAAGATTTGACCCGATCGGTCGTTCAAAACCTGTATAAACTGATGGCGATCAAGGACGAATATGAAGTTGGTCGACTGTTTGCCAATGGTGCTTTTGAGGAGCAATTGAAATCGCAGTTTGAAAGCTGGGATCGGCTGGAATTTCATCTAGCCCCACCGGCAACCGCCAAACGCGATGCTAAGGGCCATTTGATCAAGAAATCCTATGGTGCCGGCATGATGAAAGCCTTTGGTTGGCTGGCGAAACTGCGCTGGCTTAGAAAAACGCCGTTTGACCCCTTTGGTTATTCGGCAGAACGGAAAATCGAACGTCGTTTGCTGGCTGATTATATCTCTACGATTAATGAGATATTGGACAAGCTCAACGCAGAAAACTGTGAAGCTGCCGTGGCATTGGCTTCTTACCCGCGTGAAATCAGGGGCTTTGGCCATGTCAAAGAGGCGGCGATTGAGAAAGTTGATCATCAACGTCGCGAATTATGGGCAGGCTTCGTCAATCAAGGTTCGAAAATGTTGGAAGCAGCGGAATAACCGACCGGTTGGTCAATTAATTGGTGTTAGACGAAACTATCGCTTGAAATCCCGTATTTTCTGCATAGACTGCACTCATAATAAGGTATCTGTATAAACAGAACCGGGAGGAAGAGTGCAGCATATGTCGTCGAACAGTGCCGTAAAGGGCGGTGTGCCGGAAACATTTCCGCAATATCTGAACTATAATGCCAAGCGATTTGGCAATCGCCCGGCTATGCGCCACAAGGACTTTGGTATCTGGCAAAGCTGGACCTGGTCGCAAATGCAGGACGAAATTCGCGCCTATTCAATTGGCCTTTCTGAGCTCGGTTTAAAACCCGGCGAGAAGGTTGCTATTGTCGGCCAAAACCGCCCCGGACTATATTGGACATTTTGTGCGGTGCAGGCCTTGGGCTGTGTGCCGGTGCCTGTATATGCGGATTCAGTCGCGGAAGAGATGGTCTATGTTCTCAACCATGCGGAAATAACCTTTGTTGTTGCTCAGGATCAGGAGCAGGTCGATAAAATATTGTCGATGGGTGACAAGCTAACCATGTTGCGCCACGTCATTTATGACGAGCCACGGGGTTTGCGCGACTATGATCACACGAAGCTGCATTCGATTAAACAGGTGCAGCAGCTTGGTCGCGATGTGATTGCCAAAGATGGCGATGTTGAATGGCTGAAACTGGTTGATAGGGCAAAAAGCGATGACCTTGCGGTCATGCTTTATACTTCCGGCACCACCGGCAAGCCAAAGGGCGTGATGCTGAGTTATCACAATTTGGTTGAATCTGCGCGCAATGCTAATTCGTTCGATAATTTCGATGAGCATGAGGAAATCATTGCCTATTTGCCGCTCGCCTGGGTGGGCGATCATGTGTTTTCCTATGCCCAATCCTATTTGGCTGGCTATTGTGTTTGCTGCCCGGAAAGTCCGGAGACGGCCGATGAAGACCGGCGTGAGATTGCGCCCAGTTATTTCTTTGCCCCGCCACGGGTGTTTGAGGTGATGTTGACCTCCATTCTTGTGCGTATGGAAGATGCGGGCAAATTGAAGAAAAAAATGTTCGACTATTATATGGCCCATGCCCGCAAGGTCGGCGAGCGCATTCTCAACGGTGAAAGCGTTGGTTTATGGGATCGCTTGCAGTATCGGATTGGTGAATTTTTGGTCTATGGACCGTTGAAAAATCGCATGGGCCTGACCCGCATGAAGGTTGGCTATACGGCGGGCGAAGCCATTGGCCCTGAAATTTTCAGGTTCTATCGCTCACTTGGTTTGAATCTCAAGCAACTATACGGACAAACGGAAGCAAGCGTTTATATTACGGCGCAGCCAGATGGTGAAATCAGCGCCGATACGGTGGGCAAGCCTTCGCCCGGCGTGGAGATCGAAATCGCCGAAAGCGGTGAGGTCATGTATCGTTCGCCCGGTGTTTTCCAAGGTTATTATAAGAACGACGAAGCCACCAAGGAAACAAAAACTAAAGATGGCTGGGTGCATACGGGGGATGCGGGCTTTATTGATACGGACGGGCATTTGCGGATTATCGACCGGGCCAAGGATGTCGGCAAACTTTCTGGTGGCGGCATGTTTGCGCCAAAATATATCGAGAACCGGCTCAAATTTTTCCCCAATATCAAAGAAGCGGTTGCTTTTGGCGACGGGCGCGATTTTTGTGCTGTATTCATCAATATCGACCTTACTGCGGTTGGCAACTGGGCCGAACGCAACAATATTTCCTATGCTTCCTATCAGGAACTTGCCCAGCACCCGGAAGTCTACAAAACCATGAAAGAACATGTGGAGCAGGTGAACCGGGATCTGGCCACAGAGGATATGATGGCCGGATCACAGATCTCCCGGTTTCTGGTTTTGCACAAAGAACTTGATGCGGATGATGGCGAACTTACCCGCACCCAAAAAGTGCGCCGTTCGTTTATTGCCGAGCGGTATGGAGAGCTGATTGAGGCGCTTTATGATGGTTCAGATGAAAAATACGTGGAAACCGAAGTGGTGTTTGAAGATGGCCGCAAGGGTGTAATTTCCGCAACCATCGTTATTTCAGATGCGTCGACCTTTGATCAGGCCCAGCCAATGAAGGAGGCGGCGGAATGAATGTTGTGACGCCGCAGGGGGAAGCTTCACTTGGTGCCCGGATTGTTGATGATGGAATTGAGCCCGGCGCTGAACTGCTGAAGGTAGAAAACGTATCACTGTCATTTGGCGGTGTGAAAGCCATTCAAGACATCAGCTTTGATGTGAAAAAGGGTGAAATTCGCGCCATTATCGGGCCCAATGGTGCCGGTAAAACTTCGATGTTGAATGTCATCAACGGGTTTTATCACCCGCAGGAGGGCACCATTACTTTTCGGGGTAATGTGCGTACAAAAATGCGCCCCTATATGGCAGCCAGTCAAGGTATTTCGCGAACATTTCAAAATGTTGCGCTGTTTACCGGCATGTCGACGCTCGACAATATTATGGCCGGGCGGCAGCTAAAAATGCACAAGAATTTCTTTTGGCAGATGTGGCGCTATGGCCCGGCATTTAACGAGGAGGTTGAGCACCGACTTGAGGTGGAAAAAATTATTGATTTTCTCGAAATTCAGTCGATCCGCAAAACCCCGGTCGGACAATTGCCTTACGGTTTGCAAAAGCGGGTTGAACTTGGCCGGGCGCTTGCCGCAGAACCTTCCTTACTGTTGCTGGATGAGCCGATGGCCGGTATGAATTTGGAAGAAAAAGAGGATATGAGCCGATTTATTCTGGATGTAAACCAGCAGTTTGGCACGACCATTGCCCTGATCGAACATGATATGGGCGTGGTGATGGATTTGGCGGATCGGGTTGTTGTGCTGGATTATGGCAAGAAAATTGCCGATGGATTTCCATCTGAAGTGCAAGCCAGTCAGGAAGTTATTGATGCTTATCTTGGAGTGCCGCACTGATGGATTTGCTCTATAATATATTTGTTGATCCGTTCGTACAAATGGCTGGTACACCGGATTTCTTTCTGCAGGTATTGTGGGAAGGGTTTGTTACCGGCACGCTTTATTCGCTGATTGCACTTGGCTTTGTGTTGATCTTCAAGGCTTCCGGCGTGTTCAATTTTGCGCAAGGCATTATGGTGGTGTTTGCCGCATTATCACTGGTGGGTTTCCATGCGCTGGGTGTGCCTGCATATCTGGCGCTGTTCTTGGCGCTTGCTGTCATGGCGGCACTTGCATGGACCGTCGAGCGGGTTATTTTGCGCAAGCTGGTCAATCAACCGGAAATAATTTTGTTTATGGCAACCATTGGCCTGTCGTATTTTCTGATTGGTCTGGGCGAATTTATCTTCGGCGGCGAACCAAAATCGATGATCACCGAGGAGCTTGGCCTGCCAACCGGGTCTACCGTTATTGATGTGGCGGGTGGGATTGTTATTCTGCAGCATATTGATATTGCAGCAGCACTTATTGCGGCAATTCTGGTGCTTGGGCTGGCGATATTCTTTTCCAAAACCCGTATTGGTCGGGCACTTCGTGCGGTGGCTGATGATCACCAGGCTGCTCTTTCAGTGGGTATTTCACTCAATCAGATTTGGGCAATCGTCTGGTTTGCCGCCGGTATTGTGGCGCTTGCAACCGGCATTATGTGGGGTGCGCGTTCGGACGTATCATTCGCCTTGCAGATTGTTGCGTTGAAAGCCCTGCCGGTGCTTATTCTTGGCGGCTTTACCTCCGTGCCGGGCGCTATTATCGGCGGCTTGATCATTGGCTTTGGGGAAAAATTGTTCGAAGTCTATTGGGGTAGTTTGCTTGGTGGCGGGGTTGAAGGCTGGTTTGCCTATGTACTTGCCTTGATCTTCCTGCTGTTTCGGCCGCAGGGTCTGTTCGGCGAAAAAATTATCGAGAGGGTGTAAATGTTTTACCGCGAAGCAGGGCAGTTCAAAACCAATTACAAGGATGATCAGGCAGTCTTTCCGATCCTGCAGGATCGGCTGGCAATCGGCCTGTTTTTGATTGTGGCTTTTGTTGCTATTCCGTATTTTGGCAATGACTTTTTCATCAATTCGATGATGATCCCCTTTCTGATATTTTCGTTAGCCGCGATTGGCCTGAATATCCTAACCGGTTATACCGGGCAGATATCGCTCGGAACCGGTGCGTTTATGGGCGTTGGAGCCTATTCCTGTTACAAGATGACGTCGATATTTCCCGATGTGAATATTATAATTTTGATTGTTGGCTCCGGGTGTTTCTCGGCTGTTATTGGTATGATATTCGGACTACCTTCTTTGCGTATCAAGGGCTTTTATCTGGTTGTGACGACGCTTGCGGCGCAGTTCTTTCTTGAATGGTGCTTTATCACGATTGGCTGGCTTTATAATTATAATGATTCCGGTGCGATTGAAGTGCCGCAACGCGAGATGTTTGGTATCATTGTAACAGGTGCGTCCGCTACGCCGGTGACGCGTTATCTGGTTGTTTTATCAATTGTTGTGGTGATGACCTGGGTTGCATCTAATATCATTCGCGGCCGGATTGGTCGTGCATGGATGATGATTAGAGATATGGATATTGCCGCCGAACTTATGGGCGTTCGCCCACTACAGGCCAAAATTTCAGCCTTTGCTGTGTCTTCGTTTTATGCCGGTGTTGCCGGCGCGATGATGGTATTCTTGTGGCTTGGGGCTGCTGAAGTTGAGAGCTTTGATGTTAATCACTCGTTCCTGATATTGTTTATGGTCGTACTTGGGGGGCTGGGGAGTTTGCTCGGGTCTTTCATGGGTGCGGCGTTCATTACCTTATTGCCAATCGTTCTTGGTGCAATTCCGGGAATTTTGGGATTGCATATTAATGCCGCGGCACTGGAACATGTGAAGTTCATGATTATCGGTGCACTGATTATATTCTTCTTGATCATGGAGCCGCATGGTCTTGCGCGTCTTTGGGCGATAGGCAAACAAAAGTTACGGGTCTGGCCGTTTCCATATTAAGGTCAGATATAAAAGATAGCCAAGCGGCCGGGGAACCGGGCTGGTTGGATAAAAAGTACAGGTTTCAATTGGTAAACGGGTGGTGCAACTACCATTCGTGTTAAAAGGGAGGAACTTTGATGTTCAAGAAATTAATATTAGGTGCCACGGCCATGGCTATGGTTGGTGGTATGCAAATCCAAACCGCGAGCGCAGAGGAAGTACTTTATGTGCCGTCTTTGAGCTACAGAACAGGTGCTTATGCCGGTGGTGGTACACCAATCGCCAACGGCTTTGCCGATTATATGAATATGCTGAATGCACGCGATGGCGGCATTGGTGGTCTTAAGGTTGTCGTTGAAGAATGCGAAACCGGCTACACTGCGCAAAAAGGTGTCGAGTGCTATGAAGCCACAAAGGGCAAAGGCGCGTTGGTTTATAATCCATATTCAACCGGCATTACCCTGCAGTTGATTCCAAAAGCACCAGTGGACAAAATTCCTGTTCTTTCTATGGGTTATGGCCTTTCAGCTGCCGCTGTTGGCGAGACATTTCCATGGACTTTTAACTATCCTGCAACTTACTGGAGCCAGATGTCTTCGATCTTGAAGTTCATTGACAGCCAGGATGGCGGCATTAAGGGCAAGAAAATCGGGTACATCTACCTAGTATCCGGTTACGGTAAAGAGCCTATTCCTTTGCTTGAAAACCTTGCAAAAACCATGGGATTTGAAGTTGTTCAGTTTCCTGTTGCCGGTAAAGAAATGCAGAACCAGTCTTCTCAATGGCTGAATGTGCGCAAGGAAAAGCCAGATTGGATGATCATGTGGGGCTGGGGTGCAATGAACGCGACAGCCGTTAAGGAAGCTGCTAAAATTCGTTTCCCAATGGACCACTTCATCGGCAACTGGTGGGCTGGTGCAAATGCAGATCTCGACCCAGTTGGTAAAGCGGGCACAGGCTATCGTTCGGCCAATATGGCTGCCGCCGGTACTGACTTTCCAGCACTTCAGGACGTGATCAAGCATGTTGTGAGCAAAGGCAAAAGCCAAATCGAAGACCCGACAAAGGTTGGTGATGTGCTTTATAACCGTGGCCTGTTCAATGCAGTTTTGGTTGCTGAAGGCATTGCAACAGCGCAGAAAATCGCTGGTAAAGCCAATATTTCCGGCTCTGATATGCGTGATGGGTTGGAAGCACTCGACCTTTCAGCGGCGCGTTTGAAAGAGCTTGGTCTTGAAGGCTTTACCGCGCCAATCAAGGGTTCTTGTAAAGACCATGCTGGCGGCGGTTCAATCTTCCTACAACAGTGGGATGGTGAAAACTGGAAAAGGACTTCTGATCTGATCGCTCCACAGACCGATCTGGTTCGTCCGCTGCTTGAAGCTGCTGCAGCGAAATATGTATCTGACAAGCCAGAGTGGAAAACTCAAACCTGCAAATAAAGTTTTTGTCAGAATAATAATATCTACCAGTCCCGTTCATTCGGGGCTGGCATTTTATTCAAAATACAGATGAGTTTTTCCATGAGTATTGCCGAACAATCAGAGCCTGCTGAAAATATTCTGCAAGTGAACAATATTGAGGTGATTTATAATCACGTCATTCTGGTTCTTAAAGGTGTTTCGCTGCATGTTCCCAAGGGCGGAATTGTTGCAATACTTGGGGCAAATGGTGCCGGAAAAACCACAACACTTAAAGCCATTTCAAATCTTCTAAATGCTGAACGCGGTGAAGTTACCAAAGGCGATATTCAGTTTGAAGGTGATGAGGTGCAAAACCTGTCGCCTAACGAGTTGGTGCGTCGCGGTTGTATTCAAGTGATGGAAGGTCGCCATTGCTTTGGCCATCTGACCATTGAGGAAAACCTGTTAACCGGGGCCTTTACCCGTAAAGATGGTGCGGCGGCTATAAAGCGCGATATGGAAATGGTTTATAATTATTTCCCGCGGCTACGCGAACGTCGCTCCAGTCTGGCTGGTTATACTTCCGGCGGCGAGCAACAAATGTGCGCCGTTGGCCGGGCGCTTATGTCAAAACCCAAAATGATTTTGCTGGATGAGCCTTCCATGGGACTTGCGCCACAACTGGTGCAGGAAATATTTGAGATTGTGAAAAAGCTCAATAAAAAGGAAGGCGTTTCATTCCTTTTGGCCGAACAAAATACTAATATTGCGCTTAAATATGCCGATTATGGCTATGTGCTGGAATCGGGTCGTGTGGTTATGGATGGTGTCGCCTCAGAGCTTCGTGAGAACGAAGATATTAAAGAGTTTTATCTTGGTGCCGGTGGTGGCGCTGAAGGTGAAGATCGCAAATCATTCCGCAATGTGAAACATTACAAACGCCGCAAACGCTGGTTGGCGTGAGGGCGTATAGTGTTCCCACAATTTAGAACGGGGCGATGACATGCATCAATTCCGCTATTCCCGTTCCCGTTTTTGGACCATGATGATTGCATCATTAGCGCTGACAATTGCCATAACTTTTACTACCTATGTGCTGCTTTCAACCTTTGGCGTGCGCCATTACAAGGCGTTCACCTTTGCCACCGGGTTGATATTTTTTGGTTTTCTATCTGCCCGGATGATCTACCAATTCATCCGAAACGAGGTGATTTTGTCAATCCATCAGGGTGGCATTATGGATATAAGACATTCAGGCGAAGTGCTTGCCTGGGATGATATAAAGGCCATCGTTCTGGAACGGGTGGAGCAGGAGTACCAATTGCGAGTGTTCTTTTGGCAGGTAAATAACGGCGTGCGACAAATGAAGGTTGTCAATGCGGTGATAAATATTGAGCTGCTTGATGGCGATGCGGAAAAGATTGTAGCATCGATTGAGCGTTATCAGCCGGTGGTTCGCGTATCTGGTGAAGCGCAGTTTGAGCAATGGCAGTAATCATATCGACCAAATTTTGTTGTCGATATGATAGCGAGTGAAGAACGAGCCGCCGTCAATGCGGCGCGTCTCGTAGGCCTGAAACGAAGTGGAGGAATAGCCGTGAGAGAATATAATTTAATGGCAAGGCGTTTGGTATGAGTGATTTTTTTGATGATCTGGAATGTCAGGACGCTGATGAACGCGAAGAAGCGACGTTTTTCCGGCTGCCGGATTATCTACGTCAGGTCGTTGCTGTTTCCTCTGGCCTTGCCAAACATCTGGATGGCTGTGATCTCATCTCGATCACATCTCGCGAACGACTTGCAACGCTGCCAGTGTTGCGAAAACCAACATTGATGGCAGCCCAAAAGGCCAATCCACCCTTTGGCGGTTTTGCCAATATGCAAGCACTTGCCGGCCAACGGGTGTTCATGTCGCCCGGCCCGATCTGGGAACCGCAGGGCCTTGGTGCTGATCCGTGGCAGGCGGCGCGGTCATTATTTGCGGCCGGTCTTCGCCCCGGCGACCGGGTGCATAATGCACTTTCCTATCATATGACGCCGGGTGGGTTCATTCTGGATGAGGGCGCGCGTGCACTTGGCTGTATTTTGTTTCCTGCTGGCATTGGTAACACCGAGGCCCAGGTGGAAGCGGCCCTTGCGCTCTCGCCGGATGCTTATGTGGGTACGCCAGACTATTTGAAAATAATCCTCGACAAGGCGGCTGAAATGGGAGCCGACCTTTCTTGCATCACCAAGGCACTGGTTTCGGGCGGGGCACTTTTCCCTTCCATGCGTGAGGATTATTCGGCCCGCGGCGTGAATGTGCTTCAAGCCTATGCGACCGCTGATCTCGGTGTCATTGCCTATGAAAGTCAAAAGGATGGCGCGCTTTGTGAAGGCATGGTGGTGAATGAAAACCTGATTGTTGAAATCGTTCGCCCCGGCACCAATGACCCGGTCACTGAGGGTGAGGTGGGTGAATTGGTGGTGACCAATTTCAATCTGGCCTATCCATTGGTGCGGTTTGGCACGGGTGATTTATCTGCTGTACTTTCCGGCCCTTCACCTTGCGGGCGCACCAATATGCGCATTAAGGGCTGGATGGGACGAGCCGATCAACGCACCAAAATCAAGGGCATGTTTGTTGACCCCGAACAGGTCGCCAAAATCGTCAAATTGCACGATGAAATTGAGGCCGCCCGGCTTGTGGTGGTGCGCGATGGCGATAGTGATGCGATGACTTTAATGGTCAAGCCTGCAAGTGGCAGTGCCGTTGATATTGCCGCCATCTCAAACAGTTTGCGAGAAATCACCAAGTTAAAAGGTGATGTAATTATCGCCGATGATCTGCCGAATGATGGCAAGGTGATTGCCGATGAGCGGGATTATGAGGCGTAAATGCCAATCCGTTTGGCCAACTCAGGCGATTTGATTAGCATAAAAAGTATCGCTGAAGCAGCTTATGCAAAATATACAGTTCGCATTGGCCGGAAACCAGCACCGATGGTTGCTGATTTTCAGAAACTGATAAAACAGCGCTATATGTATGTGTTCATTTACAATGGGGAAGTTGCCGGTTTTGTTGTATTTTATCCAAGCGGGGATCACATGCATTTGGAAAACATTGCCATTTCTCCTGAGTTGCAGGGCAAGGGTATCGGGCTGCAATTGATTGAATTCGTTGAGCAACAATCCCGTGCTCAAGATTTTCAGGCAGTCGAACTTTACACCAATGAAAAGATGACTGAAAACCTCAACTGGTATCCATCAATTGGGTATCAGGAAAAAGATCGACATGAGGAAGATGGGTTCAGCCGGGTGTATTTTAGAAAAATATTGTAGAATTATTGAGCGTTGGTTTTATTAAGTATGGCTGCCTATTTCGCCAGTAATTGGCCGAATTTTGCCATTGATAAAATAACCGGTTCAAGCTCTCGTCCGAGCGGGGTTAGGGTGTATTCGGTTTTTGGTGGAATGGTCGGGTAGACTTTACGGGTGACGAGCTGGTTTTCTTTCAGCATACGAAGCCTGCTTGCCAGAATTTTTGGGCTTATGCCAAGCAACGCATATTGCAGTTGCGAATAGCGGCGGGTGCCGGCAAGCAATTCGCGGATGATCAGGGTCGTCCATTTTCCTGAAATTATATCAGCTGCCAATTTTACCGGGCAATCAGGCGTGCAGTCAATGCCCGCTTGCAACGAATCGGTTGTTTGAAAATCCATGATAGCTACTTTCATTTTGGTAACTACTTCCCTTTCGGAAGTGGGATGAGTATTTCTGAATTATTCGACAATATCAAGAAATATTCCATGCACCTGAAAAACGGGAACCTGATTTTAAACAGGTGTATGGGCAGACAAAAGGGAAAAATCCAATGAATATCTTCAAAATCCTTTGCTATGTGATCGGGATAGGGCAATTGGCCCTCGGGGCAATTTATCTCCTTATGCCGCAGGCATTTATTGCCTGGCAGGGGCTGAGCGCAATAGGGCCGGATATTGGCTATCCATTCTCCATGCTTGCGGGTCGGTTTCTCGTCTATGGCGTCGGTATGTTTGTTATTGCCAGAAATCCTGAGCAAAACCGCTTTTGGCTCTATGGGATGATTGCCATTCAGGCAGTGGATCTGGCCGGTGGACTGTTCTACACATTAAGCGGTGTTGTTGCGCTCGAACATTCGGCATTTCCTATGTTCAATGCCACCTGGATTATGGTTGGGCTGTTTTTACTGAGAAATTCAACCAACAAATCTGAAAAACTACAGGCCGCATAGGCTGGAGTTTTAAGGTAAGATTACAGCACTGGCAGGAGGGGTTTCTGCCAGTGCATTTTGGTTTATTTGGATGGCTTGATCTCTTCCTTCTCCCACAAGGGGAGAAGGAAGTAATCAAACATTTTTGAAACAACCTGTCGTGTTACGTATCTAGCGTCGTCACGTTTAGATGTGTCCGACATACTGATATAGGGAGATTTTCCCCGTACGCCCCCTGATGCTGGTTTCATTCAAGGCTTCCCATGTTTGAGTATCATCAGAATATTGACCTGATTTATCCAATAAATCTTGAGACACAACCAGACCAGTTTCAGATTTTTTTGCCACCTCTTGAAGTCGCGCAGCAATATTCACAGTGTCACCCAAGACTGTAAATTCCATGCGATCCTCAGTGCCAACGGCGCCGGCAAATACGTTCCCGCTGTGCACGCCAATAGTTACATGGATTTCAGTTTGAAGGGCCTCCCGCCGTCGTTCATTCCATATTTTCATCTTTTCCAAGATGGATACAGCACACTCAATTCCATTTTTTTCGTCATTAGGCTGCGCGTCAGGTACGCCAAAAATGGCCATGACAGCATCGCCAATAAATTTGTCGATAATTCCAAAATGAGCTTCTACTTCTGTTGATACTTTGGACCTAAATTCACTCAACAAAGCGCTGAGTTCTTCAGGTTTCAGTTGTTCGGAGATACCTGTAAATCCCCGAATATCGACAAACAATATAGTGGCATTTTGCTGACGGCCCAATGAGAGGGCATCAATACCTTGTTCTGCGACGACACTTGCAATGCGATCAGGTAGATAACGCGAGAGATTTGCTGTTTTGTTGGCTGCGCCAATAGCTGCTTCAAGGGTTTTTCGTCTTCTTACAACCGCTAATAGACAAAGGATTGTTGCAATAACCAGAAATCCCCATCGCGCAGCGTTCTGAACTGTCCCGAAAAAGAAGTTTGGGGTAGAACCTGAGCCAGAAGGGAATGCATTGTTCAGAAAGCCATCGCCTGCGAAGAGTGTAAATATGTACCAGCTTAAAGCAAAACTTAAGAAACCAACAAGGGTAGGGCCAACAGTGTAACGCATGCTGGCTAGTATCAGGATAGAGAATATAAATACAAAGCCGGGCACAGCGCCATGCAAGCTCATTGGTGACCCGGTTATAAGCAACGCAAAACCGATTAGTAGTGCTAATGAAATGCCATCAATTGCTGTGAACAATAAGCTCATCCATGGACTGAAAAACCTCTCGAGCGAGAAAAATGCCGATATGATGGAAACCACAGCATAGGAAATTAAGTAGGTAAGAACGACTGGGGCCACGGGAAGATTAATTCCTCCCGCCAGCAAGAAAATTGAGATTGCCATTGTTATTATTATCAATCTGGCAAATGCGGAAACCATTTGGGCTTCACGCTCAGCAGCCAGAATAAATTTTTGCATATTATTTTTAGCTGACGACCGACCCACCATTAACTTGCCCTCCAAAAAGCTACTTTATATACATGCTAGCCCTCCATTGCAGTCACGTACAGCGGATAGGTACCATTCACATCACGCCGGATGGTTGTCTAAGAATGTTTTGCAGGTTCGAACTGTTTTGTTCAGGCAACAATTTTAACATCCAGCAAGGGCACAATTAGCCGATTATTAATTCGAAATATTGATGCATATCGAGATTTAAAGCTCCCCCAAACACAAAAAAACGGCGCTCCCCATATGGAAGGCGCCGTTGATTAATTTGCAGTGTAAGCAATAACTTACATGCCTTTGATGCGGCCTTCGATTTTTGGTGAAACCGAACCCTTTTTACGGATATAGGCCATCACGTCATTGGCCAGCAATTTGGCTGAAAGGCCATCGAGCAGCACTTTTGCGCCACGGAACATTTTATAGCCATCACCACCACCGGCGGCATAATCGTTGGTTGCGAGCTTGTACATTTTTGCCATATCCAGTGGCGCATCGCCAACCATCACGTTGCTTACGCGCGAACCCGCAGGCTTGCTCTTGTCGAAGGTAAAGCTCATGCCGGAAATCTGCGGGAAACGACCTGCGGTTTTTTCCACCTGGCTCACACCGTTTTCAAGCGCTGCCAATACGGTTTTGCCATCCACTTCAAGCAGGATGTTTTTGTTGCCGAATGGCAGTTCGGTCAAAATATCACGACGGGTAAGCGTTGTGCCGGCATCGTAGATTTTGTTGCCGCGAATACCGCCGCCATTGGCCATAGCAATATCAGCACCAACTGCTGCGCGCTGTGCATCGGCGATCAGATTGCCAATGGCTGTTTCGCCAGTACGAACCGATGGTTTTCTTGAATCAAGTTCGGTGTCGGTTTTGCCAATGGCAACATCAAGTTCCTTGGAAAGGGTTGCCTGATAATTTTTCACCTTGGCCAATGTGTCTGCATCCGGTGTGACAGTTGCGCTGTCGATGATGCGGAAGTTAGGCCACCATTTAACCCGGCGTTTGCCGCGTTTTTCTTTGATGGAGAATTTCACATCAATGGCAACAACCAGATCGCCCTCGGCGCGGGATTCAGCCAAAACGCTACGGCCGTTATAATTTACGGTCAGATCGTGATCGTGGCCGGAAAGGACGAAATCGAATTTGCCGGAATTGTAAAACTCCCGGTCAATGGCGATATCTTCGTGCAATATTGCCACCAGAACATCGGCACCCTGTTCCTTCAGGGCTTTCGCGGCTGCATTGGCGGTTTCCATTGAATTGGCGAATTTCAAATCACCGGGGCTTGAAAGGGCGGGCGAGTCTTCCAGTGTCAGGCCAACAATGCCGATCTTGACTGATTTCATCGGGTCAGATGCATCGCCAAAGGTTAACATCATGGTGTCGTCAATGCCATCAACCTTGCTGCCATCGGCGCGGCGCAGGTTGGCGGAGAGAATTTTCGATTTCAACTCGCCAATGCGTTTGAGGAATGCCTCTTTGCCAAAATCAAATTCATGGTTGCCTGGAACCACAATATCGGGTGGCGAAACATTGGTGAGATCAACAATATGCTCACCTTTGTCGAAGCCGGAAAGCAACGAAGGAGACAAGAAATCGCCCGCATGGGCATAAACCAGATTGCCACCCTTGGCGCGTTCAGCTTTTGCGATTGCATTGACACGCGCAAAACCGCCGCGCTTTGATTTGGCGCTGGCCATTTCATAAATGTCGCTGATCAACAAAAATGTGACATCCACACTTTCCGCATAGGCGGCCGGCAGTGACGAGATTGTCATCCCCGCGGCCAGTACCATTGAGCCTAATAGTTTTTTCATCTGTATCTCCCTTTTTTATTTTCGTTTTATGGTTGGTATTATTTTACATTTATCAACTGCCGCGTCACCTAGAATCTTTTTCTCGCCTATATCTTTTGTTGAAAGGGGCGAGGCTTTTCATTGATTATCGAAATGAATTTTTTGCAGATATTCATGTCGTTGGCGAATTGGGCCGTAATTTGTCGCGCTGGCAATGATTGCTATCATGTTGAGATGTTCTATGGTCGGCAGAATTATTCATATCAAGATACGGGCGTGAAGTATGAGTTTGAAACCGGATACCCATCCAAAAATTGAAATTGGCAAAGTCGGCGTTTTGCTGGTTAATCTTGGAACGCCTGATGGTACGGACAAGGTTTCGATGCGCCGATATTTAAAAGAGTTTTTGTCTGATCGTCGGGTAATCGAGGCGCCGCGCATTATTTGGTGGCCCATTTTGAACGGGTATATTTTGAACACACGCCCGAAAAAATCCGGCGCGCTTTATGCCTCTATCTGGAACGAGGAACGCAATGAGTCACCGCTTCGCACCTTTACGCGCGAGCAGGGTGAAAAATTGGCTGGTGCCTTAACTGATTTGCCAAATGTGGTGGTCGATTGGGCGATGCGATATGGCATTCCGTCGATTGCCTCAAGGCTGGATTATTTGATGGAAAAAGGTTGCGAGCGAATATTGATCTATCCGCTTTATCCTCAATATTCGGCCACCACGACCGCGTCGGTGAACGATAAAACATTTGATGCCCTGAGGGAAATGCGCTGGCAGCCGGCCTTGCGAACCGTGCCGCCTTATTATGATACGCCGGTTTATATAGATGCGCTGGCAAATTCGATCGAACACCATCTTGAAGGATTGGATTTCGAACCGGAGAGAGTGATTTGCTCCTATCACGGCATTCCAAAATCCTATTTTGAGAAAGGCGATCCTTACTATTGCCATTGCATGAAAACATCGCGGTTGCTTAATGAAAGGCTTGGATGGGAAGAGGGACGATTGATGACCACCTTTCAATCGCTTTTCGGGCCGGAAGAATGGCTAAAACCCTATACAGAGAAAACGGTCGAAAAGCTGGCCGAAGAGGGGGTGAAAAACATTGCGGTGCTTAATCCGGGCTTTGTTTCTGATTGTCTGGAGACCCTGGAAGAAATCGCTGGCGAGGTCGCCGATGCGTTTCATACCGCGGGGGGGGAGAAATTCAGCCATATCCCGTGTCTTAATGCATCCAAAGATGGTATGACGGTAATTGAAACAGTGGTTCGAAATGAACTCAAAGGCTGGATTTAACGACCGGTTTCGGGTGCGTAACAATTGAATTTCGCAAATAGAATACCTATTTAACGTGTAGATTATAACAAATTTGGGAGCAATTATGCCGTTTGAAGGTTTAGATATTGTCGTCATTGCCATTGTGGTTCTTATTATTCTGGTGCTGTTTGCAGGCATCAAAACTGTTAAACAGGGGTATAATTATACCGTCGAACGGTTCGGCCGTTACACGCGTACTTTGCAGCCGGGGCTTAGCATCATTGTGCCTTTTCTTGATCGTATCGGTAACAAGATAAACATGATGGAGCAGGTAATGGATGTGCCTACTCAAGAGGTGATTACCCGTGATAATGCGACTGTTGCGGTTGATGGCGTGACCTTCTTTCAAATATTGGATGCGCCAAAAGCCGCGTATGAAGTAAACGACCTGGTCAATGCTGTACTTAATCTTACCATGACCAATATTAGAACGGTGATGGGGTCTATGGACCTTGATGAATTGCTATCGAAGCGTGATGAAATCAACGAACGAATTTTGCGCGTGGTCGATGAGGCGGTTTCGCCATGGGGTTTGAAAATTACCCGTATTGAAATCAAGGACATCAACCCGCCGGCTGACTTGGTCGCCAGTATGGGCCGCCAGATGAAGGCTGAACGTGAAAAACGTGCGCAGGTTTTGGAAGCTGAGGGCTTTAAGCAGAGTGAGATTTTGAAGGCCGAAGGTGAGAAGCAGGCGGTAATTCTGGAAGCGGAAGCAGCAAAAGAAGCGGCTTTTCGGGAAGCTGAAGCCCGTGAGCGGCAAGCCGAAGCTGAAGCCCGGGCCACTCAAGTTGTATCGGAAGCCATTGCTGCCGGTGATGGTCAGGCGATCAACTACTTTGTTGCGCAGAAATATATTGAAGCGCTGGGCCAAATAGCATCGGCTCCTAATCAAAAAGTCATCATGTTGCCGCTGGAAGCGACCTCTTTGTTAGGCTCAATTGCAGGTATTGGTGAGATTTCAAAAGACCTGTTTGGTAATGGTGGTTCTGGCGGCGGTTCAGGTGGCGGTTCGACGCCACCGACAAGACCGGCACCAAAGAGCAAAAGTAAAACACTGCCAGCCGGGTTTGGTTCAAGCAACTCAAGTGAGGACTAGGCCCTTCCATGGCTATATCGTATCAATATTGCACTACATTCCGCGCCTTGTTGGGCAAGTCAATCTGGCCCCATCATATGGTAAATTATAACCGGGAAAGGGTCTAATATGGTTATGGCAATTGTAGCGGAGCTTGGCCCCTGGCTTTGGTGGATTATCGGGTTGGTTCTGCTGATATTGGAAATTATCCTGCCCGGCGTGTTCATGTTGTGGTTTGGAATTGCCGCCATCATTGTTGGCACAGTCAGCTTGACCCTGGGTGAAAGTGTGTGGTGGCCCTGGCAGGCACAGTTGATCGTTTTTGCGGTATTATCGCTGGCTTCAGCGATAATCGGGCGAAAATACTGGTATAACACCCATCCGGATACCGACCAGCCAAATCTGAACGAACGCGGTTCACAAATGATTGGTAAGGTTTCCACACTGTCTGATCCGCTTGAAAACGGTACGGGTCGGGTGAAGCTGGGCGACACAATCTGGCGGGTGGTTGGGCCGGATTTGCCTGCTGGTAGTCAGGTTAAGGTGGTGGACGTGGACGGCAGTACCCTTCGGGTTGAAGCCGTTACCTAAGCCACACCGATTTTCAACAGATCATGAAAATGCACAATGCCAACTGGTTTGTGGTTTTCAGTGACCATCAAAGCGGTGATGGATGAATTATCAAGAATTTCCATTGCCGCAATGGCCAGCATATCACCATGAATGGTTTTCGGATTGGCGGTCATAACGCTATCAACCACCTCACCCAGCAGGTCTGTTTTTAAATTTCTACGTAAATCACCATCGGTAATTATACCGGCAAGTCGCCCACTTTCATCGACCACGCCGACGCAGCCAAAGCCTTTTTCAGAAATTTGCATAATCGCCTCAGTCATCTGTGTTCCAGATGTAACCAGCGGAATGCGGTCGCCCGAATGCATAATATCGCGAATATAGGTGAGGCTCGCACCCAATTGGCCGCCGGGGTGGAAAGTGCGAAAATCGCCCGCAGTAAAACCACGGTTTTCCAAAAGCGCGATTGCCAGTGCATCGCCAATGGCTAACTGCATTAATGCCGATGTGGTGGGGGCCAGGTTATGCGGGCAGGCTTCCTGTTGTTTTGGCAGGGCGAGCACAATATCGGCCTCTTTGCCAAGGGTGGAATCGCCACCGGAAGTAATAGCAATCAGTGGGATTTGAAAGCGCGTTGAATAGGCCAATACGCCTTTTAATTCGGTGGTTTCACCGGACCATGAAAGGGCGACAATTGCGTCATCGCCACTGATCATACCAAGGTCGCCGTGATTGGCTTCTGATGAATGGACGAAAAATGCAGGCGTACCGGTGGACGCAAGGGTTGCGGCTATTTTGGTGCCGATATGGCCGGATTTGCCAACGCCCGTAACAATTACCCTTCCAGCGATATTTCTGATTGTTTCCACCGCCTTGATGAATTCATCAGACAAGGGGGAAACCAGCGCTTCTGCCAGTGCATCCAGCCCTGCCTGTTCTGTTTGCAGTGTCCGTTTAGCAGACGAAATTATGTCGTTGGCAGGCATTATCAATCCTCAATTCATCACTGGGGTGTGTTTACCACTTATTTTACACAACGCCAGTGTGGCATTCGCTGCATTTGGAAAGAAATCGTTAACCACAATTGTTTACCATTCTCTAATCCGTATCCGGACCTGCTGGCATTTGACGCAATTTGGTCCCTTCCAACACTGCGTGACTTGTGAAACACATAATTTTCGACACAAAAAACCCTGTTGCATCTAAGCACCATCACTCATGGCGTCTTTTGGTCGTGGCTACTGGTGTGGTTGGAGTTCTGGGCGTTGCTGGCATTGATGTTGATGCTGCGAAGGCACAACAGGCGCTAATTTTACGACAGGGGATCAGTGATCCGGTTATTAACAGCAGCGGCGTTATTGCCTCTGAAACCCCCACTGTTGACCCTGAAATTTTTACCACGCCTTTGGACAGCGGCACACCGCCGGTTGATCTGGTGGCACCGGCATCCCGTCCGACACCAAGCCGCGCGTTATCCAATAGTAATCGCCGTGCAATCTCGACGCTTCGTCGAGGTGAAGTAGGCGAGCTGGATGATAACGGATTGCTCAATCCACGCAACAACAGGCCGGTAACTGCCGTTGAAGGGCGGGGTGTGACCGCGTCGGTAAACCCGTATGCGGCAATCGGCTTGCGGCTTGGTACATTTGATTTATTTCCAACACTCGAACAAAGCGTTGGCTATACGTCCAATGCGGATGAGAGCCAGAACGGGCGTTCTTCGACATTTTCGCAGACGGATATTGGCCTTAGATTACAGTCCAACTGGTCTATCCATCAGTTTCAGGCAGAGCTTGGCGCCACCTATCAGCGGTTTTTCAATGGCAGCAGTACCAATCTTCCGGCGGCAAATGCAGAGGCCTCGCTTCGGCTTGATGTGGGGCGGGAATATGCGGCAACTTTTCGTGGGGCTTATGATTTAACGACAGAAAGTGCCAGCAGCGCCAATCTGGTAACAGGAAGTGCGGCCACTATCGTTGATCGCCCGAATGTCGAGATATTATCTGCATCGGCAGAACTTGCCCGCACTGAAGGCAAACTACGCTTTTCGCTGCGTGGTTCGCTGGATAAAACGCTCTATGAGGATGCAAGTCTAAGCAATGGGGCGAATTTATTTCAAGGTGACCGGGACAATGTTCTTTCCGGTATTACAACCCGGTTTTCCTATCAGATTTCGCCAGCGGTTACTCCCTTTGTCGAGGGGCGTTTTAGCAAGCGTGTCTATAATATCGTCGTTGATCGCAATGGCAATCGTCGCGACAGCAACACCTATGCTCTGCGCGGTG
Organism: Alphaproteobacteria bacterium; assembly: GCA_024280375.1. Lineage (GTDB taxonomy): Bacteria > Pseudomonadota > Alphaproteobacteria > Rhizobiales > Rhizobiaceae > SZUA-100. Next base: position 15,954 of record JAJRQF010000090.1, on the reverse strand, counting down.
GGCTGGAGCTAGATTTTGGCGAGAAACTGACCGGGCAGGTGGCCTTGGGCTATGCTGAAGAGGATTTCAAAGACATCAATATTGCCGCCTTAAAAGGCACAACTTTTGATGGCGCAATCACCTGGTCACCAATACGCCTGACAACCATTACCGCGTCAGGCTCAACCAATCTGGTTAGTTCCACCAATGCCAACGACAATGGCTCGATCCTTTATGCGGGATCGCTTGGAATTTCCCGTCAGGTACGCCCGCAATTGACCTTGGACGCTAATTTGACCGCATCATTGCAGGACTATGACACCGCTGGCCGCCGGGATGTGACGCTGGGTGCAAATGCCGGATATACCTATTGGTTCAACCGGTTTGTTGCCGCAACCGGCAGGGTATCCTATCTAACGGTCGACAGTAATGTGGCTGGCTCTTCCTATGATGTGGGCAGTGTAATTATTGGCCTGCGCCTTCAGCGTTAGATGGTGCATTACTTTTCCCGCCGGTCATTTTGGCGGCGCTCGAATGGTTTAACTTCGCTCAAGAGTTTTTCAATTTCGTGGCGTACATTGTCGGCCATATCCGGGCGCCAAAGCGAAAATGCCACATTGGCCGCGATAAACCCTTCCTTTGAGCCGCAATCAAATGTGCGCCCTTTGAAATGGAAACCATAAAAATCTTCTGTTTCTGCCAATCGCAGCATGGCGTCTGTTAGCTGGATTTCACCTCCGGCACCTGATTTCTGGTGCTCCAGTATATCAAATATTTCTGGCTGCAAAATATAGCGGCCATTTAAATAAAGGTTTGAAGGGGCTGAGCCCTGGGGTGGTTTTTCCACCATGTCGTTGATGATAAATCCGTTGCCAACTTCATCACCCCTGTCAATGATGCCATATTTGTGGGTATCTTCGGGTTTGCATTCTTCGACCCCGACGACATTGCCACCGGTTTTTTTGTGGAGTTCAACCATCGAGGAAAGGCAGCTTTTTGGCGATTGCATAATCATGTCTGGCAATAGCAATGCAAAAGGCTCATCGCCAATAATATCGCGGGCGCACCATACCGCGTGGCCCAAACCAAGCGGGGCTTGCTGGCGGGTAAAACTTGCCTGACCGGGCTTTGGTTGCAATTCTTCCAACTGCCTGATTTCAACGGTTTTCCCGCGCTTTCTCAAGGTATCGTTTAATTCGACCTGCAGATCAAAATGGTCTTCGATAACTGATTTATTCCGCCCGGTAACAAAGACAAAATGCTCAACGCCTGCTTCGCGCGCTTCATCCACCACATATTGAATAACCGGCCGATCTACTACCGTCAGCATTTCTTTTGGCACTGCTTTGGTTGCGGGCAAAAACCGGGTGCCAAGACCTGCGACCGGAAAAACTGCCTTGCGAACCGGGCGAACCGGTTTTTGTGTCGACATTTTGCATTATCCTTATTGTTGATACCGAGCAGTGACATAGTCCATATTGTGGTTACACAAGATGGTTTAAGAAGTTTCAATTTGTTGGCTCAGATTGAAAATAGTTTAACCAGCAGCCTGCAAAGCTACAATATTGTTATGTAAACCGCGATATAGTAAACGAATTGTTGATTGATCTGGTGCTTATATTGGCCAATGTCTGAATATCTGCGGAATTCAGGTTTAAAAATTGGAGAACGGAATGCCGGAAAACAAGACTGAACGAAAGCCACATCTTGCCATTTTTACATTTGCATTGGCGATCGGGTTCGCCGGCGTGATTTTGCCAACTGAAAGCCATGCCTCTAAAAAATTTGAAGCATGGGTAAAGAACTTTTGCGGCTATGCGAAAACCAGAGGCATCAAACGCTCGACCTGCAAAACGGCTTTTCGCGGTATAAAAAGCCCTGATCCAGAAATTCTGCCCCTTACCCGTTATCAACCTGAATTCACTCAGGAAATGTGGATGTATTTCGATCCAAGGGTGAATGAAAAATCCGAAGCCAAGGGCAGGGAGATGAAAAAGAAATGGGGCTCGTGGCTTGGCCGGATCGAGCGCAAGCTGGGGGTCGACCGTAATATTTTGCTGGCGATCTGGTCGATGGAAACATCCTACGGCAAGGCGCTTGAAAAACCCAAATCCCTGCGCAATGTATTTCGTTCGCTTGGCACACTTGCCTATGCGGATAAGCGGCGGCGCAAATTTGCCCGTAGTCAGCTCATTCACGCCATGAAAATTGTACAATCGGGTAAAATGCCTGCTCACAAATTAACCGGCTCCTGGGCGGGGGCAATGGGTCATACGCAGTTTATCCCTTCCAGCTATAATGCATGGGCGGTTGATATGGACGGAGATGGACGCAAGGATATTTGGACCTCTATTCCTGATGCATTGGCAACGGCGGCTAATCTTTTACGCAAAAATGGATGGCGGACAGGTAAAACCTGGGGCTACGAGGTAACCCTGCCGAAAAGGCTGGGAAAAGGTAAAATTGGCAAAACCCTAAAACTGGCTCAATGGGCCAAACTTGGGGTGAAACGCGCCAATGGCAAAAAGTTTCCGCGCGGTAGCGACAATGCGGTGTTAAAGCGTTTTGCCGGATCCAAAGGGCCAGCGTTTTTGGTCTTGAAAAACTTTTATGTGATCAAGCGCTATAATAATGCGGATAAATATGCGCTAGCGGTTGGCCATCTTGCCGACCGAATTGCCGGATACGGTAAGTTCAAACGTGATTGGCCGCGCAAATACCCGCGTATGAGTGAGCCTGATCGGATGGAAATTCAGCGTCACCTTGCTCGTAAGGGGTTGTATGACGGTGAAATTGACGGAACCATCGGCAGCGGCTCGCGCAAGGCCATTCGAAAATTGCAGGAAAGACTGGGCATGACGCCGGATGGCTATGCGTCGAAGAAACTGCTTGTAAAAATGCGGAAGATTTAGTTTGCGTGTTTTGGCCTGAAAGGTTGGCAAGTGTTTTCAGAAAAGTGTAAAGTTCAATGATCTTCACCTTGCGCAAAACCCCGTTATCTGGAATTTTTGCAAACGGTAATTGAGTTCATTTTTCTGCGAACGGTTGAATCGGATTTATATGTATAAACGATTGATCATAGCTTTTCTTATTGGCGGCTTGGCATTTGCATTTTCGCTGACCGGTATCCCGACATCCTATGTCAGTGGGGAGTTGGGAATAAAGGAAGTGCAGGCGCAACAAAGAAAAGGGGTGCGTAAAAAACGGCGCAGCCTGTTGCAGATATTGTTTGGCAGTAATCGTTTCAAACGGACCAGCCGTAATAAATCACGAAAAAAACGTAAAGTCAGGCGCCGCAGATCAAACGTTGTTGCGGTTTTGCCGCCACTTGAAAAACTGGAAAACGCGCGCACTGTTCTGGTGGTGGGTGATTTTTTTGCCGGTGGTCTGGCCAAGGGGCTTAAACGTAGTTTTGCGCAGATACCGGCTGTTAAGATTGTTTCAAAATCGCGTGGTTCATCCGGCTTTGTGCGGCTTGATTATTACAATTGGTCGGAGCAAATCACCGGATTGATTGATGAATTTAAGCCCGCCTTATTGGTCGTTATGGTTGGCACCAATGATCGTCAACTAATGCGGATAGACGGCACCAAGCTGCAAAAACGCACCGAAGAATGGGACAAAGCTTACAAGGTTCGGGTCGAGAATTTTGCCAAGACGGTTAAATCAAAAAACCTGCCGCTAATTTGGGTTGGCCTGCCGCCGGTCCGGTTTAAAACAGCCAATACGGATTTTCTGTTTTTCAATGATGTTTATCGCAGCAAGGTCGAAAAATTCAGCGGCCAGTTTGTTGATGTCTGGGATGGATTTGCCGATGAAGAGGGTAATTTTGTTACCTCCGGACCCGATGTGAATGGCCAGATCAGGCGGTTGCGCGCTCGTGATGGTATCAATGTAACAAAATCCGGCCAGAACAAACTGGCTTTTTATGCGGAAAAAAGTGTGCGAAAATTACTGGGGGGCAATCTCTCCATTTTAGCAGGGCTGCCGCAGGAATTTGGTGTACCAACCCGGGTTCTGGCACCTTCCTATGATCCGGCGCGCACCGGGCGTACAATTGCAATCAGGCTCGATGATCCATCGCTTGATGGCGGCAGTGTGCTTGCCGGCGCTAAGGGGCCGCAGACTCATAAGGTTGGCGAATTAATCGTCGACAATAAGGGCGATGAAAAATCTCTGCAAAAGCGCTACGTTGCCGGGCGGGCCGATGATGCCGTATGGCCACGGCGCACCTATGTGCCACCCGCACCCGCCGATCCGCAGACCGGCAAGCGATAAAAGTTTGAAAATATTATCTCGGCAGGTTGGTTGTGCCCATTAGCTCTTCATCGACAGAACGCGCCGCCTGACGGCCTTCGCGTATTGCCCATACAACCAGAGACTGGCCGCGACGCATGTCGCCTGCAACGTAGATTTTATCTTCGCTGGTTTTATAATCATCCGTGTTGGCAACCACGTTGCCGCGTTGATCAAGTGCTAGCTTAGCGCCTTCGATCATGCCCTCGCTGACCGGTGCAACGAAGCCCATGGCCAACAATACAAGGTCGGCCTTTATTTCAAATTCGCTGTCTTTAATGGGTTTGAAATTTTCATCAACCCGGGCGCAGACAAGTTTTGAAACCTGATGGTTTTTGCCCTCAAAACGAAGCGTGGTGACGGCAAATTCGCGCTCGGCACCTTCCTCATGGCTTGAGGAAGTACGCAGTTTCAAAGGCCATTCTGGCCACGATAGCTGCTTATTTTCTTTTTCAGGCGGTTGCGGCATGATTTCCAACTGGGTGACCGAAAGTGCGCCCTGGCGCACCGATGTGCCTATGCAATCGGAGCCAGTATCGCCGCCGCCGATGACAACCACATGCTTGCCGGAAGCCAAAATTGGTTCCACATCGCCAATTGGCTCATTGCCGTTACGACGGTTTTGTTGCGGCAGGAAATCCATGGCAAAATGAACACCTTGCAGATCACGGCCATCAATCGGCAGGTCGCGGGCTTTTTCCGCACCACCGGTCATCACGATTGCATCAAGGCTGGCGTTCAGCTCATCTAAATCGACATTGCCGCCGATATGGGCGTTATAATGGAAGGTAACGCCTTCCTTTCCCATTTGCTCTACGCGGCGATCGATATGGTGTTTTTCCATTTTGAAATCTGGAATACCATAGCGAAGCAGGCCACCTGCTTTGGCATTTTTCTCATAGAGGTGCACATCATGGCCGGCGCGGGCCAATTGTTGCGCACAGGCCATTCCGGCCGGGCCGGCACCAATGATGGCGATTTTCTTGCCGGTTTTGTTTTTGGCAATATCCGGCTTCAACCAGCCCTTTTTCCAGGCGCGATCGACGATTGCACATTCGATAGATTTAATTGTCACCGGCGCGTCAATCAGGTTGAGCGTGCAGGAGGCCTCGCAGGGTGCGGGGCAAATGCGGCCGGTAAATTCCGGGAAATTGTTGGTGGAATGGAGGTTAATTGAGGCCCGTTTCCACTTCTTTTGATAAACCAGATCATTCCAGTCCGGTATCTGATTATTTACCGGGCAACCGCGCAGGCCCTCACTGTCATGGCAATAGGGAATGCCACAATCCATGCAGCGGGCCGCCTGTTCGCGCAGCCTGCCTTCATCGGGCGCAATAACAAATTCCTTATGATTGCGAATGCGGTCGGATGCCGGACGATATTTTCTGTCCTGCCGATCAATTTCGAGAAATCCCGTAACTTTACCCATATCGATTTCCCTTATGCTAACCGTGCCGCAGCGCGGTTTTGATCTTGCTCGATTTCCAATAATGCGCGGCGATATTCAACCGGCATAACTTTTACGAATTTCGGACGATAGTTTTCCCAGTCATCGAGGATCATCTTTGCCCGGCCTGATCCGGTATATCGGTGATGATTGGTAATCAACTGGCGCAGGCGCTCGTCGTCATAGCGGGTCATATCGGAGGATACATCCACCCGCCCGTGATGCTCGATATCGCCGATTTGATGGTGAATTTGCTCCATCAGATCAGCTTCTTCCGGCACCGGTTCAAGTTCAACCATGGCCATATTGCAGCGGTTGGCGAATGAGCCATGTTCATCCAGCACATAGGCGATACCGCCCGACATGCCGGCGGCAAAATTTTGCCCGGTTTTACCAAGTACGGCGACAACACCCCCGGTCATATATTCGCAACCATGGTCGCCAACACCTTCGACAACCGCAATGGCACCGGAGTTCCTAACGGCAAAACGCTCGCCCGCGACACCGCGGAAATAGCATTCGCCTTCGATGGCGCCATAAAGCACGGTGTTGCCGACAATGATGGATTCTTCCGGTATAATCTGGACTGAATCGGCTGATGGATAGACAATCAATCGCCCACCGGAAAGCCCCTTGCCAACATAGTCATTGGCTTCGCCTTCCAGTTCCAGTGTGATGCCACGGGTAACCCATGCGCCAAATGCCTGACCGGCCGTGCCGTTCATTTTGATGTGGATGGTGCCATCGGGCAGGCCTTCATGGCCATATTTTCTGGCCAGTGTGCCTGACAGCATGGTGCCGGCGGTACGGTCTGTATTGCCGATTGCAATATCAAATTTAACCGGTGTGCCATCGTCCAAAGCAGCTTTGGAAAGTTTGATCAATTTCTGGTCGAGCACATCGTCAAGATTGTGATCCTGGGTTTCCGAATGGAAAATGCCCACATCCGCATCGACATCCGGTTTATAAAACAGGCGGGAGAAATCAAGCCCCCGGGCTTTCCAATGGTCAATTGCCTCGCGGCGATCCAGTGCTTCGATCTGGCCAACCATTTCGCTGAATGTGCGGAAACCAAGTTCGGCCATAAGCTCGCGTACCTCTTCGGCAACGAAGAAGAAATAGTTGATCACGTGTTCGGGTGCGCCGGTAAAGCGGCGGCGCAGAACCGGGTCCTGGGTGGCGATGCCCACGGGGCAGGTGTTGAGGTGGCATTTGCGCATCATTATGCAGCCGGTCGCAACCAGCGGCGCGGTGGAGAAGCCAAATTCATCGGCCCCCAATAATGCGCCGATAACCACATCGCGACCCGTGCGCAGACCGCCATCGACCTGAACGGCGATGCGTGAGCGCAATTTGTTTTTCACCAGTGTTTGGTGGGTTTCAGCAAGGCCAATTTCCCACGGGCTGCCCGCATGTTTGATCGAGGTAAGCGGGCTTGCACCCGTGCCACCATCGTAGCCTGAAATGGTCACATGGTCGGCGCGCGCCTTGGCAACGCCTGCGGCAACCGTACCAACGCCGACTTCCGAGACCAGTTTTACTGAAATATCAGAGGTTGGATTGACGTTTTTTAGATCGTAAATCAGCTGCGCCAGATCTTCGATTGAATAAATATCATGGTGCGGTGGAGGCGAAATCAGGCCAACGCCTTGGGTTGAATGGCGGACTTTGGCAATTACCGCATCGACCTTATGGCCGGGCAATTGACCGCCTTCGCCGGGTTTTGCCCCTTGCGCCATTTTAATCTGGATCATGTCGGAATTGACCAGATATTCAGTTGTCACACCAAAGCGGCCGGATGCGACCTGCTTGATGGCCGAACGCATGCTGTCGCCGTTTTTCTTTGGCGTAAAGCGGTCGGGCTCTTCGCCGCCTTCGCCGGTGTTGGACTTGCCGCCAATGCGGTTCATGGCAATGGCCAATGTGGTGTGGGCTTCGCGGGAAATCGAACCATAGGACATCGCGCCGGTGGCAAAGCGCTTGATAATATCAGCCGCACTTTCAACTTCATCCAATGGCACCGGTTTGTTGCCAATCTCTTCGGCTTTTGTGATTTTGAACAGGCCGCGAATGGTCAAAAGACCCTCGTTTTGCTCGTTGATGTCTTTGGCAAATTCTCGGTAATGATCTTGCGAATTGCCCCTTACCGCGTGTTGCAGATTGGAAATCCGCTTGGCATTCCAGGCATGGGCTTCGCCGCGGGTGCGCAATGCATATTCGCCACCAACTTCCAGTGAGGTGCGTAAATAGGGCACGTCGCCAAAGGCATCTGCGTGCCGGTTGACCGTTTCATTGGCGACCTCGTCCAGTCCGATCCCTTCAATGGTGGTCGTCGTGCCGGTGAAGAATTCATCAACAAAATCGGATGCAAGGCCAACCGCGTCAAATATCTGCGCACCGCAATAGGATTGGTAGGTCGAAATGCCCATTTTGGACATCACCTTCAGCAAACCCTTATCAATGGCTTTAATATAGCGTTCGACTACTTCAAACTCGTCGACCTCGTTGGGCAAATCGCCATCGGCATGTTTTTTGGCCAAAGTATCAAAGGCCAGATAGGGGTTGATGGCTTCTGCGCCATAGCCCGCCAGCATTGCAAAATGATGGACTTCGCGAGGCTCACCTGATTCAACCACCAGACCAACAGAGGTTCTAAGCCCGTTGCGGATGAGATGATGATGAACGGCGGCAGTTGCCAAAAGTGCAGGGATTGCAATGCGGGTTGCTGAAAACTGGCGGTCAGACAGGACAATAATATTGTTGCCCTCGGTTACCGATTGTTTGGCCCGGGCACAGAGCTGGTCGATCGCGCCGCGCATTCCGTCAGCGCCCTTTTCAGCATTATAGGTAATGTCGAGGGTCTTGGTCTGGAACTGGTTGTCGCCAATATCGCCAATGGCGCGGATTTTTTCCAAATCATTATTGGTTAGAATTGGCTGGCGAACCTCAAGCCGCTTTTGATTGGCCAGGCCTTTTAAATCAAAAAGATTTGGCCTTGGTCCGATAAAGGAGACAAGGCTCATCACCGATTCTTCGCGAATCGGGTCAATCGGTGGATTGGTCACCTGTGCGAAGTTTTGCTTAAAATAGGTATATAGCAGCTTGGATTTCGACGATATTGCCGAAATCGGCGTATCGGTTCCCATTGAACCGAGAGCTTCCTGACCGGTTATCGCCATCGGCACCATCAGGTGTTTTAAATCTTCCTGACTATAGCCAAATGCCTGTTGCAGATCGAGCAATTCTGATTTGGATTTCTTGGGCCGGATGCCGCGCTGGGCGGGCATGTCTTCCAGCACGATTTGTGTGCGGGCCAACCATTTTGAATAGGGATTTGCGTTGGAAAGTTCTTTCTTTATCTCCGCATCGGAAATAATTTTGCCCTTTTTCATATCAATCAGCAGCATTTTACCCGGCTGCAGCCGCCACTTGGTAACAACTTTCGCATCGTCGATCGGCAGAACGCCAGCCTCGGAGGAGAGAATAACTGTGCCATCGTCGAGTACAACAAAACGCGCAGGGCGCAGGCCGTTTCTGTCCAGCGTCGCGCCGATCTGATGGCCATCGGTGAAAGCAACAGCGGCCGGTCCATCCCACGGCTCCATTAGTGCTGCATGATATTCATAAAACGCCTTGCGGTCCTCATGCATAAGCGGATTGCCCGACCATGCTTCGGGAATAAGCATCATGACCGCATGGGCCATCGAATATCCGCCCCGCATAAGAAATTCGAGTGCGTTGTCGAAACAGGCGGTATCTGACTGGCCCTCATAGGAAATCGGCCACAGCTTATTAATATCGTCACCAAATAGAGGCGATGACACAGACGCCTGGCGCGCGGCCATCCAGTTTACGTTGCCGCGCAATGTGTTGATTTCACCATTATGGGCGACCAAACGGTAAGGGTGGGCGAGTTTCCATGAGGGGAAAGTGTTGGTGGAAAAGCGTTGGTGCACCATGGCAAGGGCTGATACAAAACGCGGATCGCTCAGATCTGTATAGTAGTCGCGTAGCTGGTAGGCCAGAAACATGCCCTTATAAACCAGAGTTCGGCAGGAGAGCGAGACCATGTAAAAGTCTTCGCGCCGACCAATTTGTTCAATTGCTCGATTGGAAATAACCTTACGCAGAATGAACAGACGGCGTTCAAACTCTTCTTCACTTTCAATTGCAGGGCCGCGCTTGATGAATAACTGTCTGTGCCGAGGCTCGGATGCTGCAATATCGGGTGCCGTTGAAAGACTTGAATTGTCAACGGGCACCTCGCGCCAGCCAAGCAGAACCTGGCCTTCGGATTCAATTGCTGCAAAAATGATGTTTTCAAGATTGTCGGCAATTTTTTGATCAGTGGGGAAGAAGATGTGGGCAACTGCATATTGACCAGGTTCCGGCAATGTGAATCCGATTTTGCCACATTCCTCAACCAGCAAATCGTGCGGAATTTGCACCAGCATACCGGCGCCGTCGCCCATTTTCGGGTCAGCGCCAACAGCACCGCGATGTTCGAGGTTTTCCAGAATTTGCAAACCATCCTGGACGATTTTATGGGATTTTGTGCCGTGCATATTGGCAATAAAACCCAGGCCGCATGCGTCGTGTTCATGTCGAGGGTCATAAAGACCCTCATGTTTTTTGCTGGTCGTTGATTTATGGTTGGACATTTTCATCACAGGTTTTTGGTTAGCCAATGTGTGAATTGCTTTGGTTTTTTTGTTCATGTCCAATTCCTCTATCATGCCCCGCGTGAGCCGGGTGATTAAGTCTTTAAGCGCTGGAAATCAGCGGTCGTTTACCTGCCGGGTCGCAAAGGAATTGCGGCTCGTGGAGCATGTCGGCTAAGCCTCGCTCAATTGAAATTTCGACTGAAGCGGCAATATCTGCGTATTTGCCTCAGTGTCAAAGTTGAGTAATCCAATGCGCTGGTTAGGCAAATGATCACATCAGCTGGTTTTGCATATGCGAACGTAAATTACGCTATCGCGTATTGCCGCAATGTCAGGTCCAACTTAGTACCACCTTTTTCCATCTTGTGGAAATTGCTTTGGCGGTAATTGCGAATAGGACAGTGGTGCTGTCCTATTCGGTCCGACTTTGCCAGAAATTTCCGCCATGGGCAAGCTGTTGATAGCAAAATTGTCATTTGATTGGGAGATGTTGTGGGTGAATACAAAAACAAGTTGCAATTAGAATAGAAAGAGACTGGATTCATTGACGAATTAGTAAGCTTTTTTTTGATTTGTCGCTCATAAAGCCCTAAATTAGTTAGCATGTGGCGCTTCCTTAGGGTAAGTATAATACGGGATATTGGAAAAATCAGCCTAAAATGATTGCCAAAGGCGGAACTATTAAAAACCAAAAAGAATTAATTTAGCATCTGTAAAAGAGAGATGTATTGTCAATCACGCAATCGCTGCCCCCGAATGCGTGGCATAGTTGGCTATATGGACTTGATTGACGCAGATGCTAAGGGCCCGGTTCCTGAACTCGTTTCAGGGACCGGGTTTTCATCCATATATAAATGCAGCTGAAACTTCCCAATCGAGACCTTAATAGGCGGGTCGATCGACTTTTGCCCAAAGTGCAGATAGTGCAATTGCCACAAAAGGTAGTGAAACCGGGATTATGCAGCGTTCAGAGCTCAATATAATCAAGCAGATAACGGGCATCTCACAAAAGTGTTATGACACATTACCTTAGGTTGATTTCCCATTTGATTTATTTTGCCCCATGTTCCGGTCATCCTGGAATGCCGGGATAATTAGTTCAACATAACCGGAGAATTTTCATGTCTGTTAAAAAAATTGCTACCACTTCACTCGTTGCTGGTGCCGTTATTGCTGCCCTTTCAGTTGCTAGCGTAAGCACGGCTTCTGCAGGTGCAAAAGAAAAATGCTACGGCGTATCTCTTGCTGGCAAAAACGATTGTAAAGCTGGTGCAGGAACAACATGTGCTGGAACATCAAAAGTTGATTATCAAGGTAATGCATTTAAAATGGTTGATTCTGGCTCCTGCATGACAATGGCTTTGCCAGGCGACCGTAAAGGTTCTTTGACTGAACTTAAGCGTGACGTTCCTGCTTAATTCTGGTCTATAGACTATAAATTTTGAAGGAGGCCCCAGGTAGATGAATGAATTTGATTCAAACGACCGGGGGCCTTTTTCTATTGGTTCTGCAATTCCGGCAAAATCGGGCGCAGGGCTAAAGGCTGAACACGTGGAAGAAATCCTTTCCAGCAGGGCCGATATTGGCTTTTTCGAGGTTCATGCGGAAAACTATATGGGGGCAGGTGGGGTGCCGCATCGCCAGCTTGGTGAAATTCGCGATAAATACCCCTTATCATTGCACGGTGTAGGTCTCTCCATTGGTGGCGAAGACCCTTTGAACATGGATCACCTGAAACGGTTGGCTGAATTAAACAAGCGATACCAGCCTGGGCTTTTTTCCGAGCATCTTGCCTGGTCTAGCCACGATGGGGCCTATTTAAACGATCTTTTACCGGTGCCCTACGATGAGGCGACCCTGGACAGGGTTTGCGACCATGTTGATTTGGTACAAGAAGTCGTTGGCCGTCAGATGCTGTTGGAAAACCCGTCGACCTATGTGGCCTTTGAACAATCAACCATGAGCGAAATTGATTTTATCAAGGCAATCGCTGCGCGAACCGGCTGTGGGCTGTTGCTTGATGTGAATAATATTTATGTATCGGCAACCAATCATGAATTTTCGCCGGAAGATTATCTTGATGCTTTCCCGGTTAATCTGGTTGGCGAAGTTCATCTTGCGGGTCATGCTCCAGATGAGGATGAAGCAGGCAGACCGCTGCTTATTGATGCGCATGACCGCAAAGTGGCCGATGTTGTCTGGACCCTTTATGAACGGCTGATTGCCAAAACCGGCGGATTGCCAACTTTGATCGAATGGGATGACGATATTCCGGCCTGGCCGATATTGCTTGAGGAAGCGGGAATTGCCGAGGGGATTTTGAGCAAATTTCAGGAAAGAACTGAACATGTCGCCAATGCCTGACCGTGAGCAAATATCAGGTGGACAATCCGGGTTTTCCAATGCTCTTCTTGATCCTGAAGTGCCAACCCCATCGGGGTTGGTTGGACCTGATGGTCTTGCCTCTGACAAAAGATTTTCCGTTTATCGCAACAATGTCATGGCAAGCCTGATTGACGCGATGGGCGCAAACTTTCCGGCAATCAAACGGCTAGTGGGGGATGATTTTTTTGCATCCCTAACGCGGGAATTCATTGTTCAATTTCCACCAAAGCAACCGATCCTGTTTATGTATGGTGATGGATTTGGTGCGTTTTTGGAAGAATTTCCACCGGTTGCAGACTTTCCTTATCTGGCAGATGTGGCGCGGGTCGAATATGCCTGGCTACAATCGTACCACGCGGCAGATGTAAGCCCGTTGGAAGCCAGTGAACTTGGCAAAATAGCCGCAGAAGATGTGGGTCATGCAAAGTTTGTGCCTCATCCCTCGATGTGGATATTTCGCTCAATCTGGCCCGCTGCCACATTGATGGACCGCAACCGTGAGGGGGCAGATTGCAGTGATATCGACCTTTCGACGGGCGAGGACATTCTTATTACCCGACCGGTGCTTGATGTGCAGACTCTGATTTTGCCGCAGGGCGGTTATGAATTTATTTCAGCACTTGCCGGTGGTGAGACACTTGAAGCGGCTGCCGGTATTGCGATGGGTGAAGTTGCAGACTTTGATCTGTCTGCTCAAATTTCCGGCATGCTGGTGTGCGGTGCATTTTGTCAAATTATTGGCCAATAAATAGCGGAGAAACTTGAATTATGAGCATGGAAAATATGACAGAAGAGCAGTCAGCTCCCGCTCGCGGCGGATTGTTTGGGGTAATTGAGCGTATGCATTCTTCCGTATTTGGTGGCATTGAGCGGATGCTGGATGGCTGGTTTTTAGGGCTTGCGGCCCGGCTGGTTTTTATCAGCGTGTTGGGGCTCTATTACTATAATTCTGGCCTAACCAAACTTGGCGATGGATTGCTTGGGTTTGTTACACCAAGTGTCGGGGCTTTCGGGCAGATTTTACCGCCGATTTTAGAGACTGCCGGGTATGATATTGACGCCATCCCGGTATTCCCCTGGCATCTTATTGTAATCGCCGGAACCTGGGCCGAATTTCTTTTGCCTTTAATGATCTTGCTGGGTCTGTTTACCCGTATCGCAGCACTTGGCATGATCGGATTTGTGGCAATTCAGTCTTACGTAGATATCGCTTATCATGGTTTGGAGCCTAAATTTATCGGTTCAATGTTTGACCGCTTTCCCGATGCCATTATTTTCGACCAGCGATTATTATGGGTTTTTGTGCTGGTTGTACTGGTGGTCAAAGGGGCTGGAAAATTATCGCTTGATCAATTGTTGTCGCGGAAATAGCCGATCAATAAAAAAGGCGCTGCCGATTGCAGCGCCTTCAATTTTATTTGGTTAAACCCAAGAAGATTTGGAGATCATAGGCTTATTTGCTTGAAACCGTTTTCTTGGTTTTGGCTTCGATCTGCTTGGAGTTTTTATTGCCAATTTCAATCTTGCGGGCTTTCATTGCTTCTGGAATTTCACGTACCAGCTCGATATGGAGCAGGCCGTTTTCCAGGTGCGCATTGTGCACTTCCACATGATCGGCAAGCTGAAAGCGGCGTTCAAAAGCACGGGATGCGATACCACGGAACAGAACTTCGACGTTTTCATCTTCAGTGGCGTTTTGTTCACCTTTGACGGTCAGCACATTTTGCTTTGCCTCGATTGATAAATCAGCATCGGAAAAGCCGGCAACGGCCATCGAGATACGATAGGCATTTTCACCGGTGCGGTCGATATTATAAGGGGGGTAAGTTGGTGCTGATTGATCCGGCTGGCCCAGCGTATCGAGCAGGGAAAACAGGCGGTCAAAGCCAACGGTGGAACGATAAAGGGGGGAGTAATCAAAGTTTCGCATGAGGAGTCCTCCTGTTGAGCGACTGGTTAAACTAACTTAGCGGCCCCCGAATATGGGCAGCACGCTTTTTGGTATGGATCCAATTGGCATCCATGCAATAAATATGGTGTGTAATTGGCTCATTTCAAGTGTTTTTGATGATTGAGCGGTACAATAAAGCCCAGCCATATAGGGTTAACCGCTTGAACTGACGGGTGATAACCCACATTTGGTTGATGAGGTTATTACTTAGGGTCCTAAGATGAACGCAATATGAACAGGTTCTTATGGATAGGTTCAGTGAGTATTTGGTAGATTAATTTCAGGCTGACGAGACTGCCCGATTGGCAGAGATATGGAGTTAGAAATGTTTGGTAAAAATACAATATTCAGTGGCATAATTTGTGGTGCCATACTCGCAACAGCATCGCTTTCTACACCGGCAAGTGCCGGACAGTTGAATATTGATCTGGAAATTGGCATCGAGAACCTTTTGAATGATTTGACTGGTGGTCGAGATAACATTGTACCGGTTCAAAGCACGGACTTTAATGGCGTACCAATTCGCAGAATCCATCGCAAATTACGTCGCCGTGGACTATTCCCCGTCTCTGATTATCGGCTTCGTGGTGATGTGGTTATCCTGCGGGCAGAGGACGATTTTGGAAACTTGTTTCGAGTTGTAGCCGATGCAGATTATGGCGACATTTTGAGAATTCGCCGGGTGCGCAGTGCCAATAATTACCGCCCAAGACCTGTGGAACCTCCCTACTACGATGACAATTACAATCGCCGTCCGGGCATAGGCAACAGCCATGCCAAGCGAAAAGCTGCCCGCGATGCCAAAGCGCGCGCTGCTGCAAAACGCAAGGTTGCGAGAGATGCAAAGGCCCAGCGCAGGGCTGCTCAGCAAAAAGCCGATGCTGCCCGGAGAGCAAATCAAGCAAATGCAGATGCTAAACGTCGCGCAGCACAGGCCGCCGCAGACCGCAATCGCCGGGCCAGCGCCAATAAAAAGAAACCATATCTTGATCGCAATGATCCCAAATTAGGCGATTATGAAAGACGGACATATGGCAGTGGTCGCTAGGCGCAATGAAGGTAGCAGATTGGCGATTGGCTAATTGCCAAATCTGTTTCAAATAGTGGTCCCAGATAACTGTCCCAGATAACTGTCCCAGATAACTGTCCCAGATAACTGTCCCAGATAACTGTCCCAGATAACTGTCCCAGATAACTGTCCCAGATAACTGTCCCAGATAACTGTCCCAGAT